>NZ_JBXALR010000007.1:0-315297 GCF_058799675.1 Pseudomonas sp. GW822-FHT06B12
TTTGTTTACCAAGGAGTTTTCCGTTTCGACTGCGCCGGAAGTGGGGCGAATTATAGACTTCCAGAATCTGCCGTCAAGGGTTAATTACGCTTTTGTTGCAGAAGGTGCTTTTCTGGCCACTAAACGCGGAACTCGGCGCGTTACAGATGGCACACGCAGCACTAATAGCAGCGCACCTATAGAGGCATAGATCGCCCACTCCTTCAGATCAGCCCGAACTATCCAGAGCATATGCAGCAATCCAAGACCAAGGATTACATAGACCAAGCGATGCAACTTCTTCCAGCGGACACCCAAACGTCGCTGGCTATAACGATTGGACGTTACCGCCAGCATCAACAAACAAAGGAACCCCAGGCTGCCGATAATAATGTACGGCCGCTTGCTCAGCTCCACACCCAACTGAGACCAATCAAGACCAAGGATAAAAACCAGATAAGCACTCAGATGCAGAACAACATAAGCAAAACACCACAAACCGAGCTGCCGCCGAACAGCAATCCAGCCCGCCCACCCCGTCAGCCTCTGTATAGGCGTCATGCTCAAAGTGATCAACAGCAGGATCAGCGCTCCCAACCCCAATCGATCAACCAGCACCTTTCCCGGATCCGGCCCCAACGCAAAGCTCCAAGCCTCATACAGCCAGAGTAACGGCCACACCATCACTGCTATAAAGACGCCGACGCGCCACACAGAAAAACGCATCAGTAGTTCTTCCTCAGATCGAGACCTGTATAGAGAGAAGCAACTTCATCCGCGTAGCCATTGAACATCTGCGTCTCACGCACATTGGGCTTCAACAATCCGCTCGGCAGACGTCGCTCGCGCGCTTGAGTCCAGCGCGGGTGATCAACCGTCGGATTCACGTTTGCATAGAAGCCATACTCATCGGACGCGATGCTTTGCCAGGTGGTTTTCGGTTGCTCGCTGACCAGACTGATACGCACGATGGATTTGACGCTCTTGAACCCGTACTTCCACGGCACCACCAAGCGCAAAGGCGCGCCATTCTGATTGGGCAGCTCGCGGCCATACATGCCGACGGCAAGAATCGCCAACGGATTCATCGCTTCGTCCAGACGCAGTCCTTCTACATAAGGCCAGTCGATCAAGGCAAAACCTGAGCGCTGCCCCGGCATGGTCTTGGGGTCCTGCAAGGTTTCAAAACGAATGTATTTAGCCTTGGAGGTAGGCTCCACCTGACTGAGTAATGCCGAGATGGGAAAGCCGATCCACGGAATCACCATCGACCAGGCCTCTACACAGCGCAGCCGATAAATGCGCTCCTCCAACTGATACGGCTTCATGAAGTCCTCCAGCGCATAACGCCCTGGCTTACTCACCTCACCATCAACAACCACAGACCACGGTTCGGTTTTCAGCGCGCCAGCGTTCTGCGCGGGATCGCCCTTGTCAGTACCGAACTCATAGAAGTTGTTGTAGTGGGTCGCATCCTTGAACGGCGTGATCGCCTCATCCTTGACGGTCACCGCCCCCCACTGGGTTGCAGGAAGCTTTTCGGAAAACCAGGAAGGCGCCTTGCCCGACTCGACATCCGCGTACCGAGCCGCGTTGTCGGCGCTGGCCCAACGTGGCAGGCCGCTGACCGCCATACCGGCGATAGCCCCACCGAGCACACTGCGACGAGAGAGGTAGAGGGACTCAGGCGTGACGTCCGACTCATGACAGTCGGACGACTTGGGAAACTTGAATAACATGGCAACTCCGCAGAATTGGAGGACAGATGCACCAATAGACTGCGGAGTATGGGGGAAATTACATCACTCGGCTTTTTTGTGCCGACGAAGACGCAACAGGTACTGCACCGGACCAGAAGCTGCATAGGCGAGGAAAACCAGCAGCAAAATGCGCGGTGGATCGCTGAAGACCACCGCAAACACCAGCACCACAGCCAGGATCGCCACGAAAGGTACGCGCCCTTTCAGGTCCAGCTCCTTGAAGCTGTTGTACTTGATGTTGCTGACCATCAGCATGCCAGCGGCGGCAACCATCAGCGCAACCAGGAAGGACATCTTGGAGCCCTGAATCCCGTAATCGCTGAATGCCCAGACAATACCTGCGACTACACCGGCAGCGGCCGGACTGGCCAGACCGATGAAGTAACGTTTATCCGCAGTGCCGACCTGAGTATTGAAGCGCGCCAGACGCAATGCCGCGCCCGCAACATAGATGAAGGCAACCATCCAGCCAACCTTACCCATATCCCCCAGCGCCCAGCCGAATGCCAGCAATGCCGGCGCGACACCAAAGGCGACCATGTCCGACAGCGAGTCGTACTCGGCACCGAAGGCGCTTTCGGTATTGGTCATGCGCGCTACCCGGCCATCAAGGCCGTCGAGGACCATGGCGACGAAAATCGCGATCGCCGCGAAAGCAAAATACTTGCTCGCGCTTGCAGCATCACCGGCACTCAAGGCGCTCTGGGCGCTCATCGAGTTGATGATGGAATAGAACCCTGCGAACAGGTTCGCAGTGGTGAACAGATTCGGCAGAAGATAGATACCACGATGCCGGACTTTACGGCCGTCAGCGTCATGCCCCTCTTCGACATGCTCATCGATGGGTAGCAGGCTTTCGGCGTCAGAGGCCTGGTTTGGCTCTTCGGGACGTTCGCTCATGGACATTACCTTGCAACGGCGTGGAAAGTTTCGACAGGAGTCTGCGACAACGGTTCGGCCGCAAACGATGCAGCTTTATACCAGAACCGACCACTCAAACGAAAAAACGCGGCCTAAGCCGCGTTTTCTGTACAAGCTCGTGACTTAGTTTTTGGCTTTGTCGACGATTTTGTTGGCGCCGATCCACGGCATCATCGAGCGCAGTTGCTCGCCGATGATCTCGATGCCGTGCGCAGCGTTGTTACGACGCTTGGCGGTCATCGAAGGATAGCCGGTAGCACCTTCGCTGATGAACATCTTGGCGTATTCACCGTCCTGAATACGTTTCAGGGCATTACGCATGGCCTGACGGGATTCAGCGTTGATGACTTCAGGACCGGTAACGTACTCGCCGTACTCGGCGTTGTTGGAGATCGAGTAGTTCATGTTGGCGATACCGCCTTCGTACATGAGGTCAACGATCAGCTTCAGTTCGTGCAGGCACTCGAAGTAGGCCATTTCTGGCGCGTAGCCAGCTTCAACCAGAGTTTCGAAACCGGCTTTGACCAGTTCAACGGTACCGCCACACAGAACGGCTTGTTCGCCGAACAGGTCGGTTTCGGTCTCGTCCTTGAAAGTGGTTTCGATGATACCGGTACGACCACCGCCAACACCGGCAGCGTAGGACAGTGCAACGTTTTTGGCGTTGCCGGAAGCATCCTGATAGATCGCGATCAGGTCAGGAATACCGCCGCCCTTTACGAACTCGGAACGCACGGTGTGGCCCGGAGCCTTCGGCGCGATCATGATCACGTCGAGGTCAGCGCGCGGCACAACCTGGTTGTAGTGGATCGCGAAGCCGTGGGAGAAGGCCAGGGTGGCGCCTTTCTTGATGTTCGGCTCGATTTCGTTCTTGTACAGCGCAGACTGGAACTCGTCCGGGGTCAGGATCATGACCAGGTCGGCAGCAGCAACAGCAGAAGCAACGTCAGTCACTTTCAGGCCGTGAGCTTCGGCTTTGGCAACAGTGGCCGAACCTTTACGCAGACCAACAGTAACGTCAACGCCGGAGTCTTTCAGGTTGCACGCTTGAGCGTGGCCCTGGGAACCGTAACCGATGATGGCAACTTTCTTGCCCTGGATGATCGACAGGTCGCAGTCTTTTTCGTAATAAACTTTCATGAATTTCCCCTATATCCAGGCCGTTCAGGCCGTTCGCTAATTTGGTTTAGATGCTGAGTACTTTGTCGCCGCGGGCAATCCCGGTGACGCCACTGCGTACGGTTTCCAGAATCGAGGCAGTGCCGATCGACTGAATGAAACTGTCGAGCTTGTCGCTGGTACCGGTCAATTGAACGGTATACACGCTGGCGCTGACATCGACGATCTGTCCACGATAAATATCGGTAGTGCGTTTGATCTCGGCGCGCTGGGCGCCGGTGGCCTTGACCTTGACCAGCATCAGTTCACGCTCGATGTGAGCACTCTCCGACAGGTCAACCAGTTTCACCACTTCGATCAGCTTGTTCAGGTTCTTGGTGATCTGCTCGATCACTTCATCGTGGCCGACTGTAGTCAACGTCAGACGCGACAGGGTCGGGTCTTCGGTCGGCGCCACGGTCAGGCTTTCGATGTTGTAGTTGCGCTGCGAGAACAGACCGACTACACGAGACAAAGCGCCCGGTTCGTTTTCCAGAAGCAAGGAAATAATGTGTCGCATGATTAAGTACGCTCCGTCTTGCTCAGCCACATATCGCGCATGGAGCCGTCTTTGATCTGCATCGGGTAGACGTGCTCACTGGTGTCGACCGAAATGTCGATCACCACCAGGCGATCCTTCATGGCGAACGCTTCCTCCATCTTCGACTTCAAATCTTTCGAATCGGTGATGCGCACGCCGACGTGGCCATAGGCCTCTGCCAACTTGACGAAGTCAGGCAGCGACTCCATGTAGGAATGCGAGTGACGACTACCGTAACTCATGTCCTGCCACTGGCGAACCATACCCAGAACACCGTTGTTCAGGATGACGATCTTTACCGGCAAACCGTATTGCAGGCAGGTCGACAATTCCTGAATGTTCATCTGGATACTGCCCTCGCCCGTTACGCAGGCGACGTCGGCATCCGGGAAGCTCAACTTGATGCCCATGGCCGCCGGGAAACCGAAGCCCATGGTGCCCAGGCCGCCGGAGTTGATCCAGCGGTTAGGCTTGTTGAACTTGTAGTACTGCGCCGCGAACATCTGGTGCTGACCCACGTCGGAGGTCACAAAGGCATCGCCCTTGGTCACTTCGCAGAGGGTTTCGATCACGGTTTGCGGCTTGATGACGCTGCCGTCGCCCTTGTCATACGGGAACAGGCCGCGATCACCGCGCCACTCGTCGACTTGCTTCCACCAACTGGCAACGGACTCCTTGTTCGGGGTCTCGCCGATTTCCTTGAGGATTGCGACCATCTCGGTCAGGACGCTCTCGACCGGGCCAACGATAGGCACGTCTGCCTTGATGGTTTTGGAAATCGAAGCCGGGTCGATGTCGATGTGAATGATCTTGGCATTTGGACAGAACTTGGCCGGGCCGTTGATCACGCGGTCATCGAAACGCGCGCCGACAGCAAGAATCACGTCGGCGTGGTGCATGGCCAGGTTAGCGGTGTAGCTACCGTGCATGCCGAGCATGCCGATGAACTGACGGTCGGTGCCAGGGTAGGCACCCAGGCCCATCAGGGTGTTGGTCACCGGCAGGTTGAGCATTTGCGCCAGTTCGGTCAGCGGCGCGGAGCCACCACCAAGAATCACGCCGCCGCCTGCGTAGAGCACAGGACGCTTGGCCGCCAGGAGCATTTCTGCTGCCTTGCGGATTTGCCCGGAGTGACCGCGAACAGCCGGGCTGTAGGAACGCAGCTTGGCTTTTTTCGGGAAGACGTATTCGAACTTCTCGGCCGGGTTGGTCATGTCTTTCGGGATATCGACAACGACAGGACCAGGACGACCGGATTGCGCCAGGTAGAACGCCTTCTTCATGACTTCCGGGATTTCCGACGCGTGCTTGATCATGAAGCTGTGCTTCACGATCGGCCGGGAGATACCGATCATGTCGGTTTCCTGGAACGCATCGGTGCCTACCATGGTGCTAGGCACCTGGCCGGAAATGATCACCATCGGAATGGAGTCCATGTAGGCCGTGGCAATACCGGTGATGGCGTTGGTTGCGCCCGGGCCAGAGGTCACCAGTACTACGCCGGCTTTACCGGTAGCACGGGCATAGCCGTCAGCCATATGGGTCGCAGCCTGTTCGTGACGAACCAGGATGTGGGTCACTTCCGGTTCTTTGAACAGGGCATCGTATACATGAAGGAGAGCACCACCCGGGTACCCGTAGATATATTTGACGCCTTCGTCACGCAAAAAGCGGACGAGCATCTCACCGCCAGATAAAAGCTCCACGTTGTTCACCTCTAAAACGCCAGAATACCGCCCACATATAGGGGACGGGTCTTAATAGGTTTACTTCTCGGCAGAGCATGAGCGACGGTGGTCGCCGACTACGTCAGCACTGACTGAGCAAGTATTGGGATCGTCCCAAGTGTTGCGGGGCTTTCCCACCCAGCGCGAGGTAACGCGTTGCGGGTGTAACAGGTCGGCGCGGATGTGCGCCTCATGATCTGCCGAGTGGGTCTGCTTCTGGCAGTCCCTCTACAGCGGACTTTGGATTCTTCTGTTTCGCCCTCTGCAAGTCAAGTCGTCAATGTGCTTTATTCGAACTAAGCGCATGAGAACGCAAGAAAAAACCTTTAAACAGCAGGTGTGTTAGCTTCAATTGCGCACCCACGACAAGGAAACGGCATGCGAACGTTCTTCTTCACGGCCAGTCTGCTGATCGGCCTGAGCCCTTTGTGCATGGCCAGTCCGATCTACAAATGGATCGATGGCCAGGGCGTTACCCATTTCGATGCTCAGCCGCCCCAGGGCCAGGAAGCCACGACTGTGGTGAAGCCCGCCCTGCCCGTCGGCAAACCGAGCCCGCCACCACGCAGCAGCGCCATAGGCGATCAACAGGCCATCGACAACTCGGTGAAAAAACAGGTAGCCGAGCAGCAAGCCCAGCTCAAGACGTTCTGCGAACAGGCGCGAACGAACCTGGCTCAATTGCAGAACAATCCGCGATTACGCGAGGAAGTCGACGGTGAGATGCGTCGCCTGACAGACCAACAGCGTCAGGAACGCATCACCGAAGCACAAAAACAGATCAAGGATAACTGCCAGTAGGCACTGGCAGTTTTCGGCTTAGCGGGAAGCCGTGATGAGCTGATCGAACTCTTTGAGCAAGACCTGCAGCTGCCGATCCTTGCCCTGGACATTGCGCGCAGCGAAGACCATCTCGGCCATTTCCTGAATGCCCGAGGCATTGGGCAGCGGCAGGTTGTTCTCAAGGATGGCCTTCATGCGCGGCAAGAAGATCCATTGCAGCCACTGTTCGAAATCCAGCGTATCGACGGAAAATGGCTCGACGCTGTTCAACGCTTCAGCGCTTGGCGGGAGCTCGTCCCACCAACCCTGAAGACGCAACTCGCGCTCGATCAGCAGCAGCTGTTCAGCGATCTTCGGAAAACGTACATCCATCAGAGCGTAACCTTGGCCTTTTGACGAGCCAGTGCGGCACCGGCGGAATCACCCTGCTTTTCACGCGCCTGGGCGATCAACGCCCACAGACTGGCCTGAAGATCCGGACGACCATTGGCAAACGTCAAACCGCGACGAGCGAACTGCTCGGCCTGCGCTGCATCGCCCTGGGCCATGCGCACCTGCGCCAGACGGTAAAGCACTTGCGGTTCACGCGGAGCAACCCGTTGGGCACGCTCAAGGCTGGACGACGCACCGTTGAGATCACCGCTCGCCTGTTGCTGCTGAGCGGTAGTCAGCAAGGCCAGCACCGGACCGTCCAGTTGCTCGTCGGCAGACAAACCGCCGGCGCTGCTGGCGGAAGGAATCCCGCTCGGCGTCGATGGCATGCTGTAGTTACCCTGATTGATCGGCGCCGACTGGAGCGGTCCGCTGTCGATCGGACCCGGAGTTATCGGACCGGAGCTGATCGGGCCAGGGCTGATCGGTTGAGTGCTGATTGGCGTCGAAGTCGTCGCGCCAGCACCCGGCACCATCACCACCACGCCAGTGTCACCCTGCGGGATCGCCTGAGTCTGGGCTTGTGCCGGACGCTTCACGGTAGTTTTGCGGAAACCGCCATTGGCAGAAATCCGTTCACTGTTGGACACCGCCGTACCGGAGTCGACCACTGGAATCGAGCCGTGCTGCACACTGGAGCAGCCGCTGAGCAAAGCCAGAGCTGTCACCGTAACCGCTGGAATAAACCACTTGTTCACTTGAAACCCTCTTCGCTTAATTCATCCAGCCCTTGACCCAATCCATCACCGACTCGCCTGAAGCGGGGCTTGAGCCACCGCACGTAGCGCCGGGAGGCGGTTCGCTGCCGCGAATATACGGCATCTGCACTGCGCCTGGGCAGCTGGCTTCAGAGCCCTGCCCGGTACGCGAATCGACCCAGGCCTGAACGACATTATCCGGCTGCGGCATATCCAGCGGCAACGGGTCGGCCTTGCGCATGAAACTGGTCCAGACTTGCAGCGCGCCCGTGGCACCGGTGAACGGCGTCTTGCCGTTGTCATCGCGACCCAGCCAGACCACCGCCAGCAGATCCTGACTGAAACCGGCAAACCAGCTGTCTCGCGAGTCGTTACTGGTACCGGTTTTACCCGCCAGGGTCAGCGTCTTGGGCAGCACGTTATAGACCGAACTGCCGGTACCTTCACGCATCACGCGCTGCATGGCGCTCTGGATCAGGTAGATGGAAGCCGGATCGAAACGTTGCTGAATCTGGAACGGATAACGCTTGAGCGGCTGACCTTCGGCGGTCAGTACGCTGCGAATCCCGCGCATCGGCGTGTTGAAACCGCCGTTGGCGAGGGTCTGGTACATGGTTGCCACTTCGATCGGCGTCAAGCCACCCGCCCCCAGCAACATCGACGGGAAGGCCGGGAATTCCCGGGTGATGCCCAGACGCCCAAGGGTTTTCAGGACGTTCGGCACGCCGACTTCCAGACCCAGACGCGCGGTCGACAGGTTGTAGGAATGCGCCAGCCCCTGGTACAGGAATACCGTGCCGTGGGAGCGACGATCATAGTTCTGTGGCTTCCAGACCTGACCATCCGCACCTTTTACCGAGAAGGATTCATCGGACAGCCAACTGGTCAAGGTGTACTGGCTCGGTTTCTCAAGCGCGGTCAGGTACACCGCCGGCTTGATCAGGGAACCGATTGGCCGCACCGCATCCAGCGCGCGGTTGAAGCCGGCGAAACTCGCCTGACGGCTGCCGATCATCGCCTGAACTTCACCGGTTTCCGGGTTGGTCACGACCATCGCCGCCTCAACGTCGTCCGAACCTTTACGGCCGGCGAGGCGCTTGAAGGTATCGTTGACCGAGGCTTCAGCCTTCATCTGCAGGATCGGGTCGAAGCTGGTGAAAATCCGCAGGCCTTCTTCGGTCAAGTCTTCGTCGCGGTAGTCTTGGCGCAGTTGGCGCTTGACCAGATCGAGGAAGCCCGGAAACGAGCTGTCTGCCAGGCTGCCGCGCTTGGTCACGCCCAGCGGCATCTTCTTCGCAGCGGCGACTTGCTCGGCGGTGGCAACACCTTGTTGTTCCAGCAGATCGAGCACCAGATTGCGTCGCTCAAGCGCGCGTTCCGGGTAGCGACGCGGGTTGTAGTAGGAAGGCCCTTTGACCATGCCCACCAACAACGCGACTTGATGCAACTTGAGTTCGGACAGCGGCTGGCTGAAGAAGAACTGACTGGCCAGACCAAAACCGTGCACGGCACGCTGACCGTCCTGACCGATGAACACTTCATTGAGGTACGCCTCAAGAATGTCCGGCTTTTTGTAGTGCAACTCAAGCAGCATCGCCATCATCGCCTCGGTCAGCTTACGGCTCAGGCTGCGCTCGTTGGTCAGGTAGAAGTTCTTGACCAGCTGCTGCGTCAATGTACTACCGCCCTGACGCATTTGCCCGGCCGACGTGTTGACCCAAACGGCCCGCATGATCGACTTTGGCGACACACCAAAGTGGTGATAGAAGTCGCGGTCTTCCACCGCTACCAGCGTATCGAGCAGATACGGCGGCACCTGATCGATCTTGATCAGGATGCGGTCTTCGAGGTTTTTCGGATAAAGACCACCGATCAGCAGCGGTTCAAGGCGCACTACGGATAACTTCGAACCGTTGGTCGCCGACAACTCGGCGACGTAATCGCCAGAGAAACGCACACGTACCGGTTGAGCCTGCTCCAGGCCTTCATAGAACTGGAAACCACGGGTGTTCAAGTCAACGGTATTGCCGTTGACCGACGCCGCGCCCGGCCCATTGGCGACGCTTTCGCGGCGATAACCCAGGGCGTCGAGCTCGGTGAGAAAGTCATCCCTGCTCAGCTTCTGTCCGACGAACAGCTCGAGCGGGCGCGCATAAACCTTGGCCGGAATGGTCCAGCGCTTGCCGGAGAACTTCTCCTGGACCACGGCGTCGAGGTAAACCGCGAAGCCTGCCAGCACCACGAGGCCGACCAGACTGAGCTTCAAGGCCCAGCCTAACCAGGGGCGCAGGCCGCTAGAAGGAGGTTTTTTAGGGGAACGAGGGGATCGGGTACGAGTCATGGCGGCGGATTATACGCACTTTATTCCCGATCAACATGAGCCCGGCGAGGTTTGCGTTAGCCCCGCTTGCGGCCATAATGTCGCCCTTGAATTTTCCCAGACTCTGAAGGATCACCTGTGAGCCAATCCTTGATCGCTGCCCTGCAAAACCCGGCCCTCTACCCTCACCCTGTAGAGGGCTTCCAGGTCATCGAGACGCACATCTCATGGGTGCTGCTCACGGGCCCTTACGCTTATAAAGTGAAGAAGCCGGTCAATTTCGGTTTCCTCGACTTCACAAGCATTGAGTCGCGCGAACATTTCTGCGGCGAAGAACTGCGCCTGAACCAGCGCCTGACCAACGATTTGTATCTTGAAGTGTTGCCGATCACCGGCAGCGTTGAAGCACCGCAATTCGGTGGTACAGGCCCGGTGCTCGATTACGCGCTGAAAATGCGCCAGTTCCCACAAAGCCAGTTGCTCAGTACCCTGCAAGCCAATGGTGAACTGACGACCACGCACATCGACGAGATGGCCAGGCAGATAGCTCAGTTCCACCTCAGCGCACCGAAGGTTCCGGCAGCTCACGAAGCCGGCACGCCTGAAAGCGTCATGGCGCCAGTACGCCAGAACTTCGAACAAATCCGCCCGTTTCTCAGTGAAAAGGCCGACCTATTGCAACTCGACGCCCTGCAAGCCTGGGCCGAGAGCAGCTTCGAACGCCTGAAACCGCTGCTGGACCAACGCAAGGCCGAAGGTTTCATCCGCGAATGCCACGGTGACATCCATTTGGGCAACGCCACCGTGATCGACGGCAAGGTGGTGATTTTCGACTGCATCGAATTCAACGAACCGTTCCGCTTCACCGACGTCTATGCCGACACCGGCTTCCTGGCGATGGACCTCGAAGACCGTGGCCTGAAAAGCCTGGCACGCCGCTTCATGAGCCAGTACCTGGAGTTGACCGGCGATTATCAGGGCCTTGAGCTGCTGAACTTCTATAAAGCCTACCGCGCACTGGTTCGCGCCAAGGTCAGCCTGTTCAGCATGCCCGCCGAAGCCGATCCGGTGCAGCGCGCCACTACCCTGCGCCAGTACCGCAATTACGCCAACCTGGCGGAAAGCTACAGCACCATTCCATCGCGCTTCCTGGCAATCACCCACGGCGTTTCCGCCGTCGGTAAAAGCCACGTCGCCATGCGCCTGGTAGAAGCGCTGGGCGCGATTCGGCTGCGTTCCGATGTCGAGCGCAAGCGTCTGTTCGGCGAGCAACATGTACCAAACGACCCGCAAGCCGGTATCTACAGCACCGACGCCAGCGCCGCCACCTACACCCGCCTGCATGAAATCGCTGACGTGATTCTGCGCGCCGGTTTCCCGGTGGTCATCGACGCGACTTACCTCAAGCGTGAACAACGCGATAGCGCGGCAAAAATCGCCGAAGCGACGGGTGCGCCGTTCCTGATCCTTGATTGCAATGCACCACAAGCGGTGATCGAGAGCTGGCTGGCGCAGCGTCAGGCAGACAAAAACGATCCGTCTGACGCCAACCTGGCTGTTATCGCCGCTCAACAAGCCAATCGCGAGCCGCTGACACCGACAGAGATTCTCTGCAGCAAACGCGTTCAGACCAATGAAAGCGGAACCCTCGACACAGTGGTCGCGCAGATCCGTCAGCGTCTGCCGGGGCTGTAAGAAACTATTTCAGGCGTGAAGCTCTAACCGGCTTCACGCCTGCAAAATAGTGGCACTATACTGGCGCCATAAAACCAACAGGTGATGACATCCTATGAGCCAGCCAAAACTTCTCGACACCCCGCTATATGCCTTGCTGCACAAAGACGACATCACCGGTTTCAATCGCGAAAGGCCCAAGTCCGGACCTATCGACATGGTGGGCGGCGATTTCCGTGGCCTCGACCTGCGCGAGCTGAACGCCGAAGGTATCGATTTCAGCGACGCCTACTTCCGCTCTGCCGACCTGCGTGGTATCGATTTTCGTAATGCCTCTCTGGAAGGTGCGAGTCTGGCCCACGCGCAAATCTCCGGTGCTTACTTCCCGCCTGAGCTGAGCGCTGACGAAATTCTCATGTCGATGAATTTCGGTACTCGCCTGCGCTACCGCACCCGCTGACACCTGCCCTCACCTGAAGTCCGGCGTCCACCGCTGCGCGTCGGACTGCATGCATGACCTTCCCAAGTCCTTTCCGACTGCCCTTACTGCCCTTTCCAGAACTATCTGGCAGAACGCCTTAGAAGCTTTTGCGTTCAAACTGACCAAACAACCACGCTTTTCCTACTGACCGCTACACTCCTTTGAGGCTCGCCCACGCACTCTTCGGCTGTCGCAAGGAGGCTTGATGAATGATGAACTGCAACACCTGAAAAACCTTGGCAAGACGTCGGCGCAATGGCTGCATGCCGTGGGCATCCACAGCGCCTCGGACTTGCGCCGCCTGGGGGCGGTGGATGCTTATCGGGCGGTGCGCACTCGCGGGTTTCGCGCATCGAAGGTGTTGTTGTACGCGATTGAGGGGGCGCTGATGGACGTGCACTGGAACGACATCCCCGCCGAACGCAAGGACGCACTCAATAAACAGCTCGAAGCCATATCCTCACGTCACAAGGTCTAAAGCCCAGCATTTACGGGCAATCCAAACAAGTGTTTGGCAAAAGAGAAAAGAATTCAGAAAACATCGATTGACTTAGAAATGAGAATCGTTATGATTATCGCAACTGGTCGCGAGATCAGCTGATCTTCTGAAAGACCATTGGTTCGGACTCTCAGATTATCTCCTCATCAGGCTAATCACGGTTATTTGACCCGGCTCTTGCCGGGTCTTTTTTTGCCTGACGAAAAGTGATTCCTGGATACGCCCAAACCGCCTACTGACGCATTTGCGCACAATAGTCCTGCACGGGCCGGGCGGCCGTGTACCAGACGTAATCAGCCGAATTCGACGAGACCTCAGCCCCCTTCTCCGCCAGCATCACCACCACGGGCGCCGAATGCTTGCCAAGATCCTGCACATGCACCGGCACGCCAATGTCCAGACGCGCGTGATAAGCACCAGCAAACAGCAACGCCGGCGCAGGGGCTGCCAGCAGTCGTTCGGCCATCTGCCGATCGCGTTGTTGCTGAACCGCCAGCATGGCCGGCATCCGGCTTTCGGGTAACAACCCGCAATGAGACTCACGGATTTGCGCCAGCAGCTCATTCTTGACCGCTGGCGCATTCGACCGGGCCCCACTCACGGCCGGCGCTTGCTTATAAATGCGCCGAACGTCGGTCGAGTCCAGATTCGCCGCCAGTAGCGGATAAGGCTGAGCCAGGGCATACCGCACAATCGGCCCATACAGATTCCAGTCCCAACCTGATTGCCAGGCCAACGCCGCCGGCAAATCGACAGGCCAGTGAGCGGCATTCGATGCATGGACTTCATCGACACGCCCCTGCTGATCCGGCGTCAGCATTTCCAGCAACACGCTGCCTTGAGCCCGGCGCTGAGCCAGCGCCTGTAATAACCACAGTTGCGCATGATGGTGATCGGGATTGTCATGCTGCTCGCCAACGATCAGCCGTGGCGCCTCGGCCAATCGTTCGACCAGCGCTTGCGCACTCAGACGCTGACCGCTGTGCAGATCGCGAATAACGCCAGCCGGTTGATCCATGGCACTGGGTGTCATGTTTTGACAGGCGCCCAGTAACAGCAGCGCCAGAATCAATATCCCACGCATGAGGTCACCTCAACGGGCAATGATCAGCGGATGCCCGCGCTCCGGGTGCGGCTGCACCAACACATCCAGTCCGAACACGGCTTTCAGCGGTTCCGGCCGCAGCACCTGCTGCGGTGTGTCCAACGCATGCGGACGGCCACCTTCGAGCAGCAGAATACGATCACAATAACGCGCCGCCAGATTCAGATCATGCAGAATTACCAGCACTGCTGCCCCGCGATCGGCGAATTCACGAATCGCCTGCAAGGTGGTGTGCTGATGCAACGGGTCAAGCATCGACGTCGGCTCGTCGAGCAGCAAGGTTTGCCCGGCCTCCCCCGGCCAAAGCTGCGCCAGTACCCGCGCCAGGTGCACACGTTGGCGCTCACCGCCAGACAGGGCCAGATAGCTGCGACCACTCAAATGCCCGACATCGGCGGCCTGCAAGGCGGCAGCGACAATTTCGTCATCGCGCACCCGGCCTGTTTGATGAGGCAAACGCCCCATGCCGACCACTTCCTCGACGCGGAAGGCAAAGTCCAGGGTCGAGGTCTGCGGCAATACCGCCAAGCGTTGCGCTCGTTGTGCGCCATCCCACTGGCTCAGTTCGCGCTGATCGAGCCAGACACGACCATGATCAGGCCGTAACTCGCCACACAACGCGCCGAGCAAGGTGCTTTTGCCCGCGCCGTTGGGGCCCAGCACACCGAGGACTTCACCCGGTTGAAGCTCAAGATCGATGTCCGCCAGGACGATTTTTTTGCCACGGCAGATCTGCAGATTTTCTACTCGCAGCATCAGGCGCGACCTCGCAACAGCAAATACAGAAAGAACGGTGCGCCAATAAATGCAGTGACGATGCCAATCGGCAATTCAGCCGGGGCCAGCGCCAACCGCGCCACCAGATCAGCAAACAGCAACAGGCTGGCACCCGCCAGGACCGAAGCCGGCAACAGCACACGATGATCGGGACCGGCCAGCAGTCGCACCAGATGCGGCACCACCAACCCGACAAAACCGATCATCCCCGCCGCCGCAACAGCGGCACCGACGCCCAACGCGGTGCAGAACACCAGTTCGCGCTTCAGCCCTTCGACATTGATCCCCAAATGGCTGGCCTCGGACTCGCCGAGCAATAGTGCATTCAGCGCCTTGGCCCGGCGCGGCAACCACAGCGCTACCGCCGCGCTCACCAGCAGCAATGGCCAGAGTCGCGCATAGCTGGCGCCATTGAGGCTGCCCAGGTTCCAGAAAGTCAGCGTACGCAAGGTCGCGTCGTCCGCCAGATAGGTGAACAAGCCCACCGCCGAACTGGCCAGCGCCGTCAGGGCGATGCCCGCCAGCAACATGGTCGCAACGTTGGTCTGGCCGTTCCGCCGGCCGAGGCGGTAAACCAGCGCCGTCACCCCGAGTCCGCCAAGGAACGCACACAGCGATAACAGATACGGGCCGATCGCCTCAGGTAAACCACCAAACATCGAGCCGCCGACAATCGCAATCGCCGCGCCCAAGGCTGCACCACTGGAAACGCCGACCAACCCCGGATCCGCCAGCGGATTGCGGAACAACCCCTGCATCGCCACGCCCGACAACGCCAGCACCCCGCCCACCGCCAGACCGAGCAAGGTACGCGGCAAACGAATCTGCCCGAGAATCAGTTCGGCCTGCTCCAGCCCTTCAGCGGGAATCGGCAGACCGATCAAGCGCATCGCGGCGCGCAAGGTATCGAGCAGCGGCAAGCTGACCGGGCCCAGGGCCAATGACAGCCAGATCGCCAGTAAACACAGCAGACTCAGACCGATGAATAAAGAACGTGGTTTAACCAGAGTCGTCATGGGGCGGTGTTTGCCTTGGCTGATTCAGCGGGATAGAACCCGGCGGACAGCTCCACCAGGCTCGCAGGCAAGCGCGGCCCCAAGCCACCGACCAACAGCGTCGGGTCCAGCTCGAACACCCGCCCGGCCTTGGCCGCCGGAGTCGACGCGAGAATCGGGTTTTCCTTGAACAACGCGGCACGCGCGGCGTCACCGGTCAGCGCCCGGTCGGCAAACACCAACACCTCTGGCGTCAAGCCAGCCAGGGACTCAACAGAAAAGGGTTTGTAACCGGTATGGGTCGCCAGGTTATGCCCACCCGCCTGTTGCAACAGCCAATCGGCTGCGGTGTCCTTGCCGGCGATCAGCGGTTTGCCGCCAGCATGCCCCAGCAGTAACAACACACCCGGCGCCTTCTGTTTGGCCTGGGCCTGGCTGACCCAGTCTTTTTGCTGTTCAAGTTGCTGCTGATAACTGTGAAACAGCGTTGTGGCTTGCGGCTCGCTACCGAGCAATTTACCCAGGTGCTGCAAGTTGCCTTGCAGGGTTGGCAAATCCGGCTGCGCCGAGAACAACTCGACTTGCACCCCGGCACTGCGAATCTGTGACAACACCGGCGGCGGGCCCATTTCTTCGGTGCCGATAAGAATCTGTGGGCGCAAACTCAGAATGCCCTCCGCCGACAATTGCCGTTGATAACCGATACTCGGCAAGGCCTTGAGCGATTCGGGATGCTGGCTGGTGCTGTCGACGCCGACCAGCTTCGACTCGCCGCCCAACGCACTCACCCACTCCGACAAAGCCCCGCCGGCACTGACCCAGCGTTGCGGCAATTCGGTCGCTGCGGCCCCATGGTTGACCAAAAGTCCGACACAGAGCGCAATAGCACTGGTACTCAGGCGCATAACAGGGTTTCCTTTGAGGGTATTCCCGCAAAATCGAAGCGTTTTCAGCAACGCTTACAGCACGGGCGAAGCGCCCATTTGATAATTGTTAGCATTTGCACGTCAAGCACAGACACATTTGCTAACCAGTGAACGCGCGCCGCATAACCGCCAGAGGCCAGAGCCCTCGGCACTTGAGGATAGTCATGAAGTTTCTTTGCACCAGCGCCGAGCTGGTCGATGCCAGCAGCCGTGGTTTCGAGATCGACGGCCAAAAACTGTTTGCCGTGCGCCGTGAAGGCCAGGTCTACGTGTATGAAAATCGCTGCCCGCATCGCGGCGTCGGCCTGGAATGGCACCCCGACCAGTTTCTCGACCCCAGTGCCAGCCTGATCCAGTGCGCCACCCATGGCGCGCTGTTTCTGATTGAAAGCGGTGAATGCGTGGCCGGCCCCTGCGCCGGGCAATCTCTCAGTGCCCTGGCATGCCGTGAAGACAGCCAGGGAATCTGGATAACCCCTTAAGCGCCGAACAACACCTCCAGCCGACGGTCGACGCGTACTTCGTGCGCGGTCAGGCTCACGCCATACGCCAACACCTCAACCCCGGCCGCTTTCGCCTCACGCAAAGCGGCTGCGTAACCCGGATCGATCTCTTGGGCCGGGCGCACCGCGTCGATCCCCGTCAGATTGACGCAGTACAACTGCACCGCACGGATACCGTCCCGCGCCAGGCACGCCAGCTCGCGCAAATGCTTGGCGCCGCGCAGAGTCACCGCGTCCGGAAAAGCCGCGACTGCCGATCCGTCGAAACCCAGCGTGACGCTTTTGACTTCGACGAAGGCCGGGCCGCTCGGGTAGTCGAGACGAAAATCTATGCGGCTGTTTTCCTGGCCATATGGCACTTCACGCTTGAGCCCGGTAAAACCGTTGAGCTCGGTGATCAAACCGCCACGTAGCGCCTCTTCAATCAAGGTATTGGCCCGCGCAGTATTCACGCAGGCCAACCGCCCTTGCGGAGTTTCGCTGATTTCCCAGGTACCGGGCAGCTTGCGTTTCGGGTCATTGGAACGGCTGAACCAGACCTGCCCGCCTTCGACCATGCAATTGAACATCGACCCGGTGTTGGGGCAGTGAATGGTCAGCAACTCGCCACCAACGGTTTCGATATCGGCGAGAAAACGCTTGTAACGACGAATCAGCCGACCTTCTTCGAGAGGAGGATTGAAGTGCATCAGCCTTGCCAGCTCCGCAAGCCACGGGCAATCCGCACCACCGCTTCCTGCAAGCGCGGCAGGCTTTGGGTGTAGGCGAACCGCACGTGATGACCCGCCTGATACCGGCCAAAATCCAGGCCTGGGGTGAAGGCGACGTGTTCGGTTTCCAGGAAGTGCCGGCAGAAGGCAAACGCATCACCGCCAAAGGCACTGATGTCCGCATACAAATAGAAGGCGCCTTCCGGCTCCACGGCGATTCCAAAACCCAGTTCACGCAAGGCCGGCAGCAGGAAGTCACGCCTGCGCCCGAACTCAGCCCGGCGCTCTTCGAGAATGCTCAGGGTATCCGGCTCGAAGCAGGCCAGCGCTGCGTGCTGAGCCATGCTCGGCGCGCTGATGTAAAGGTTCTGCGCGAGCTTTTCCAACTCGCCGACCGCAGCCTCCGGGGCGACCAGCCAACCAAGGCGCCAGCCGGTCATGCCGAAATACTTGGAGAAACTGTTCAGCACAAAAGCGCTGTCATCGACTTCCAGCACACTGGCGGCGTCGGTGCCGTAAGTCAGGCCGTGATAGATCTCATCTACCACCAGATGGCCGTGACGCTGTTTGATGGCTGCTGACAACCCGGCCAGTTCATCGCGGGTCAGGATGGTCCCGGTCGGGTTGGCCGGTGAAGCGACCAATGCACCGACGCTGTCGTGGTCCCAGTAGCGCTCGACCAGCTCCGGTGTCAGCTGATAACGCACGTCCGGGCCGACCGGCACCAGTTGCGCCGCGCCTTCCACCAACCGCAGGAAATGCCGGTTGCACGGGTAACCCGGGTCGGCCAGCAGCCAGTGTTTACCCGGATCGACCAGCAAGGCGCTGGCCAACAGTAACGCGCCAGAACCGCCCGGCGTGATCAGGATGCGTTGCGGGTCGATATTCAACCCGTAACGCTGCTGATAGAAGCCCGAAATGGCTTCACGCAGCTCTGGAATGCCGCGAGCGGCGGTGTAACGGGTTTTCCCCGCCGTCAGCGCAGCCTGACCGGCCTTGATGATCGGCTCGGCAGTGGTGAAGTCCGGTTCGCCGATTTCCAGGTGAATCACGTCGTGTCCGGCCGCCTGCAACTCATTGGCGCGCGCCAGCAATGCCATGACATGGAAAGGTTCGATAGCGCGGCTGCGCGCACTGTAGGGCTGAGCCATTAGCCTTCCTTCAACGGGGAAAAGAATTGATTCTACCCAAGCGCAGGAACGAGCGAGAACCTAAAGCGGTCATAACCGGAAGTTCACCCGTAAAAGAGCTGATACATAAGGCTCAGGATTGACTAAAATCAATATCTGATCAGGTCTCCAGACCCACCAGACAAGGCTTTGCAAACTTTTGCAAGCCTTGCGGGGCGCAGCCTCGACATCCGGGAGTAGCGCGCTCCGATTTGATCTGGTAAGTTCGCCCGCTTGCAGCCGCAGGGCCGGCAGGTGTCGGTGATGGAGCAATCCTGCGCAATGGATTACAAGAGTAGAGGCGGTCCATTTCATGCCCACCCAAGCAAAGCAACAGCAGAACCAGTCGATCAGCGGCTTCGAACCCTACAAAGAAGTGAAGGGCGAGGAGTACATGGGCCAGCCCATGCGCGCGCACTTCACCAAGATCCTGAACAAGTGGAAACAGGACTTGATGCAGGAAGTCGACCGTACTGTTGATCACATGAAAGACGAAGCGGCCAACTTCCCCGACCCGGCCGACCGTGCCAGTCAGGAAGAAGAATTCAGCCTCGAACTGCGTGCCCGCGACCGCGAGCGCAAGCTGATCAAGAAAATCGACAAGACCCTGCAACTGATCGAAGACGAAGAATACGGCTGGTGCGAGTCCTGCGGTGTCGAGATCGGCGTCAAACGCCTGGAAGCCCGCCCTACCGCCGACATGTGCGTCGACTGCAAGACCCTTGCAGAAATCAAGGAAAAGCAAGTCGGCAAGTAAGCGTCGATTTGAACGGCATCGACCTGAACAAAAAACGGAGCGTGCGAACGCTCCGTTTTTGTTTCTTTGGGAGCGACGGTGCGACGGTGCGACGATTCGACCTGCTCGCGATGGCGGCATTACATTCAACATTAATACTGACTGATCTATTGCTATCGCGAGCAGGCTCGCTCCCACAAGGTGGCTGACGCAAGCCCAGACCAAGTAACATTGTCCTCATGACTGCCATTAAATCCCCCGCCTACATCGGACGCTTCGCCCCCACCCCCAGCGGGCACCTGCACTTCGGTTCGCTGGTCGCGGCATTGGCCTCGTACCTTGACGCCCGTTCGGTCGGCGGTCGCTGGCTGTTGCGCATGGAAGACCTCGACCCGCCTCGGGAGGAACCCGGCGCCCAGGCGGCGATCCTCAAGGCACTGGAAAGCTACGGTTTCGAATGGGACGGCGAAATGGTCCGCCAGAGCGACCGTCACGACGCCTATGCGCAGGTGTTGAATCAACTGTTCAACCACGGCCTGGCCTACGCCTGCACCTGTTCGCGCAAACAACTGGCGCCTTATCACGGGATTTATCCAGGCCTGTGCCGCAACGCCGGTCACGCCAGCGAAAACGCGGCGATCCGCTTGCGCGTCCCGGAGTTGGAGTATCACTTCACCGACCGCGTGCAGGGCGAGTACCGCCAGCATCTGGGCCGTGAGGTCGGCGACTTCGTGATTCGCCGCCGCGACGGGCTCTACGCTTATCAACTGGCGGTAGTGCTCGACGACGCCTGGCAAGGCATTACCGATATTGTCCGCGGTGCCGACCTGCTCGATTCCACCCCGCGCCAGTTGTACCTGCAAGAACTGCTCGGCCTGCCGCAACCGCGCTATCTGCACCTGCCACTGATTACCCAACCGAACGGCCACAAGCTCGGCAAGTCCTACCGCTCACCGCCGTTGACCGAAGACCAGGCAACGCCGTTGTTGCTGCGTGCCCTGCGCGCACTGGGACAAAACCCCGGCTGCGAACTCGACGACGCCAACCCCGGAGAAGTACTGAACTGGGGTATCGGACACTGGGATGCGACACTGATCCCGCGCACACTGACACTGCCCGAAGCGCAATTACGCTGACTAAGCTTGCAGGTTGGCGCCCATCCGTTACCATCGCCGCACGTTTTCGGGCACGCACACAATAAAGAGAGGCCGGGATGTACATCTATCGCTTGGTCCTGCTCCTGGTAGTGGGGATCTATCTGTTCTCCCCAGCCATCATGGACTGGTGGATCGACGCCACCGGCGCCTGGTATCGCCCGTATCTGCTGTGGCTGATTCTGATCGTCGTGACCTTCATCCTGCAGAGCCAAAAAGATGCCGATGAGCTTTAGCCTGACCCAGATGATCCTGATCAGCGCCGCCTACCTGGCAGTGCTGTTCGGTGTTGCCTGGATCAGCGAACGCGGAATGATCCCGCGAGCGATCATTCGCCACCCGCTGACCTACACGTTGTCATTGGGTGTCTATGCCAGCGCCTGGGCGTTCTACGGCACGGTCGGCCTGGCCTATCAATACGGTTACGGCTTTTTGTCCAGCTACCTCGGAGTCTCCGGGGCGTTCCTGCTGGCACCCGTGCTGCTGTACCCAATCCTGAAGATCACGCGTACGTATCAGCTTTCTTCTCTGGCCGACCTGTTCGCGTTCCGTTTTCGCAGCACCTGGGCCGGCGCACTGACCACGATTTTCATGCTGATCGGCGTACTGCCGTTGCTGGCGCTGCAGATTCAGGCGGTGGCCGACTCGATCGGCATCCTCACCCGTGAGCCGGTGCAGCATCGGGTCGCCCTGAGCTTCTGCGCACTGATCACCCTGTTCACGATTTTCTTCGGCTCGCGGCATATCGCGACCCGCGAGAAACACGAAGGCCTGGTGTTCGCGATTGCCTTTGAGTCAGTGATCAAGTTGATCGCCATTGGTGGCGTCGGCCTCTACGCTTTGTACGGCGTGTTCGATGGCCCACAACAGCTGGAAGTCTGGTTACTGCAAAACCAGACCGCCCTCGCCGCCCTGCACACGCCACTGCAAGAAGGTCCATGGCGCACACTGCTTCTGGTGTTCTTCGCCTCGGCAATCGTGATGCCGCACATGTACCACATGACCTTCACTGAAAACCTCAACCCGCGCTCGCTGGTGAGTGCGAGCTGGGGCTTGCCGCTGTTCCTGCTGCTGATGAGCCTGGCCGTGCCGCTGATTCTCTGGGCCGGCCTGAAACTGGGTGCCACCACCAACCCGGAATACTTCACCCTCGGCGTCGGCATCGCCGCCAATAGCAAGGCCCTGGCACTGTTGGCCTATGTCGGCGGTTTGTCAGCTGCCAGCGGATTGATCATCGTCACCACGCTGGCGCTGTCCGGCATGGCCCTGAACCACCTGGTGCTGCCGCTCTATCAGCCACCCGCCGAAGGCAACATCTACCGCTGGCTGAAATGGACCCGCCGCGCCTTGATCGTCGCGATCATCATGGCCGGTTATGGTTTCTACCTGCTGCTGGGCGCCGAGCAGGACCTGGCCAACCTCGGCATCGTCGCCTTCGTCGCGACCTTGCAGTTCCTTCCCGGCGTGTTGTCCGTTCTGTATTGGCCGACCGCCAACCGTCGCGGCTTCATCGCCGGTTTGCTCGCGGGGATTCTGGTCTGGCTGGTGACCATGCTGTTGCCACTGGTAGGCAATCTGCAGGGCTTCTATATTCCGCTGCTGAACATGATCTACGTGCTCGACGACACCAGTTGGCACATGGCGGCGATTGCGTCCCTGGCGGCCAACGTGCTGATGTTCACGCTGATCTCGCTATTCACCAACGCCAGCACCGAAGAAGCCAGCGCCGCCGAAGCCTGCGCCGTAGACAATGTGCGTCGCCCGCAACGCCGCGAACTGCACGCCGCCTCCCCCCAGGAATTTGCCACCCAACTGGCCAAACCACTGGGCGCCAAAGCCGCGCAAAAAGAAGTCGAACAGGCCCTGCGTGACCTCTATCTGCCGTTCGATGAGCGTCGCCCATACGCCTTGCGGCGCCTGCGTGACCGAATCGAAGCCAACCTCTCCGGCCTGATGGGCCCGAGCGTCGCGCAAGACATGGTCGAAACCTTCCTGCCGTACAAGGCCGGCGGCGAAAACTACGTCACCGAAGACATTCACTTCATCGAAAGCCGTCTCGAGGATTATCACTCGCGCCTCACCGGCCTTGCCGCCGAACTTGATGCCCTGCGCCGTTATCACCGCCAGACCTTGCAAGAATTGCCAATGGGCGTTTGTTCGCTGGCCAAGGATCAGGAAATCCTCATGTGGAACAAAGCCATGGAGGAACTGACCGGAATCGCCGCACAGCGCGTGGTCGGCTCACGACTGGGCACTCTGGGCGATCCGTGGAAAGAGCTGCTGCAAGGCTTCATCAACCTGCCGGACGAGCATTTGCACAAACAGCACCTGGCCCTGGACGGCCAGACGCGCTGGCTGAACCTGCACAAAGCCGCGATCGACGAACCGCTGGCGCCCGGTAACAGCGGTTTGGTATTGCTGGTCGAAGACCTGACTGAAACCCAGATGCTCGAAGACAAACTGGTGCACTCGGAGCGCCTGGCGAGCATCGGTCGGCTGGCGGCCGGCGTGGCCCATGAAATCGGCAACCCGATCACCGGCATCGCCTGTCTTGCGCAAAACCTGCGCGAAGAGCGCGAAGAAGACAGCGAACTGACCGAAATCAGCGGGCAAATCCTCGAACAGACCAAGCGCGTGTCACGCATCGTCCAGTCGCTGATGAGCTTTGCCCACGCCGGAAGTCACCAGCACAATGACGAACCGGTCTGCCTGGCCGAAGTGGCTCAGGACGCCATTGGTCTGCTGGCGCTGAACCGCCGCAACTTCGAAGTGCAGTTCTTTAACCTGTGCGATCCCGAGCATTGGGTCGATGGCGACCCGCAGCGGCTCGCCCAGGTGCTGATCAACCTGCTGTCCAACGCCCGCGACGCGTCGCCGGCCGGCAGTGCGGTACGGGTAAAAAGCGAAGCCAACGAACACACGATCGATCTGATCGTGGAAGACGAGGGCAGCGGTATCCCATCGAGCATCATGGACCGATTGTTCGAACCTTTCTTCACCACCAAGGATCCTGGCGAAGGCACCGGTCTGGGCCTTGCACTGGTCTATTCCATCGTTGAAGAGCATTATGGACAAATCACCATCGACAGCCCGGCTGACACACAAAGCCAACGCGGCACCCGTATCCGGGTGACCTTACCGCGTCATGTCGAAGCGACGTCCGCTGTGAACTGAGACCGTCGAGAGTATCGAATCAATGCCGCACATTTTGATCGTCGAAGACGAAACAATTATCCGCTCCGCCTTGCGCCGCCTGCTGGAACGTAACCAGTACCAGGTCAGCGAAGCCGGTTCAGTGCAGGAAGCACAAGAACGCTTCAGCATTCCCACGTTCGACCTGATTGTCAGTGACCTGCGCCTGCCTGGCGCACCGGGCACCGAACTGATCAAGCTGGGCCAGGGCACGCCGGTGCTGATCATGACCAGCTACGCCAGCCTGCGCTCGGCGGTCGACTCGATGAAGATGGGTGCGGTGGACTACATCGCCAAGCCTTTCGACCACGACGAAATGCTCCAGGCCGTCGCGCGCATCCTGCGCGATCGGCAATCGGCGCAAAGCTCCGCGGGTGAACCTGCGGTCGGCAAGGCAGCCAACGGCTCGACGAAGTCCGCTGTCGATAACAGCAATGGCGAAATCGGCATCATCGGCTCCTGTCCACCGATGCAGGATCTGTACGGCAAAATCCGTAAAGTGGCCCCAACCGATTCCAATGTGCTGATTCAGGGCGAGTCCGGCACCGGTAAAGAGCTGGTGGCCCGTGCCCTGCACAACCTGTCCAAGCGCGCCAAGGCACCGATGATTTCGGTGAACTGCGCAGCCATCCCGGAAAGCCTGATCGAGTCCGAACTGTTCGGCCACGAGAAAGGCGCGTTTACCGGCGCCAGCGCCGGTCGCGCGGGGCTGGTTGAAGCCGCTGACGGCGGCACCTTGTTCCTCGATGAGATCGGCGAGCTGCCACTTGAAGCCCAGGCGCGCTTGTTGCGCGTATTGCAGGAAGGCGAAATCCGCCGCGTAGGTTCGGTGCAATCGCAAAAGGTCGACGTACGTCTGATCGCCGCGACCCACCGTGACCTGAAAAGCCTGGCCAAGATCGGCCAGTTCCGTGAAGACCTGTATTACCGTCTCCACGTGATCGCCCTGAAACTGCCGGCCCTGCGCGAGCGTGGCGCAGACGTCAACGAAATCGCCAATGCGTTCCTCGCCCGCCAAAGTGCCCGGGTGAATCGCACTGACCTGAAATTCGCTCAGGACGCCGAACAGGCGATTCGTCATTACTCCTGGCCGGGTAACGTGCGCGAACTGGAAAACGCCGTCGAGCGCGCCGTCATCCTCTGTGAGAGCCCGGAGATTTCTGCCGAATTGCTGGGTATCGATATCGAGCTCGGTGACCTGGAAGATGACGAGTTCATCGGCCTGGCACCGCAACAGGGCAGTGCCGGTAACACCAGCCACGAACCCACCGAAGACCTGTCACTGGAAGATTACTTCCAGCACTTCGTCCTCGAACACCAGGACCACATGACCGAAACCGAGCTGGCTCGCAAACTCGGGGTCAGCCGCAAATGCCTGTGGGAGCGCCGCCAGCGCCTGGGCATCCCGCGGCGCAAGACCGGTGTAGCCAGCGAGAGCTGAACGTCACCTGTCGAATGTGCGAGTAACACATGACATTGTGAAAAAACTGTTACCGAAGCTTGTTCTCGTAACAGAAGCCGGGGCTTACGGTAACGAAGCCCCGGTTTTTTTTGGCCCTGAAAAAGGCGATTCAGGCACCTAACCCCTTGTTTTACTGGGCCTCGTAAAAGTTGGCACGGCACCTGCTATATGTTTGGTACAAGAACAATAACAAGCAATGCACAAGACAATAAAAATAAGACGAATCGACTCACGCACAATAAAAACAAGACGGCGAGAGGCGTAGCTAACTGATTCTTTTGGAGAGGCGTTGTATTTGGGGCTTGCCCCGCAACCAGGCCGAGAACAACAAAAACTGCCCTAAGGCAGAGCCTGAACTGGTTGGATCACTGGATCATTGCAACACAGCGACCAAAGCAATCCGTTTGCTCTTGACTCCCGATTGGGAGAGTCATGAAGGAAAACTTCATGACAAGGGCGCTACACAAAAACAAGAAGCCCGAAACCAATAATAAAAATAGAGCACGCAACTACTTCTTGGGGAGCTTCGGCTCCCCTTGTGGTTTCTGTCATTCAAGAATCCCCCCTGCTCCCCCGCGCTTTACGCTTGTAGCTTATGGCTTGCAGCTCATATCTGCTGTGTCCTACACCATCCCCCGACTAAATGCTAGAATCCCCGCCCATCATGCGGTCATTCTTCGTTTTGGCCGAACATTCCTTCAAACAGTGCATCCCATGCTGAAGAAGCTGTTCCAGTCATTCCGTTCTCCCTTGCGTCGTACGCAACACATTCGCAGCACGCCTGAAGTGCTCAACAGCGGCCAACACTCGCTGCAACGGGCTCAGTTCAGCCGTTATGCAGTGAACATCGTCGAACGCCTGCAGAACGCCGGCTACCAGGCTTACCTGGTCGGTGGCTGTGTGCGCGACATGCTGCTCAACATCACACCCAAGGATTTCGACGTCGCCACCAGCGCCACGCCGGAACAGGTTCGCGCCGAGTTTCGCAATGCGCGGATCATCGGGCGCCGATTCAAACTGGTGCACATCCATTTTGGTCGCGAAATCATTGAGGTCGCGACCTTCCGCGCCAATCACCCGCAAAACGACGAAGAGGAAGACAGCAACCAGTCCTCGCGTAACGAAAGCGGGCGCATTTTGCGCGACAACGTTTACGGCACTTTGGAGGAGGACGCGCAACGCCGCGACTTCACCATCAACGCCCTGTATTACGATCCGGTCAGCGAGCGCATCCTCGACTACGCCAACGGCGTACACGACATCCGCAATCGCCTGATCCGCCTGATCGGTGATCCGACTCAGCGCTACCAGGAAGACCCGGTGCGGATGCTGCGCGCGGTGCGTTTCGCTGCCAAGCTGGACTTCGGCATCGAGAAGCACTCGGCAGTGCCCATCCGCGGCCTGGCGCCAATGCTGCGCGAGATCCCGTCGGCACGGCTGTTCGAAGAAGTGTTGAAGCTGTTCCTTTCGGGTCATGCCGCCGACACCTTCGAAATGCTGGTCGACCTGCAATTGTTCGATCCACTGTTCCCGGCCAGCGCCGAAGCACTGGAACACAACCCGACCTACACCCACACCTTGATCAGCGAAGCGCTGATCAACACCGACCTGCGGATCAAGCAGAACAAGCCGGTGACGCCAGCGTTCCTGTTCGCTGCCCTGCTCTGGCCTGCCCTGCCGGCCCGCGTACTGCGTTTGCAGGACCGTGGCATGCCGCCGATTCCGGCCATGCAGGAAGCGGCTCACGAACTGATCAGTGAGCAGTGCCAGCGGATCGCGATTCCGAAACGCTTCACCATGCCGATCCGCGAGATCTGGGACATGCAGGAACGCCTGCCACGTCGCAGCGGTAAACGTGCCGACATGCTGCTGGACAATCCGCGTTTCCGTGCCGGTTACGACTTTCTGCTGCTGCGTGAAAGCGCCGGCGAACAGACCAACGGTCTGGGCGAGTGGTGGACCGATTATCAGGACGCCAATGAAAGCGAACGCCGCGACATGATCCGCGACCTCAGCGGCAAGGACGACGGTGCCAGCGGTGCGCCACGCAAGCGTCGCCGCAGCGGTGGCGCCAAGCGCAAACGTGCCGCTGGTGCACCGAGTGTGTCGGGCGAGTAAGTCGATGGAACGCATCTACATTGGCATGGGCAGCAACCTCGCTGCCCCGGCGGAACAACTGCGCAGCGCCGTTGCAGCACTTGCGCAGTTACCCCGGACAGAGCTGGTCGGGGTTTCGAGCTTCTATCAAAGCGATTCCTTGCTGCCGGGCCAGCCGCGTTATACCAACGCGGTGGCCGCGATCGACAGCACGCTTGCGCCGCTTGAGCTGCTCGATGCGCTGCAAGCCATCGAAATCGACCAGGGTCGCGAGCGCCATGAGCGCTGGGGTCCGCGTACGCTGGACCTGGACATCCTGCTATTCGGCGATCGACTGATCGACGAGCCCCGCCTCAAAGTCCCTCACTACCACATGCAGGCCCGAGCCTTTGTGCTCTACCCGCTGGCCGAACTGGTGCCAGCTGACCTGCAACTGGCGGACGGCCGTCACCTGCACGAACTGCTCGCTGCTTGCCCGTTCGTCGGGCTGGAACGCCTCCCCTAGGCTTGATGAGGATCCCCTGTGGGAGCGAGCTTGCTCGCGAAGAGGCCGTCACTTTCAACATCAATGTTGACGGTCATACCGCTATCGCGAGCAAGCTCGCTCCCACATTGGTTTGTGTCGCACACAAACTGTGCAGCATGCCACTCCGACAAAAATCTGCTGAATCGCATCAGTAACGCCGGTAACACCAACGGCGTAACATTGCGGTAACACATCCAATTGACTTCCCGAGTTCTCCTCACGACTATAGGCGTCCCGCTGCCGCCAACCCGGCACTACAGGGCGCAATCCAGGCTTTTCAAGCACGACACAAGACCGTGCGCCTGAGTAAATGAAGAATCACGCGCGTTACTCGCAGTAGTTTTCCAAGCGCCTGAATGAGGATTTTTTTCATGCCAGCTATCACCTTGACCACCTTGCAGAGCCTCAAGCAAAAGGGTGAAAAAATCACCATGCTGACCTGCTACGACGCCACATTTGCCCACGCCTGCAATGAGGCGGGCGTTGAAGTGCTGTTGGTGGGCGACTCCCTTGGCATGGTGTTGCAAGGACACGACAGCACCCTGCCGGTGACCACCGCCGAAATGGCTTACCACGTCGCCGCGGTCAAGCGTGGCAACACCGACGCATTGATCCTCGCCGACCTGCCGTTCATGGCGTATGCCACCCTCGAGCAAACGATGACCAACAGTGCCCAGCTGATGCAGGCGGGTGCGCACATGGTCAAGGTCGAAGGCGCGCTGTGGCTGGCCGAGTCGATTCGTCTGTTGGCCGAACGTGGTATCCCGGTGTGTGCACACATGGGGCTGACGCCGCAGTCGGTGAACATTCTGGGCGGTTATAAAGTTCAGGGCCGCAATGAAAACCAGGCTCGGCAGATGCGCGCGGACGCGATTGCCCTGGAGCAGGCCGGCGCGGCGATGCTGCTGCTCGAGTGTGTACCGAGCGAGCTGGCCCACGAAATCACTCAAGCGGTGAAGATTCCGGTAATCGGCATCGGTGCCGGCAATGCCACTGACGGTCAAGTGCTGGTACTGCACGACATGCTCGGCCTGTCCCTCACCGGCCGCGCACCGAAGTTCGTGAAGAACTTCATGGCCGGCAAAGACAGCATTCACGCTGCCCTGAGCGCTTACGTCAGCGAAGTCAAAGCCGCGACCTTCCCTGGCGCCGAACACGGATTCTCTGCATGAACACTGTCAAAACCGTACGCGAACTGCGTGCCGCTGTAGCCCGCGCCCGCAACGAAGGCAAACGTATCGGCTTCGTGCCGACCATGGGCAATCTGCACAGCGGCCACATTGCGCTGATCACCAAGGCCACCCAACGGGTGGATTTTGTGGTCGCGAGCATTTTCGTCAACCCACTGCAATTTGGTGCCGGCGAAGACCTCGACAAGTATCCGCGGACCCTGGCCGCCGACCAGGAGAAACTGCTGCAAGCCGGTTGTCACCTGCTGTTCGCGCCAACAGTCGAGGAAATGTACCCGGACGGCATGGCCGGCCAGACCCGCGTCAGTGTTCCGCAGCTTTCTGAAGGCCTGTGTGGCGCCAGCCGCCCTGGGCATTTCGAAGGCGTGGCGACGGTGGTCAGCAAGCTGTTCAACATGGTCCAGCCGGACCTGGCGATCTTCGGCCAGAAAGACTTCCAGCAACTGGCGGTGATTCGTGCGCTGGTGCATGACCTGAACATGCCGATCCAGATCATTGGCGAGCCGACCGTGCGGGCCGCCGACGGCCTGGCGCTATCCTCGCGCAATGGTTTCCTCAGTGAAGAACAGCGGGCCGTCGCGCCCGTGGTGTATCGCACGCTGAGCGAAATCGCCGAGACCATCAAACAGGGCGAACGTGATTACCCGGCACTTCTGGCACGGCAGATCACCCAGCTCATGGCCGCTGGTTTGCGTCCTGATTATCTGGAAATCCGCCATGCGCTGACCCTGCGTCCAGCGACCGCGGATGACCGTGACCTGGTGATCCTGGTGGCCGCTTTCCTGGGCACGACCCGGTTGATCGACAACCTGCACCTGAACCTCGACGCCCCCGCATAACCACCGCAATCCCCCTGTGGGAGCGAGCTTGCTCCGGGCGGCGATCCGACGATGACGGCTTAACATTCAACAAAGATGTTGGCTGCCAGACCGCCATCGCGAGCAAGCTCGCTCCCACAGTAGAACGGTGTTGTTTTGTAGATTGCAGTCGGTTTCTCACGCCGTATTGCCGGCCTCAAAGGCTTCGGGCAAACTGCCGCGGTTCGGATCAGCCCAAGGAAACACTCATGCACGCCATCATGCTCAAGGCCAAGCTGCATCGCGCCGAAGTTACCCACGCAGTGCTCGACTACGAAGGCTCTTGCGCCATCGACGGCGAATGGCTGGACCTGTCCGGAATCCGCGAGTACGAACAGATTCAGATCTACAACGTCGACAACGGCGAACGCTTCACCACCTATGCGATCCGTGGCGAAGAAGGCTCGCGCATGATCTCGGTCAACGGCGCCGCCGCACACAAGGCCAAGGTCGGTGATCGGGTGATCATCTGCGCTTACGCTCATTACAGCGAAGCCGAACTGCTCAATTTCAAACCGCGCATGCTCTACATGGCGCCCGGCAACGAGCTGAGCCACACCAGCAATGCCATCCCGGTTCAGGTCGCCTGAGCCTTCCCCCGTACTCTGAGCACTGAAAACCCGCCTGCCTGGCTACCTGATGCGCCGGTACAAAAAAGTACCGGCCGCAGGTCAGACAAAGCCAAGACAGATCACACCGCGAGGTTTACTGTAATCGCCCTGCGCTATTTAATCGTTTATTCGCAGTTCGACCGGAGAGTGTCTGTCATCGAACAGGACATTCCGGGCTTTTCAGTGTCCTAAAGGCAGTCCAAGTAAAAGGAAACCCGCAGCGATGGCGTACTACCGCACTCCTCAAGACGTTACCGCTCTGCCAGCCTGGCAGGCGCTGAATGATCACCGCCAAGCCATGCAGGATTTCAGCATGCGCGAAGCGTTCAATGCCGACCCGCAGCGTTTCAGCCAATTCACCCTGAGCAGCTGCGGGCTGTTTCTGGATTACTCGAAAAACCTGATCACCACCGAAACCCGCAATCTGCTGGTGGGCCTGGCGAACGAAGTCGGCTTGCAGGACGCGATCAAGGCGTTGTTCAGCGGTGAAATCGTCAACGCCTCCGAAGGCCGCCCGGCACTGCATACGGCCCTGCGCCGCCCAGTGGGCGACAAGCTGTCGGTCAATGGCGTCAACGTCATGCCTGACGTGCACAAGGTGCTGAACCAGATCACCGAGCTGGTCGGGCGCATTCACGATGGCCTGTGGCGTGGTTACACCGAGAAGCCGATCACCGACGTGGTGAACATCGGTATCGGTGGTTCGTTCCTCGGCCCTGAGCTGGTGTCCGAAGCGCTGTTGTCCTACGCCCAGAAAGGCGTGCGCTGCCATTACCTGGCGAACATCGACGGCAGTGAATTCCACGAGCTGTCGGCGAAGATTCGTGCAGAAACCACACTGTTCATCGTTTCTTCGAAATCCTTCAACACCCTCGAGACCCTGAAAAACGCCCAGGCCGCGCGCGCCTGGTACCTGGCCCAGGGTGGCTCCGAAGCCGAGCTGTATCGCCACTTCATCGCCGTTTCGAGCAACAACGCAGCGGCCGTGGCTTTCGGTATTCGCGAAGAGAACATCTTCCCGATGTGGGACTGGGTTGGCGGCCGCTATTCGCTGTGGTCGGCCATCGGTTTGCCGATTGCCCTGGCCATCGGCATGTCGAACTTCAAGGAGCTGCTGTCCGGTGCCTACACCATGGACCAGCACTTCCAGAGCGCGCCATTCGAACAGAACATGCCGGTGCTGCTGGCACTGCTGGGTGTCTGGTACGGCAACTTCTGGGGCGCGCAAAGCCACGCGATCCTGCCGTACGACCACTACCTGCGCAACATCACCAAGCACTTGCAGCAACTGGACATGGAATCCAACGGCAAGAGCGTACGTCAGGACGGCACACCGGTTTCCACCGATACCGGTCCGGTCATCTGGGGCGGCGTCGGTTGCAACGGTCAACACGCCTATCACCAGTTGCTGCACCAGGGCACCCAGTTGATTCCGGCTGACTTCATTGTGCCGATCGTCAGCTTCAACCCGGTTGCCGACCACCATCAGTGGCTGTACGCCAACTGCCTGTCGCAAAGCCAGGCGCTGATGCTCGGCAAGACCCGCGCCGAGGCGGAAGCCGAGCTACGTGAAAAAGGCATAGCCGAAGACCAGGTGCAGAAGCTTGCGCCGCACAAGGTGATCCCGGGCAACCGCCCGAGCAACACCCTGGTGGTCGAGCGCATCAGCCCGCGTCGTCTGGGCGCGCTGGTTGCGATGTACGAACACAAGGTGTTCGTGCAGAGCGTGATCTGGGGCATCAACGCCTTCGACCAATGGGGCGTGGAACTGGGCAAAGAACTGGGCAAAGGTGTCTACAGCCGCCTGGTCGGCAGCGAAGAAACTCCGGCCGAAGACGCTTCGACCCAGGGCCTGATCAACTACTTCCGCGGTCGTCACCGCGGGTGATCTGATCACTGCTCCCACAGGTCTGCACAGACCTTGTGGGAGCGAGCTTGCTCGCGATGACGGTTTGATATTCGAGGAAAATGTCGGCTGTCAGACCGCTATCGCGAGCAAGCTCGCTCCCACATTGGTCCCCTGTACGACTTGAACCCTCCCCCTACTCGGCGCATCTTTATCACTTGTCGCAATACAAGAATAAGGAACCGTCATGTTCGATATCAGCACGTTCCCCAAAGCCGATGCCGTCCGCCGGGCTGCACAATTGAGTCAGGACGACTACCTGCGCCTGTACCGCCAATCCATCGAGCAACCCGACATCTTCTGGGCCGAACAGGCCAAGCGCTTTCTCGACTGGTCGACACCCTGGCAAAGCGTCCAGCAATCAAATATCAAAACCGGCACGGCACAGTGGTTTGCCGGCGGCCAGCTCAACGTCAGCTATAACTGCATCGATCGCCACCTCGCCCAACGCGGCGAGCAGACCGCAATCATCTGGGAAGGCGACGACCCGGCCGAATCGCTGCACATCACCTACCAGAAACTCCATCACTCCGTCTGCCGCCTGGCCAACGTGCTAAAAAGCCGTGGCGTAAAAAAAGGCGACCGGGTGTGCATCTACATGCCAATGATCCCTGAAGCCGCCTACGCGATGCTTGCCTGCTCGCGCATCGGCGCCGTGCACTCGGTGGTCTTTGGCGGGTTTTCCCCCGACTCCCTGCGTGACCGGATCCTCGACGCGGACTGCCGCACCGTGATTACCGCCGATGAAGGCGTACGTGGCGGTAAATATGTACCGCTCAAACAGAACGTCGACAAAGCCCTGCTCAGTTGCCCGGCCGTCAGCACTGTTGTAGTGGTCGAACACACTCAGGGCGACGTCAATTGGGTCGAGGGTCGCGACCTCTGGTATCACCAGGCACTGCGCGACGTCAGCGACGACTGCCCGCCAGAACCGATGGACGCCGAAGACCCGCTGTTCATCCTTTACACCTCCGGCAGCACCGGTAAACCCAAGGGCGTGCTGCACACCACTGGCGGCTATCTGCTGCAAGCGGCGATGACCTTCAAGTACGTGTTCGATTACCGCGACGGCGAAGTGTTCTGGTGCACCGCCGACGTCGGCTGGGTCACCGGCCACAGCTACATCGTCTACGGGCCACTGGCCAACGGCGCGACCACGCTGATCTTCGAGGGCGTGCCGAGCTACCCGAACAGCTCGCGCTTCTGGCAGGTCATCGACAAACATCGGGTGAACATTTTCTACACTGCGCCAACCGCCCTGCGGGCCTTGATGCGCGAAGGCCTGGAGCCCTTGAAAGACAGCTCGCGCGCCAGTTTGCGGCTGCTGGGCAGCGTCGGCGAACCGATCAACCCGGAAGCCTGGGACTGGTATTTCAACGCGGTCGGCGAGCAGCGCTGCCCGATCGTCGACACCTGGTGGCAGACCGAAACCGGCGGCATCATGCTCAGCCCGCTGGTCAGCGCGCAACGGATCAAACCCGGCTGCGCGACCCAGCCAATGTTCGGCGTGCAACCGGTATTGCTCGATGAGCACGGTAAGGAAATCAGCGGCGCCGGCAGTGGCGTGCTCGCCATAAAATCAAGCTGGCCGGGGCAGATCCGCAGCGTCTACGGCGACCCGCAACGCATGGTCGACACCTATTTCAAACCCTATCCCGGCTACTATTTCACCGGTGACGGCGCGCGGCGCGATGAAGATGGCGATTACTGGATCACCGGACGCATCGATGATGTGATCAACGTCTCCGGACACCGCATCGGCACTGCCGAAGTCGAAAGCGCACTGGTACTGCATGACAGCATCGCCGAGGCGGCGGTGGTCGGTTACCCTCACGACCTCAAGGGCCAGGGCATCTACGCCTTTGTCACGCCGATGAACGGCATCGAACCCAGCGATGCGTTGCACAAAGAACTGCTGGCCCACGTCAGCAAGGAAATCGGCAGTTTCGCCAAACCCGATCTGATTCAATGGGCGCCGGCCTTGCCGAAAACCCGTTCGGGCAAGATCATGCGACGGATCCTGCGCAAGATCGCCTGCAATGAACTCGACAGCCTCGGCGACACATCGACCCTGGCCGATCCCAGCGTGGTCGCCGGGCTGATCGACAAGCGTTTGAACCAATGACTGAATAACCCAGGCGCGGCCACTGGCCGCGCATCTTTTAATGCTGCTGCCACCGAGTTGTCATGGAATTCATCCGTAGCCGTATCGAAACCCAGATCATGAGCCTGTCCGGCCTTTCGCTGGGCAAGCTCGACCTGGAAAACCCCAAGGGCGACCCTGGGCTCTTCGGCCCCGACTCGGTGAGCTGGCAAGTGCATGGCGACTTCAGCAGCATGCTCATCGGCGGTATCAGCGCCCTGATGCTGCAAGCCTTGCACCCGCTGGCGCTGGCCGGGGTCTGGGACCACTCGAACTTTCGTGAAGACATGCTCGGTCGACTGCGCCGCACCGGGCAATTCATCTCCGGTACCACCTTCGGCTCGCGTCAGGACGCCGACTGGCTGATCGAAAAAGTCCGCACCATTCACCTGCAAGTGGTCGGCACCGCGCTCGATGGCCGGCCCTACGCCGCCAGCGATCCGGACCTGCTGACCTGGGTCCATGTGGCCGAAGTCAGCAACTTCCTCGCCGCCCATTTGCGCTACCGCAACCCGAATCTTTCACCCGCTGATCAGGACCGTTACTACGACGAGATCGCCTTGGTCGCCGAGCGTCTGGGCGCTCGCGATGTTCCGCACTCACGCCGGGAAGTCGCCGAGTACCTTGAGCGAATTCGCCCACAGCTGCTCTGCGATGAACGCAGCCGCGAAGTGCTGCGGTTGCTCCTCGCTGCACCGTCACCCAGCCGTCTGGCCAGACCCTTCGGTGGGCTGATGATGCAAGCGGGTATTGATCTGTTGCCCGACTGGGCCAGTGACATGCTCGGTGTCCGCCAGAATCCGCTGCAACGCAAACTGATTCGCGCCAGCGTCAATCGCAGTGCCCCGATGCTGCGCTGGGCGGTGCGCAATGGTTCAGTGCAGCGGGCCAAGCGTCGTATGGGCCTGCCGACTTGAAAAAAACTTCAAAGCATCGCGAGCAGGCTCGCTCCCACAGGAGTTTTTTGTTGGTTGTATATTTTATGTACAACACAAAACCAGTGTGGGAGCGAGCCTGCTCGCGATAGCAGCACCTCGGTTTGGCACCAAGCTGTTAAACTCCCGCGCCAAATTCCCCAGCAAGGCGCTTTGCATGTCTTCCTTGAATCAGGCGCTGTGCGCCGCCCTCGATCATCGCCAAGACTTGCTCGCCGAGCTGCACTCGCAAGGCACCGACTGCTATCGGCTGTTCCATGGCAGCCAGGAAGGTGCCGGCGGCCTGACCGTCGACCGTTACGGCCCACAGCTGCTGGTCCAGAGCTTTCACCAGTCGCTGGAGCTCGATGACTTGCTCGCGTTGCACGCGACCATCAATCAGCGCCTCAACCTGGACACCCTGCTGGTCTACAACGACCGCTCACGGGGCAACTCGCGTATTGATCGCGAAGACACGGTTTACCGCGCCGAAGAAGCCGCGCTGGCCGACATGGTCGGCCACGAATGGGGCCTGAACTACCGGGTTCGTGGGCGCCACGCCGGGCAGGACCCTCTGCTGTTTCTCGACCTGCGCAATGCCCGCGGCTGGGTCAAGGACCACAGCGCCGACAAAAGCGTGCTGAACCTGTTCGCCTACACCTGCGGCGTCGGCCTCAGCGCTGCGGCCGGTGGAGCCCGGGAAGTGTGCAATCTGGATTTCGCCGAGGGCAACCTCGCCGTCGGCCGCGAGAATGGTCTGCTCAACCCGCAACTGCCAACCATGCAGTTCGTACAGTCCGATTACTTCCCGGCCATCCGCCAACTCGCCGGCCTGCCGATCAGCCTGCGCCGGGGACAGAAACTGCCCAGTTATCCGCGCCTGGAACAACGTCAATACGACCTGGTTCTGCTCGATCCTCCGGCCTGGGCCAAGAGTGCATTCGGCACTGTCGATCTGTTGCGCGACTATCAGAGCCTGCTCAAACCGGCGCTGCTGACCACCGCCGACGATGGCGTGCTGATCTGCTGCAATAACCTGGCAAAAGTCAGCATGGACGACTGGCGTGAGCAAGTGCTGCGCTGCGCAGAAAAAGCCGGACGCCCGGTGCGTGACTGGAAAGTGCTGACACCCGGCAGCGACTTTCCGTCGATGGATCAACAGCCGCCACTGAAAACTCTGATCCTGCAACTCTGACCTCTCGCGAAAAAAACCAGAAAATTGCTGTTCCAGGTGATTGCTTCGCAACCTTAATCGCGTGCCATACTCCAAGGCACTCCGGATCCAGATAGATGAAGCCACACATGCCCAAAGGATTGATTCGCGCCATCGGCGCCTTGTTGACCGCTGTCGCCCTTTATAGCCTGTTGGGGTTTCTGATTTTGCCGGGCATCGCCTTGCGAGTCGCCAATCAACAATTGGCCAACTACGCGACGGTGCCGGCGCACATTCAACGGATCGAGCTCAATCCCTTCAGCCTTGAACTGACGGTGTGGGGCCTGAATATCGGCGAGCCGGGCAAGGAACAGATCGCCTTCGAGCGCCTGTACGCCAACCTGCAAGTCGACAGCCTGTGGACCCGCGCACTGCACCTGGTCGATGTGCAACTGGACAAGCCGAAAACCGAGATTCTGTTCAACAAGGATGGCAGCCTGAACCTCACGCAACTGTTCAAGTTGCCAGCCAGTGAACCGACGCCCGCAGACCCGAACGCCAAACCTTTCCCGCTGCGCATCGACCGGATCAATCTGGCCGGTGGTTACGTGCACTTCCAGGATCTGCGCCCGAGCGAGCCGATCGAATTCCTGTACGACAAGCTCGACTTCGAACTGAAAAACCTCAGTACCCTGCCCGACGACAACGCCGCCATGACCCTGGTCGCTGCTGGCCCGGCCGGAGGTCAGATCGACTGGACCGGCCACATCAGCCTGGTGCCCATCACTTCCGAAGGCACGCTGAAAGTGACCGACGGCAAGATGAAGTCCTGGTGGCCTTACGTGCGTGATGCGTTACCGCTGGTTCTTGAAGACGGCACCCTGAACCTGAGCACCGATTACACGTTCAACCTGGACAAGGGAACCGAACTGCTGCTGAACAACACTTCGGTGAGCATCGCACCCTTCGCCATCAAGGCCCCGGATGGCCGGCCACTGGTGCGCCTTGAGCGCCTGGACGTCAGCGAGACCACGGTCGATCTGGCCAAGCAACAAGTGATCGTCGGCAAGATCCGCAGCCAGAAACTCGAAACCTGGGTCACCCGCGAAGCCGATGGCCAACTCGACTGGCAGAAACTCTTCGCCAGCCAACCGGCCAAACCCGCCACAAAACCCGAGTCAACCAAGGCCCCGGCTGCCGCAGACTCGCCGCAACCAAAACCCGACCCAGCTGCACCGAGCAAACCCTGGCAAGTACTGCTCAAGGATGTAGAGCTGCGCAACTATCAAGTGCACCTGGCCGACCGTCAGGCGCAACCGGCGGTGGCACTGGAACTCGGCCCACTGAACGTCGACGTGAAGAACTTCGATAGCCTCAATGGTTCGCCGTTCTCCCTCAAACTCGATACCGGGCTGGGCAAGCAGGGCAAGATTCTCGCGGACGGGGAAGTCAACCTCGCGCCGATCAGCGCCAAACTCAAAGTCCAGACCAAGGACATCGACCTGCGTGTCGCCCAGTCCTACATCAACCCGTTCATTCGTCTGGAGCTGCGTTCCGGGATGCTCGGCAGCGACTTGGCGGTTGACCTGAAAAGCACTGACCCACTGGCATTCAGCGTCACCGGCAGGGCCCAGGTCGATCAACTGCACACCCTCGACACCCTGAAAACCCGCGACTTCCTCAAGTGGCAGCAAGTGGTGGTCGAAGGCCTGAACTACCAACATGGCGACAGCCTGTCGATCGACAAGATCAACCTGTTTCAGCCGTATGTGCGCTTCATGATCAATGATGACCGCACCACCAACATCAATGACCTGCTGATCCCGCAATCGACCGACAGCGGCAGCAAAACCGTCGCCGCAAAACCTGCCGCGAGCAAAGACAAGCCACTGGGCATCCACATCGGTGGTATTGCCATCAACGACGGCTCGGCGAACTTCGCCGACTTCAGCCTGACACCGAACTTCGCCACTGCCGTTCAACAACTCAACGGCCAGATCGGCACCATCGACAGCCGCCAGGTCAAACCCGCCGCCGTCGACATCAAGGGTAAGGTCGACCGCTACGCCCCGGTGACCATCAAGGGCAGCGTCACCCCGTTCGACCCGATGGCCTCGCTGGATATCGCCACCAGTTTCAAACGGGTCGAACTGACCACCCTGACACCCTACTCCGGCAAGTTTGCCGGTTACCGGATCCGCAAGGGCCGACTCGATCTCGACCTGCACTACCAGATCACCAAGGGACAACTGAAAGCCGAAAACAAAATGGTCGTGGAACAGCTGCAACTGGGCGAAAAAGTCGACAGCCCGGACGCCGTGAGCTTGCCGCTGAAGCTGGCCATCGCGTTGCTCAAGGACAGCGATGGCAAGATCTCCATTGATCTGCCGATAACAGGCGATTTGAACAACCCGCAATTCAGCATAATGCCGATCATCTGGCAGACCCTGCGCAACCTGATCGTGCGCGCCGCCGAGGCCCCCTTCAAGTTCATTGGTGGACTGGTCGGCGGTGGCGGGGCCGAGGACCTGGGCAGCGTGTCGTTCGCCCCCGGTTCAAGCGAGCTGAGCAAGAACGCCGAGTCGGCGCTCGATACCCTGGCCAAAGCGCTCAAGGAGCGTCCGACCCTGCGCCTGGAAATCGAAGGCACCGCCGCCGAAAAGAGCGATGGCCCCTTGATTGCCGAACAGCGACTGGAACGTGAATACCAGTACAACTACTACAAAATGCTCCAGCGCCGCGGCGACAAAGTCCCTGCGCAAGCCTCGTTGCTGGAAGTCCCGGACAGCGAAAAAGGCCCGTTGCTCGAAGCCATTTACCGCACACGCCTGAAAACCCAGCCACCGGCCGAATGGACGCAACTGGGCAAAGCAGAGCGCACCGCCAAACTGCGCGAAGGTGTGATCAAGTTCTGGGCTTCAGACAACGTGCTGCTGCGCCAACTGGGTCAGGACCGCGCCAGCAGCATCAAGGACTACATGGTCGATAAAACCCAGTTGGCCGATGACCGGGTGTACTTCATCGACGCTAACCTGGGTGAGGCCGAAAGCGATGGCCGGGTCGTCACGCCAATGCATCTGGACGCGGAGTGAGTATGAACAACCGATTGCTGATCGGCCTGATACTGGCGCTTGCCGCCAGCCAGGCGTCGGCGGCCGATACCTTGCGCTGCGGCAGTCAGTTGATAAGCGTCGGTGATCGCGCCGGTGAAGTGCTGCAAAAATGCGGCGAACCGGTAGCACGCGACTCCTTGGGTTACAAACGTAGCCCCAACCGCCGGGAAGAGTTTCCGGTTGAAGAATGGACCTACGGCCCGAACAGCGGCATGTACCAATACCTGCGTTTTGAAGGCAACCGCCTGGTACAAATCACCAGCAAGCGCGGCAACTGAAGTTACTACTATCCATTGTGGGAGCGAGCTTGCTCGCGATAGCTGACTAACATTCAACATATAGGTTGAATGATGAATTGCTATCGCGAGCAAGCTCGCTCCCACATTGGTTCTGCAGGGTTCGTTGGATTCCCTTCTCCCGATTCAGGCGAGAAGCCTTGAGTCTTACTTGGTCATCAGGCCATCAGCCGAAACGGCTTTGACGCCTTTGATTTTCTGGGTGATAGCGACTGCCATATCTTTCTGGGATTGGGTCACGGCTACTTTCGACGATAGAGAAACTACGCCTTTGTTGGTTTCGACTTTGATGTCGGTGCCAGGAATACCTTTCTCGGTGACCAGATCGCTTTTCACTTTGGTGGTGATCCAGGTATCGGAAGTAGCTTCCTCGGCCTTGGTCATTTCACCGGCAGCGACCACCATCGGCGACTGAGTGGTTTGCGTGGTCTGCGCAAATGCAGCGTTGGCCATGGTCAGGGTCAGAGCGGTAGCAGTTGCGGCAGCGATAGCGAACGTCTTCATACGAGTAACTCCTGTTCTTCCGGAAAGTCTGCTGCATGCCTTCTCAGCAGGGTTAACAGAGACAGTGCGAAGGCTGTGCCAACTCCCGCATACAAATTAAAACCTTATAAATCAATACATTATCAAAAAATAAAACCCCCGGGATCATGCAAAATGCATGACCCGAGCGTTGTTGACATGCAAGTTGCGGCTTTTATCGAACGCTCAGGGTCATGAATCGCCGGGACTTTTTCGAATGACCGTGCGGCCACCAAAGTGCGGGCAATAAAATGCCTCGCGTCCGCAGAGGCGAGGCATTGATGCTTCGATGCAAGATCAGACGCCAGTGCAACCCTTGGGCGCGTAGTCCTGCAATACCGTGGTCCCGCAGCTCCAGCCAGTCGTTGCTGACCGCGTGAGTGTGATGGTTTTGCCGAGCACCGGTCCTGGTGCATTGAGAATCGTGCAGGCAATAGTGCCTACACCGGTGGCGGCAGTACCCGATGCCGTGATCGTGCAGTTACCGGTAGTTGCCGTGCCGTTGATCAGCGCCAGCGTCGGGTCAGTGCCCTGATTGATGATGTCTTCAAAAGGCACCTTCAGCGCCGAAATTTCCGCCACCCCCGCCGTCACCTTGGCCCGAGCCTGATATTTGGAATACATCGGCAACGCGAACGTCGCCAGAATGCCGATGATTGCCACCACGATCAGCAGCTCGATGAGGGTAAAACCTTTTTGATTATTCATAGAACAGGCTCCATGCATGAGGCGAAATCTCATGTCCTGAACAAGTCAAAGCACAGCACATGCCAAGCCTTTCGCCCCCTGTTTACAGGGTGTCAGACCGACATTAGCCCGGCGCGCACCCCGAGAAACCGCACTATCTGACACTTTTTGTCACCTCAAGAGCGCTGGTGGGGCTCCATCCGTTGACTAGGCTATAAGTCTTGAACTGTCTGTGTCTGGTATTCGAATGAATGACATCAACCTCAGCGGCCTGGCCAAGCAATTGGTGCTGGCAGAACTGCTCACTGACCACAGCGCGCATCAGGCGGATCAGCAAGCCCACCGCAATCGCATTTCCCTGGTCAGCTATCTGGTACAAAACAAACTGGTGAGCAGTCGCCAGGTTGCAGAAGTTGCCTGCGAACATTTCGGCGTCGCCTTCCTCGACCTCAACTGTCTCGACAAGGACACCCTGCCCAAAGAGCTGGTCAGCGAAAAACTGATTCGCCAGCACCACGCCCTGCCGCTCTGGCGGCGCGGCAACAAACTGTTCGTGGGCATTTCCGACCCGAGCAATCACCAGGCGATCAACGACATCCAGTTCAGCACCGGGCTTACCACCGAAGCGATCCTGGTCGAAGACGACAAACTCAATGACGCCATCGAAAAGTTCTTCGATACCCACAGCTCCGGCCTGGAAGACATGGACGACGTCGACCTCGAAGGCCTGGACATCGAGGCCATCGACGACCAGCGCCAGGACACCATCACCGGCCAGGACTCCGACGATGCCCCGGTGGTGCGCTTCGTCAACAAGATGATGCTGGACGCGATCAAGGGCGGTTCCTCGGACCTGCATTTCGAACCCTACGAAAAATCCTACCGGGTGCGGGTACGTACCGACGGCATGCTGCGCGAAGTTGCCAGGCCGCCGATTCAACTGGCCAACCGCATCGCCGCACGCCTCAAGGTGATGGCCAGCCTGGACATCTCGGAACGTCGAAAACCCCAGGACGGGCGGCTCAAGATGCGCCTGTCGAAAAGTAAATCCATCGATTTTCGGGTCAACACCCTGCCAACGTTGTGGGGCGAAAAAATCGTGATCCGGATTCTCGACCCGTCCAGCGCACAGATGGGCATTGACGCGCTGGGTTACGAGCCCGATCAGAAAGACCTGTACATGGCGGCGCTCAAACAGCCTCAAGGGCTGATTCTGGTCACCGGGCCGACCGGTTCAGGGAAAACCGTATCGCTGTACACCGGGCTGAATATCCTCAATACCGTCGACATCAATATCTCCACCGCCGAAGACCCGGTAGAGATCAACATGGAAGGCATCAATCAGGTCAACGTCAATCCCAGGCAGGGCCTGGACTTCGCTCAGGCGTTGCGTTCATTTCTGCGCCAGGACCCGGACGTCATCATGGTCGGCGAGATCCGCGACCTGGAAACCGCCGAAATTGCGATCAAGGCTGCGCAAACCGGACACCTGGTGCTGTCCACCCTGCACACCAACAGCGCGGCGGAAACCCTGACTCGCCTGCACAATATGGGCATCCCGGGGTTCAACATCGCCACCGCCGTGCACCTGATCATTGCCCAGCGCCTGGCTCGCAAGCTTTGCAGCCACTGCAAAAAAGCCCTCTCGATTCCCGATGAAACCCTGATCAAGGAAGGCTTCCCTCGGGAACGCATCGGCTCCTTCACGATCTACGAACCCGCCGGTTGCGAACACTGCAACAACGGTTACAAAGGGCGAGTCGGCATTTATGAAGTCGTGAAAAACACCCCGGAGCTGCAACGGCTGATCATGGCTGAAGGCAATTCTCTGGAAATCGATACCCAGATGCGCAAGGACGGCTTCAACGACCTGCGCACCTCGGGCCTGCTCAAGGCCATGCAGGGCGTCACCAGCCTTGAGGAAATCAACCGGGTCACCAAGGATTGAGTCATGGCGGTCAAAGCAATCAAGGTCAATCTGTACGCCTGGGAAGGCACCGACAAGAAAGGCAGCAAAATAGCCGGCGAGCTGAGCGGTCATAACCCGGCCGTGATCAAGGCGCAGCTACGCAAACAAGGCATCAACCCGGGCAAGGTGCGGAAAAAAACCGCCTCGCTGTTCAGTGCCGGTAAACGTATCACGGCATTGGACATTGCCCTCTTCACCCGGCAAATGGCGACCATGATGAAAGCCGGCGTGCCCTTGCTGCAGTCGTTCGACATCATCGGCGAAGGCTTCGACAACCTGAACATGCGCAAACTGGTGGATGAGGTGAAACAGGAAGTCGCCGCCGGCAACAGCTTCGCCACCGCACTGCGGAAAAAGCCGCAGTACTTCGATGAGCTCTACTGCAATCTGGTCGATGCGGGCGAACAGGCCGGCGCCCTCGACACGCTGTTGGAGCGGGTTGCGACCTACAAGGAAAAAAGCGAAAGCCTCAAGGCCAAGATCAAAAAAGCCATGACCTATCCGCTGGCCGTGGTTATTGTCGCAGTCATCGTCACCGGCATTCTGCTGGTCAAAGTGGTCCCGCAGTTTCAGTCGGTGTTTTCCGGATTCGGCGCAGAACTCCCGGCCTTCACCGTGATGGTGATCGGTCTCTCCGAGTTCATGCAGGCGTGGTGGTGGCTATTGCTGGGTGGCCTGATTGTCGGGTTTCTGGGCTTTCGCCACGCGCTCAAACGCTCACAACGCTTTCGCGACTGGCTGGACACTCATCTGCTGAAACTGCCGATCATCGGAACGCTGCTCTACAAATCGGCAGTGGCCCGTTATGCCCGCACATTGTCGACCACCTTCGCTGCGGGCGTGCCCTTGGTCGAAGCCCTGGATTCGGTGGCTGGCGCCACTGGCAATATCGTCTTCAAACGGGCGGTTTTACGCATCAAGCAAGATGTCTCCACCGGCATGCAGTTGAACTTCTCGATGCGCACCAGCGGGGTTTTCCCCAACATGGCCATTCAAATGGCTGCCATTGGTGAGGAATCCGGTGCACTGGACGACATGCTCGACAAGGTTGCGACCTACTATGAAGCTGAAGTCGACAATATGGTCGATAACCTCACCAGCCTGATGGAACCCTTCATCATGGTGGTGCTCGGCGTCATTGTCGGCGGGCTGGTGGTTGCGATGTACCTGCCCATTTTCCAACTCGGCACAGCGATCTGAACATGCCCTTGAGTGAGTTTCTGGCCGGTTACCCACTGGCGTTTGTTGTCATCACACTAGTGCTCGGACTGGTGATCGGCAGTTTTCTCAACGTGGTGGTCTGGCGTCTGCCGAAAATGCTTGAGTACGACTGGCGGCAACAAGCTCTGGACGTACTGGATTTACCGCCCGAAGCACCGGGTCCGACCTACAACCTGATGCTGCCGCACTCGCAGTGCCCGCATTGCGCGCATCGAATCCGCGCCTGGGAAAACATTCCGCTGCTCAGTTACCTGGCACTGCGCGGCCGCTGCTCAAATTGCAAAGCGCCGATCAGTGCACGCTACCCTTTGACCGAACTGGCCTGCGGCGTGCTGTCGGCGTTTGTCGCCTGGCACTTCGGCTTTGGTTGGCAGGCGGCGTGGGTGCTGGTCTTGAGTTGGGGGTTGCTGGCGATGTGTCTGATCGACGCCGACCACCAATTGCTGCCGGATGTGCTGGTGTTGCCGTTGTTGTGGCTGGGGTTGATTGTCAACAGCTTCGAGCTCTTCGTATCCTTGCAGGCGGCGATGTGGGGCGCGGTGGCCGGCTATCTGCTGCTGTGGTCGGTGTATTGGCTGTTCAAACTGATGACCGGCAAGGAAGGTATCGGTCACGGAGACTTCAAGCTCCTGGCGCTGCTCGGTGCCTGGGGCGGCTGGCAGATTCTGCCGCTGACGGTCCTGCTTTCATCACTGGTGGGCGCCGTGGGGGGAGTGATTTTACTGCGCCTGAAAGAGGTCAAAACCTCGACGCCGATCCCCTTCGGACCGTATCTGGCAATTGCCGGCTGGATTGCCTTGCTCTGGGGTGGTCAAATAACCGACTTCTATTGGCAGTTTGTCGGTTTCAAATGAATACCCCTGTGGAAAAACCCTGGATTCTCGGCCTGACCGGTGGCATCGGCAGCGGCAAAAGCGCAGCGGCCCGGCATTTCATCGATCTGGGCGTGCATGCAGTGGACGCCGATCATGCCGCACGCTGGGTGGTTGAACCCGGTCGCCCGGCGCTGGCGCAAATTGCCGAGCACTTCGGTGCCGGCGTGCTGCAAGCCGACGGTCAACTGGATCGCGCCGCACTGCGCAAACTGATCTTCGAAGTACCCGAAGAACGCCGCTGGCTCGAAGCGTTGCTGCATCCGCTGATCGCTCAGGAAATCGCAGCGCACCTGGCACGCGCACAATCACCTTATGCGATTCTGGTGTCGCCGCTGCTGATCGAGTCCGGGCAGTACAAAATGACCCAACGAGTGCTGGTGATCGATGCACCAGAACACTTGCAGATCGAACGCACCTTGCAGCGCGACCAGACCAGCGAACAGCAGGTTCAGGCGATCCTCAAGGCCCAGTCCAGCCGTCAGGACCGCATCAGCCATGCCGACGATGTGGTGGTCAACGACCGCGACCTCGCCTGGCTGCACAGCGAAGTCGAACGCCTGCATCACTTTTACCTTACTTTGCGTGGAGGCCAGTCATGAGCCAACCCCCTGTCGTCGAATGTCCAACCTGCGGCGCCCCTGTTGAATGGAGCGAGACCAGCACCTTCCGGCCGTTTTGCTCGGACCGTTGCAAACTGATCGATCTGGGCGCCTGGGCGTCGGAAGAACACAAGATTCCGGTCAGCCCGGATGCTGAAGATGATCTGTTTACGGAAGATTTCGACCCGCGTCACTGATCCCCGGCATCAGGGGCGCATGCAGCCATAATCCAGTTCGTTATCAAGGCTTGTCGTCGTCCTTCCAAGGCGCCGACAAGTAACGCGTACGATTGAAGGTCTCCAGCCACTCGGGACAGAACACCACCAGCGCACTGATCACCATGCCGTTGATGAACGCCTCGGGGAAGATGATCAACCACAGATAACCGACAAAATCCTCCAGCCATTCCGGCATCGCAAAACGCTCGTCGAACCACAGCAAACCCAGCCCCAGCAAAAGACAGAGCAACGCCGAGAGTGCGGCGGCCAAAAAGCCTGAGCAGAAGATATACACAAAGGGATTACGCGGTTGCGCCCGCTCCACCAGAATCGCGCAACATTCGGTGACCAGCACCGGCAACAGGATCAGCAACGTGCCATTGACCCCCATTGCGGCCAGATCCTGACGCCCGAGCAGCACCAGCCCCACCTGCGCAACCAGCCCGCCGACAATCGCCAGCGGCCAGTCCAGCAGCAACGTCACCGCCGTCATGCCAATAAAGTGGTAGGACACGCCGGTATCGAAATCCCGTCGCACCAGCCAGAGTATGAACAGCGAGAACACAGTGCCGAACAGCAAATGCTGACGTCGACTGTCGGTGAACAGTTCGACCCATGGTGCTCGCGCAACGGCCCAGATCAGCACCGGCACGTAGATCAACCAGCCGAGCGTGAGGGTTTCGGGTGATAGTAATCGGGCACCGATCATGAGGGTAAATCCTTCGACTCCATAGCTGTCTCCTTGGCAACAGCCCCATACGCAGCAGTCTACACCGCCCCCAAATCGTGCCACTCGATGCAAAGCTTCAGCTTGTCGCATTTGGACGCTAAGCTTGGCCTATGGATGACTCAGATTATTTGCGCCTGCTGACCATCGCGGCCGAGCAAGCCAACGCGTTCCTTTCCAATGCCCGCAAATGGGAGCGTGAGCGTTGGGTCTGCCAACGCCTGCTGCAAGGCTTGAACATTCCCTACCGCGTCGACGAATTCAGCCCTGCCGGGGAGCCGCCGGACGTTCTGTTTCGCGAGGCGAATTTCGAGGTGTTCTTCGTGCTCGACGAAGGTCGACGGCTCAATGACGAGTGGCGCGACGAGCTACAACGCCGGCGCAGTGCCTTCTCCCTGAGCCAACTGGTACGCCGCGAAGCCAAACCCAGGCGCATTCCCGCCAACGAGTTCTTGCTGAGACTGGCGCCGACCTTGCGCAAAAAAGCGCACAACTACAAAGAACGCGGCATGGACCTGGGCGAACTGGACATCATCGCCTTCGCCAGCCTCAAGCGCGAAGTACTCGACCTCAACAGCCACTTCCCGCCGCCCACCGAATACCTGCGCCAGGGCTGGCGCTCGCTGTCACTGGTGGGCCCGACCTTCGCCCGGGTGCTGTTCGCCCACCCCGAGGCGCCGGACTTTCTGCGCGGCAACCTGGGACGCAGCATCCTCTTCGACGTCGGGATCAGCCTGTGAGCGTCGGCCCCTTCCCTGCCTGCGGCTATGCTCCGTTCACAGGGGAATAAATTCCCTGTAGCTTCTACACATTCAGCAACGTCTACCCCTGACGAGGCCCACGATGACCAGCCGCCTGAAACCCGACGACCAACAGCATGTCGAAGACTACCTGCAACTGTCCCAGAACCGAGTCGAGCGCCGGCCTTTCCGGCCGTGGATGCTCCTCGTGGTGGTATTGGCAGTGACAATTGGCCTGGGCCTGCTGAGCCGACTTATCAGTTACCTGACGCTATGAGCTGCATCGCGCTCGCTCGGGTAATTGCACCGATTTCCTTTAGCCTTGCGAGATATCCCCATGACTCATCGTATTGTCATCGTTGGCGGCGGCGCCGGCGGTCTGGAGTTGGCTACCCGTCTGGGTAAGACTCTGGGCAAGCGTGGCACGGCCAGTGTGATGCTGGTCGACGCGAACCTGACCCACATCTGGAAACCGCTGTTGCATGAAGTGGCGGCAGGTTCCTTGAACTCTTCCGAAGACGAACTCAACTATGTCGCCCAGGCAAAATGGAACCACTTCGAGTTCCAGCTGGGGCGCATGAGTGGGCTCGATCGCGCACAGAAGAAAATCCAGCTGGCCGCCACCTACGACGAAAATGGCCTGGAACTGGTGCCGGCACGCGAGGTGGCTTATGACTCGCTGGTGATTTCGGTCGGCAGTACCACCAACGATTTCGGCACTCAGGGTGCGGCGCAGCACTGCCTGTTCCTCGACACCCGTAAACAGGCCGAGCGCTTCCATCAGCAATTGCTCAACCACTACCTGCGCGCCCACGCCGGGCAATCCGATGCGGTGCAACAGATCAGCGTGGCCATCGTCGGCGCTGGCGCCACTGGCGTCGAACTGGCGGCGGAACTGCACAACGCGGCCCACGAACTGGCGGCGTACGGCCTGGACCGGATTCTTCCGGAAAACATGCACATCACCCTGATCGAAGCTGGCCCACGGGTGTTGCCTGCCCTGCCGGAGCGGATCGGCGGCCCGGTGCATAAAACCCTGGAAAAACTCGGGGTCACGGTGCTGACCAACGCGGCGGTCAGCGAAGTCACCGCCGATGCGCTGATCACTGCCAGCGGCCAGGAGATCAAGGCCAGCCTGAAAGTCTGGGCGGCCGGGATTCGTGCACCGGGTTTCCTCAAGGATATCGACGGCCTGGAAACCAACCGGATCAATCAGCTGCAAGTGCTGCCGACCCTGCAAACTACCCGCGACGAAAACATCTTCGCCTTCGGTGACTGCGCGGCCTGCCCACAACCCGGCACCGATCGCAACGTGCCGCCACGTGCGCAGGCGGCACACCAACAAGCCTCGCTGCTGGCCAAATCCTTGAAACTGCGCATCGAAGGCAAGGCGCTGCCTGAGTACAAGTACACCGATTACGGTTCCTTGATCTCGCTGTCGCGTTTTTCGGCTGTGGGTAACTTGATGGGCAACCTGACTGGCAGCGTGATGCTCGAAGGTTGGCTGGCGCGGATGTTTTACGTGTCGCTGTACCGTATGCACCAGGTCGCGCTGTACGGCCCGTTCCGCACGGCGATGCTGATGTTGGGCAGCAAGATTGGCCGTGGGACCGAGCCGCGTCTGAAGCTGCACTGACAAAGCCAATAAGGTGGGAGCGAGCCTGCTCGCGATAGCGGACTGCCAGTCAACCCAAGTGTTGACTGACCTACCGTCATCGCGAGCAAGCTCGCTCCCACATTTTTTTATCGCTCAAATTTACACCTGAAAGCGCCGAACCATACCCTGCAACGCGTTGGCCAGTTTCGACAGTTCATGGCTGGAAGCGCTGGTCTGATCCGCACCCGCCGCAGAACGCACCGACAAATCACGGATGTTCACCAGATTGCGGTCGACTTCCCGCGCCACTTGCGCCTGTTCTTCGGCGGCACTGGCGATCACCAGATTGCGCTCGTGAATTTCATGCACCGACGCGGTGATGGTTTGCAGGGCTTCGCCCGCCCGCTCGGCCAGTACCCGCGTACTGGCGGCACGCGAGGCACTGGCCTGCATGGACTCGAGTGCCAGGCTCGAGCCGCTGCGCATGCCCTGCACCATCTGCTCGATTTCCTGGGTCGACTGCTGCGTGCGATGCGCCAGCGCGCGCACTTCATCGGCCACCACCGCAAAACCTCGCCCGCTCTCCCCCGCGCGTGCGGCTTCGATCGCGGCATTTAGCGCCAACAGGTTGGTTTGCTCGGCAATGGCGCGAATTACATCCAGCACCTTGCCGATGTCCTGGGATTGGTTGGCCAGCGACTGCACCAGTTCACCAGTGTGTTGCACATCGCAGGCCAGGGCGCTGATGGCACTGGTGGTTTCGCTGACCCGCTCCTGACCCAGATGCGCCGACTCACTGGACTGGCGGGTCGCATCGGAAGTCGACACCGCATTGCGCGCGACTTCTTCCACCGCGGTGGTCATTTCCGTGACGGCGGTGGCGGCTTGTTCGATCTCGTTGTTCTGCTGCTGCAGGTTCTGGGTACTGTCGAGGGTTACTGCGTTCAACTCATCCGCCGCCGTGGCCAATTGCGTGGCCGAACCGCTGATGCCTTGCAGGGTTTCCCGCAGGTTCTGCTGCATGGTCGCCAGCGCCTTGAGCAAACGGCTGACTTCGTCGTTGCCATGAGTTTCGATGGGTTGGGTCAGGTCGCCCCGCGCCACGTTTTCGGCTGCATTCAGGGCTTCGGTCAGAGGGCGCACGATGCTGCGGGTCAGCAACATGGCGAGTCCGACAGTGGCCAGAGCGGCCAGACCGATGAACAGACTGACAATCAGGCGCGAGGTTTGGTAATGCGCTGCGGAGTTCTGGCTTTCAGTGGCGACCTGTTTGGCGAACAGTTCCGCCAGGTCATTGAGCTGCTTGCCGGAACCGTCGACCACGGTTTTCATGTCGACCAGCAGCAGCTTGGTCAGCTCGTCACGCCGACCTTGCTCGGCCAGGACGAAGGACTGGGCGATGCCCGAACGATAGGCCGCGAAGGTTTTCTTGAACTGGTCATACAACCCTTTGCCTTCGGCGGTGGTGACCAGTTTGTCGTAGGCAGCGATCTTGTCGCTCAGCTCCTTGTCGCGGGTGTCCATCTGGCTGCGGTACTGCGCAATGTTCTTCAGATCCGGATCCAGGGCCATGCGCAGGGAAATGGTCCGGATGCGCAACATGATCTCGCGGATCTCGTCGCCACCACGAATGCTCGGCAGCCATTGGTTCTCTACCGCGACCTCACTGTCGCGGATGCTCGACATCTGCCCCAGCGCGAACACGCCGAGCAAGGCGACCAGCACCGCAATAAGGGCAAATCCCAACGCTGCGCGAGGAGCGATATTCAACTGACGAAGCAACATAACGAGCGCCCTTTTTCTTGTCGTGGCTTGAGTAAAGGGGCGTTACTGCGGCAGTCCCCCGTCAACTCGTTATCGGCAAGTTGTACGATGACTTGAAGATGACGGGGATTTTTCAACAGACAAAAAAAATCCCCGTATCTTTCGATACGAGGATTTTTAATATGGGTCGGGGTAAGGGGATTCGAACTCCTGACATCCTGCTCCCAAAGCAGGCGCGCTACCGGACTGCGCTATACCCCGGTAAAAAAAAGGCACCCTTCAAAAAGAGCGCCTTCTTCGATCAGCGCTTTTGGCCTCTGATCTTAAGATTCGATTCCAGCGCTAACTGGTTTCAAAAATGGTGGGTCGTGTGGGATTCGAACCTACGACCAATTGGTTAAAAGCCAACTGCTCTACCAACTGAGCTAACGACCCAAAAATGGTCGGGGTAAGGGGATTCGAACTCCTGACATCCTGCTCCCAAAGCAGGCGCGCTACCGGACTGCGCTATACCCCGGTTTGAAATTGGCTCCGTGACCAGGACTCGAACCTGGGACCCAATGATTAACAGTCATTTGCTCTACCGACTGAGCTATCACGGAACTACACATTTCAATTACAACTGTGAAGCTTGCTTCACCTCTTCGACCCGTTCGCATCGCTGCGTTCGTGTGTCTGAGGCGCGCTATTCTACAATCTTAAACACCTCTGTCAACCCCCTAAATTGCTTTCAAGACAATGATTTGCAACTTATTTCAGATTTCTACTTGGGGAGTAGAAACCCTTGGGGCGACTTACTGCGGGGCGCACTTTACAAGCCTTTTCCTTACAGTTCAACACCCTAAGAAAAAAAAGGCCCCGCGATGCGGGGCCTCCTCCATTACCGTGCCGCGAACGCTCAGTTGAAAACGATTTCGTCGTTCGCAACGGTGGCCGTCACGGTGGCGCCCGGCAGGAAACTGCCGGACAGAATCAGCTGAGCCAGCGGGTTTTCGATCCAGCGCTGGATCGCTCGTTTGAGCGGCCGTGCGCCATAGACCGGGTCGTAACCCACTGCAATCAACTTATCCAGCGCCTCGCTGCTCAAGTTCAGTTTCAGCTCACGCTCGGCCAGACGGCTGCGCAGACGACCCAACTGAATCTCGGTGATGCCGGCAATCTGATCACGGGCCAACGGTTCGAAGATCACCACCTCGTCGATCCGGTTGATGAACTCCGGACGGAAGTGCGTCGACACTGCATCCATCACCGCCGCACGTTGCGCCTCGCGATCACCGACCAGCTCCTGGATCTGCACCGAGCCCAGGTTGGACGTCATGACGATCACCGTATTGCGGAAATCCACGGTACGCCCGTGACTGTCGGTCAGACGGCCGTCTTCCAGCACTTGCAGCAATACGTTGAACACGTCCGGGTGGGCCTTCTCGACCTCGTCCAGGAGGATCACCGAGTAGGGCTTGCGACGCACCGCCTCGGTCAGGTAACCGCCCTCCTCGTACCCTACGTAGCCCGGTGGCGCCCCGATCAGCCGCGCCACGGAATGTTTCTCCATGAATTCGGACATATCGATGCGCACCATCGCCTCTTCGGTATCAAAGAGGAACTCGGCCAAGGCTTTGCACAACTCGGTTTTACCGACACCGGTCGGGCCGAGGAACATGAACGAACCGCTTGGGCGATTCGGGTCGGACAACCCGGCACGCGAACGGCGCACTGCATTGGCCACCGCCACCACCGCTTCGTTCTGACCGATCACGCGCTGGTGCAACAGGCTTTCCATTTTCAGCAGCTTGTCGCGCTCGCCTTCGAGCATTTTCGACACTGGAATTCCGGTCCATTTCGACACGACTTCAGCGATCTCTTCTTCAGTCACCTTGCTGCGCAGCAACTGGTTTTCGCTCTTGCCGTGCTGATCGACCATTTGCAGGCTGCGCTCCAGATCCGGGATCACCCCGTACTGCAATTCAGCCATGCGGTTAAGGTCGCCTTTGCGGCGAGCAGCTTCCAGTTCCTGACGGGACTGCTCGATTTTCTGCTGGATCTGCGCAGAGCCCTGCACTTCGGCTTTTTCCGAATTCCAGATTTCTTCGAGGTCCGAATACTCACGCTCGTGACGAACGATTTCTTCCTGGAGCTTTTCAAGACGCTTCTTCGCCGCTTCGTCGTCTTCTTTCTTCAGCGCCTGGGATTCAACCTTGAGTTGAATCAAACGCCGCTCCAGACGATCCAGCACTTCCGGCTTGGAGTCGATTTCCATGCGAATGCGGCTGGCCGCTTCGTCGATCAGGTCGATGGCCTTGTCCGGCAACTGACGGTCAGTGATATAGCGATGGCTCAGCTTGGCGGCTGCAATGATTGCGCCGTCGGTGATCGCCACCTTGTGGTGAACCTCGTAGCGCTCTTTCAGGCCACGCAAAATCGCAATGGTGTCTTCTTCACTCGGCTCGTCCACCAGCACTTTCTGGAAGCGCCGCTCAAGGGCCGCGTCCTTCTCTATATATTGGCGATACTCATTGAGCGTGGTCGCGCCGACGCAATGCAACTCGCCACGGGCCAGAGCCGGTTTGAGCATGTTGCCAGCATCCATCGAGCCTTCGCCTTTACCAGCGCCGACCATGGTGTGCAGTTCGTCGATGAACAGGATGATCTGACCTTCCTGCTTCGACAGTTCGTTGAGCAGGGATTTCAGGCGCTCTTCGAACTCGCCACGGTACTTGGCACCGGCAATCAGCGCGCCCATATCCAGCGACAGCAAGCGTTTGCCTTTCAGGCCATCCGGCACTTCGCCATTGATGATGCGCTGGGCCAGGCCTTCGGCGATCGCGGTTTTACCCACGCCAGGCTCACCGATCAGCACCGGGTTGTTTTTGGTACGGCGTTGCAGAACCTGAATGGTCCGGCGAATTTCGTCGTCACGGCCAATCACCGGATCGAGCTTGCCTTCTTCGGCGCGCTTGGTCAGGTCAATGGTGTATTTGTCCAGCGCCTGACGCGACTCCTCGTGATTGGCGTCATTCACCGCTTCGCCGCCACGCAGGTTGTTGATCGCGTTTTCCAGGGCTTTTTTGCTGACGCCCTGACCCAGCAACAACTTGCCGAGCTTGCTGTTCTCGTCCATGGCGGCGAGCAGTACCAGCTCGCTGGAGATGAACTGGTCACCTTTCTGCTGGGCCAGGCGATCGGCCTGGTTGAGCAGACGCGCCAAATCCTGCGACATGTTCACGTCGCCGGTGGGATTCTGGATTTTTGGCAGATGGTCGAGCTCTTTGCTCAACTCTTTGCGCAGGCTGTTGATGTCAAAACCGACTTGCATCAGCAACGGCTTGATCGAGCCGCCCTGCTGTTCAAGCAGCGCTTGCATCAGGTGCGCAGGCTCAATGCCTGGATGATCGAGGCCGACAGCCAGCGATTGAGCATCGGATAAGGCTAACTGTAATTTGCTGGTTAAACGGTCTATACGCATTGGTCACCTTCCTTTTGAGCAGGCCGGAGCGATGGACACACCTAAATAGAGAAACCTGCCAGATACCCCACTAGATGCGGTCGATTCTGGAAGATTCAAGCGTCGTGCAGTTGATGCAGGTCAGCTAAGTCTAGCGCTCGAGCCAGACCAGGGAGGCAAACCGACCGGTGCGATGACTGCGGCGGTAAGAAAAGAAGCGTGGATCGGTCACAGTACAGAAGCCGCCACCGTACACGGCGGTAACGCCGCATTGCGCCAGACGCAGGCGCGCCAGCAGATAGATGTCGGCCATGAACTTACCGGCATTGTGACTCGGGACAAAAGCCTGAGCGGCTTCAGGAAGTTGCTGGACAAAGACCTCGCGAACTTCCGGGCCGACTTCGAAGGCTTTCGGACCGATGGCAGGTCCCAGCCAGACGAGCACCTCGGCAGGGTCTACGGCCAGGCTTTCGACAGTTGCCTCAAGCACACCCGCCGCCAGACCGCGCCAGCCGGCGTGAGCGGCGGCGACGCGAGTACCGGCGCGATCACAGAACAATGCTGGCAAACAGTCGGCCGTCATTGCCGCGCAGGCGATGCCCGGCGTGGCAGTCCAGCTCGCGTCAGCCGTCGCGACGGTAACCGGGTCAGCATGGGCCACGGCAATGCCGTGAACCTGTTGCAACCAGGCCGGTTGAATAGAAAAGTGATCGGTCAGACGTCGGCGATTCTCGGCGACAGCCGCAGGGCTGTCCTCGACATGCTCGCCCAGGTTGAGACTGTCGAACGGCGCCAGGCTGACGCCGCCCGCTCGGGTGGTGACGCAGGCTTTCACCCTGGCCGGCGCGGGCCAGTCAGGAATCAGCCAGTCAATCATCCGATGAACGCCTCACGGTCTTGCTTGAGCAGCGACAGCAACCAGACGAAATCGTCCGGCAATGGCGATTCCCAGCTCATGCGCTTACCGGTGGTCGGATGATCCAGTTCCAGGAAACGCGCATGCAGCGCCTGACGCGGGAAATGTTTCAGGGATTCGACCATCGTCACACTGGCTGCCGGCGGGATACGGAAACGACCGCCGTAGGCAGGATCTCCGACCAACGGGAAGTTGATGTGGGCCATGTGCACGCGAATCTGGTGCGTACGACCGGTTTCCAGCTTGACCCGCACGTGAGTGTGGGAGCGGAAACGCTCGAGCACGCGGTAATGACTGACCGCCTGCTTGCCGCCTTCCATCACCGCCATACGCTGACGCTGCTGGCCGTGGCGACCGATCGGCGCGTTGATCTTGCCGCCGGCGGTGACCACACCGATCACGATGCATTCGTAGATCCGGCTGACGCTGCGGCTCTGCAACTGTGTGACCAGCTGCGTCTGCGCCTGAATGGTCTTGGCCACCACCATCAGACCGGTGGTGTCCTTGTCCAGACGGTGCACGATACCGGCGCGCGGCACATTGATGATGTCCGGCACGTGGTGCAGCAAGGCGTTGAGCAAGGTGCCGTCGGCGTGACCGGCAGCAGGATGCACCACCAGGCCCGCAGGTTTGTTGATCACCAGGATGTCGTCATCTTCATAGACGATGTCCAGGGCGATGTCTTGAGCGATCCATTCTCCTTGAGCTTCCTGCTCGGCAGTCAGCTCAAGGATGGCGCCGCCATGGACGATGTCTCGCGGGCGGATAACCGCTCCATCCACAGTCAGGCGGCCGTCTTTGATCCAGGCGGAAAGGCGCGAGCGCGAGTGCTCAGCGAATAATTGTGCGGCGACTTGATCGAGGCGTTGGCCGCCCAATTCGGACGGCACCTCTGCGCGAAGTTCAATTTTATCGGACATGCTCAGACTAGGCGTCGGCACAGCCTTTGGTTTCGGCTGCGCGCTTGTGGTTAAATACGGCGTCTTTTGCCCCGAGGCTTTTCAACGGGGTACTCATCATAACAGGACGGCCCCGCCCAAGACAGCGGCCGTCATAGGGACGCAAGCCGCCATGCAAGTGAAACACCTGCTGCTGATCGCCATCCTCGCATTGACCGCTGCTTGCTCATCGAAGGAAGTCGTCGACGAAAACCTCAGCGAGGTCGAGCTGTACCAGCAGGCTCAGACCGACCTGAACAACAATAGCTATACCAGCGCCACAGCCAAGCTGAAGGCTCTGGAATCGCGTTATCCGTTCGGTCGCTACGCGGATCAAGCTCAACTCGAGCTGATTTATGCGAACTACAAGAACGCCGAGCCTGAGGCTGCCAAGTCTGCCGCCGAGCGTTTTATCCGTCTGCACCCGCAGCACCCGAACGTCGATTACGCGTACTACCTCAAGGGCCTGACCTCCTTTGATCAGGACGTCGGTCTGATGGCGCGTTTCCTGCCGCTGGACATGACCAAGCGTGACCCGGGTGCCGCACGTGACTCCTACAACGAGTTCGCCCAGCTCACCAGCCGCTACCCGAACAGCCGCTACGCGCCTGACGCCAAGCAACGCATGATTTATCTGCGTAACCTGCTGGCGTCCTACGAAATCCACGTGGCCGACTACTACCTGACCCGTCAGGCTTATGTCGCAGCGGCCAACCGCGGTCGTTATGTGGTGGAAAACTTCCAGGAAACCCCTTCGGTCGGTGACGGCCTGGCGGTGATGGTCGAGGCCTACCAGCGTCTGCACCTGGACGAACTGGCCAACAGCAGCCTGGAAACCCTGAAGCTCAACTACCCGAAGCACCCGACCCTGGTCGACGGCCAGTTCGTGCCGCGCGTTGCCGAAGCCGACAACCGCTCGTGGTTGAGCAAGGCCACCCTGGGTCTGATCGAATCCCGTCCACCGCTGCCGCCGGGCGAAACCCGCGCCAACCAGGACGTGATGAAGCAGTTCCAGGATGCCAAGGACGCGATCCCTTCCGACCTCAAGCCTAAGGAAGGCGATGCAGTTGAAGAACCGCAGCACGAGGCCGAAGGTACCCACAGCGACCGCTCGTGGTTCAGCCGCCTGACCTTCGGTGTGTTCGACTGACACCCGCCAGGTACCAAAAAGGGAGACTTTCGAGTCTCCCTTTTTTATTTCCGCGTTTTATTGCGCTGTGCGCGTCCGTAGTCCTTGGCTAAACTGCCTGATTACTCATCGCAAAGCGGCCTCACCATGCTTCGTTTACTGTTCTGGATTGCCCTGATTGCTGCTGCCGTATGGTTCTGGCGCAAGTTCAAACGCCCCGTCGACACCGCCTCCCGTACGCCCAGCGAACAAGATGCGCCGCCCATGGTTCGCTGCGCCCATTGCGGTGTTCACCTGCCACGCGACCGCGCGCTGAGCCTTCAACAACAGTGGTATTGCAGCCAGGCTCACCTTGAGCAAGGCCCGAGCTCACGTGATCGCTGAGACCTCAAGTCCCGGCGGCAAACAGGCCCAGCGACTGCTGCGTCTCTATCATCTCTACCGTTTAAGCATCGGCATCCTTCTGGTGCTGTTGATCTCCAGCAACCTGGACAGCCAGTTGCTGGAGTTCGCCAACGACGACCTGATGCGCACTGGCAGCTGGGGGTATTTGATTCTGAATATCCTGCTGCTGGTGTTTCTGCAGAACCCCAGACAATCCGCACAAATCTTCAGCCTCGCGCTGGCCGATATCCTTCTGCTGTCGGTGTTGTTCTATGCCGCCGGTGGCGCGCCCAGCGCCATCGGCAATCTGCTGATTGTGTCGGTGGCCATCAGCAATGCGCTGCTGCGTGGGCGCATCGGCCTGCTGCTCGCGGCCGTTGCCAGTATCGGCATCCTCTCCGTGAGTTTCTACCTGAGCGGCAGCCATCCGACCGGCGCCAATCACTACTTGCAAGCCGGCACCCTCGGCGCACTGTGCTTTGCCGCAGCGTTGCTGGTGCAGGGTCTGACCCGACGAGTGGAGATCAGCGAGAGCCTGGCCGAGCAACGCGCCAGCGAAGTAATGGGCCTGGAAGCGCTCAATGCGCTGATCCTGCAACGCATGCGCACCGGCATCCTGGTGCTCGACAGCGAGCGCCGGGTTCAGTTGGCCAATCACAGCGCCTTGAGCCTGTTTGGTCAGGAACGCCTCGACGGCCAGCTCATCGACGATTACTCGACAGCCCTGGTCGAGCGCCTGCAACTCTGGTTCAACAACCCGACCTTGCGCCCACAAAGCCTGAAAGTCGCCCGTACAGGCCTGGAGCTGCAACCGAGTTTTATTGCACTGGGCCTGAACGAACAACGTCAGACCCTGGTATTTCTCGAAGACCTTGCCCAGGTCGCGCAACAAGCCCAGCAACTCAAGCTCGCAGCACTGGGCCGACTGACCGCCGGGATTGCCCATGAAATCCGCAATCCATTGGGCGCCATCAGCCATGCGGCGCAGTTGCTGAACGAGTCTGAGGAACTGATGGGCGCGGATCGGCGTCTGACGCAGATTATTCAAGACCACTCTCAACGCATGAACCGAGTGATAGAAAACGTCCTGCAGCTTTCACGCCGCCAGCAAACCGTAGCGCAACGGCTCGACTTGAAGTCGTGGCTGGAGCAGTTCGTGCGCACGGTGCGCGAGGGTGCGACAGATCGGCAGCACATTCATCTGAGTACCGGCGCAGGGCCGTTCACCACATTGATGGACCCTGACCAACTGACTCAGGTGCTCGACAACCTGCTGCGCAATGCCTGGCGTCACAGCGCCCTTGTGCACGAGCAGGCCGAGGTCTGGCTCAGGCTTTTTGTTGACCCTGACAGCCAGCTTCCCACCCTTGATGTGCTGGACAACGGCCCCGGCGTTTCAGCGGAGCAGCAAGCGCATCTGTTCGAACCTTTCTTCACCACCAGTAGTCAGGGCACTGGCCTGGGTCTCTATCTGTCCCGTGAGCTGTGCGAAAGCAACCAGGCCCGCCTAGACTTCAAACCACGCCAAGGCGGCGGCTGCTTTCGCATCACCTTTGCTCACGGACGGAAACAAAGTTGAAGACAAGCCCACGGCAAAAAGTCCTGATCGTCGATGACGAACCGGATATTCGCGAACTACTGGAAATCACCCTCGGCCGAATGAAGCTCGACACGCTGAGCGCGCGTAATGTCGACGAAGCGCGGAGCCTACTGGCCAATGAACGGTTCGACCTGTGCCTGACCGACATGCGCCTGCCCGACGGCAACGGCCTGGAGTTGGTGCAGCACATTCAGCTGAGCCATCCACAAGTCCCCGTGGCGATGATCACCGCTTATGGCAGCCTCGACACCGCCATCAACGCGCTGAAAGCCGGGGCCTTCGATTTCCTGACCAAACCAGTGGACCTGACTCGGCTGCGGGAGCTGGTGGTCAGCGCCCTGCGCCTGCCGGTCGCCAGCGGCGCTACCAGCGCCATCGAGCGCCGCCTGCTTGGCGACTCATTGCCCATGCGCAGCCTGCGCAAACAGATAGACAAACTGGCGCGCAGCCAGGCGCCGGTGTACATCAGCGGCGAGTCCGGCAGCGGCAAGGAATTGGTCGCCCGGCTGATTCATGAACAAGGTCCACGCAGCAGCCAGCCGTTTGTGCCGGTCAACTGCGGGGCGATTCCGTCGGAATTGATGGAGAGCGAGTTTTTCGGTCATCGCAAAGGCAGTTTCAGCGGCGCCATCGAAGACAAGCCCGGGCTGTTTCAGGCGGCCAACGGCGGCACCCTGTTTCTCGATGAAGTGGCCGACTTGCCGCTGGCGATGCAGGTAAAACTGCTGCGAGCGATTCAGGAGAAGGCTGTACGCAGCATCGGCGGACAGCAGGAAGCCATCATCGATGTGCGAATACTCTGCGCCACCCACAGGGATCTGGACGCCGAAGTGGCCGCCGGGCGCTTTCGACAGGATTTGTATTATCGGCTGAATGTGATCGAACTGCGCGTCCCGCCGTTGCGCGAACGCCGTGACGACATCGAGCTGCTGGCCAGTCATGTACTCAAGCGTCTCGCGGCAGGCAGCGGCTTGCCGGCCGCCCATCTCCATCCGCAAGCCCTCGATGCACTCAAGCAGTACCGTTTTCCGGGCAACGTCCGTGAGCTGGAGAACATGCTCGAACGCGCGTACACCCTTTGTGAAAACAAGCAGATCGAAGCCAGCGACCTGCGTCTGACAGACGGTAATTGCAGTGCCGAAACCGGATTGCCGGACCTGACGAAAATCGACAATCTTGAGCAGTATCTGGAAAACGTCGAACGCAAACTGATTCTCCAGGCCCTGGAAGAAACCCGCTGGAACCGCACAGCAGCGGCCCAGAGGCTGAATCTGTCGTTTCGGTCGATGCGTTACAGGCTGAAGAAATTAGGGCTGGATTGAGGCCTTAAAAGATCGCAGCCTTCGGCAGCTCCTACGGGATTGGGGTCCATCCGCACCATTTTGGGTGTACCCGGTCGGCGTAGGAGCTGCCGCAAGCTGCGATCTTTTGATCTTCGACCTAAATCCGGCCCACTGGCGCATAAGGCGCCGGATCGATAACCGGTTCACGGCCGAGCATCACGTCGGCGAACAGTTGGCAGGAGGCTGGCGCCAACACCAGGCCATTGCGGTAATGCCCGCAATTGAGCCACAACCCGGCAAATCCGGGCACCGCGCCAATATACGGAATGCCTTCCGGCGAACCCGGCCGTAGCCCCGCCCAATGCCCCACCACCTCGGCCTGCGCCAGCGCCGGAATCAGTTCGACCGCCGAAGCCTTGAGGCTTTCCAGCGCCGACTCAGTCGGCGTCTTGTCGAACCCTTCGTGCTCCAGCGTGCTACCGATCAGGATGTGCCCGTCGCGGCGCGGAATGGCGTAACGGCCCTTGGCCAGAACCATGCTCGGCAGGAAGTCCGATGCGCATTTGTAGAGGATCATCTGCCCCTTGACCGGCTCCACCGGCAACGTCAGGCCCAGGGTTTTCAGCAAGTCACCGCTCCAGGCACCGGCCGTCAACACCACCTGATCGCCATGGATCGGGCCTTTTGAAGTTTCCACACCCACCACCGCATCGCCTTCACGAATGAACGCGCTAACCTCGCACTGTTCATGAATAGTCACGTTGGGCAGCGCCAGCAATGCCGCCTTGAGGGATTTCACCAGTCGCGGGTTGCGCACATTAGCCACATCGGCCATGTAGATCGCCCGCGAGAACCCCGGCCCCAACACCGGCACGGCATCGTGAGCGGTCGAGATATCCACTTGGCTCAGCGGACGGTTTTCCCGCTTGGCCCAGGCCAGCGCCTCGGCCTCGTCATCCAGATCCAGCCAATACAGACCCGTGGTATGAACCTCGGGATCGACTCCGGTGGCCGCGAACAAACGTTCGGCCAGTTGTGGATAAAAGTCCTGGGACCAGTGAGCCAATGCGGTGACCGCCGGGCTGTAGCGCCACGGGTACAGCGGCGAAACAATGCCGCCGCCGGCCCAGGACGATTCCTGGCCAACGTTCGAGCGATCCAGCAGAACCACGCTCTGCACGTGCGACGCCAGATTAAACGCGGTCAGCAGGCCGATCACCCCGCCGCCGACAATCACCACTTGCTGTTGTTTGGCCATCATCTGATCCAACAATAAAAAAGACAGAGGGCGCAAATCGCGCCCGAAGAAAGTTACTCAGCGACCCCAGCAATCTTTGGTGGTCAACCCGGTCGTCGCATTGTTCATGCCTCTGACGCCGGTGTTGGTGAGGGTGAAATCCCCGCATTTGTCACTGGCCATGGTTGACCCGGCTTTACGCGTGGCGGTCAGCAGGAAGGTCTGATCAGTCAGCGTCGGGGTGAGGGTGTAGTAGTCGTTGCCGGCACTCAGCCCCGTAGCGTTGGTGTACACATTGTTCTTCGAATAGAACCGCTCAAGGTTTTGCGCCTGCTCGGACAGCAGTCCGGCGATTTCGGTGCGATGGCTTTTCTTCACGTACTCGGTCAGGAGCGGAGCGGAAATAGTCACCAAAATCCCGATGATCGCGATCACGATCATGATTTCGATCAGGGTAAAACCTTGGTTGGATCTGCGCATTGCCTCAACTCTCACTTACTGTATTTGTCGCCACATGATTCGACGACTGCCGCCGCCGGATTTTTCAACCAGGGTGGTGATGCCGCCACTGGAGTCGTTCACGATTTTGCGGGCTGCACTGTTGACGATCGCGTTCAATGTCGGGATACCACCGGTAAAAATCACCCCGCTGGAGATCGTGTCGTTACTGTCGACCAGGGCATCGCCATTGGTGTCGAGCACCGCATAGTTGAGCATCTTACCGCTGAACGCATCGAGTTCGACCAGTTTGCCAGTGCCAAAACTTGAACACGGGTCCGTGGTATCGACGCCGGCCGTGGTAAACACAATCCGTCCGAGCACCAGAGCGGCCTGGTTGATCACCCGCTCACCGGTCAGGACACTGTTGTACACCAGCGGCAAGTACCAACCGTTCTGCGCAGGATAGGTCACGGGGTTCTGCGAGGTGGTGATGAACTGCCCCCCAGCGGTTCCCGTGAACACGCCCGTGACGGCCTGCGCCTGCAAGCTCGACACAGTGATCTGCCCCGAGCCGCCATCGGCATCCCACACCCCATAGAACGCTTGCAGATCCTTACTGAGCTTGTCAGCGGTCTCGTCGAATTTCCCTGTGCCGAAAAACACTTCTTTGCCATTAATGGGATGGTCCGCCAGCAACGGCTGTGCAGTGATCGGCTGAGTCGCACCACCCGGCGTGGTAAACAGTGGCTTGCCGGAAAAGGCCACGCCCCAACTGGTGGGATTCGAACTGCTCAAATCGAACTTCCACAATCGCCCTTTCAAATCGCCGCCATAGGCCGCCTGAACAATACTTTGCGAGTCGACCTTGAGCTTGACCGAAGACAGACCATTGGTGGTTTCGGTGCTGTCGATGACGATTTTCCTGATCAGCGAACCGTCGCGAATATCCACCACGTACAACGCGGCAACGCCCGAGTTGCTGCCATAGCCGTTGGAGATGAAGGCCGCCCAACGACCATCGGCCAAGCGTGCCACTTCCGGCCGCGCATAGGCATAACCCAGATCATTGAAAGCGTTCGCGGTGTTGGCGGTGGCAGGCGCGCTGATTTCCCACAAGGCATTGGTCACGTTTCCCACCGACGCATCGAAAAGCTGCACGGCGTAAAAAGTCTTGCCGCCCGCCCCCACCCCGCCCAAGGCCAGGGTTTTCCAGGCGCTGTTGAGCTGCGCATCGAACACACCAACCTGACCATCGTTGAGAAACTTGTGGCTGGAGCCATTGATATAACCGGTGTCGGCGATGAAGTGCAGCGATGGCAGTACGCTGGAGGGCATGTAGGCGTAACGCCGCGCGCCGTTGCCGGCGTTGATGACATTCACGAAGCCGTCGTTGGCATTCACCACCAGGCTGGTGTTCATGTTCGCGGCCTTGCTGGTCAGGAACGTGCTGTAACTGGTGCTGCCGGCCAGGTCAGAAGCAGTTTTATCGGTGGGTGATGCCAGCGCCAACGGCGAGTTGATGATATCCCCGAGCAGCACGCTGCGGGCCTTCAAGCCGGTTTTGTTGGTGCCCTTGCTCCACTCCACCAGATCGCTGCCGCTGATACCGGTCGGCAGGCTCTGGCTGAGACTGGTTTGCTGGGTGCTGGAGAAGTTGCCATAGGCCAGGGTGACCGCGGCGTTGGTTGCAGTGTTCCAGGACTGATAGGTCGGTGCCGTCGCACCGGGGACGATGGCTGTGTCGGTGGTCCACAGCACCGAGGTGGTGTCCACGGCTCCGCTTGAGGTGAAGCCATAGGCTTTGATCGTGCCGCGCCAGTCCTTGGGGTCGTAGCTGGTCTGAAAATAACTGGAGCCACTGGTCACCGTGTTGCTGCTGGCGACGCCGCTGCCACCCGAGCCGGCCTTGGTGGAGATGTCGCTCAAGGCTGCCGATAACGCAGTGTTGAGGCTGGCGCTGTCGGTTGCCTGATAGTACTTGCCCTGCCCGTAACGGGCGGCATCCGCCAACATCTGATTGGCGGTGGTAAAACCCACGGTGTAGGTGTTCAGGTTCTGCTTGGGGAAGTCTGGTGAACTCCAGCTTTTGCCCGCCAGATCCGTGCCGGTGGAGCGCATGTCGATGTCGAAGGCGAATTTGGCGATATCGTCCAGGTACAGGGTGTCACCCTCGTCATCACCGTGCAGGTCGTTACCGTCATTGTTGATCCCGTCCCAGTTGGGCAGTTGGGTGCCGCCGAGTGGATCGTCGTTCGGGAAAGTATGGTCGTAGGTCGGCAGACCATCGGTGATGACCACCCCGTAGTTCTTCTGGCAGCGGTACTGGATCGGGCTGGTGTAGATGGCTGGCCCTGAGTTGTAGTACGGCGTCATGCCGCGAAAATAGCGGGTGATTTCGTAGTAGGTTTCCGCCAGCGGTGTATTGGATATCGCCGTCAGGGCGCTGATGGCAGAGATCAGCGCGTTGTAGTTGGCGTCCGCCTGGGCTTGGGTCACGTTGCCACTGACCACCGTCAGATCACTGATCGCGTTGACGATGTAACCGCCATTACCCGCATTGTTGTTGCCGATACCATTGCCATTGCCGTTGCCATTGTTGCCATCGCTGTTGCCATGGGTGGTCGGCGAATTAAAGGTTGCCAGACCGAAACGCAGCCCACGATTGCTGGTGATCAGCGCGGTGGCTACGTTGCGCGCCACGTTGATTCGGTAGTCATTGGGTATCGAGCCATCGGTGAAGTCGCGATTGCTGCCATTGGCCAGGCTCACCAGGTAGGAGATGTAGTTATCGGAATAACGGGTGTTGCCGCTGCCCACCGGGTCAGGGAGCTTGAGGCACAACGGCGTCAGGCTGTTTTTGTAGAACGCGTAGTAACCGCTGGAACATCCCGACTGGGGCAAACTGGACAGCAGGATCGGATCGCCAACGATAGCGGAGCCACTCAAACACAAGCCCAAGAGCGCGTTACATTGCTGGGCCGGAGTTCGTGAGACGGTCGGGTCAAACCCCGGGGCATAGATGATGCTGTTCATGCTCCCCGAGTCATCGATCAGCAGCAACACGTTCGGCGCGACTGCCGATGCGCCGAGCAGCGGTGAATCCGATGGCGTGAAGGCATACGCCGGAACGGCCAGATAAAGACCCAGCAGCCAGCCGCAGACTAACTGCGTCAACCAACGGCATAGCTCCCGACGACGAGCCTCAGTATTTCGCATAGATGCTCTCCACCACACTGCGCGAGGTACCCGCCACCCCGACGGCGGTGACCCGATAGAGCGTCGCCGAGGTGTTGCTCGGGACATTCACGGCGCTCAGTGTGGTGCCGATGTTCTGTACACCATAAAAGCCGCTGCCGGCAGCGATCCAGGTCACCCCGGAGGTCGAATTGAACCCGGCAGCCGTGATCACCGAAGACTCCGCCGGCGGTGCACACTGAGTGGTATTGGCGCACGCCGCCAGGGTGTATGCACTCAACTGCACGGCGCTTTCACCGATACGCAACGCCGCTTCTGCGCCCTGGAAAGACTGATTGCGCAGTGTCACGCTGCCGGCCATTTTTTCCTGGAGCGTGGCGTTCTGCATCGAAGAAATGCCGATCAGCGTCAACAGCAGCAGAAACACCAGGCTCATCAGCAGCGCCATGCCGCGCTGAGCGTGTGCCTTGAGAGGAGAACGAATCATCGGCATCGCCTCTACATCAACCGGTTGCGCAAGGCGGCAACCACGTTGAAGGTCTGATTGCGCACGCGGTTGTTGGGATCCGTCAGGGTCAAGGTCAGGCGCACACTGCGGATTCGCGTCGGGTCGGTCGGGTTGCTGCTGTAACTCGATGCGGCAACGTCGGTGGCACTGGTGGCCATGCCGAAGGTCACGTTGAAAGCACTGACGTTGTTCACCAGTACCGCCGATGCGCCGCCGGTGCCCGTGGTCATCAGGATCTGGCCGTTGCTAAAGCTGTAGGCCAGCCGCCGGATCGGAAACGCCAATTGCCCGGCTGTCGGTGTGTGCGCCCCGGTGTAGGCCGTTGCGCTGGTTCGGCAGTCAGACACCACGGTCCAGGTGGGCCCGCCGCCGTTGCCGCCGACATCCGAAGTCACCAGGGTCAATTTGAGCGCGGTGTTATCCCAGCTGATCGGGGTGATCTGGTTGGCGTTGAAGTCACCGGCCGAGCTCGCATCGGTAATCGTCCCCAGGCAACCGAACATGCCGACCATGCGGATTTCCTGAATCATCTTGCTCAGGACAAAACGCGCATCCTCCTGCATCCCGGCAGAGGTGTTCTGGCTGACGTAAGTGCTTTTCGCCGAGATGAAAATTTGCGCGACGCCGAGCACCACGATCAGGCTGATCGCCAGGGCGATCATCAGTTCGATCAGGCCAAAACCTCGGGATGAACGGTTCATGGCGTCACCGGATCAACGGTGGCGCGACTGCTCAGGACAAAACTGCGAGTCGAAGTAGCAGCGGCGGCACGCGAGTCATCCCAGGTGATGGTGATGGTATACACCCGCTGATTCAGGGTAATGCTGCCCGTGGCGGTCGGGCCGCCGAAGCTGGTGATATTGGTGGTGAAGTCATACAGATCCTGATCCCGAGTGACATTCAAATTACCCGAGGTCGGCGGCGTGACGGTGTAGTCGGCTGCAGAATTGGCGCGAATCCGGTCCATCATGTCATAGGCGATAAAGCTCGCCTGGCTGCTCATCAGCGAGCTGTCGGTGTATTTCAGCGCATTGAGCTGAATCGCCGCTGCCCCCAGCAGCCCTACCCCCAGAATCAACAACGCAACCAACACTTCGATCAGTGTCATGCCGTCCTGTGCACGCGATCCCGATCCCGTCATCCGCAGCTTCCACCCAAGACAATCCTTCCGTTCAAACATACGCTGAGCGTCCGGCTCTGCGCCCCTAATACGTAATTGATCAGCACCGCCGTGGCCGGCGCCGACAACCCGCCGAGGTTGTTGAAATCGATGCTGGTCACTCCAGAGGTTAGCGTCAGAGTGGCGCCGCTGCTCATCGCCGGAACAACCCGCAATACATTCGCCGGTGTGCCGGTGCTGTCGTACACCGTCAACTCCCCGGTCCAGACGCTACCGCCGGCAGTTGGCCGGATCCTTGTGGTGATACCACGGTCGATCGCCTCCAGCCGGGCGTAATTGAGTCCTCGCTGCAAATCACTGATCTCGGTGTCGGCCTTGGCGTTTTGCACTGAGCGGGTAAACGCCGGCACCGCCAGGGTGATCAGGATTACCAGCACCGCGAGGGTCACTAGCAACTCGATCAACGTGAAACCTTTTGTACGATGATTCATCGCTGCCCTCCGCTGCCAACGACTACACCTAGCTGTATCAAGCTAGAACATTCAACCGGGGGCCGTCGGGTTGTTTTGACACTCATTGCACAAGCCAGCACCCTCTCCAGGGAAGGAGACGTCATGCATCAGAAGGGTTTCGGTCTGATCGAACTGCTTATCGGACTGGCAATTGCGGCGATCGTTCTGCAACTGGCGAGTCCGCTGCTCAGCGAGTACACACAATCGGTGCACCGCGAGAACGCAGCGCAAACGCTCGCCAGTGGCATGCGCAATGCCCGCACCGAGGCAATCCTGCGTAATCAGACCATCGTCATCCACGCGTTGAATGACGATTGGGGCCAGGGCTGGCGAATCATTCTGGACATCAATGGCGAGGGTCATCAGGACAGCAGCAACCCGCTGCTGATCGAACGTCAGGCAGACGCACGGGTGCCGATCGTGGGTAATCGGCCAGTGAAGAGTTTTGTACGGTTCAGCAGCCTCGGCGAGCCGCTGTTGCCCAGCGGCGCGTTTCAGGCCGGGACGTTGCACATCTGCGCGGGCCGCGAGCCGGTCAGCCATCACCAGGTGGTGCTGTCCCGAAGCGGCCGCGTCAGCCTGCGCAGCGACAAGGCCGAGCAGGCCTTGTGCGCGGGAGGTGAAGAATCAGAGCAGGGAGCGAACGCGTAGCTCTTTGGGCATGGAGAAGGTGACGTTCTCCTCGCGACCGGCCAGTTCATCGGCACCGGTAGCGCCCCAGGCCTGCAGTTGCTCGATCACGCCACGAACCAGCACTTCCGGTGCCGAAGCCCCGGCGGTGATGCCGATCCGCTCGACGCCATCGAACCAGCTGCGCTGCATGTCTTCGGCGCCGTCGATCAGGTACGCCGGGGTGGACATGCGCTCGGCCAACTCACGCAAGCGGTTGGAGTTGGAGCTGTTCGGGCTGCCGACCACCAGCACCACGTCGCATTCGTCAGCCAGTTGCTTGACCGCGTCCTGACGGTTCTGTGTGGCGTAGCAGATGTCGTCCTTGCGCGGGCCGCCAATGGCCGGAAAACGCGTGCGCAAGGCATCGATCACACGGCTGGTGTCGTCCATCGACAAGGTGGTCTGAGTCACGAAGGCGAGTTTTTCAGGGTCGCGTACGTTCAGCGCGGCGACATCTTTTTCGTCTTCGACGAGGTAGATCGCACCACCATTGCTGGCGTCGTACTGCCCCATCGTGCCTTCGACTTCCGGGTGACCGGCATGGCCGATCAGAATGCATTCACGACCGTCGCGACTGTAGCGCGCCACCTCGATGTGCACTTTGGTCACCAACGGGCAGGTCGCATCGAATACCTTCAGGCCACGGCCTGCGGCTTCAGTACGAACGGCCTGGGAAACCCCGTGGGCACTGAAGATCACGATGACGTCGTCCGGCACCTGATCCAGCTCTTCGACAAAGATCGCCCCGCGTGCGCGCAGGTCTTCAACGACGAATTTGTTGTGGACCACTTCGTGGCGCACATAGATCGGCGGCCCGAAGACTTCCAGGGCGCGGTTGACGATTTCGATCGCCCGGTCCACACCGGCGCAGAAGCCACGGGGGTTGGCGAGTTTGATTTGCATGCTGTGCCTCGTGTCTTGCGCGCAAGAAATAGTAATGCCTGCCTGTCATTCGAACACCAGGCTCGAAAACAGTGAAAACTTACTGTGGGAGCGAGCTTGCTCGCGATGAGCGCCTCACATCCAACATTGATGTTGAATGGTACTCAGCCATCGCGAGCAAGCTCGCTCCCACAGTTGATCCCATTGGATCAGTTACAGCGCTTTGACGTTGATGATTTCTACGTCAAAGGTCAATGTCTTGCCAGCCAGCGGGTGGTTGAAATCGATGGTCACCTGAGCATCATCGAAAGCTTTGACCACACCGGGCAGCTCAGTATTCGCCGCATCGTTGAAGATCACCAGCAGGCCTTCGGACAGTTCCATATCCTGGAACTGCGAACGCGGGATGATCTGCACGTTTTGCGGGTTGGGCTGGCCGAAAGCGTTTTCTGGCGCGATGCTCAGATTACGCTTGTCGCCCGCCTTGAAGCCAAACAGCGCGGCTTCGAAACCTGGCAGCAGGTTACCGTCGCCGACCTTGAAGGTCGCCGGGGCTTTGTCGAAGGTGCTGTCGACGGTGTCGCCGTTCTCCAGGCGCAATGCAAAGTGCAAGGTGACTTCCGTGTTCTGGCCGATGCGTTGCTCAGCCAATACCTGTTCAGTCATGAACGGCTTCTCCGGTCTTCTTACTTTTGAACATATCCAGCGCGAGCATCACAGCCCCGACGCTGATGGCGCTGTCGGCAAAGTTGAACGCCGGGAAATACCAGCGGTTCTGCCAATGCACCAGAATGAAATCGATCACATGGCCCAGGGCAATGCGGTCGTACAGGTTGCCCAGCGCGCCGCCGAGCACCAGTGCCAGCGCAATCGCCAGCCAAGTGTCGTTGCGCCCCAGACGCTTGAGCCAGACCACCAGCACGGCACTGACCACGACCGCGATCAGGGCAAACAACCAGCGTTGCCAGCCGGAGCTGTCAGCCAGGAAGCTGAAGGCCGCGCCCGTGTTGTAAGCCAGGGTCCAGCTGAAGTAATCGGGGATCACCACGATTTGCTGGTACATCGTCAGCGAGCTTTCGAAGTGGAACTTGCTGGCCTGGTCGATGACCAGAACCAGCACGCTCAACCAGAGCCAGCTCAGCCGTCCGAAACGGCTAGCAGCATTAGGCATAGTGACGAACCTCGCCGGCACCGCTGATGTTGTCGACGCAACGACCGCAGATTTCCGGATGCTCAGGGTTCACGCCGACGTCTTCACGGCAGTGCCAGCAACGGGCGCACTTGGCGAAGCTCGACTTGACCACTTTGAGTTTCAGACCGCTGACTTCGGTTTCCACTGCGTCGGCCGGCGCTTGCACGAACGGTGCAATGCTCGCTGTCGAGGTGATCAACACGAAGCGCAGTTCGTTGCTCAGCTTGGCCAGGTCGGCGCTCAGCGCCTCTTCGGCAAACAGTGTCACTTCGGCTTGCAGGTTACCGCCCACGGCCTTGGCCGCGCGCTGGATTTCCATTTCCTTGTTGACCGCGACCTTGACCGCCATGATCCGCTCCCAGTAGGCGCGGTCCAGTTCGAAGCCTTCCGGCAACTCGCTGAGGCCTTCGTACCAGGTGTTGAGCATGACCGATTCGTTGCGCTCGCCCGGCAGGTACTGCCACAGCTCATCAGCGGTGAAGGCGAGGATCGGCGCGATCCAGCGCACCAGCGCTTCGGAGATGTGGAACAACGCGGTTTGCGCCGAACGGCGGGCCTTGCTGTTGGCGCCAGTGGTGTACTGACGATCCTTGATGATGTCGAGGTAGAAACCACCCAGCTCCTGCACGCAGAAGTTGTGGATCTTGGAGTAGACGTTCCAGAAACGGTATTCGCCGTAGTGCTCTTGCAGCTCGCGTTGCAGCAGCAAGGTACGGTCCACGGCCCAACGATCCAGCGCGAGCATTTCTTCTGCCGGCAGGATATCGGTGGCCGGGTTGAAACCGGTCAGGTTGGAAAGCAGGAAGCGCGCGGTGTTACGGATCCGCCGGTAGGCGTCCGCACTGCGTTGCAGGATCTGATCGGAAACTGCCATTTCACCCGAGTAATCGGTCGAAGCCACCCACAGACGCATGATGTCGGCGCCCAGGGTGTCGTTGACTTTCTGCGGCGCGATCACGTTGCCCAGGGACTTGGACATTTTGCGGCCGGCTTCGTCGACGGTGAAACCGTGGGTCAGCAGTTCGCGGTACGGCGCGTGGTTGTCGATGGCGCAACCGGTCAACAGCGACGAGTGGAACCAGCCGCGGTGTTGGTCGGAACCTTCCAGGTACAGGTCGGCACGCGGACCGTTGTCGTGGCCCATCGGATGCGAACCGCGCAGGACGTGCCAGTGCGTGGTGCCCGAATCGAACCAGACGTCAAGGGTGTCGCTGATCTTGTCGTACTGCGGCGCTTCGTCACCGAGCAGCTCGACCGCGTCCATCTTGAACCAGGCTTCGATGCCTTCGACTTCGACGCGTTTGGCAACCTCTTCCATCAGCTCAACGGTGCGTGGGTGCAGCTCGCCGCTTTCCTTGTGCAGGAAGAACGGGATTGGCACGCCCCAGTTGCGCTGACGGGAGATGCACCAGTCCGGACGGTTGGCGATCATCGAATGCAGGCGCGCCTGGCCCCAGGCCGGTACGAATTTGGTGTCTTCGATGGCTTTGATCGCGCGTTTGCGCAAGGTGTCGCCAGTCGTCGGCTGTTTGTCCATGCCAATGAACCACTGCGCAGTAGCGCGGTAGATCAGCGGGGTCTTGTGACGCCAGCAGTGCATGTAGCTGTGCTCAATGACGGTGGTGTGCAACAGCGCACCGACTTCCGTCAGCTTGTCGACGATGGCCGGATTCGCCTTCCAGATGAACTGGCCGCCGAAGAACTCCAGCGATGGCACGTAAACACCGTTGCTTTGCACCGGGTTCAGGATATCGTCGTTGACCATGCCGTAAGCTTTGCAGGTCACGAAGTCGTCTACACCGTAGGCTGGCGAGGAGTGAACCACGCCGGTGCCAGCGCCCAGTTCAACGTACTCGGCCAGGTAAACCGGCGACAGGCGATCGTAGAACGGGTGACGGAAGTTGATCAGTTCCAGCGCCGCGCCAGTGGCGGTGGCGATGACCGAACCTTCAAGGTTGTAGCGAGCCAGGCACGACTCGACCAGCTCTTCAGCCAGTACCAGCAGTTTGTCGCCGACATCGACCAGGGCGTAGTTGAACTCTGGGTGAACGTTCAGCGCCTGGTTGGCCGGGATGGTCCACGGGGTGGTGGTCCAGATCACGATCGAAGCCGGTTTGCCCAACGACGGCAGGCCGAAGGCGGCAGCCAGTTTGGCTTCGTCGGCGATCGGGAACGCCACGTCGATGGTCGAGGACTTTTTGTTCTCGTATTCAACTTCAGCTTCAGCCAGGGCCGAACCGCAGTCGAAGCACCAGTTCACAGGCTTGAGGCCTTTGAACACGAAACCACCCTTGACGATTTCGGCCAAGGCACGGATTTCACCGGCCTCGTTCTTGAAATCCATGGTCTTGTACGGGTTGGCGAAGTCGCCAAGCACGCCCAGACGGACGAACTCGGACTTCTGGCCTTCGATCTGCTCGGTGGCATAGGCACGGCACAGCTCGCGGGTTTTATCCGCGGTGAGGTTCTTGCCGTGGGTCACTTCGACTTTGTGCTCGATCGGCAGACCGTGACAGTCCCAGCCCGGAACATAAGGCGCGTCGAAACCCGAAAGGGTTTTCGAGCGGATGATCATGTCCTTGAGAATCTTGTTGAGCGCATGACCGATATGAATGGTGCCGTTGGCGTACGGAGGACCGTCGTGCAGAACGAACTTCGGACGATCCTTACCAATCTCACGCAACTTCTGGTACAGGCCAATGCTGTCCCAGCGCTGCAGAATCTGCGGTTCGCGCTGAGGCAGGCCGGCCTTCATTGGGAAGGCGGTGTCCGGAAGGTTTAGCGTGGCTTTATAGTCGGTCATTTAAGGCTCTTCATTAGCGATTGGCGCTAGGTGCGGCTAGGGCACGGGCGGCGGCGACATCCGCATTGATCGCCGTCTTAAGCGCCTCCAGAGAGGCGAAACGCTGCTCTTCGCGCAGCTTATGGTGGAAAACCACCGTCAAACGCCGGTCATACAGATCGCCGGCAAAATCTAGAATATGGACTTCAAGGTGGGCTTTGCCATCACCTTCAACCGTTGGCCGCACGCCAATATTGGCGACGCCTGGCCAGGTCTTGCCGTCGACTTCGACGCTCACCAGGTAAACCCCGGTCAGCGGTACACGACGACGCTTGAGTTGCACGTTGGCTGTTGGCGTACCCAATTGGCGCGCCAGCTTCTGCCCGTGCAGGACCCGTCCGGCAATCCGGAACGGATGACCGAGCAATCGCTCGGCCATGGCAAAATCAGCCGCGGCCAGGGCGTTACGCACCTGGGTGCTGCTGACACGCAACCCGTCCAGTTCAACGGTCTGGGCCGCTTCGACGGTGAACCCCTGAACTGTTCCGGCTTGTTGCAGGAAATCGAAATCCCCTACCCGATCACAGCCGAAACGGAAGTCGTCACCGACCTCCAGATGCTGCACGCCCAGCCCATCGACCAGAATCGTGTCGACGAACTCGGCGGCGCTGAGCTTGCTCAAGCGCTGATTGAATGCCAGGCACAGAACCCGGTCGACACCTGCGTCGGCCAGCAGCTGCAGCTTGTCGCGCAAGCGCGCCAGACGGGCCGGAGCCGTGTCCGGGGCGAAAAATTCACGCGGCTGTGGCTCGAAAATCACCACGCAGCTGGGTACACCCAACTCGAGCGCACGCTCACGCAGCCGGGCCAGGATAGCCTGGTGACCACGGTGAACACCGTCAAAGTTGCCAATAGTGGCGACACAGCCCCGATGCTGGGGGCGCAGATTGTGGAGGCCTCGAACCAGCTGCATAACGCGCTTCTTGCTCATAAAGTGGTCGATTATAACCACACCCGGCGGCCGACGACAGGCAACACCGTAACCCAAAGTGATCGAGCCGACAAAACCGACGCCCGACCCGTGATTATTGTCAGTCCAGCGCCTTGCGATTGAAGTCCCGCAGACGGAAGCCCATCAACGCCAGCATACCGAAATATGCCACCACACCGGCGCCTACCAAAGCCCCCAGACGCAGCAAGCGTTCCAGCATGTGCCCTTCGCCCCAGGCCGGCATGAAATGCATCAATCCCAGCAACACCGCGGACATCACCGTCACCGCGACCACCAGCTTGAGCCCGAACCGGCCCCAGCCTGGCTGCGGCTGATACATCTTCTGCTTGCGCAACTGATAGAACAACAGACCGGCATTGAGGCACGCGCCAGCACTGATAGCCAGCGCCAGACCGGCGTGTTTCAACGGGCCGATCAAGGCCAGGTTGAAAAGCTGAGTGACGACCAGCGTGAAAATCGCGATTTTTACCGGCGTGCGAATGTTTTGTTGCGCATAAAAGCCCGGCGCCAGCACTTTAATCACGATAATCCCGAGAAGACCGACCGAGTAGGCAACCAGTGCACGCTGAGTCATCGAAGCATCAAACGCGCTGAACTGACCATACTGGAACAGCGAAACGGTCAGCGGCTCCGCCAGAATCCCCAGCGCCAGCGAACACGGCAGCACCAGCACAAAGCACAGGCGCAGGCCCCAATCGAGAATTCGCGAGTACTCGTGACGATCCTTGCTGGCGTAGGTCTTGGCCAGTGTCGGCAGCAGAATCGTCCCCAGCGCCACACCTAGAACACCGGATGGCAACTCCATCAGGCGGTCGGCGTAATACATCCAGGACACCGAGCCAGCCACCAGGAACGAAGCAAAAATGGTGTTGATGATCAGCGAAATCTGGCTGACCGAGACCCCGAGGATCGCCGGCAGCATCTGTGTCATCACACGCCAGACACCGGTATCGCGCAGATTCAGGCGCGGCAGCACCAGCATGCCGATTTTTTTCAGGTGCGGCAGTTGATAGAGCAATTGCGCCAGGCCACCGGCCAGCACCGCCCAGCCCAGAGCCATTACGGGCGGATCGAAGTACGGTGTCAGGAACACCGCGAAGATGATCATGCTGACATTGAGCAGGGTCGGCACGAACGCCGGCACCGAAAAACGGTTCCAGGTATTGAGGATCGCCCCGGCCAGCGAGGACAGCGAGATCAGTAATATATAAGGAAAGGTCACTCGCAAGAGGCTGGAGGTCAGCTGGAATTTTTCCGGCGTATTGGTAAAGCCCGGGGCCGTGACCCAGATCACCCAGGGCGCCGCGATCATTCCGAGAATCGTCACCAGCGCCAGTACCAGCGTCAGCAAGCCCGAAACATAAGCAATGAAGGTTCGTGTCGCCTCCTCGCCCTGCTGACTTTTGTATTCCGCCAGAATCGGTACGAAGGCCTGGGAAAACGCCCCTTCGGCGAAGATCCGCCGCAACAGGTTGGGCAGTTTGAAGGCAATAAAGAAGGCGTCTGTGGCCATCCCGGCGCCAAATATGCGTGCGATGAGCGTGTCACGGACGAACCCCAGAACCCGGGAAAGCATCGTGATAGAGCTGACGGCGGCCAACGATTTAAGCAGGTTCATTGAAGAGTTTTTGCCTGTCGATAAACAGCAGGCGAACAAACCGCCCACTTATGCGATACTCCGCGCCGCAACAGCACAGAGCCAAAGCTCGCGAGTTTACAGGTCGCACGCCGGAAAGAAATATCCCGTCGCTCTCACCTACCACTTAGCGGAACGTCTCAACCGCCCTTGACAAGACTTCAACTCATCGGCATGATTCGCGGCCTATTTTGTTTGCTATTTCCTAAAAAGTCTTTCGAGGAGCTCGACGGTGGCCAACACACCTTCCGCCAAAAAACGTGCAAAACAGGCTGAGAAGCGTCGCAGCCACAACGCCAGCCTGCGTTCCATGGTTCGTACCTACATCAAGAATGTAGTTAAAGCCATCGACGCAAAAGACGCTGAAAAAGCGCAAGCTGCTTACGTTCTGGCCGTGCCAGTTATCGACCGTATGGCCGATAAAGGCATCATCCACAAGAACAAAGCTGCTCGCCACAAGAGCCGCCTGAATGGCCACGTCAAGGCTCTGAACGTTGCCGCTGCTGCCTAAGCGACACGCTCATTAAAAAACCGACCCTAGGGTCGGTTTTTTATTGCCTGCGATTTGGCGAGCGCATACCCAAAACCAATGTGGGAGCGAGCTTGCTCGCGATGAGGCCATAACATTCAACATCATTGCTGACTGCTACACCGCTATCGCGAGCAAGCTCGCTCCCACATTTCAATCCTCGTTAGATTACTGATTGTGCGTCCACGGCAAAATCGGAATCGCGGTCACCGCATTCTGCGGGCTGCCTTCGATCAGGCGGTCGCTGTAGACCAGGTACACCAGGGTATTGCGCTTCTTGTCGAGGAAACGCACCACCTGCATGGTCTTGAACACCAGGGACGTGCGCTCCTTGAACACCTCCTCGCCATCCTTGAGCTCGCCCTTGAAGCTGATCGGCCCGACCTGGCGACAAGCGATGGACGCTTCCGCCCGATCCTCGGCCAACCCCAGACCGCCCTTCACGCCGCCCGTCTTGGCTCGCGACAGGTAGCAGGTCACGCCATCGACCTTGGGATCGTCGAAGGCCTCGACGACAATGCGGTCATTCGGTCCGACGAATTTAAATACAGTCGATACCTGACCGATTTCTTCAGCCGAAACCAGCAGCGGCATCGCCAGCAGCAACCCCAACAATCCTTTTGCCATGCGCATTCGCGTTTTCCTTAAACCAGGATCAGGTTATCGCGGTGAACCAGCTCCGGCTCCGCCATGTAACCCAACAGACCGACAATCGCCTCAGACGATTGACCGATGATTTTTTGCGCTTCAAGTGCGCTGTAGTTAGCCAGCCCACGGGCAATCTCACGACCGTCCGGCGCCACGCACACCACCATTTCACCGCGACGGAAGCTACCTTGAACCAGCTTCACACCGACCGGCAGCAGACTTTTATTGCCCTGCGACAACGCCGTGACCGCACCCTCATCCAGCACCAGCGTGCCGCGGGTCTGCAAGTGCCCGGCCAGCCATTGCTTGCGCGCCGCCAGCAGGCCGCGCTCAGGCGACAGCAAGGTGCCGATGCGCTCGCCTGCCTTCAAACGATCCAGTACACGCTCCAGACGCCCACCCACAATGATCGTGTGAGCCCCCGAACGCGCCGCCAGACGCGCCGCACGCAATTTGGTCTGCATACCGCCACGACCCAATGCACCGCCGGTGCCGCCCGCCACTGCATCCAATGCAGGATCGTCAGCGCGCGCCTCGTAAATCAGCTTGGCATCAGGGTTGTTGCGCGGATCGGCATCGAACATGCCGTCACGATCGGTGAGGATCACCAACAGATCAGCTTCGACCAGGTTGGCCACCAGCGCTGCCAGCGTGTCGTTGTCGCCAAAACGGATTTCATCGGTGACCACCGTATCGTTCTCGTTGATCACCGGAATGACCTTGAGCTCGACCAGCGCACGCAAGGTGCTGCGCGCATTGAGGTAACGCTTGCGGTCGGACAAGTCATCGTGAGTCAGGAGAATCTGCGCCGTGTGCCGGCCATGCTCGGCAAAGCTCGATTCCCAGGCCTGCACCAATCCCATCTGACCGATGGCGGCAGCCGCCTGCAACTCGTGCATCGCACTGGGTCGTGCGGTCCAGCCAAGGCGACTCATACCTGCCGCCACCGCCCCCGAGGACACCAGCACCAGCTCGACACCCGCCTCATGCAGCGCGACCATCTGCTCAACCCAGACGCCCATTGCCGCGCGATCCAGACCCTTGCCGTCAGCCGTCAGCAAAGCGCTGCCGATCTTCACGACCCAACGCTGCGCACCTGTCACCTTGCTCCGCATCATCTTCAACCTATGCCGGCGAGCGGCGCGACCCAGCGCCACCCATGCGATTATTTGTATTACTGCGTTTTGCAGATACCAAAACGCCGCTCTAAAGAGCGGCGCCTTGGAATCTGGCTTGCGGACGATGATAACACTGCGCCCGACCAGATAAACCGTCATCGCGGGCAAGCCTTGCTCCTACAGGAACGAGGTTGCCGCAGATGAATCAGTCGCGGACGTAAATGATTTCCGGACCGTCTTCGTCATCCACATCTTCTTCGTCCCAGTCATCGTCACCGATGTCATGGACCGACTTCACGCCGCTGCGGCGCAGCGCACGCTGGTCATCCAGAGCCTGCAACTGGGCGCGGGCTTCGTCTTCGATGCGCTGATCGAGATCGGCCAGCTCTTCCTTGTAGACAGGGTCGTTAGCCAGACGATCGGCACGATCTTCCAGGTAACGCATGATGTCACGCGTCAGGCGCTCGGTGCCGTCTTTGGCGATAGCCGAGATCACGTAGACCGGACCAGTCCACTCCAGACGATCAACGATTTCCTTGACCCGCTCTTCGTGCTCTTCTTCAAGGATCTGGTCGCACTTGTTCAGCACCAGCCAGCGATCACGCTCAGCCAACGACGGGCTGAACTTGGTCAGCTCGCTGACGATCACTTCGGCAGCATCCGGAGCACTGGTGTCATCCAGCGGCGCCATGTCGACGAGGTGCAGCAGCAGACGAGTACGCGACAAGTGCTTGAGGAAGCGAATCCCCAGGCCCGCGCCGTCGGAAGCGCCTTCGATCAGACCCGGAATGTCAGCGATGACAAAGCTCTTCCAGCGATCGACGCTGACCACACCGAGGTTTGGCACCAGCGTGGTGAACGGATAATCGGCAACTTTCGGCTTGGCCGCCGAAACCGAACGAATAAAGGTACTTTTGCCAGCGTTCGGCAAGCCCAGCAGACCGACGTCGGCCAACACCTTCATTTCCAGCTTGAGGTCACGCTGCTCGCCCGGCTTGCCCGGCGTAGTCTGGCGTGGCGCGCGGTTGGTACTGGACTTGAAACGGGTGTTACCCAGACCGTGCCAGCCGCCATGAGCCACCAGCAGACGCTGACCAGCCTTGGTCAGGTCACCAATGACTTCTTGCGTAGCAGAGTCGATGACGGTGGTGCCGACCGGAACCCGCAGGACCAGCTCTTCACCTTTCTTGCCGGTGCAGTCAGTGCTACCGCCGTTGGCGCCGCGCTCGGCATCGAAGTGCCGGGTGTAACGGTAGTCGACCAGGGTGTTGAGGTTTTCGTCGGCGATCATGTAGACCGAGCCGCCGTCACCACCATCACCGCCGTTAGGACCGCCGTTTTCAATAAATTTTTCCCGACGGAAACTCATGCAGCCATTGCCGCCGTCGCCAGCTTTTACTCGAATCGATACTTCATCAACAAACTTCATAACAAAACGCCTCTCGCCATACGGACGAGCCGAAAAACACTAAGACATAAGACTCTTGCAAAAATGAGCGCAGCGACCTCAATCAACGACCGCACAATCCAGCGCCGGCAGCCCATACAAACAGTTTTGCAAGAGACTCACCCCACAAACGAAAAAGCCCCGTCGCAAGACAGGGCTTTTCCAGCGATCGCGCAATTAAGCCGCGACAACGCTCACGTAACGGCGGTTGAACGCGCCTTTTACTTCAAACTTGATCACGCCTTCGATTTTCGCGAAGAGGGTGTGATCTTTACCCATGCCAACACCGTAACCGGCGTGGAATTGGGTACCGCGCTGACGCACGATGATGTTGCCCGGAATGATTTTCTGGCCGCCATACATCTTCACGCCAAGGCGTTTGGCTTCTGAGTCGCGACCGTTACGGGTACTACCACCAGCTTTTTTGTGTGCCATGAGTTCAATTCTCCTAGTGAGGAATTAGGCTGAAATTAAGCCTGAATACCGGTGATTTTGATCTCGGTGTACCACTGGCGGTGGCCCATACGCTTCATGTGGTGCTTACGACGACGGAACTTGATGATGCGGACTTTATCGTGACGACCTTGGGAGATCACTTCAGCCACAACGGTAGCGCCAGCAACAACTGGAGCACCGATATTCACGTCATCGCCATTGGCGACCAACAGAACGCGATCAAAAGTTACGGATTCGCCGGTAGCGATTTCCAGTTTCTCGATCTTCAGGTATTCACCTGGGGCGACCTTGTATTGCTTGCCACCAGTAACGATTACTGCGTACGACATGGTATTTCTCCGATAATCCTGCTCACCCAGCTCTTTATAAGAAGAGGTATTGGCTGGCATGGCTGCATGGGATGGAACGACCCAAATGCAATTGCGTAAGGCAGGTGCTGCCCAGGAAGTTCAGGGTGCGCGATTGTACGCAAGGCACGAGCACGTTGCAAGTGGCCGTCCATCGCGCCTTGACAGGCCCGGACGTGGGTCCTAGCATGCCGCGCAACCCTTCTGGAGCGACTGTCGCTGATGCAACCCCAAGCTTTCTACCGCGCGGTGGCGGACGATTTTAGCGCCGTCGACGGCATCATCAAGAAGCAGCTGACTTCCCGAGTGCCGCTGGTATCGAAAATCGGCGACTACATTACTTCGGCCGGCGGTAAACGCCTGCGCCCTTTGTTGGTGTTGCTGTGTGGCAAGGCCCTGGGTCGCGAAGGCGACGACATGCGCCTGCTGGCCGCCACCATCGAGTTCCTGCACACCGCAACCCTGCTGCATGACGACGTGGTCGACATGTCCGGCATGCGCCGTGGCCGCTCGACCGCCAACGCCATGTGGGGCAACGCCCCGAGCGTGCTGGTGGGTGACTTCCTGTACTCGCGTTCGTTCGAGATGATGGTCGAACTGGGCTCGATGCCGGTGATGAAGATTCTCTCGCAAGCCACACGGATCATTGCTGAAGGCGAAGTCCTGCAGCTGTCCAAGGTGCGCGACGCCAGCACCACCGAAGAAACCTACATGGAAGTCATCCGCGGCAAAACCGCGATGCTTTTCGAGGCTTCGACCCACAGTGCCGCGGCCCTGGCTGGCGCCACGCCAGAACAAAGCGAAGCCTTGCGCACCTTTGGCGACCACCTCGGTGTGGCCTTCCAATTGGTCGACGACCTGCTCGACTACCGTGGCGACGCTGAAACCCTGGGCAAGAACGTCGGTGACGACCTGGCTGAAGGTAAACCGACCCTGCCGCTGATCTACACCATGCGCGAAGGCACTCCGGAGCAAGCTGCCCTGGTGCGCCAAGCGATCCAGAAAGGCGGCATCGAAGACCTGGAAAGCATCCGCGCTGCCGTGGAAGCCTCGGGTTCGCTGGATTACACCGCACAACTGGCCCGCGATTACGTGGCCCGCGCGATCAAATGCCTCGAAATGCTGCCCGCCAGTGAATACCGGGATGCATTGGTCGAACTGAGCGAGTTTGCAGTCGCCCGCACGCACTAAGAGCCAACCTTTGTGGGAGCGAGCCTGCTCGCGATAGCGGACTGACAGTCGACAATTATGTTGAATGTCGGACCGTCATCGCGAGCAGGCTCGCTCCCACAGGTTTATCGTCGCTGTGCCCCCTCTCGTATAAAACCCTATACAATGTGCGCTTTTTAGCCATCCTGAATCCAAGGAGCCTTAGTGAGCACGTTGCCACCCTGCCCGAAATGCAATTCCGAATACACCTATGAAGACGGCGCCCAGCTGATCTGCCCAGAGTGCGCCCACGAGTGGTCCGCTAACGGTGAAGCCGAAGCCGCGTCCGATGACACCGTAAAAAAGGATTCGGTCGGCAATGTCCTGCAAGATGGCGACACCATCACCGTGATCAAGGACCTCAAGGTCAAGGGCACTTCGCTGGTGGTAAAAGTCGGCACCAAGGTCAAGAACATCCGCCTGTGTGATGGCGACCATGACATCGACTGCAAGATCGACGGTATCGGCCCGATGAAGCTCAAATCCGAGTTCGTCAGAAAAGTCTGAACCTGCTGTATTCCATCCCGCGCCCTGCGTGGGATGGAGCTTTACCCTCAGCTGATTCCCCCAACAATCCCGCCCAATAGCAAAACGCCAGCCGTTTTGATCTTCAGCAATTCCCGCACAGAAAACAGCAGAAACCGCCAATAGGTACTTGCTATTAATTGAATAGGAATTATTCTCATCAAACCATTCAAAAGGAGATGAGCATCATGACTTACTTGATCGATGCATGGCTGGACCGCCCACACCCTTACCTCAGGATCCTGCATCGGGAAACCGGGGAAGTTTGTGCGGTATTGGAAGAAGAAGCCTTGAATGAGCTGCAAGACCAGGGCGACCTTGACCTCAATGGCCTGAGCTCCAGCGAGCCGGTAGTGCTCAAGGAACTGGTGCGCAACCTGTTTCTGTTCTGCTACGCCCGGGCATTGCGCCCGATGAATGAACTGCACCACAAGATCGAACTATGAGACACCGCAAAAAACTGTGGGAGCGAGCCTGCTCGCGATGGCATCACCTCGGTGTCACAGGAAAACCGAGTTGACCGCATCGCGAGCAGGCTCGCTCCCACATTGGCCCGTCATAACAACAGGCCAGGTATTACAGAACGTCGAGCAGCTCGACGTCGAACACCAGAACGCTGTGCGGCGGAATGCTGCCAACGCCTTGTGCGCCGTAAGCCAGTTCGCTCGGCACATACAGGCGCCATTTGCTACCGGCGTTCATCAGTTGCAGCGCTTCAGTCCAGCCAGCGATCACGCCGCCAACCGGGAATTCTGCAGGCTGGCCACGATCGTAGGAGCTGTCGAACACAGTGCCGTCGATCAGAGTGCCGTGGTAGTGAGTACGCACTTGATCTTCACGGGTTGGCTTGGCGCCTTCACCTTGAGTCAGTACTTCGAACTGCAGGCCGGAAGCCAGAGTGGTGATGCCGTCACGCTTGGCGTTTTCAGCCAGGAATGCCAGGCCTTCGCCAGCTGCCGCTTCAGCCTTGGCAGCTGCTTCGGCTTGCATGATTTCGCGGATAACCTTGAAGCTGGCAGACATTGCTTCCTGGCCAACACGGCTTTCCTTACCGGCGAATGCGTCGGTAAGACCCGCCAGGATCGCGTCCAGGCTAACGCCCGGAGGCGGGTTGTCGCGCAGTTGGTCGCCCAGCTGACGGCCGATACCGTAGCTGACGCGGGTTTCGTCGGTGGACAGATTTACTTCGGACATGACACTGCTCCGCTGCATGGACGGCTCGGGAGGTTGCCGTGCGTACACAGCGCATCCCGGAGCGCCCGGAACCAAAAGGGCGAGCAGACTAGCACAGATGCCATTGCGGTGATCAGGGGTGTCGGTGCTATCAGGAGATGGGCACCTTCAGACTCTCTTCCACGCTGACGCCCAGACCGCACATCTCGTCGTGCACCGAGGTGTGAATCAGGTTGAATGTCAGCTTGGGGAAGGCATGAAGCACTTCACGGGCATGCTCCACCGAACGCAGGCGCAGTGTTTGCCCATGGGCGTCGTCGAGCGGATGAGCGGCGCCATGTATCCGTGCCTCCAACAGATAAATTCCGCCCTCCATCGAGATCAGGTTCAGCTCATCGACCTTCCCGGCGATGGCATAGGCGTTCAATTCTTGCAGGTTCATGAGCGCACCCCGCACGATGGCGAGCCAAGACACTTACAGGGATATGCCTCGGCGCACAAAAGCACAAGCCAGAAACGCCGCCGCCCGTCCGTTTCACAACGGCCGGGCGGCATGATTGCGTACTGGAGCGACTATCAGTGCTTGGTCAGCTTGTCCAGGTAACCCATGGCAAACGCCGAGATCACGAAGGTCATGTGAATGATCACGTACCACTTCAGGTGCTCGGGATCGACGTTCCTGGCATCCATGAAGATGCGCAGCAGGTGGATCGAGGAAATGGCCACGATCGAGGCCGCGACTTTCATCTTCAGGGAAGAAGAGTCCATCGTGCCTAGCCAGTTGAGCTTCTCCTTGCCGTCATCGATGTCGAGTTCGGACACGAAGTTTTCGTAGCCGGAAATCATCACCATTACCAGCAAGCCGCCCACCAGCGCCATGTCGATCAGCGACAACAGCACCAGAATCAGATCGGACTCGGCCATCGAGAACACGTTGGGGATAACGTGGAAGACTTCCTGAAAGAACTTCAGAGCTAAAGCCAGCAGGCCCAGGGACAAACCAAAGTAGATCGGCGCCAGCAGCCAACGCGACGCGTACATTGCATTTTCGACAAAACGTTCCATTGAATCTCACACAAGGGTTTTAAACGGCGGCGAGTATATCAGCCGCTCAAAACCCCATAAACCGCAGACAAATCCACAACCTGCGAGTCCGTCAAAGCGTTTTTCTGCTAGTGTCCAAAGCATTCGCATCGTTCACTTGCGCTGTAGAGGAAAACCGGAAAATGGATTTGCGATTGCCTTTAACGACTGTCGGACTTTGCCTTGTGGTACTGATCGGCGGCTGCTCACCCAGCGATGAGAAGCGCCCGCAGAGCCTCGAGGAGAAGACCGCACAGTTCGAGAAGTCGCTGGACGCGATTCAGGATCCCAGGCTCAAGGATGCCGTGGCCAATCTCGGCGGTTCGCTGCTGCTGCTTGAACGCGCACAGCAAAAGCTTGCCATCAAGCCGATCGCCACCGAATACGGTGAAGACGCCATGGCCCTGCTCAAGCACTACCCAACCCCGCAGGCCCTGGTCGACACTTACATCAACGGTCTGTTCGTGCTGCGCAAGGACTCCAGCTCCGACTACCTGACCGACTTGCAACCGGTGTTCCCCTTCAACTTCAACATGCCCTCCGAGTTCCCATTCCCCCATGGGTTGGAATGGCAGTCGGTCACGCTGAGCAACAAAAAGGTCATCGCTTTCCAGCCCGAATGGTCGGAAACCGATCCCGGCATTCAGTTGAGTCCTTCAAGCTCCAACATGAGCAATCCGGATGACCTGACCGTGGCCTACCCTTTTGTCGAGGGCTTGGAGATCGATAACAAAAACCAGCCGCAACCAGCGACCCTGCAAGGCAAAATCGAAGTCATCGCGCCGCGCAAGGTATTCACCTTCAATCTGGCGAAAAAGGACGTGGGCCAAACGCGCACCGACGACAACATCAGCGTCACCCTGCGGGCCCTGGAAAAGAACTACGCCGAGGTTGAAGTCAACAACAGCGCGGCACTGGCGCCAGACGTCAGCGATACCCCGCTCAATCCGCTGATCGTCCAGGCCAGGGACACGACCGGACAGCTTCTCTCACGCTCGGGCTCGATCAACGAAGACGCCACGCAAATCGGGTTCTATCAAAAACAACTGGCCGAGATGCAGAAGCAGACCGCCTGGAGCGATGAGTTCGAAAAACAGCTCGACGACGAGCAGCAGGCGTTCGAGCGCAAGCAGACTCATCATTACACCAAGGTGTACTTCAACGGGCCCATCGACAGCCTCGAAGTCAATGTCCTCGACTTCTCGGCTGTCACCCTCACCCGCAAGGAACTGGACTTGCCGGTACGCCGCTTCGACCGCAATACCACCGATAAAACCATCCAGACCCTGAGCACGCCCGTGGTGGTGTATGACGATCAGGCCGCGACCTGGCTTAAAGGCGCCACACTGGATGAGGAGCAACTGAAAAAGAACGTCCATGTCAGCCAGTCCGTCGAGGACTCCAGTGCGGCACGCATCGAATTCGATCACCCGAAAAGCTTCAACGACGAACTGCTCGGTTCCTCATTCAGCCCGGGTGACACTCCCGTGACCTTCTTCACCCAGGACGACAAGGGCAAACGCGGCGAGCCCATCGAGCTGCCAGCCGAGGCTTTCGAAATCGACCCGCTGCACGCCACCATCACGTATGACCTGACCCTGTTCCCCGAAACACCAGCGTATGCGGTTGGCTCGATGCCGCTGTTTTTGGCCAATATTGCAAAAGGCAGCCTCGACACCCAGAAGCTGCCCAAAGGTCTGGAGCTCAGGGGTAATGCCTTGGTGGTTGACCAGAAAGTATTCCCCGCCCAGGACTGGCGTTTCTTCGCCAAGGACGCGAGCGGTAACTACCTGAAGGAGATTCTTGCTGTCAGCCATGACGCCAGCACAGACGGCCCGGCGGTGTTCGAGGTGCATTATTTCTACGGCCAGCCGACCAGCCTGGAAACCTACCAGCGCACCAACCTCAATACCGTCGAATATGGATTCGAGGTCAAACTCGACAAGGCCGAAAACCCGAACCCTGTCGAATAGCCGCTAATGCTCGGGGTTGAACTCAAAACCACTCGGATTGCGGCAGCGTCCACCATTGATTTCCCGCAGTTGGGCTTGCAGGTGCAAACACCAGATTTGCGGGTCATCGGCCAGTTGATAACCGTGCAGGGTCAGGCTTTCAACGATGGTTTCAAGTATCGATTCAGCCACGAAAGGACCATGAAACGGGCCCTGGGCTTTGATGGCGGAAGGTTGCTCGCCGGCCATTCCGGCGGCAAACAACAAGGTCCACATACCGGTGTCCCCCGCGAGCGGGCGAATACTGCATTCGATACGGGTAACCAGACCCAGGCATTGGCGGGTGAGGCAGAGGTTGCGCGGCATGGCGGCGACCCTCGGTAAATCGGGTATTCAGCCTCCACGCGAAGGCTGTCTCGATCCAGTGATGACTGTCGATGTCCTTGACCTGAGCATAGAAGAAAAGTCGAGTCAGCAAGTTGACGGGGGGCTAGAAGGCGCCGAATGGTCGTTGTTGGATTTTTGACGTCATCCACCCAACAAAAATGACCGCCATTTATTGCATGCACATGCCCCCGCAGGAGCCTGCGATCTTTTGACGTTTGAACATCAAGATCAAAAGATCGCAGCCTGCGGCAGCTCCTACGCAGTGTAATCAGGCGGGCTTGGCCGCGGCCAATGCTTCCAGGGCCTGCGCCTGGGCCTGCTCCTTCTCGGCCTCTTTCAGGTCATCTTCGCTGATCATTTCCGCGATCACCCGCAAACGCTCCACCACGCGTGCGTTGACGCTGCCCTCCTGGAACTGACCCTCTTCGTCCGGCTCGCCGGCAGGCTCGCCCACCAGCAGGCTCAATGCCTCATCGGCCTGACGCACCGCGTAGACATGGAACTGCCCGGCACGCACGGCCGCCAGCACCCGCTCATCGAGCATCAGCGTGGCGACGTTGGCGTGAGGAATGATCGCGCCCTGCTCACCGGTCAAACCGCGCGCCTCGCAGAGACGGAAGAAGCCCTCGATCTTCTCGTTGACCCCACCCACCGCCTGCACTTCACCGAACTGGTTGATCGAGCCGGTAATCGCGAAGCACTGCTTGAGCGGGGTTTTCGACAACGCCGAAATCAACGTGCAGGCCTCGCCCAGCGATGCACTGTCGCCATCGACGTAACCGTAGGACTGCTCCAGCGCGATACTCGCCGAGATCGCCAACGGGAATTCCTGGGCGTAACGGCTGCCCAGATACCCGGTGAGGATCATCACGCCCTTGGAGTGGATCGGCTGCCCGAGGTTGACCTCACGCTCGATGTCGACGATGCCGCTGCCGCCGGGGTAGACCGTGGCGGAGATCCGCGCCGGTATCCCGAAGGCCGAGTCACCGACCTCCAGCACTGTCAGCCCGTTGCACTTGCCGACCGCCGCGCCCGCGGTGTCGATCAGGATGATCCCGGCCAGCATGTCATCGAGAATTCGCGCCGACACACGCCCGGTACGCGTGGCCTTGGCCTTGAGCGCACGCTCGATGTGCCCGGCATCGGTCATCTCGTCGCCGGCCAGATCGCGAATGAAGTCCGCCTCGCTGACCAATTGGAACAGATCGCCAATGCGCGCCGACAAACGGCCTTGGTGCTCGGCCAGTCGCGCACTGTAAGTTGCCAGACGCGCCACCGCATCGGCGGTCAGCGGCGCCATGCCTTCTTCCGAGGTACGGGTTTTGAGCAACTGAGCGAACTGCTCGAGGCTCTCATCGACCATCGGGATGTCTTCATCGAAGTCCACCAGCACCCGGAACATCTCCTGGAAGTCCGGATCGAGGTCTTGCAGCGTGTAATACAGCTGGCGTGCGCCGATGATGACGACTTTGACCTGCAACGGAATATGTTGCGGTGTCAGGGTCACGGTGGCCAATCGGCCCAGCTCGCCCAGCGGCGATTCCATTTTCAGTTTGCGTGACTGCAAGGCCCGCTTCAGCGCATCCCAGACAAAGGGCTCGCTGAGCATTTTTTCGGCTTCCAGAATCAGGAAGCCGCCGTTGGCCCGGTGCAGCGCACCCGGACGCAACTGCCGATAGGTGGTGTAGAGCGCGCCTTGATCGGTGCTGTATTCGATACGGCCGAACAGGTTGTCGTAGGTCGGATGCGGTTCGAACACCACTGGCGCACCGCCGCTGAACGGATGGCCGACCACCAGGCTCGGGCCGTATTGTTCTTCGAGCAATTTACGGGCGATCGCGTCGGTCTTGCTGTCATCGACCAGTTGCTCGACTACCGTCTTGAGCAGATACACCTGCATCGCTTGCAGGTAACCGCACACCGCAGCGTTTTCTGCGTATTTTTCCGACAGCGGTGAAAGTAATGGCTGCAAGGCCAGGGTGATGGTTTCTTCGTTGAGCTGACGCAGTTGATTGCTGGATTCGCGCTTCCACTGCGGCAGGCTGGCCAATTCTTCGTTCAGCCGTTCTTCCAGTCCGGAAATGTCTTCGTGGAAACGCTCACGAACGGCTTCCGGCAGCTGGGCGAACTCAGCCTCGTCCAGCGCCTTGCCTTCACTCATCGGGGTAAAGGCGATGTTGGTGCTGTCGCGGTACAGAGCGACTTCTTTCTCCAGCGCCAGGCGCTCGATCACGTCCAGTGCACGGTCGTAGCGCTGGTTGAAGGCGCGGTCAATGGCACTTTTCTTTTGCTGGTAGGACGGATGCTCGAAGACCGCTGGAAAAGTCGCCAGCAGGTTGTCGATAAGACCATTGATGTCGGCGATGAACGCACCGGCCGTCCCGGACGGCAACTCCAGTGCGCGAGGTTCGCGCGGCTCATCGAAATTGTTGACGTAGACCCAGTCCGCCGGGGTCTGCAGGCGTTTGCCTTCGGCTTTCAGGTAGCGTTTTACGAACGAAAACCGGCCAGTGCCGGGCTCACCCATGACAAACACGTTGTAACCGGGGCGTGGCATGGCCACGCCGAACTGCAAGGCTTCAACCGCACGTTCCTGGCCGAGCACACCGCGAAAAGGCTCCAGTTCATTGGTGGTAGAGAAGCTGAACTGTTCAGCGGAAAACGGACGGGTCAGCGCTTCAGGCGCTAGACGCAAGCTGGCAGCAACAGGATCAGGCATCGGGCTTCCTTACATCAGGCGGGGCAGTTGAAGGCATTCTGGCGCTGCCCATACCGACTGGCAAGGCGCGCCTTGGGTAAAAGCATAGTCAAGGCTCAAACCCCAGGCGGGCCAGGTGTGAATCAATGGTATTGGGGAATGTTTTGCAAAAAATCACGGAACCGCAGGATCGTGCCTAAACTCCAAACTGCGCGGCTGGACTAATAACCGGCCCTATGGCGTCAGAACGGCGCCAGAACCCCCTGTCCATTGGTACGCACACAAAAGAGAACACAGCTATGAAACGGATTCTTCTTGGTACTCTCTTCACCGTTGCATCACTCAACGCCATGGCTCAGGCGCCAGGCGGACCGGATTGCGGTTGGGGCAACATGCTGTTCAACGGTCAGCGTGGCACCCCGGCACACTTCCTGGCATCCACCACCAACGGTACCTCCGGCAACGCCACCTTCGGCATGACGTCCGGGACCAACGGTTGCGCAACCAACGCCGCACTGACTTATGGCGGCAAGTCCTGGATTGCCATGAACGGCATGATGAACGAACTGTCCGAAGACATGGCCAAAGGTCAGGGCGAAGCGCTGACCACCTATGCCGTGGTACTGGGCGTCGCACCGCAAGACCGTGCGTATTTCGCCACCGTCACCCACGAGCACTTCCAGCAGATCTTCAGCAAGGCTGACGTGACCGCTGACGACGTGCATACCAATACCCTGGCCGTGCTCAAAGGCGATGCTCGCCTGGCCAAATATGCCACCCCGGCTTAAGCTCGGCCTCACCTGCCCCTTTACCGGGGCAGGTTTTGTTTTTTTTGGACCCGACCTGCTTTGGGTCTTTTTTTGAATTAAGTAGCTCACCATGCTCAAACGCCTTGTCTGTCTGGCGCTGTTTGTCTGCGCCCCGCTGTCCGCCGCGCCTCGTATCGACAACCAACGTTTGCAGCAACTGGCCAACGACCCGTTCTGGATTTCCCTGGGCCACTACGAAACCGCAAAGCTCGGCGGCTGGCGCAGCTATGTCAGCGACAAGAAGTTCTTCCTGGCGGCCAATGGCGCCGAGCATCCCGACGCAGAACTGGCGGCCACCGTACAAGCGCTCTACGCCCCGGCCAGCAAAGGCCAGCAACACGCGCAATGTGTTTACCCCGCGCGTACCCGCTGGTTGAAAGCGCAACTGAACCTGAACGATTTACCGACGGTGGACTGCAGCGAATTCAAACAATGGTTCAAGGACGTGTCGCCCCACAGCGCGGTGATGATCTTTCCGGCGGCTTACCTGAACAGTCCGTCGTCGATGTTCGGCCACACCTTGTTGCGCATCGATCAGGCGGACGTGCAAAGCGACCACACCGCCCTGCTCAGCTACGCGATCAATTTCGGCGCCTACATCGAAGGCTCGGACAACAGCATTCTGTATGCCTGGAAAGGCCTGATGGGCGGCTATCCGGGGTTGTTCGCGCTGGTGCCCTACCAGGAAAAACTCTCGGAATACCGCAGCCTGGAGAACCGCGATCTGTGGGAATACCGGCTGAACCTGACGCAGGCAGAAACCGAACGCATGGTCGAGCACATCTGGGAGCTCAAGCAGATTCAGTTCGATTACTTCTTCTTCGATGAGAACTGCTCCTACCGCTTGCTGGAGTTGCTGCAAGTGGCACGACCGAGCCTCAGGCTCACCGAACAATTCCCGCTGACCGCGATTCCCACCGACACCGTCAAAGCCGTGAAAGACGCAGGACTGGTGGAAAAAATCGATTATCGTCCGTCCCGCGAACGTGAACTGCTGAGCCGCGCCAAAGCGCTCACAGACGACGAGCAACAATGGGTGCTGAAGGTCAGCGCCGACCAGCAGCAACTGCAGGCGCCGACCTTCAAGGCCCTGCCACTGGATCGTCAGGCGCTGATCATCGACGCGGCCTATCGTCTTGAACGCTACCGCGCCAATGGTCAGGAGCGCGACCCACAGCGTGCACAACGCAGTTTCGAACTGTTGCGGGCGATCAATCAAAACCCGCCACCGGAGCTGTCCATCGAACGCCCAGGCCTGCCGGAAGACGGTCACGAATCGCGAACCTGGCAGGCCGGTGTCGGCACCCGTGGCGACAAAGCTTTTGGTGAATATGGCCTGCGCATGGCCTATCACGACCTCAACGACAACGCCGAAAGCTTCCCCCTCGGCGCACAGATTGAAATCCTCCAGATGAAACTGCGCCAGTACGAAGGCAATCACTGGCAGTTGCAGCAACTGGACCTGGCGACCATCCGCTCACTGACCCCACGCAACGAGTTGCTGCAACCCTGGTCCTGGCAGGTGACCGGCGGCCTGGAACGGGTACCGGGCAAACATGCCGACGAAACCCTGGTCAGCCACGTCAACGGCGGCGCCGGCGGCACCTGGCAATTGGCCGACGACGTGCTCGGCTTCGCCCTTGGCACCGTGCGCATCGAACACAACAACGACTTTGCCGGTTTCATCGCCCCGGCTGCCGGTTTCAACAGCGGTGTACTGTGGAAGAACCCGCTGGGCAATCTGAGCCTGGAAACCAAAGGTGATTACTTCACCAACGGCGAAGTACGACGCAGCCTGAGCCTGAACCAGCAGTGGGAACTGTCGCGCAACCTTGGCCTGCGCCTGAGTGCCCAGCGTGAGTTCAGCCACCTCGCGTCCCCCGAAAATGAAGTTATGCTTGAGATGAAGTGGTATCACTACTAAAGCTGCAAGCTTTAAGCTGCAAGCGTCAAGGACGGACATGGCTTGACTTGCAGCTTAAAGCTTAAGGCCTATCGCTCGCAGCAGGTCGTTTTCGGACAACCTTCGAAACCAAAAGACTGCGACGATGGCCGAAACCCCATTCAGGGAGAACCGCCATGAGCCGCGCTTTCGTCAATGAAGATAACGCCACCCCACAAGCCGACCAGCCGGTAGAACGCCAGGTCAGCACGCAGCCCAATTACGTCACGCCCGAAGGGCTGGCCCTGCTGCAGGCCAAAGTCGCCGAGTTGCAAACCCTGCACGGCGAACAGTCAGCCCGCGAGGAGGCTGATCCACAGTGGCTGGCCGATCTCGAGCGCGATTTGCGTTACTTCAATCAACGCCTGCAAAGCGCTCAAGTGGTGACACCGGCCACTTCCACCAAGAAAGTGCAGATTGGCAGTTGGGTGACATACGCCGATGAACTGGGCACCGAACGACGCGTGCAACTGGTCGGCGAAGATCAGGCCGCTGCCGCCAAAGGCCTGATCAACTGGAGCTCACCGCTGGGGCGAGCGCTGCTCGGCGCACAGCTGAACGACGAAGTGCTTTGGCAGCGACCGGCCGGTGATCAGTTGATCGAAATCATCCGCATCGAACCGAGCTGAACCGCACCCATAGCCTGGGAATGACGCGCAAAAAAAAAACGGAGCCCGAAGGCCCCGTTTTTTTATGCAACCAGCCTGATCAGGCCAGTTTCTTGTGACGCACCCGGTGCGGCTGGGAAGCGGCATCGCCGAGACGCTTTTTGCGGTCGGCTTCGTACTCGGTGTAGTTACCTTCGAAGAACACGGCTTGCGAGTCGTCTTCGTACGCCAGGATGTGAGTCGCGACGCGGTCAAGGAACCACCGATCGTGAGAGATCACAATGGCGGCGCCCGGGAAGTCCAGCAGGGCTTCTTCCAGCGAACGCAGGGTTTCAACGTCGAGATCGTTGGACGGTTCGTCGAGCAGCAGGACGTTGCCGCCCTCTTTCAGGGTCAGTGCCAGGTGCAAGCGACCACGCTCACCACCGGACAGGTCCTTGACGAACTTCTGCTGATCGCCACCCTTGAAGTTGAAGCGACCGACATAAGTGCGCGACGGGATCTCGTAGTTGCCGATGCGGATCTGGTCGGAACCGTCGGAGATCTGCTGGAACACGGTCTTGCTGCCGTCCAGGTCTTCGCGGCTCTGGTCGACGCAGGCCAGTTGCACGGTTTCACCGACTTCGATGTTGCCAGAATCCGGGGTTTCCTTGCCCATCAGCATGCGGAACAGCGTGGATTTACCCGCACCGTTACCGCCGATCACACCGACGATGGCGCCTTTCGGCATGGAGAACGACAGGTTGTCGATCAGCACGCGATCGCCATAGCCCTTGGTGACGTTCTTGAACTCGATGACCTTGTCGCCCAGGCGTGGACCGGCCGGGATGTAGATCTCGTTGGTTTCGCTGCGCTTCTGGAATTCCTGCGATTGCATTTCTTCGAAGCGTTGCAGACGAGCCTTGGATTTCGACTGACGAGCCTTGGCGCCTTTGCGCACCCACTCCAGCTCTTCCTTCATGGCCTTTTCATGGGCCGACTGCTGCTTGGATTCGGCGGCCAGACGATCGGACTTGGCTTCCAGCCAACCCGAATAGTTACCCTCGTACGGAATACCGGCACCACGGTCGAGTTCCAGAATCCAGCCGGCGACGTTGTCCAGGAAGTAACGGTCGTGCGTGATCGCAACCACGGTACCCGGGAAGTCGTGGAGGAAATGCTCCAGCCAGGCCACGGAGTCGGCGTCCAGGTGGTTGGTCGGTTCGTCGAGCAGCAGCATGTCCGGCGCGGACAGCAGCAGACGGCACAGGGCCACACGACGTTTTTCACCACCGGACAGGAATTCGATCTTGGCGTCCCAGGCTGGCAGACGCAGCGCATCGGCGGCGACTTCCAGTTGGCGATCCAGGTTGTGACCGTCGCCCGCCTGCAGGATGGCTTCGAGTTTGGCCTGTTCAGCGGCCAGTTTGTCGAAGTCGGCATCCGGGTCAGCGTATTCGGCGTAGACCTGATCCAGTCGCGCCTGCGCGTCCTTGATCACGCTGACTGCTTCCTCGACTACTTCACGCACGGTCTTGGTCGGATCCAGCAACGGCTCTTGCGGCAGGTAGCCGATGTTCAGCTCCGGCATCGGACGGGCTTCGCCGTCGAACTCGGTGTCGACGCCAGCCATGATTTTCAGCAGAGTGGACTTACCCGAACCGTTGAGGCCGAGTACGCCGATCTTGGCGCCAGGGAAGAATGACAGCGAAATGTTTTTCAGGATTTCCCGCTTCGGCGGAACAACTTTGCCCAGCCGATGCATGGTGAAGACGTATTGAGCCATGGAGAACCTAGGGTCAGTGACTGATGAATATAAGCACGGGCGAAGCCCGGGCCAGGCCATACACGCCGCCAGCGATTGATTGTTATCAATACGTGCGCGCGAAAAAAGCCTGAGTCTAAGAGCTGGAACGCTCCCGCGTAACCGGCAAAGCTACCTTAATGATGAAAGGCAGTCCAGCCGAGAGGGGCTGGCACTTTGCCACAACTCAAGGCATGCTAGCCGCCCTCCGGGCGTCCGGCTTATAGTGCACGTCGCGCCAATCCAGCCAAACCGCAGGATCACAGTTTGTCCAATGTCACTCCGCCTTCGTCCGTGAGCGCACTGCACCCTGCGACCGGATCGCCCCTGCGCGGCACCTTGAAAGGTGCATTGGCGACGCTCGTCCTGCTGTTGATCGGATTGCTGCTCTGGCAGTTGTTCGATCAACTGAGCGAAACCCAGAAAAACCAGCGCCAATACACCATCGACTACACCGCCGATCTGGGCGCGCAAGTCAGCCTGAACATGGCGCTTAACGCGCAGATCGCGCTGAATCTGCTACCGATCGTCGAACAACCGCAAACCGCTGATCAGCAACAGGCGTTGTTGCGCAAACTGCAGCAGTCCTTGCCTGACTTGCTCAGCCTGGCACTGCTCAGCCCCTCGGGGAAAATCCTCAGTGACAGCGCCAGCGACAGCCAGGATGCCGATTACCTGGGCGATCTGGTCCGGCGCAGTCACGCCCAGGCACATTACTTCAGCAACGCCAACGACGGCTCGGTGGTGCATCTATTGCTGCACCAGGCCAGCGGCAGCACTCGCGGCTATTGGATCTTGCGTCTGCGGCCGACGTTTTTCTCTTCATTGACCAAACAGAGCGACACAGGAATCCGTCCGCTGTGGGTGGTGGAAAATCGCGTCAATCATCAGATCGTCAGCCGTGACGACGGGCTACCCTCGAATAATCCGGGCGTGCTCACCGCCGATGACCTGGCCGACAGCGTGCTGATCGTTCCTCTGAGCAGCAGCGACTGGCAGTTACGCGGGCTGTTTGACCGGCAACGGGTATTCGAGCAACTGCTGCCGGCGTTTATCGGTAAATGCCTGCTGGGTTTGGCCTTCTCGCTGCTACCGCTCATCGCATTGTTGAATATGCGCCGACGCCAGCGTCAGGTACACGACGGGCGTCGGCGCTATCGGGACATCTTCGACGGCACCGGCGTTGCGCTCTGCGTACTGGATCTCTCGGGGCTCAAAGCCTGCCTCGACAAGGCGCAACTGCAAACCAGCGAGCAACTGCGGTTGTGGCTGGAGAACGCCGAGCAACGCCGGCAGCTGCTGCAGGAGTTGCGCATCACTGAAGTCAATCAGGTCGCCTTGCACCTGCTCAGCGTCCAATCCAGCGAGCAAGCCTGGAAGCTGTTGATCGAAGGCGGGCCACTGGATGGCAATGCCATCGGCAACCAGTTGCTCGACGCGGTGATCAACCAGCAGAAACAGCTGGAACTGGAAATCAAGCTCACGGACACGCAGGGCCGCGACCAGCATCTGTGGCTGGTGCTGCGCTTGCCGGAAGAACAGCAGGACGCCAAGGCGGTAATCCTCAGCATCACCGACATCACCAGCCGCAAAATTGTCGAGCTGTCGTTGCTGGAGCGTGAAGGTTTCTGGTCGGATGTCGTGCGCACCGTCCCGGATCACCTTTACGTGCAGGACGTGATCAGCCAGCGGATGATTTTCAGCAACCATCACCTGGGCCAGACCCTGGGTTACAGCAAAGCCGAGCTGCACCAGATGGGCGAGTACTTCTGGGAAATTCTGCTGCACCCCGAAGACGCCGATCACTACCACCGTTTGCGTCAGGAACAGCGCCAGGCCGGTTATACCCAACTGATGCAGTGTCAGTTGCGCTTTCGCCACCGCGACGGCAAATGGCGGCGTTTCGAAGTCCGCGAGCAAGCGCTGGCGCGGGACAAGCACGACCAGGTTACCCGCATCATTGGCGTGGCCAAAGACATCACCGATCAGATCGAAGCCAGTGAGTCCTTGCGCGACAGTGAACAGCGCTACCGGATGCTCGCCGAAAGCATCAGCGACGTGATTTTCTCCACCGACAGCAAACTCTCGCTCAATTACGTCAGCCCGTCGGTGAACGCCGTGCTCGGCTATGACGTTGACTGGATCTTCCAGAATGGCTGGCAATCAACCATCGCCAACCCGCAACAATTGACCGGCATCTACAGCCTGATGGACCGGGTCAGCAAAGCCTTGGATAAACCCGAACAACTGGCACAATTGCGCAGTCAGGTGCAAACCCAGTTGTTCCTGTTCGACTGCTTGCGCGCCGACGGACGCAAAATCCCGATCGAGCTGCGCCTGGTATTGGTCTGGGATGAACATGGCGCGTTCGAAGGCGTGCTCGGGGTCGGTCGCGATATCAGCCAACAGCGTCGCGCCGAGAAGGACCTGCGCATGGCGGCCACGGTATTCGAGCATTCGACGTCGGCGATTCTGATCACCGACCCGGCCGGCTACATCGTGCAGGCCAACGAAGCCTTCAGCCGCGTCAGCGGTTATGAAGTGGCGCAGGTCCTCGACCAGTTGCCGAACATGCTGACCGTCGATGATCAGCAAGAAGCCCACCTGCGCTATGTGCTCAAGCAACTGCATCAGCACAGCACCTGGGAAGGTGAAGTCTGGCTCAAGCGCCGCAACGGTGAACACTACCCGGCGTGGGTCGGCATTACGGCAGTACTCGATGACGAAGGCGACCTCGCCAGCTACGTGTGTTTCTTCAGTGACATCAGTGAGCGCAAGGCCAGTGAACAGCGAATTCACCGCCTCGCCTACTACGATGCCCTGACCCACCTGCCCAACCGCACCTTGTTCCAGGACCGGCTGCACACCGCGCTGCAATCGGCGGAGCGGCAGCGGTCATGGGTGGTGCTGATGTTCCTCGACCTCGACCGTTTCAAACCGATCAACGACTCCCTCGGCCACGCCGCCGGCGACCGCATGCTCAAGGAAATGGCGACCCGCCTGCTCGGTTGCGTCGATGATGACGACACGGTAGCGCGCATGGGCGGCGACGAGTTCACCTTGCTCCTGCAACCGCGTGCCAGCCGTGAGATCGCGCTGAACCGGGCGATTCATGTCGCCGAGCAGATCCTTGCCAGCCTGGTGAAGCCATTTGTCCTCGAAGGCCGCGAGTTCTTTGTCACCGCCAGTATCGGCATCGCCTTGAGCCCGCAGGATGGCAACGAGCTGAGCCAACTGATGAAGAACGCCGACACCGCGATGTACCATGCCAAGGAGCGCGGCAAGAACAACTTCCAGTTCTATCAGGCCGACATGAACGCCAGCGCGCTGGAGCGTCTGGAGCTGGAAAGCGACCTGCGCCACGCCCTTGAGCAAAACGAATTCGTTCTTTACTACCAACCGCAATTCAGCGGCGACGGTAAACGCCTGACCGGTGCCGAAGCCTTGCTGCGCTGGCGTCATCCGCGTCGCGGCCTGGTACCGCCGGGAGACTTCATTCCGGTGCTCGAAGAGCTCGGGCTGGTAGTGGATGTCGGCGACTGGGTGATCAGCGAGGCCTGCCGTCAACTCAAGAGCTGGCACCAGAGCAAGGTCCGCGTACCGAAAGTCTCGGTGAACATCTCCGCCCGGCAGTTCTCCGACGGCCAACTCGGCACGCGCATCGCCACCATCCTCAAGGAAACGGGCCTGCCACCGGCGTGCCTGGAGCTGGAACTGACCGAAAGTATCCTGATGCGCGAAGTCAGCGAAGCCATGCAGATTCTCGCCGGGCTGAAAAACCTTGGCCTGAGCATCGCGGTCGACGACTTCGGCACCGGTTATTCTTCGCTGAACTACTTGAAGCAGTTCCCGATCGATGTGCTGAAAATCGACCGGACCTTCGTCGACGGCCTGCCGTCCGGTGAACAGGACGCGCAGATTGCCCGGGCGATCATCGCCATGGCCCACAGCCTCAACCTGGCGGTAATCGCCGAGGGCGTGGAAACCCACGAACAGCTTGAGTTCCTGCGCGAACACGGTTGCGACGAGGTGCAGGGTTATCTGTTCGGGCGGCCGATGCCGGCGGGTCGCTTCGAGGCGCAGTTCAGCAATGATGCGTTGTTCATGTTCGATTGAGATTTGCGGTGCGGCGTATGACGCCATCGCGAGCAGGCTCGCTCCCACAGGGAACGCATTTCAAATGTGGGAGCGAGCCTGCTCGCGATGAGGCCTGCACAATCACCGCCAATCCCGTCATGAACACCACTTGTCTGCGACATGATGTCCTTTCATATGCCAGACAAAACCCATTGAGTTAGAATGCCTTCCTTTTCTGCCCCCCGATCCTTGAGGACCGCCATGTTCAGCCGTGATTTGACTATTGCCAAGTACGACGCCGACCTTTTTGCCGCCATGGAGCAAGAAGCTCAGCGCCAGGAAGAACACATCGAGCTGATCGCTTCGGAAAACTACACCAGCCCAGCGGTGATGGAAGCTCAAGGCTCGGTTCTGACCAACAAGTACGCCGAAGGCTACCCAGGCAAGCGCTACTACGGTGGTTGCGAGTACGTCGACATTGTTGAGCAGCTTGCAATTGATCGAGCCAAGGAACTGTTCGGCGCCGATTACGCCAACGTTCAGCCACACGCCGGTTCGCAAGCCAACAGCGCCGTTTACCTGGCCCTGCTGCAAGCTGGCGACACCATCCTGGGCATGAGCCTGGCCCACGGCGGTCACCTGACCCACGGCGCCAGCGTTTCCTCCTCCGGCAAGCTGTACAACGCCGTGCAGTACGGTATCGACAGCAACGGCCTGATCGACTACGACGAAGTCGAGCGTCTGGCGGTAGAACACAAGCCAAAAATGATCGTGGCCGGTTTCTCTGCCTACTCGCAGATTCTGGACTTCCCGCGCTTCCGTGAAATCGCTGACAAGGTCGGCGCCTACCTGTTCGTCGACATGGCTCACGTAGCCGGTCTGGTCGCCGCTGGCGTCTACCCGAACCCGGTTCCATTCGCTGACGTGGTCACCACCACCACCCACAAGACCCTGCGCGGTCCACGTGGCGGCCTGATCCTGGCTCGCGCCAACCCCGACATCGAGAAGAAGCTGAACTCCGCGGTATTCCCGGGTGCCCAGGGCGGCCCGCTGGAACACGTGATCGCCGCTAAAGCGATCTGCTTCAAGGAAGCACTGCAGCCTGAGTTCAAGACCTACCAGCAACAAGTGGTCAAGAACGCTCAGGCCATGGCCGGTGTGTTCATCGAGCGCGGTTTTGACGTGGTCTCCGGCGGTACTGAAAACCACCTGTTCCTGCTGTCGCTGATCAAGCAGGAAATCTCCGGTAAAGACGCTGACGCAGCTCTGGGCAAAGCGTTCATCACCGTGAACAAGAACTCGGTACCGAACGATCCACGCTCCCCGTTCGTCACCTCCGGTCTGCGCTTCGGTACTCCGGCTGTGACCACTCGCGGCTTCAAAGAGGCTGAGTGCAAAGAGCTGGCCGGCTGGATCTGCGACATCCTGGCGGACCTGAACAATGACGCCGTCATCGACGCCGTTCGCGAGAAGGTCAAGGCCATCTGCAAAAAGCTGCCGGTATACGGCGCTTAATCAGCCCGCTAAATCGCAGTAAAAAGAAACCGGCCAGTGATGGCCGGTTTTTTTTCGCCTGCGGCTCCTTGCAGCCCGGCTTTGGCCACCGGTCAGACCGGTCATGCCAATTTTCACCTACCCTCTTGTAACTCTGCCAAATTCGAGCCTAAACTGCGCCTGCACTGGACATACCGGTAAGACCACAATAATTAAGTCCTGAATCTGATGCGCACAGCGCACAGCACCCAGGACACTCACCAGGATTCCTCCCATGCTCAGATGGTGCTCGCGCTCAATTTTCCTTCAAGTTGTCCTTGGACTGGTGCTTGGCATCATCTGCGGACTGGTCCTTCCCGAATACTCCGCCCAGCTAAAACCTCTCGGCGACGGCTTCATCAAACTGATCAAAATGCTCATCGGCCTGATCGTGTTCTGCGTGGTAGTCAGCGGCATTTCCGGCGCTGGCGATCTGAAAAAGGTCGGGCGCATCGGCCTCAAATCGGTGATTTACTTCGAAGTGCTGACCACTATCGCCTTGGTGATCGGTCTGGTGTTCGCGTTCAGCACCGGCATCGGCAGTGGTGCGAATATTCATCTGGAGCAGCTTTCCGCCGCCGACATGGGTGACATCGCCCAGCGTGGCCAGCACATGCACACTACCACCCAGTTCCTGATGGATCTGATTCCGACCTCGGTGATTGGAGCATTCGCCGACAACAACATCCTGCAAGTGCTGCTGTTTTCGGTGTTGTTCGGCAGCGCGCTGAACCTGGTAGGTGAGGCGGCTTCGGGCATCTCGCGACTGATCAACGAGCTCAGCCATGTGATCTTCCGCATCATGGGCATGATCGTGCGTCTGGCACCAATTGGTGTGTTCGGTGCGATTGCCTTCACCACCAGCAAATATGGCCTGGATTCTCTGCAACACCTGGGCAGTCTGATCGGTTTGTTCTACCTGACGTGTGCGGTGTTCGTGTCACTGGTCCTCGGTTTGGTGATGCGTCTGTCCGGCCTGCGGATGCTGCCGTTTCTCAAGTACCTGCGCGAAGAGTTGCTGATCGTTCTGGGCACCGCCTCCTCCGACGCCGTGCTGCCACAAATCATGCGCAAACTTGAGCACCTGGGCATCGGCAGTTCGACAGTGGGCCTGGTGATTCCCACCGGATACTCATTCAACCTCGATGGTTTTTCGATCTACCTGACCCTGGCCATCGTGTTCATCGCCAATGCCACCGGTACGCCGCTGGCCATGACCGATTTGCTGACGATCCTGCTGGTCTCGCTGATCACCTCCAAAGGCGCCCACGGCATTCCAGGCTCGGCACTGGTGATTCTGGCGGCGACCCTGACTGCGATCCCGGCGATTCCGGTGGTAGGTCTGGTGCTGGTACTCGCGGTGGACTGGTTCATGGGCATCGGCCGGGCACTGACCAACCTGATCGGTAACTGTGTCGCCACCGTGGCCATCGCCCGCTGGGAAAAAGACATCGATGTCCAGCGTGCCAACAAGGTACTGTCCGGCGAGCAGGGTTACACCTTCCAGCCGCGTAAAGCCCCACCACCGGCGCATCAGCAAGAGTTTTGACCCAACCTTGTGCCTGTCATTGGCAGGCACAATAACCAACGCCTTACCGACTCTCATGGAGCGAACAGTGATCACCTCGTCAACAGTTGTAAATTCAGTGGTTCAAAAGCTTCGCGCCGCGTTGGCGCGTGGGCAGTGGCGCTCTGGCGATATGTTGCCGGGGCAACGCGAACTGGCTGAACAACTGGGCATCAGTCGGCCGAGCCTGCGTGAAGCGGTAATTGTGCTGGAGACCCTCGGCCTGGTGCGTTCCATGCCCGGCAAGGGCGTGGTGGTACTGGAAGCCAGCCTCGATGATGCGCCAACCACTGACAGTGGCGTGGCCGGCGCCAGCCTGGAGGATGTACTGCAACTGCGTTACACCCTCGAACCGTTCATTGTCGGGCTGGTTGCCCAATCCATCAGCAGCAAGGAAATCGGCCAACTGCGCCTGACGCTGATGGACATGCGCGAAGCCCTCGAAGCCAATGACAGCGAAGCCGGGATGAACGCCTACATCGACTTCCACGAAGAGCTGTTCACCCTGACCTCGAACCCGATCTTCCAGAACGTCGTGCAGCAAACCAGCAACGCGCTCAAACAGAGCGCCGAGATGCTGCGCAATTCGCCGGAGCATTTGGCCGAGCGCCTGGAAGAAAACGAAACCGTAGTGCGTGCGATCCGCAGCAAAAACAGCGCCCTGGCCAGCGCCGAAATGCGCCGGCACATCCTTCAGGAAGGGAAACGCATGGGCATTGAACTGAACATCCCGGACGACAATCTGGGCTAATAGCTGTAGTAGAAAAAACCCTATCGGCAACCGGACTGGAGACAGGCCATGAGTTCCTACGCCTTGAAGAATCCCGTTTTCTCGATTTCTGCCGCCCTGCCCCTGCGCCGCCAGAGCGAAAAGAAGCGTTGCGTCGACGACATCTATCCGCAGATTTTCGACGCCATTCTCGAACAACGCATTGCCCCGGCCAGCCGTTTCACCGAAGAAAGCCTTGGCCAGGCATTCGGTGTCAGCCGCAGTATCATCCGCGAGGTACTGGCGCGGTTGTCCCATCAGCAGGTGGTCATCCTGCGGCCCAATCATCGCCCGCAAGTCGCGGCCCCCGATGCCGAACAAACTCGCCAGATACTCCACGCCCGAAGGCTGACAGAAACCACCCTGGTGCGACTGGCCTGCCAACAACCAACTTCCCGGCACCTGCCGCAGTTACGCGAACTGATCGACCGCGAACGCCGCTGCATCGAACAAAACCAACGCGGGTCGGCGATTCGCCTGTCGGGTGAGTTCCATCTGCAACTCGCGCAAGTCGCCGGCAATGCACCGCTGGCCCAATTCCTCGGAAGCCTGGTGCCGCTGACTTCACTGGCTATCGCCTGCAACGAAGAACAGTCGTGCAGTCATTGTGCGTGGCAGGAGCATGCGGCGATTGTCGAGGCGGTGGAGCGCGGAGATGCCAAGGCTGCCGAAGGGTTGATGACCGAGCATCTGGATCATCTGGAACAGACACTGCTTATGCCGCGCCCTGGAGCTCCAGAGACAGAACATTAGGCAAGCTTGCATCCAGGGCATGAAGCAATGCCTGACCGACACCGGTTATGCCCAGCATCATCCCGAGATCGGGAATGCTGTCTTCACCGATGAAGCTCTCACTGAAGAAGTTATGCGCAGCCTCTGAAAACGCCTGCAAGACACGGGCGACACCGAGCCCGTTTGCGTCACGACGGTACAGATCCAACAAGCACACCAGGTTCCCGAAATCACCATGGCACAGGCTGTAACCGCTTCCCAGGCCATGACCCCAGATATTGTTTTCGCAGGTTCTGATATCAGCGTTGATCACCGTCCTCACATCATTGCTCAAGGCGTTTCCCAGCGCTTTGGTCAGCTGTAGTCGGGAGATCAAAATACCTGCGTCCCCGTGGCACCATTTATTCATATAACCCTGCTGGGAGGGATCACGCAGATCGAGCCAGAAGCCTTGGACGGTGAGACGATTTTCGGCCTCTAGTAACTGCGTGATCAACGCAATGAGCGACGGGTCCTGAGTGATCTCATACACCTTGGCAAGCGCATGGAGGACGCCGGACATGCCATGGGAGAACCCCGTCAGCAGCGGCGCTCGAGTGGCTGTGTGGACAAACGTTCCGTCTTCGTACGACAGGCAGGACTTGATGGTATCGGTGAGTGTTTCGATGAGGGGCAGTAGCGTCGCGCGCTTCTCCAGCAGATAGAGATTCGCTAGCATTGTCACCGTACCGCACCAGCCATTGAGGAAGTCGAACTCGTCATCCGCACGTGGGAAGTTGGCGAGTTTGGCGAGTAACTCGTCAATGGTCCGCTGGTGATTTCCTTGCCCTGTCACTCGCTGATAATTGACCAGGACGTAAACATAGGACGCCAGCCCGAAATAGGCGCTGACCGTCATGTCACTATCAAAATGCCCATGGGACCTGGCCATCGAACGCAGGATCTCATCAGCCTTGTCCCTGTAATGTTTCTGGCCACTGACCCGGAAGAGACTCAAGTAAAAAACCGCGAGCCCGCCCATGCCGTTGTACAGGCTGTTGCCCATCGCAGAGATGTATTTGCGCCGGGTCCGTGGATGAGTATTCAAGAACATCCACCCCACATCTCCCTCCTCACCTTTGATACGCAACTGCTCGATCATCCTTGCGATAATCACCGCACCGTCAAGGTACTGCGGCGTGGTCAGGCCCGGCGCACCGATAAACCGATGCTTGCGGTTCAAGGGCAAAGCATCATTGGAAACAGGAAACAGGCATTCTCGAAGTATGTACTTCTGAAAGGCCTTGTCGTCGGGCGACAGCGCCCTCAGCTTGCGCCGGCAACTGTCGAAGGGCGTTTCGATAGCCAGTAGCGTCAACTCCACGCCTGCGGCACCGACTATCTGGCTTGAACCGATCGGCATGGTAAAACAAGGAATGTTCGCCTTCTGAAGCTCATTCAGCTCATACCGCGGGAGATGATGGCCGGTGAGCGTCTCGTTCAATTCCGACCACAACGTCGCCAGCAACAACTCACGCTGAACCATGCACTGCATAAAGCGCGGATGAAGGGACAGCTCGATGAAATCGGCGTAGCGCTGAGTGTTTTTTATCAGTACGCGGGTTTTCAGCTGGCTGACATGCAGGGTAATCAGCTCCTGTACCGCTTCGCTATGCTTCGTTACCTCATCGTAGGCATCTTCGAACCCTTGAAAAAAAACATCCTGATATTCATCGACTGAACGCGGCTCCCCCTTGAAGAGCGGCAGGTGTCTGATCACGGGAGCTCTGTCGATCCTGAGCGGCTTCAACCGATAAAAACCTTGTTCACGAATCAGATGCTTTTTTTTCGAAATGAATGTTTTCTGCCGAGTCAGGCCGCTGGTGTCATTGTCGGCGTCTGGCGAATAAGCGACAAAACCGGTCGAGAAGACCGACTGGCTATTGCGCTTGAGGGTTTTGAACAATGCACTGGTGTGTGGAAGGTTGATTTTCAGATCAACCATGGCGGCCGTGAACAGACACTCCAGATCGATCATCACCGGACTGCTACCGCAGGCAATAATGTTTTCGTAGTGAAAGTCGATGCCGTTCAAGGCGTGAACGACCGCAATCTGTGCACCCATCCGCCGATAGAACAACGGCAGGTCGGCCTCTGTCTCGCAGGGCAGATTCTCGATTTTTTCGATCCAGCAACGCCCCACCCTGGATAGAGTTACCGGCGCGTAGACAGCAAAACAGTCATCGCCAGTGCGCTCATGAAGTAGCTTGAGCAGAGCGTTATAGAACAACGCCTCATGGTTGCTCCGAGGCTTGTAGACCAGTGATTTATGACCGACCTGTATTGAACAGACCGTTTCCCCATCGGCATGGGGATCACCCAACCCGAGATTAATCGCGTCAATCCGCTTGCAGGACAGCAAAAATGTTCGCTGAAGAAGGTCAGCATCGTCGGCAAAATGAAAAACGACCTTGTACAGATACGCTACCGTGCTCTTGATCTGCTCGATCAACAGACGGGTCAGAACCGGATACGACTTCAGAACCGTGCCTGTTAACCCGGTTTTCAATTGCTGATTGAAGGTCTCCAGATCCAGATCGGCCTCTTCGGATATCCGCGTGTTCAGCGCATGGACAAGAGACTTTTCCGATAAACGTTTGACGCCTGCAATGACGTAAGGCTTGACACTCGACAGCAAACTTTCAACGCTGGCGCAATTGCAAACTGCAAGGTATCGCCGATTTTCCTCAAAGCGCTTCTTGAAGTAACAGTAAAAACGATAATAAAACCAATAAAAATTTTCCTGATCGGCTTCTTCCGTCTGCCCACCCAGTGACAGCGACTCGATAATGCCAACTTCATGTTTCAAAGATACTATCACCGGTGATTCTTTGGACCACCCGGAAGATCTGTTTTTGCTTTCAATTCGCTGGACCAGATGCTGTCGATCCAGACCAAAATAATGCAGGAGGGCGTTATCATTTTTATGCAGTTGTTCAATAGCCTTGCGCAACAGGTCTACATCTATCGACGTGCCTGCTCCCGCGGCTTCACGTTCTTGAAACGTCAGTACATCAGCCAACATTTGATGACACCTATAACGAATATGGCGAGTCATCGACCCGCCATATATGACTACCTGCTTAGCAGCCGATAACGGTGCAGCCCAGAGTGCCGCACGACACGGTGGTCGCCATAACCTCTGCGCCTGCGACCTGGTTGTCGCCCGCTTTCACGTAGGCTTCAAATTCCGCGTCGAATTCACCCGACAGATCCATGATTTGCTCTTTCATATAACTCTCCAGACTAAACAAGTTGACGCCATCATCGGCGTCAAAAAACAGTATCACTTGCGTCGAATAATGGAACTTTAAAAGCCAAACCAAATGTAACTTACAACCCTCTCCGCCCCCTCAAGACAAACCAGAAACAGCCACCCATCGCGATCAAAACATGCAGTAAAAATTTAACCTCCCACAACAACAGGAAGAAACATTAATTCAGCGCTTCAACAAGAAACCTTCAGTCATCATTGCAACGACCATTAAGCAAAGAGCGCCCAATGTAACGGGCACTGCCCTTTCAGTCCGCGGCCACTCGTGCAAACCCCTCGCGGATCTTTTCTTCCGGCAATTCATCGGCGATAAACACGATCACGCTCTCGCGCGCTTCGTCTTCGGCCCACTCGGTGTCCCAGTCAAAACCATACAACTTCAGCACGCCCTGAAACACCATGCGCCGAGGTTCATCGACAATATTCAGAACACCTTTGTAGCGCAGCAGTTGCTTGCCGTGGTCTTCCAGCAGTTCGTTCATGAACTCGCTGAGCTTGTCGATATCCAGCGCTTTGTCGGTACGCAGCACCAGGCTGGAGATGCGGTCGATGGAAGGCGCCTTGCTCACCGGGCGCAGGCTTACACCGCCGCCGAGGTCGGCGTTGAGATTGAAGCCACGCACATCGAGCAACTCGGCCAGATCGATCTTGCCGTGTTCGACCACGCGGATCGGCGCGCGACGATTGATCCGGGTCAGACGTTCGCTCAGAGCGTTAAACGTCGCCTCGTCGACCAGATCGCGCTTGCTCACCAGCAAGCGGTCGGCAAAACCGATCTGCGCCTGAGCGATGGTCTGGGTCAGGTGCTGCTCGGCGTGAGCCGCATCGACCAGGGTGATGATGCCGTCGAGGATGTAGCGCTCGCGCAGCTCTTCATCGATAAAAAAGGTTTGCGCCACCGGCGCCGGATCGGCCAGGCCGGTGCATTCGATCACCAGACGGTCGAAGGCGATTTCACCGCTGTCCAGGCGCTCGAGTAACAGGTACAGGGCTTTGGTCAGGTCGGTGTGAATGGTGCAGCAGACGCAGCCGTTGGACAGCGTCATGACTTGCACCGGCTCATCGCCCAGTAGCTGGGTGTCGATGCCGGCGTCGCTGAATTCGTTTTCGATCACGGCAATTTTCAGGCCGTGCTCGGCTTTGAGCAGGTGGCGCAGCAACGTGGTTTTGCCGGCGCCGAGAAAGCCACTGAGGACTGTTACCGGAATGGGAGAGGGCAAAGGCAGTACTCCTGATGACTGAAGGAACACAAAACAAATGTGGGAGCGAGCCTGCTCGCGATGGCGGACTGTCAGTCAACACGAATGTTGAATACAAGACCGTCATCGCGAGCAGGCTCGCTCCCACAGGGATCGCGTTAACCCGGCAGCCGGGTCAACAGCACTTCGGCCCACCCTTGCCACCGTAACGAGCCTCCTGGCGTTCCCGAAAGAACGCCTCGTAGCTCATCACCGGTTTGTCCGGGTGTTGGGTTTGCATATGCTCGACGTAGGTGTCGTAGTCGGGCATGCCGACCATCAGGCGCGCGGCCTGACCGAGGTATTTACCGAGGCGACTCAGGTCATTGAACATAGTTGCAATCCTCGATTACGCGTCCGGAACAGCCTGGAATGGCGATTCTTTATCCGTGCGTTCCTTGCTGCCCCAGGCGGAAATGCCGACCTTGAGCGCATAGAACAGGATGCTGAAGACCACGAACAGAAACAGCGCCGTCAGTGTCGCGTTGGTGTAGGCGTTGTAGATCACGTGCTGCATCTGCGTGATGTCCTTGGCCGGTGCGAGGATCTGACCGTTGGCCAGGGCATCGCTGTATTTTTTCGCCAGCGACAGGAAGCCGATCGCCGGGTTGGCGTCGAACAGCTTGATGAAACCGGCGGTGGTGGTGCAGATCAGCAGCCATGCCGCTGGCAGCAAGGTCACCCAGATGTAGCGTTGGCGTTTCATTTTGATCAGCACAACGGTGCCAAGCATCAGCGCGATACCGGCCAGCATCTGGTTGGAGATACCGAACAGCGGCCACAAGGTGTTGATGCCACCCAGCGGGTCGATCACGCCCTGGTACAGCAGGTAACCCCACATCGCTACGCAACCACCGGTCGCGATCAGGTTCGCAGTCCAGGATTCCGTGCGCCTGAGCGCTGGCACAAAGGAGCCGAGCAAGTCCTGCAGCATGAAACGCCCGGCACGGGTGCCGGCGTCGACCGCGGTCAGGATGAACAGCGCTTCGAACAGGATCGCGAAGTGGTACCAGAACGCCATGGTGTTTTCACCCGGCAGAACACTGTGCAGGATCTGCGCGATACCGACCGCCAGGGTCGGCGCACCGCCGGCGCGAGCCAGGACGGTGGTTTCACCGATGTCCCTGGCCACCGCTTGCAGGGCTTCCGGGGTGATCGCAAAGCCCCAACTGCTGACGGTTTGCGCAACTTGCATCACATCACCGCCGACGATCGCCGCCGGGCTGTTCATCGCGAAGTACACGCCCGGTTCGATCACCGAAGCGGCAACCATCGCCATGATGGCCACGAAGGATTCCATCAGCATGCCGCCGTAACCGATGTAACGGGCATGACTTTCGCTGGCCAACAGCTTGGGCGTTGTCCCCGAAGCGATCAGCGCGTGGAAACCGGAGACCGCGCCACAGGCGATGGTGATGAACAGGAACGGGAACAGCCCGCCCTTCCACACCGGCCCGGTGCCATCGATGAACTGGGTCAGTGCCGGCATTTTCAGCTCGGGCATGGTGATCAGGATGCCGATCGCCAAAGCAACGATGGTGCCGATCTTGAGGAAGGTCGACAGGTAGTCGCGTGGCGCCAGGATCAGCCAGACCGGCAGTACCGCGGCAACGAAACCGTAGCCGATCAGCATCCAGGTGATCTGGATCCCGGTGAAGCTGAACGCCTTGGCCCAGACCGGATCAGCGGCAATCTGCCCACCGAGCCAGATCGAACCGAGCAACAGCAGCACACCGACGATGGAGATTTCACCGATGCGGCCCGGGCGGATGTAGCGCATGTACACGCCCATGAACATCGCGATCGGGATGGTCGCCATCACCGTGAAAATGCCCCACGGACTTTCGGCCAGGGCCTTGACCACGATCAGCGCCAGCACCGCGAGGATGATGATCATGATCAGGAAGCAGCCAAACAGCGCGATGGTCCCGGGGATACGGCCCATTTCTTCACGGACCATGTCGCCCAGGGAACGGCCATTGCGGCGGGTCGACATGAACAGGACCATGAAATCCTGAACGGCACCGGCCAGCACTACACCGGCGATCAGCCAGAGCGTACCGGGCAAATAGCCCATCTGCGCCGCCAGTACTGGGCCGACCAATGGCCCGGCGCCCGCGATGGCGGCGAAGTGGTGACCGAAAAGGATGTGTTTGTTGGTCGGCACATAGTCCAGACCATCGTTGTTGAGCACTGCGGGGGTAGCTCGCAGTGGATCGAGCTGCATCACATTGTTAGCGATGAACAGACTGTAGTAACGGTACGCAACCAGATATATGGCGACTGCCGCGACCACAATCCACAAGGCGTTGATCGCCTCGCCGCGGCGCAAGGCCACAACTCCCAAGGCGCATGCGCCTACGACTGCCAGCACCAGCCAAGGTAAGTGGCGTAGCAGGCTATTATTATTTTTCATTTTTGATTCCAGCCAGAGTGGACAAAAAAGACAGCCACCCCGAGTTTAGCGCTACTGGCGCCAAAGACCATACCCCGACATAGGTCTAGAGTCATACCGACAGTGGCAGCCTGTGCAGATGCGGGTCTATAGTCAGCGAACACCCAGAGGATTGCGCCATGAGGGACCACCCCGCCAATCGCCGCCGCTTCAAACGCATTGCATTCGATGCCAGAACCGAGCTCAGCCAAGGCGAGCATCGCTGGCCGGTGAAATTGCTCGACCTGTCACTCAAGGGCTTGTTGATCGAACGTCCCGAGCCGTGGCTTGGGGACAAGGAGAAGATGTTCTCGGTCGACATTCACTTGAGCAAGGACACCGAGATCCGCATGGACGTGCAACTGTCCCATGACAATAACCACCAGCTGGGCTTCGTCTGTCGGTACATAGGCCTGGAGTCCGTCAGCAGCCTGCGACGGCTGGTCGAACTCAATACGGGTGATCACGCCGAACTTGAACGGGAGCTGGGCGCGCTGATCGACCTCTGGCCGACCTCTGACCGACCTCTGACCGACCTCTGACCGCTCTCGTAGGAGCTGCCGCAGGCTGCGATCTTTTGATCTTCAGCGATTCGACTGATGCTACACATCAAAAGATCGCAGCCTGCGGCAGCTCCTACGAGGGCTGTGTTTATTCGATTAGGGCGTCCAGGGATTGTGCTTATTCAAATAGTGCGTCGAGTGCCTGTTCCAGTCGGGTCACCGCGATGATCCGCAAACCGGCAGGCGCTTCTTTCGGCGCATTGCCCTTGGGCACGATCGCGCGTTTGAAGCCGTGCTTGGCGGCTTCCTTCAAGCGTTCCTGACCACTTGGCACCGGCCGCACCTCACCGGACAAGCCGACCTCACCAAACACCAGCAGATCGTGAGGCAATGGCCGATTGCGCAGGCTGGACATCACGGCCGCCATCAACGCCAGGTCGGACGCCGTTTCCAGCACCTTGACCCCACCGACCACGTTGAGAAAGACGTCCTGGTCGTGGGTCGGAATACCGCCGTGGCGGTGCAACACCGCCAACAGCATGGCCAGACGATTCTGATCCAGGCCCAGGGTCACACGGCGCGGGTTGGCCAGGTGGCTGTCGTCCACCAGTGCCTGAACTTCCACCAGCATTGGTCGCGTGCCTTCCCACGTCGCCATCACCACGCTGCCCGGTACTTCTTCCTGCGCACGCGTGAGGAAAATCGCCGAAGGGTTTGAGACTTCCTTCAGGCCCTTGTCGGTCATACCGAACACGCCCAATTCATTGACGGCACCAAAACGGTTTTTCACCGCCCGCAGCAGACGCAAGCGTCCATCAGACTCGCCTTCGAAATACAGCACCGTATCGACCATGTGCTCCAGCACTCTTGGCCCAGCCAATGCACCTTCTTTAGTCACGTGGCCAACGAGGAAAATCGCCGTGCCGCTTTGTTTCGCATAACGCACCAGCAACGCCGCGCTTTCGCGAACCTGCGACACGCCGCCCGGCGCCGATTGCAGTTGCTCGGTGAAAATCGTCTGGATCGAGTCGATCACCATGACCTTGGGTTTTTCCACCCGGGCCGTGGCAATGATGGTTTCGATGCAGGTTTCGGTCATGACCCGCAGTTGATCTTGCGGCAAGCCCAGACGTCGAGCGCGCATGGCCACTTGCTGCTGGGATTCTTCCCCCGTGACGTAGAGCGCCGGCATGCGGGTCGCGAGGTTGCAGAGGGTTTGCAGGAGGATGGTCGACTTGCCGATACCCGGATCACCGCCGATCAGCACCACCGAGCCGTCGACCAGACCGCCACCGAGCACGCGGTCCAGCTCACCGGACGCGGTGGAGAAACGTGGAATCTCTTCGACGCTGACTTCGGCCAGCGTCTTGATCTGCGCCTGCTGCCCGGCCCAGCCAGTGCGACCGCTGGGGGCTGCGGCACCGCCACTTTCCACCAGGGTTTCGGTCAGGGTGTTCCAGGCCCCGCATTCACCGCATTGGCCGGCCCACTTGGGGAAGGTCGAGCCGCACTCGGTGCAGCCGTACATGCGCTTTGCCTTGGCCATCTGAACTCCCGGAAAAAACCGCGATGATAGCTCAGCTGGACACAATCAGCGCGGCGCCGCGGTACGGATTTCGCCCTCGGCCAGACGCGCGGCGCTGTTGCCCAACGGATCCTCGGCATTCAGGTCGGCGCCCTTGGCTGCCAACGCGTCGAGCAACTCGACTCGTTTGAACAGGCCCGCATACATCGCCGCTGTCTGGCCCACGCCATTACGTTGGTCCGGGCTGCAATCGGTCGCCAACAGACGTCGGGCGATTTGCACTTCGCCCTTGAAGATCGCCCCCATCAGCGCCGTGTTGCCACGCAGGTCCTGGGAACAGGCATTAGCCCCGGCGCCGAGCAAACGCTCTACCGCCGCAGACTGACCGTGGTAAGCCGCCAGGATCAAAGCGGTGTAACCCTTGCTGTCGCGAGTATCGAGGGAATAGCCCGCCTCGATGAACGTCTCGAGCATCGGCACGTCGCCGCGACGGGCGGCGTCGAAGTAGTAATCCTGCAATTGCGCCTTGAGCGCTACCGGATCCTTGGTGAGGTCGGCACCTGGCTCTGCGTAAACGCTGAACGCCAGGCTGGCCAGAAACAGGTAAAGATAGATTCGCATGGCACAGCTCCTGGGTTCTCGCACAACACTGAGTCGTGCGAGAACCGGTTGAGACAATGACGATCAGTCGACCAGTTTGTCCGCGAGCGTCTTGACGCGACTCAGATCCCCCTTGGCGACCTTGGTCACGCCAGTGCCGTATTCAGGGTCAGCCTTATAAAGGAAGGACAGAATGATGTGCTTGCTTTCGTCATCCGTGGTGGCCAGCGAGCCACCAAAACTTTCGATCAGGTCGCTGCGCTCCTTCTTGCTGAACGAGCGATACAGATCACCGGCCTGCTTGAAGTTTTGCTCGCGCTGGATCTTCGCCTGCTGGGTCGTACCCGACAGCGCCGACTGGCTGTAGCGTGCCGCTTGAGGTTCCTCACGCGACTCCAGACGACTCGGCTGATAGTTCACACCACCGCTGCTGTGACCGGCGTTCATCGCACCGTCCTGATTACCGTTGTTCACCGTTGTTTTTGGCGCATTGATCGGTAACTGCAACGCATTGGCGCCCAGGCGATACAGTTGCGTATCGGCATAAGAGAACACTCGACCTTGCAACAAACGATCTTCCGAAGGTTCGATTCCCGGAACTAGATTGGCCGGTGCCATGGCAACTTGTTCGGTTTCCTGAAAGACATTCGCAGGATTACGATTGAGCACCATTTGTCCAACTTTTCGCTCAGGGATACCCGGCCAGATCTTGGTAGCATCCAATGGATCGAAGTCAAACTTGTACACGTCTTGCGGTTTTAGAACCTGAATGTACAAATCCCACTTTGGAAAGTCGCCTTTATTAATATGAGCCACCAAGTCATTGGTCATATGACTGTAGTCTTGACCCTGAACGTTGGTAACGGCTTGCGGGTCGAGATTATTAATACCCTGCAAACTTTTCCAATGAAACTTTACATAACTGACTTCGCCTTTGGCATTCACCAATTTATAGGCGTGAACTCCATTACCGTCCATTTCCCGGTAACTCGCCGGCGTACCGGAGTTGGAATACAACTCGGTCAGGGTGCGAGTGGCTTCCGGGACATGGGAAAAGAAGTCGAACCGGCGTGAGTCATCATCCAGATTGGTGCGCGGATCCGGCTTGAAGGCGTGGACCATGTCCGGGAATTTGATCGCATCGCGGATGAAAAAGGTCGGGAAGTTATTGCCGACCAGGTCCCAATTACCGTCTGCAGTGTAGAACTTGGTGGCAAAGCCTCGTGGGTCGCGCAGGGTTTCCGGGGAGTGGTTGCCGTGTACCACCGCGGAAAAACGCACAAACACTGGCGTCGTCTGGCCAGCGGCAAAGACTTTGGCCTTGGTCAGGTCGCTGAGGTCATCAGTCACGGTGAAACTACCGTGAGCACCCGTACCGCGGGCGTGTACAACCCGCTCCGGGATGCGTTCGCGGTCGAAGCGCTGGAGCTTCTGGATCAGTTGCACGTCCTGCAATAGCACCGGGCCAGTGGCCCCTGCGGTCTGTGAGTTCTGGTTGTCGCCCACGGCAGCGCCGTTATCGCGGGTCAAGGTCGTCGCGTGAACGGAGAACGACAGCAGGCTGGCGGTCAAGACGCCGAGTTTACGGCGATGGGGAAAAGCCTCTCGGATAATGGCGGTGGTCATGTCAATTCCTCTGATTTTGTGTAGCGCATCCAGGTGCGCCGAACAGAGGCTAGTGACCAGGCAGTCAAAACATAAATAGAAAGAACGCAATGCGTCGATTGAGAGTTTTTTCTGGTCTATCAGTGGGTTGGTGCGTATTCACGCGCGATTGATGGCACTTTGTAAACTATTTGCCAGTAAGCGGGTCGATAGCTGCGAGCGCTGTAAGCAGTTGTGTCGAGCACGACCCGACTTGCTGATTTACACTGCGCTCACCAACCTCATCTGTAACAAGGAATAACCTATGGGCGTGATAAGTGAGTTCAAGGCCTTCGCGGTCAAAGGTAATGTGGTCGACATGGCCGTCGGTATTATCATCGGCGCCGCGTTCGGCAAGATCGTTTCGTCGTTTGTCGGTGACGTCGTCATGCCGCCAATCGGCCTGCTGATCGGCGGGGTGGACTTCGCGGACCTGGCGGTCACGCTGAAAGCGGCGCAGGGCACTGTCCCGGCCGTGGTGCTGGCCTACGGTAAATTCATCCAGAGCATTATCGACTTCCTGATCGTCGCGTTCGCGATCTTCATGGGCGTGAAAGCCATCAACCGCCTGAAGCGTGAAGAGGCTGTGGCGCCAAGCCTGCCACCGGTTCCGACCAAGGAAGAAGAGCTGCTGAGCGAGATTCGCGACCTGCTCAAAGCGCAGAACAACAAGCCCTGAAGGCTGTACTGCGATAAAAAAACGGCGCCTTGATCAGGCGCCGTTTTTCATTACCAGTAGTTCTCGACGGCCACCTGGCCAGGTCGACGACTCAGGCTCAGTTGCATGTCGCGCTCTTTCAGCAGATTGCGCGTGTCATCGATCATCTGCGGGTTGCCGCAGAGCATTACTCGCGAATGCTCGGCCGTTATGGCGACGCCAGCCACCCGCTCCAGTTCACCATTCTTGATTAACTGGGTGATGCGCCCGCTCAATGCGTGCAGATGCTGCTCGCGGGTAACAGTGGCGATGAATTGCAGTTTATGGTGGTGCTCCGCCAGATAGTCGCGCGCTGCCAACTCGGCAATCAGCGCCTGATAAGCCAGCTCACGCGCTTCGCGCACGCTATACACCAGAATGATTCGCTCGAATTTCTCCCAGACCTCGAAGTCCTGCAGGATCGACAGAAACGGCGCGATACCAGTCCCCGTGGACAACAACCAGAGATCACGCCCATCGACAAAGCGATCAAGGGTCAAAAAGCCGAAGGCCTGACGGTCGACCATCAAGGTATCGCCCACCTCCAGACGACTCAGCTCGCTGGTAAATTCGCCACCCGGTACGACGATGGAAAAGAACTCAAGAAACTCGTCATGGGGTGAAGAGACCATGGAATAGGCGCGCCATACCGTGCTGCCATCGGGTCTGGTGACCCCCAAACGGGCAAATTGCCCGGCACGAAAACGAAAACCGGGATCTCGCGTTGTACGCAAGGTGAACAAGTTGGGCGTCAACGGCTGGACATAGAGCAGGGTTTGACGGGTGAACTTCTCTGCGCTGGCGGTCATGGGGCGCTCCATAGGTCTGGTCGTTCCAGTGTCCCGCAAAGCTGCGCGAAGAAACACCGTCGGTTTGTAGTGGCATTAATGAATGGAAAACTATTAACCAAAACGTTAAACGCTCGGACCGTTGCCCGAATAAAAAAATTTAACACGCTATAAATGACAGTCAAACCCTCGCGCTTTCTACAGAGACTGCCACTCTAAGAACCGGTTATTCATTTAACGGGCCACTCAAGAACAAAAAGATCACTTCATGCGAGTAAGACTTATCCTACAATCGTGACGCGTAAGCTTTGGATCCAATCGGCGTCCACCAAGCAACATAAAGGAGAGGGTTCTATGGATATCTGGAAGGAGGCCCAGCTCAAACAGCTGATTTATGAGTCAAGCATTGAAAATGCTTACAAGATCGCACTCGATTTCTTTAACAACCTTGGTTACGAATACTGCTCGTTTTCGATGTCTTCTCATGCGACAAGCCATTGTTTTAATGACATAAACCTTAATAACTACTCACATGACTGGAACACGCACTATGAACAAAACAACTACTACACGATAGATCCAATAGTGGCGCATTGCTGCCAATCAATGCTGCCCATTCTCTGGGACAGAGACACCTTCGCCAAGGTCCCCGAGCTCTGGCGCGCGCTCGCGGAGCAAGGCTTGCAGTACGGTTGGTCACAGCCGGTACATGACGTTAACAACCACAGCAGCAGCATGCTCAGCGTGGCCCGAAGTCATTGTCGAATCAGCGCTTATGAACTCTATGAAAACCTCGGTTACGCGACGTTCATCAGCCATAAGCTGCACACCCTCGCCACACAAAAGCTGACCAGCAAGAATCCGGGGTGCGTGAGTGTGACTCATTTATCGCCACGAGAAACGGAGGTGCTGAAGTGGTCTGCGGAAGGCAAGACCGCCCTGGACATCGGGATCATCCTCAATCTCAGCCCGCGTACGGTGAATTTCCACATTGGCAGCGCGATCAGAAAACTGGGCGTCACCAACAAGATTTCTGCCGTCGTGCATGCAGCAAAGAGTCATTTGATCTGAACCTCAACCAATACCACGGCGTGTCAGCGCTGAACACGAAGGAAAACCAGCGAGTAATCCAGCGGAAAAAAACGTACCATTTACGTCCCTCTGAGTGATGACGCGAGAGACCTCGCGACGAATTCCGCTCAGGCGGTCCCGCCAGCATTCAATACGTGCAGAACCGCGGGACACCCGTTGATTATCCAGAGTCCCCGCCTCATGCCCCTGCTCGAAAGTCCCTTCGCCCAACTTGACCTGATCCGCCAACCCGAACAGCAGAACGAACCGCTGCAAGCTTTCGATGCGGCCGACGAGTATCTGCTTGATCATCTGGCCGAACAGCAGCCTAACGCCGCTACCCGGGTTCTGGTGCTCAATGACAGTTTTGGTGCGCTGGCGGCGAGCCTCGTCGGCAAGGTTCAGGTCACGAGCAGCAGCGACTCCTTCCTCGCGATCCAGGCCCTCGAAAAGAATCTGGTACGCAATGGCCTTCCCTTTGATGCGGTGTCGGTGCTGCCCGCCAGCGCGCCTCTGGTCGGTCCGTTCGATTGGGTACTGATCCGTGTTCCCAAGACCCTGGCGTTGCTGGAAGAGCAATTGATCCGCCTGCAAACGCAACTGGCACCCGGCGCACAAGTGGTTGCCGCGGCCATGGTCAAACACCTGCCACGGGCTGCCGGTGATCTGCTGGAGCGCTACATCGGCCCGGTGCAAGCTTCGCTTGCGGTCAAGAAAGCCCGCTTGCTGATTGCCGCACCCGACGCCAGACAACCCGCGCAGTCGCCCTACCCGACTCGCTACAAACTCGACGAGCCGGCAATCGAGCTACTCAACCACGCCAACGTGTTCTGTCGCGAAGGTCTGGACATCGGCACCCGGGCATTTCTCCCTCATCTTCCGAAAAACCTCGGCAACGCGCGGGTCGCCGATCTGGGTTGCGGCAACGGTGTGTTGGCAATCGCCAGTGCCCTGCAAAACCCGCAAGCCCATTACACGCTGGTGGACGAGTCGTTCATGGCCGTGCAGTCCGCTGCCGAGAACTGGCAGGCAGCCCTCGGTGAGCGCGATGTCATCGTGCGCGCGGGCGATGGTCTGGCCGGGCAGGAAGCGCAATCGCTGGACGTGGTGCTGTGCAATCCACCCTTCCATCAGCAACAGGTGGTCGGTGATTTCCTCGCCTGGCGGATGTTCCAGCAAGCTCGCGAAGCGCTGGTGGTGGGCGGCGCGCTGTACATCGTCGGCAACCGTCATCTGGGTTATCACAGCAAACTGGCGCGCCTGTTCCGAGGTGTCGAACAGGTTGCGGCAACGCCCAAATTCGTGATCCTCAAAGCCCGTAAATAACGGCCAACGCCCAGGCAAAAAAAACCCTCCAGCGGAGGGTTATAAATCCGTGCCGCAAAGCACGGGATGGGATGTTCGGGTCGATCAGTGAGTGGTCAGGCCTGCAGCATTCATGAACATGCGCATCAGGCTGGCCACGACAAACAGCGCCAGTACGCTGCCGGTCCAGATCATTGCCAACCAGCCAAGACGCTGCCAGAGCGGCTTCTTTTCAGCCTGCTCGATTTCCTGCAAAGAGTGTTTATCCGCCATTGCCCGGGTCCTCGGTCTGGGTTTGATGGCGCCTTTCAAGGCGCCATCGCGAGCAAGCTTTGCTCCTACTAGTGGTAACCGTCTTCGTGGGTCACCTTGCCGCGGAACACGTAGTAGCTCCAGAAGGTGTAGCCCAGAATGAACGGGATGATGAACAAGGTGCCAACCAGCATGAAGCCCTGGCTTTGCGGCGGTGCGGCGGCGTCCCAGATCGAGATCGACGGCGGTACGATGTTCGGCCACAGGCTGATACCCAGACCGCTGTAACCGAGGAAGATCAGCACCAGGGTCAACAGGAACGGCGTGTAGTGAGCGTTACGGGCCACAGCGCGCAGTAAACCGTACATCGTCACCAGCACCAGGATCGGCACCGGCAGGAACCAGAACAGGTTCGGCAGGGTGAACCAGCGCGCAGCAATCTCGGCATGCGCCAGCGGGGTCCAGATGCTGACGATACCGGTCACCGCCAACACCACGAACGCCAGCGGTCGCGCCAGGTTGTGCATCTGCTCCTGCAACTTGCCTTCGGTTTTCATGATCAGCCAAGTGCAGCCGAGCAGCGCATAAGCGACGATCAGCGCCACGCCACAGAACAGCGAGAACGGTGTCAGCCAGTCCAGCGTGCCGCCAGCGAACTGCCGATTGACCACCGGTATGCCGTCGATAAACGCCCCCAGTGCCACGCCCTGAAAGAACGTCGCCGTCAGCGAGCCGCCGATGAAGCACTTGTCCCAGATGTGCCGCTTGTCGTCCTTGGCCTTGAAGCGGAACTCGAAGGCCACACCGCGGAAGATCAAGCCGATCAGCATCAGAATCAGCGGCAAGTACAACGCCGACAGCACCACCGAATACGCCAGCGGGAAGGCGCCGAACAACGCCGCGCCACCCAATACCAGCCAGGTTTCGTTACCGTCCCAGACCGGGGCGACGGTGTTCATCATCACGTCGCGGTCACGGTCGCCCTTGATGAAGGGGAAGAGAATGCCGATCCCCAGGTCAAAGCCATCCATGACCACGTACATCATGATGCCGAAGATGATGATCACGGCCCAGATCAGCGGAAGATCAATACCCATGACTCAATTCCCCTTGTTCAGGCTGTGGTTGTGATCACCGTTATCGTCGGCCGCGGAAAGCGGACGGGCCGGCGTACGTTGCTGACCAGGGCCACCGTGGCTCGTCTCGGCACCTTCGTTGATTTTCGGCCCTTTGCGCACCAGGCGCATCATGTAGCCCAGACCGACACCAAACAGCGAGAAATAGACCACGACGAACAGCGCCAGCGTAATGCTCATCTGCAAGAAACTGTGCATGGATGAAGCGTCGGCAGTGCGCATCAGCCCGTACACCACCCACGGCTGACGCCCGATTTCAGTGGTGAACCAACCGGCGAGTATCGCGATCAGGCCCGATGGCCCCATCCACAAGGCCAGGTAGAGGAACGCACGGTTCGAATACAGCCTGTCACGCTTGCGCAGCCACAGGCTCCACAGCCCGGTGAAGATCATCAGGAAGCCCAGCCCGACCATGATCCGGAACGACCAGAACACGATGGTCGAATTCGGCCGGTCTTCAGGGGCGAACTCCTTGAGCGCCGGAACCTGTTTGTCCAGCGAGTGAGTCAGGATCAGGCTGCCCAGGTAGGGAATCTCTACCGCGAATCTGGTCTTCTCGGCTTTCATGTCCGGCCAGCCGAACAGGATCAGCGGGGTTGGTTCATTGCCGACGTTTTCCCAGTGACCTTCGATCGCGGCGATTTTTGCCGGCTGATGCTCGAGCGTGTTGAGGCCGTGGAAGTCACCGATCACCGCCTGAATCGGCGCAACGATCAGGGCCATCCACATGGCCATCGACAGCATGGTGCGAATCGCCGGGTTATCACGGCCCCGCAACAGGTGCCAGGCGGCCGACGAGCCGACAAAGAATGCAGTGGCCACAAAGGCTGCCGTGGCCATGTGCATCAAGCGGTACGGGAACGACGGGTTGAAAATCACCGCCAGCCAGTCCACCGGAATCACCTGGCCGTTAACGATTTCGTAGCCCTGCGGGGTTTGCATCCAGCTGTTGGAGGCAAGAATCCAGAAGGTCGAGATCAGCGTGCCGATGGCCACCATGACGGTGGCGAAAAAGTGCAGCTTGCGCCCGACCTTGTTCCAGCCGAACAACATGACGCCGAGGAAACCGGCTTCGAGGAAGAATGCCGTGAGCACTTCATAGGTCAGCAACGGTCCGGTGACGGAACCGGCAAAATCCGAAAAGCGGCTCCAGTTGGTGCCAAACTGATAGGCCATGACCAATCCGGAGACCACGCCCATGCCGAAGTTGACGGCAAAGATCTTCGACCAGAAGTGGTACAGATCACGGTAGGTATCGTTGTGGGTCTTCAGCCACAAGCCTTCGAGCACCGCCAGGTAACTCGCCAGGCCGATGGTGATGGCCGGGAACAGGATGTGGAATGAGATGGTGAACGCGAACTGAATTCGGGCGAGATCAAGTGCCTCCAAACCGAACATAAGTCTTCCTCTGTCTGGTAATACGGCTGCTGGCTGGAAGCCTGCACCCACCGCCCCCACGGTTATGGAGTGTGGCGAATTCAAATTCGTTGTTTTTTACAACCATCGCAACGCAGGGAGTCTGGCCATCTGGCCGTCAGAGCAAATCCACCAAGGGTTTTGATCTGGATCAAGTAACGATGAAAGAGTAGTCCCATTTTCGCCGCCGGACTGTGTGGTCTTTTGCCGCGTGACAGGTTGCCTCAGCCCCTCCGTAGGAGCTGGCGAAGCCTGCGATCTTTTCAATCAGGCTATGGGAGCTGCCGACAAGCGAAGATCAAAAGATCGCAGCCTGCGGCAGCTCCTACCCTCCGACCTGCGCACCTTTAGTTACAACTTGGTGATAATCTCGGTTTTTCCTCGTTCAGACCTGCCCGCCGATGCCGACCCAAGCCCCGCTGTTGTTACGCCATCACCGGCCGTTCATTGCGTTCTGGCTGGCGCGGGTATTCACCGCCAGCGGTTTCCAGATGCTCACCGTGGCGATCGGCTGGAACCTCTACCAACTGACCGGCAATGTGCTGGACCTGGGGCTGGTCGGGCTGGTGGAGTTCGCGCCACGAGTGTTGTTCATGCTCCACACCGGGCATGTGGCGGACCGCTATGACCGGCGCAAGGTCGCGGCCATCTGCCAATCGTTGCAGGCGATGATCGCCCTCGCCCTGGCCATCGGCAGTGCTACCGAGCATGTCACCCGCGAGATGATCTTCATCCTCGCGTTCCTGCTCGGCGCCGCCCGCTCGTTCGAAATGCCGACCACCCAGGCGTTGCTGCCGACCATCGTCCCCAGTGCTCTGTTTCCGCGCGCGGTGGCGGCATCCCAGTCGGCGCAGCAATCGGCAACCATTGTCGCGCCAGCGTTGGGCGGTTTGCTGTATGCCTTCGGCAGCGTCTGGGTGTATGGCCCGACGGTGATTCTGTACCTCATCGCCTGCACCCTGATGCTCAACCTGCCCGCGCGGCAAACCCCGCTGAACAAGGGCAAGGCGACCCTCGATTCGTTGCTCGCCGGGATTCGCTTCATTCGCAGTCGCCCGGACATTCTCGGGGCGATCTCACTGGACCTGTTCGCGGTCTTGCTCGGTGGTGCCACCGCGCTGCTGCCGGTATTTGCCAGGGACATCCTGCTGACAGGTCCCTGGGGGCTGGGTCTGCTGCGCTCGGCGCCAGCGGTCGGGGCCTTGTTGATGTCGTTATGGCTGGCGCGATTTGCCGTGGAGCGCAACGTCGGACGCGTCATGTTCACGGCCGTCGGGGTGTTCGGCGTCGCGACCATCGCCTTCGGCCTGTCGACCTCGTTCTGGTTCTCGCTGGCGGTGCTGGTGGTGCTCGGCGCGGCAGACATGATCAGCATGGTGATCCGCGCGTCCTTCGTGCAACTGGAAACCCCGGACGAAATGCGCGGCCGGGTCAGCGCGGTGAACGGTTTGTTCATCGGCGCCTCGAACCAGTTGGGCGAGTTCGAGTCCGGCCTCACCGCCCACTGGTTCGGCACCGTACCGGCGGTGGTCATGGGCGGGATCGGTACGCTGCTGGTCACCGGGACCTGGATCAAACTGTTCCCGACCCTGGCCCAGCGCGACCGCATGCATGTACCGGTGGATGAGCCGAAAGCCTCAGCGGTATCCGCTACACCAGCAACTCCCCCGCCACCGCAGCCCTGACGGCCTTGCCACACAGTCGTTCAACCAGCATCAACGCAAACGCCAGGGCAGCGCTCGAACCTTGGGCGGTGATGCAGTTGCCGTCGACGACCACAGGTTGATCGACGAATGTGCAGCCGAGCAAATGATGGCTGGCCGCGGGAAGACAGGTCATGCGCCGCTGACGCAATACGCCAAAGTCTTGCAGCGCCAGCGCCGGTGACTCGGCGATAGCGGCAAACAGGCGCCCGGCGGCGGATTGATCCTTGACCAGCTGTAACAAGGGTTGATGAGCTGCCAGGCGCTGAGCGCCGACGGCACCGCCGGGTAGAACGACCAGATCGAACGGTTGCGCCAGCACATCGACCAGCATCGCGTCGGCGGTCAGTCGGGTGCCACGGGCGCAGGTGAGCATGCGCCGCGATTCGATGCTCGCCACCACCACTTCGACTTTCGCACGGCGTAACACGTCGATCAGTGTCACGCCTTGCAGGTCGTCGATACCTTCGGCAAGGGTAATCAGGGCTCTAAAGGTCATGGTCTGCGTCCACAGGGTGATCTTTAAAGCGTAGTCAGCTTTGCTGACAGATGTTCGAGCGGTGCTGTTACCCAATAAACGCTACTTGATGTACAGCTGCGTCGACATCGTATTGCCGGGAGCATTGATCGAGGTATTGCTGAAGGTGAACGTACCTTCCTGCTTACCCGCCAGATCAAAGACGTAGAGATTGCCGACGATCTTGCTGGCCATGCCGGAGCATTCCGTCAGATTGCCGTTGCCATAGGCGCAGACAGGGGTCCGTACGCCATCGACTTCAAATCCGTCCAGCGTTGCATTCGCCAGGCGGCCGTAGCCGATCTCCAGCACATAGATCTTGATGTTCGGTCCTGCGTGATCGCACTGCGTCTTCTCCTGCCCTGGCGCAATATTTTCAATGCCGCAGGACGTCGACTGGACCTTGAGGACCTTGACTTCACTCAACGGTGGTGCGGACGCCGCCATTGCGCTTTGCGCGCCGACCAACAAGGTGCCAAACAGGCCAAATGCCAGAATCATCCTGCTCTTTATAGAAGACATATTCCCTCCTGAAACCAGCGCGCAGTATGCCCCACTCCCCCAGACGACAAAACATCGGCGACGATCGCAGCCATAGCCGCACGCTGCTGGTATGATGCGCGGCTTTTTCCGACCGACAGAAAATACTCAGGCGCCTGGCACGGCCTGTGCTTTGCTGTTGAAGTCGATACATTCACGGCGCCGGGCGCGCCACGGGGAGCAGACATGCTGGAAAGGCTGTTTCAACTCAAGGCACACAACACTAACGTGCGTACCGAGATTCTTGCCGGTATCACGACCTTTTTGGCCATGGCCTACATTCTGTTCGTCAACCCGAGCATCCTCGGCGAGACCGGCATGGACAAGGGCGCGGTGTTTGTCGCAACGTGCCTGGCTGCGGCCATCGGCTCGACGACCATGGGCCTGATCGCCAACTACCCGATCGCGCTGGCACCGGGCATGGGCCTGAATGCCTTCTTCACCTACACCGTGGTTCTGCACATGGGCCACACCTGGCAAGTGGCGCTGGGTGCGGTGTTCATCTCGGCGGTCATGTTTTTCCTGTTGTCGATCTTTCGCATCCGCGAATGGATCATCAACAGCATCCCGCTGGCGTTGCGCTCAGCGATTGCCGCCGGTATCGGCCTGTTCCTGGCGCTGATCGCCCTGCACAACGCCGGTATCGTGGTCAGCAACCCGGCGACCATGGTTGGCCTCGGCGACCTGAAACAACCGGCACCGATCCTCGCGACTCTGGGTTTTGCACTGATCGTTGCCCTTGAAGCCCTGAAAGTGCGCGGTGCGGTACTGATCGGCATCCTGGCCGTGACCATCGTTTCCATCGCCCTGGGCTTCACACCGTTCGGCGGCGTGATGGCGATGCCACCTTCGCTGGCGCCGACCTTCCTGCAACTGGACATCAAGGGCGCGTTGGACATCGGTCTGGTCAGCGTGATTTTCGCTTTCCTGTTCGTCGATCTGTTCGACAACTCCGGCACCCTGATCGGCGTCGCCAAGCGCGCCGGCCTGATGGGCAAGGACGGCCACATGCCAAAAATGGGTCGTGCGCTGATCGCCGACAGCACCGCGGCCATGGCCGGTTCCCTGCTGGGCACTTCGACCACCACCAGTTACATCGAATCGGCGGCGGGCGTCAGCGCCGGCGGTCGTACCGGTCTGACGGCTGTAGTCGTGGCGATCCTGTTCCTGCTGGCGCTGTTCTTCGCACCGCTGGCCAGCAGCGTACCGGCGTTCGCCACCGCACCCGCCCTGCTGTTCGTCGCGGTACTGATGACCTCGGGCCTGGCGGAAATAGACTGGGACGACATCACTGTCGCCGCGCCTGTGGTGGTTACCGCGCTGGCCATGCCGTTCACTTACTCCATCGCCAACGGTATCGCGTTCGGTTTCATTTCCTGGACCGCGATCAAGTTGCTGTCCGGCCGTGGCCGTGAACTGAACTCGGCGTTGGTGATTCTGTCGATTCTGTTCGTGATCAAGTTGGGTTGGTTCAACGCATGACTTTCGATTCCCAGGCTTACACTGCTCAGCTCGAAGAAAAGGCCACGCGCTTGCGTGACCTGCTGGCGCCGTTCGATGCACCTGAACCTGCGGTGTTCGACTCGCCATTGAAGAACTTTCGCCTGCGCGCCGAATTCCGTCTGTGGCGCGAAGCCGGCGAGCGTCACTACGCGATGTTCTCCCAGGAAGACAAACGCACGCCGATCCTGATCGAAGAATTCCCGATCGCCAGCCTGCGCATCAACCAGTTGATGCCGCAGCTCAAGGCCGCCTGGCAAGCCAGCGCCGCCTTGAGCCACAAGCTGTTTCAGGTGGAGTTCCTGACCACCCTGGCCGGCGATGCGATGATCACCTTGTGTTATCACCGTCCGCTGGACGAGCACTGGCACACGGCGGCTTCAAAACTGGCCGCGGACCTGAATGTCAGCGTGATCGGTCGTTCCAAGGGCAAACGCGAAGTGATCGGCCATGATTATGTGGTCGAGAAACTTGAAGTCGGTGGTCGCACCTTCAGCTATCGCCAACCTGAAGGCGCGTTCACTCAGCCGAACGGCACGGTGAACCAGAAGATGCTCAACTGGGCGTACGACGCCCTGGGTGATCGTTCCGACGATTTGCTGGAGCTGTATTGCGGCAACGGTAACTTCACCCTGCCGCTGGCGACCCGCGTGCGCAAAGTGCTGGCTACCGAAATCAGCAAGACCTCGGTGAATGCGGCGCTGAGCAACCTCAGTGAAAACGCTGTGGATAACGTCACTCTGGTGCGGTTGTCTGCCGAAGAGCTGACCGAAGCGTTGAATGAAGTTCGCCCGTTCCGCCGTTTGCACGGCATTGATCTGAAGAGCTACGAGTTCGGTAGCGTATTCGTCGACCCGCCGCGCGCCGGCATGGACCCGGACACGTGCGAGCTGACCCGACGCTTCGAGAACATTCTGTACATCTCGTGCAACCCGGAGACGCTGGCGGCCAACATCGCCCAATTGCACGACACCCACCGCATCACCCGCTGCGCGATGTTCGATCAGTTCCCGTGGACGCACCACATGGAATCCGGGGTCTTGCTGACCCGGCGTTGATTGCACACGTTCAATACAAAACAGCCGTCTTGATGACGGCTTTTTTGTCGCTGATCAAAGCGCAATATCAACCTTGCGCGGACGCCCGCCTTTCTTGCCATTGGCACGGGCCGCCTGAGCCTTGGCGGCACTGCTCTGGCGGCCATTGCGGCTGGCGATCACCGAAGCGGCCATGTCCATCAACGGTTTGCTCGCCTGGATCATCCCGGCGATAGAGACCTGCAAGTCCTTGCCCTCATGACAGAGCGCCGTCCCGCCGAAACCGACCTTGAACGGCTCGAAGTCTGCCGCCTCGAAACCGTCGAACTCCGGGTAGTTCTTCACCGGCAACACCACAGCGCTACCATCCTCGAAGCCGATCGACAGACAGAGCTCCTGAAAACTCACACTGATCACATTCAACCCACGACGAGTCGCTTCGCCTCGCTCGATGGCCTCATCCAGAGCGGCCTCTGTCAGCGGTCGATCGAATTGCACTTTTGCCTGTATCGTTTTCATAGCTCTATCTCCACCCCCTCTGGCGCGCCTATCAGCTCCATCAGGGTTTTGTTGTCCTTGACCTCATAACGAGCCGAGGCGATCTGATAGGTCGTACTGGCGATCCGCTTCATCAGCACTACTTCATTGGTCTGCCAATCCCATAACTGATTGCGCAGACAGGTGGTCTGCAATTTCACCCACCAGATACTGCGAGCACGACGTAAATGGGCGGGCTGTTTCAGCGCCTGACGTAATCCCTCCAAAACAGCCAAAGGCGGGCGGCGCGAGTGCGGGAGGACATCCCAGAGCTCGACGCCGTTGTGCCAGAAACTGAAGATGAAACGCGCACTCCATGTGCCTGCATCCACATGCACGTGCGGTGGGCAGTGCTCGTCACGCAGCATGACCACCAGTGCCAGCCCTTTGTAGGTGCATATTTTCATGCTAACCCATCTGTTAGGTTATTGAACTCCGAAGACCCGACATTCCTTTGAGATTCCGACAACTGGCTGTATCCATGCCATCGGTCACTGCAACCTGAGACTAGCGTTCGAGATCACCGCAGGTCCGCAAACCACCGGGCAAAATGGTAAGCAATCCTTTCATTACACCCACAAAAGCCGTCACGAGGACGGCGATTTGGACAGCAATACTCATCCCTGCTGCTGTCGATACTCGGTGGTGGTCATGCCGGCATAACCCCAGTTATCGGTGTCGATTTCTTCGATCACAATGTGGGTCAAGTCTGGCCGTTTACCGAGGACCCGGTGCAAGGTGTCGGTGATTTCGGCAATGACCTGGGCTTTCTGTTCCTTGGTGGCACCGTCGCGGGTAATACGCACGCTTACGAAAGGCATGATGTTTCTCCAGTGATGTGATCAGGAAAATGCAGCCCAATGTTTACCACTTGCCAGCGCTCATTCCGCCATTGACCGCCAATACCTGACCGGTGGTGCTGCCGGTGCTGAACAAGGGTGGCACCTTCAAAATGAGTGTTAGAGGGCACTCGCTGTATTTATCCGACAGCATTTGATAAATACAGACTCAGACACTTCATTTGATCCCCGGTGTAATCAATCATGCAGCGACAGTTCGACGATCTTCAGCTGGGCAGCATCGAGCTGTTTTGTCTGGCGGCCGAAGCCGGCAGTTTTACCGCTGCGGCGTTGGTGGCCGGTGTGACCCCAGCAGCCGTCAGCCGTTCGGTGTCGCGCATGGAGGAGCGCCTGGGGGTGCGGCTGTTCGCCCGTACGACGCGCAGTGTGAAGTTGACCGACAGCGGACGCCGTTATTTCGAGCAATGCCGTCAGGCGGTGGCGCAACTGGTCGAGGCCCAACGCGAAGTGATGGGCCAGCAGCAAGCGCCGTCCGGCAAATTGCGTATCAGTATTCCCACCACTTACGCTCATCACCGCATCCTGCCGTTGCTACCGGCGTTTCGAGCGCGCTTCCCTGACGTGCAGGTCGAAGCACATATCAGCAATCGCAACATTGATTTCGTCGACGAAGGCTATGACCTGGCGATTCGCGTGCGTGCCATCCCCGACTCCGGGTTGATCGCCCGACACCTTGAAGACGCCGCACTCGTGGTGATCGCCAGCCCCGATTACCTGCAACGCGCAGGCACCCCGCAAACCCTCGACGATCTGCACCGGCACGAATGCATCCAGTTCGAATTGCCCAGCAGCGGTCGGCGCATTTCCTGGTTGTTCAACGACAACCGCAAGCAACTGGAGGTACTCGCCGAGAGCGGCTTCAGTTGCTCCGACGACGTATTGGGCGGCGTGACACTGGCCAGGCATGGCGCCGGGCTGTTTCAGACCTATCGCTTCATCGTCGAGAAAGAGCTGGCCGAGGGTTCACTGATTGAAGTGCTTCAGCCTTTTGGCGGGCGTTCGCGGCCCTTCACGTTGCTGTATCCGCAGAGTCGTCATGTGCCGCTTCGGTTACGGGCGTTTATTGATTTTCTGCTTGAACATCAGCCGCACTGGGCAGGATGACGACAGCGACTGTCCGATCATCGAACACTTATTTCAATCCTTTGAGCCTTGGCGCTCAGCTTCAATTGACCAAATTAACCAGCTAGTACAATTTATCTCCACAGGCGGGTCTTCCTCGACCTACGCCCACAATAACAATGGAGATCCCCCCTGATGGCCCCTATCGTTCTGGTGCTCAACGGCCCGAACCTGAACTTGCTCGGCACCCGTGAGCCGGCGACTTATGGTCACGAAACCCTGGCCGACATTTCGGCCTTGTGCGGTCGCGCCGCCGAGGAGTTCGGTCTGGCGGTGGAGTTTCGCCAGACCAACCACGAGGGCGAATTGCTCGACTGGATTCATTCGGCACGCAGTCGTTGTGCCGGGATCGTGATCAATCCGGCGGCCTGGACGCACACCTCGGTAGCAATTCGAGACGCGCTGATCGCCAGCGAGTTACCGGTAATCGAAGTGCACCTGTCCAATGTGCATGCGCGCGAACCGTTCCGTCATCACTCGTTCGTTTCGGCCATTGCCACCGCAGTGTTGTGCGGTTTTGGCAGCCACGGCTATCGCCTGGCGCTGGAGCATTTCAGCCATCGCTTGAAGGGATGAGCCACATGTCGCAGAACAACGCTGTACTCGCAGGACTGATCGGCGCCGGCATCCAGGCGTCCCGAACCCCTGCGCTGCATGAGCACGAGGGCGATGCCCAAGGCCTGCGCTACCTCTATCGGTTGATCGACCTCGATCAGCTGAAACTCGACAGCGGCGCCCTCCCCGACTTGCTGATGGCAGCCGAGCGGATGAACTTCACCGGCCTGAACGTCACCTTTCCGTGCAAACAGGCGATCATCCCGCTGCTCGATGAACTCTCGCCTGAAGCCCGAGGCATTGGCGCAGTGAACACCGTGGTGCTCAAGGATGGAAAACGCATTGGGCACAACACCGACTGCCTGGGTTTTGCCGAAGGTTTTCGGCGTGGCTTGAACGGCACCGCCCGCAAGCGTGTCGTCCAAATGGGTGCTGGCGGTGCCGGTGCCGCAGTCGCCCACGCGCTATTGAGCGAAGGCGTGCAGCAGCTGAGTATTTTCGACGTGGACAGCAGCCGCGCGCAAAGCCTTGCGAACAACCTCAACCAACATTTTGGCAGCGGCCGGGCTTGTGCCGGCAGCGATCTGCCGAGTGCGCTGGCGCAAGCGGATGGACTGGTGAACACCACGCCGATGGGCATGGCCAAACTGCCCGGCATGCCAGTGCCAGTGGAGTTGCTGCGGGCCGAGTTGTGGGTCGCGGAGATTGTTTACTTTCCACTGGAAACCGAATTGCTGCGCAACGCCAAAGCCTTGGGTTGCCGTACTCTGGATGGCGGCAACATGGCAGTGTTCCAGGCGGTGAAGGCCTTCGAACTGTTCAGCGGTGTGGTGCCGGATGCGCAGCGGATGCTCGCGCACTTTCAAAGCATGAATGGTTGAAGATCAAAAGATCGCAGCCTGCGGCAGCTCCTACAGGCGGCGGGGTGTCATGCCGTTCCGCAGCCCGTAGGCGCTGCCGCAGGCTGCGATCTTTTAATTACTGAATTACACCTGTAAATAACGCAACACGGACTCGCAGATCATCTGGCGATGACGTTGCTTGATCGTTTCGTCCGGCAAGTCGATCTGAAAAATCTCACCGAAGGTATGACGGTTCGACACCCGGTAAAAACAGAACGAACTGATCAGTAAATGCACGTCCAGCGGATCCAGCCCGCTGCGGAACACGCCCTCCTCGGCACCGCGACGCAGAATCACGCCCAGCGAATCAAGGATCGTATTGTTCATCGCCTTGATCGCTTCGGACTGCTTCACGTACTCCGCGTTGTGGATGTTCTCGATGCTGACAATGCGCACGAAATCGACGTTGCGGTCATGGTGATCGAAGGTGAACTCCACCAGCCGCCGAATCGCCTCGCGCGGTTCCAGCTCAGCCAGGTGCAAGCGACTTTCAGTGCTGCGGATGTCGCCGTAAAGCTTCTCCAGCACCTCGACGTAGAGCTGTTCCTTGCTACCGAAGTAGTAATAGATCATCCGCTTCGAGGTGTGGATACGCTCGGCGATCGCATCGACACGAGCGCCGGACAAACCCTGCTGAACGAACTCGACAATGGCTTCTTGAAGAATGTTCTCGCGGGTCTTTTCCGGGTTGTTCTTGCGACTCTTGCGCGGCTCGATCAAGGGTTCGTCGGGCGCGACGGTGAGTTCTGTGGTCATTCTCATTCCGGGCTCAAGGCCATCACTGCACAGCTGGCGATTATGGGCCGCACGCTGCAGTGAAGGAAGCTTCGCCACGGCCGTTTACCCCTGCGTTTACGATTCTCCTACAACTTGGCGTGACGCAAGCCGCCGCTGCGCGACTTTGCCATTGCCGCCAGACGCACCGCAACGTTGGCCGCGCCGTACCCCATGTAGCCGTTCTTGCGCTGGATGATTTCGAAGAAAAAGCGCCCTTCAAAGGGTTCGGTGTACACATGAAACAGCTCACCGCCCTGAGCGTCGCGGTCATACAGCACGTTGTAATAGGCGAGCTCGCTGAGGAACTCGTCATCGAAATCAAAGCGTGCGGCGAGGTCATCGTAATAGTTGAGCGGGATGTCCAGCAGCGGAACGCCGGCCGCTTTGGCGCGACTGACTTCAGCAAAAATATCGTCGCAGTCGAAGGCAATGTGGTGCACACCGGAACCGCGATAACTGGACAAGGCGTGAGAGATCGCAGTGTTGCGGTTCTCGGAAATGTTCAGCGGCAAACGGATCGAGCTGCAACGACTGCGCAGCGCGCGACTTTTCACCAGGCCGTAAGGATCAGGCAACACCACTTCATCGTCGGCCTCGAAATCCAGCAGGCTTTTGTAGAACAGCACCCAACTGTCGAGGCTGTCCGCCGGCAGCGCCATCGCCATGTGGTCGATCCTTTTGAGTCCGCCAGCGGAGGCCGCCACCGGCTGCAACCGGAAGTCGGTGCCATAGACATCAGCGTGCTCATCCACCAGATAAATCAGGCTACCATCCGGCGCACGGACCGCCGCCAGTTCCAGCTCATTGGGGCCAACCAGCCCGCGATAAGGTTGCCCCTTGTAGGCCACCGCTCGAGCCAGCGCGCTGGCGCTGTCTTTGACCCGCACCGCAGTCGCGCACAATGACGGCCCGTGCGCTTCGAAAAAGCTGTGAGCAAACGAATAGGGTTCAGAGTTGAGAATCAGATTGATATCGCCCTGACGCAGCAGCGTGACGTTCTTGGAGCGGTGCTCACCGGCCTTGACGAAACCCAGTCGCTCCAGCCAATGGGACAGCTTGGCGCCGAGACTTTCGTCCACCGCGAACTCAAGAAATTCGATGCCGTCGTATTCACTGGCCGGCGGCGTGGCGAACAGAATATCGAGATTAGGCGCAGGCATAGCGTGTTGCTGCTGCAACCGCGCTCGGGTCTTCTCTTCCAGATACAGCAAGGAACGCAGGCCATCTGCGGCGTTGGCGCGTGGCGGCGCGGCGCGGAATCCATCGTTGAAGATCTCCAGCGACAACGGCCCGGTGTAGCCGCTCTGGATGATTGGCGCGAGGAAACCCGGCAAGTCGAATTCGCCCTGTCCGGGGAAGCAGCGAAAATGTCGGCTCCACTCCAGCACGTCCATGGCCAGGATCGGCGCATCGGCCATTTGCACAAAGAAAATCTTCTCGCCGGGAATGTCCGCGATAGCCCGAGGATCGCCCTTGAGCGACAAGGTATGAAAGCTGTCCAGCAATACGCCCAGACTCGGATGGTCCGCCTGGCGGACGATATTCCAGACCTGTTGATAAGTGTTCACATGCCGGCCCCAGGCCAGCGCTTCATAACCGATCCGCAAGCCACGAGCCCCGGCGCGCTCGGCCAGCAGGCGCAGGTCGTCGACCAGAATCTGCTCATCGCCAATGCTGTCGACCGAGGCATTACTGCACACCAGCACCAGGTCGGTGCCCAGTTCCTGCATCAGGTCGAACTTGCGCTCGGCGCGTTCGAGGTTGCGCGGCAAGCGGTCGCGGCGACAGCCTTCGAAATCACGAAAGGGTTGGAACAGGGTGATGGCGATACCCAGGTCTGCGCACATCTGTTTGATTTCACGCGGGCTGCCGTCGTAGTACAGAAGGTCGTTCTCGAAGATTTCCACCCCATCGAAACCCGCGGCGGCGATGGCTTCGAGTTTTTCCGGCAAGGTACCGCTCAAGGAAACGGTGGCAATGGAACGCTGCATGTTTCGACTCCCGGTGGGATGGCTGATCTTGTTAGAGGCACAACACGGCTTTCCGTAGCAGCTGGCGAAGCCTGCGTTCGGCTGCAAAGCAGTCGTAAATCCTGAGTGCGCGGTCCTCCTGACTCACCGCATCGCCTGATTTCACGACTGCTGCGCAGCCGAACGCAGGCTTCTCCAGCTGCTACAAGGGATCGCGTTTAACTTGAGGCAAATTATTGGCTGCATGAATGATCAGAGCAATTCAAAGTGTACCAACCAGTTAGTTTACTGTGCGATTATCGAACACAATGGTTGTTGGTGAATTGACGATTTTTCGCTCGCTGCGCACCATCGACAGCACATTGAGTCCGGTCATGAATCACCGGTCGAAGTGACCAAAGACCCAGAACACACCATAAAAATTTCAAAAATCGGGTACACGCTCATGCTTGCATTCAACGCCTTGCTCCGTTGCTCTCTCCCTCACTCCCTGTGCCTGGCGCCCGACCGCCAACCGCCTTCAAACCTTTCTGGCGCCTGCGACCGAACCCGGCTCGCACGCTGAACAAGCGCTTTGGTTGACTCAGCCAACATTGAGCCAACACAAACACTCAGCCGATCAATCATTGATTTCACTCTGCGCACCTGCGCATCCCGACGATTGATCACGCGCCCATGAAGTCCCGACAAGCCTTGCTTGTCAGTTATTGAACGGATGGCACAGATGATTCCTTCTCAGAGTTCTCACACGGAAAGCGCCCACATGGCTCCGGCCATGGGTGTCGCTGCCGGCGGTATCGGCGACAAAATCCGCGGCGCCATGGCGGTCGGCAAAACCCGTTGGGGCATGCTGGCGCTGGTGTTTTTCGCCACCACCCTGAACTACATCGACCGCGCCGCACTGGGTGTCATGCAGCCGATTCTGGCCAAGGAAATGAGCTGGACGGCGATGGACTACGCCAACATCAACTTCTGGTTTCAGGTCGGCTATGCCGTCGGCTTCGTGCTGCAAGGCCGACTGATCGACCGGGTCGGCGTGAAGCGCGTGTTCTTCTGCGCGGTCTTGCTCTGGAGCCTGGCCACCGGTGCTCATGGTCTGGCAACCTCGGCCGCAGGCTTTATGGTTTGCCGCTTTATCCTCGGGCTGACTGAAGCCGCCAACTACCCGGCCTGCGTGAAAACCACCCGATTGTGGTTCCCTGCCGGTGAACGCGCCGTGGCCACTGGCATCTTCAACGCCGGGACCAACGTCGGCGCGATGTTCACGCCGATGCTGCTGCCGCTGATCCTCCACGTCTGGGGCTGGCAAGCCGCGTTCCTGTGCATGTCGGCGCTGGGCGGGATCTGGTTGCTGTTCTGGGGCCTGAAGTACTTCAACCCGGAAGATCACCCGTCGGTGAAACAATCGGAACTGGACTACATCCAGAAGGAAGTCGAACCGGAACAAACCCGCGTGCCGTTCTCTCGGATCCTGCGGATGCGTGGCACCTGGGCCTTCGCCCTCGCCTACTCGATTACGGCGCCGGTGTTCTGGTTCTACCTGTACTGGCTGCCACCGTTCCTCAACCAGCAATACAACCTGGGGATCAACGTCACGCAGATGGGTATCCCGCTGATCATCATCTACCTGACCGCCGACTTCGGCAGCGTCGGCGGCGGCATTCTGTCCTCGTTCCTGATCGGTCGCGGGATCAACCCGATCAAGGCGCGACTGATGTCGATGCTGCTGTTCGCCTGCTGCATCATCGGCGTGATCATGGCCGCCGGTTCCAGCAACCTGTGGGTCGCGGTGTTTGCCATCTCGCTGGCCATCGGTGCACACCAGGCCTGGACCGCAAACATCTGGAGCCTGGTGATGGACTACACGCCCAAGCACATGATGAGCACGGTGTTCGGTTTCGGCGGGATGTGCGCAGCCATTGGCGGGATGTTCATGACCCAACTGGTCGGACACATTCTGACCATCACCAATAACAACTACACCGTGCTGTTCACCATAATTCCGGCGATGTACTTCATCGCACTGATCTGGCTGTACTTCATGGCACCGCGCAAGATTCCGAACCTCGAAGACTGATCCAGCCTTCTCGCAGGCCTGATCCCAGGCCTGCGTTTTTTCCCCAGCTCAACGACGCCGCTGTTGCCAGGCCGCCGCCAGACCACTGAGGCAAATGATCGCGATACCAATCACCGTGGTCAGGCTCGGCGTGTGGGAAAACAGCAGCCAGCCGAGCAGTCCGGCAAACACGATCTGACAGTATCCAAAGGGTGCCAGCAGGGCCGGTGCGGCATGCCGAAACGCCTGAGTCAGCAGCAGATGCGCCGTCATCCCGCAGCTACCCAGCGCCACCATCAACAGGCCATGAGTCAAACTCGGCACTTGCCAGAACATCGGCACCAGCGCACTCATGACCAGGGTGTTGCACAAACCAGCGAAGAAGTTGCTGGTGGTCGGGCTGTCGATCTCGCTGAGTTTGCGCGTCAACAGTTGGTAAAAGCAGAAGAACAACGCCGAGCAGAACGGCAGCAATACCGCCGGAGTGAACAACTCGCCGCCGGGGTGGACGATGATCAACACGCCGATAAACCCGCACATCACCGCCAGCCATTGCCCGCGCGTCACCCGCTCACCGAGCAATGGCACCGACAATGCGGTCACCAACACCGGCGCAAGAAAGTTGACCGCCGTGGCTTCCGCCAACGGGATGAACAACAGGCCCGTGGTGAACAACAGACTGGTGCCAAGCAAGCACAACGCCCGCAGCAACTGCAGCAACGGGCGTTTCGTGCGCAGGACACGCAAGCCGGATTGCGGCAGAAAAATCCCGGCCATCAGTAGCGTGTGAACCAGATAACGCGCCCACACCACCATGATCACCGGATAGAAGCCCGACAGGTATTTCGACAAGGCGTCGTGAGTGGAAAACAGGAAGGTCGCGACAACGATCAGCAGGATACCTTTGAAGGGTTGATTGATACCGGAGAGCGGCGTGCTGAGCGTCATGGGGTATCCCTTGTGTCTTGCATCAAAGGTCAAAAAGCATCGCGCGCAAGGCACTATGGAATTCCAACAATCTAGAACTTGATTCCAGTTTTCTGAACAGTAAAAAACAAAAAGTGTTCGATCATCGCACAGCTTCTACAGGGGGATGACGATCAGCTGAACAGCTCCGAGGCCTGACTCGCCGACGACAGTTCCTGAGCAAACTGCAACAACAACGGCGCCAGCTCATGCAGTCGTGATTCGGGTAACCGCGCACTCGGCCCGGCGACACTGAGCACGCCCACCACCCGCCCATCCACCGGATGGCGCACCACGGCGGCGATTGCCGAGGTGCCGACCGCCGAGCTCTCTAGAACCCAGGCATAACCGTGTTCGCGAGCCAGCCGCAGGCGTTCGAGCAGTTCGATATTGGAACGTGGCGCATTCGGTCCAAGCTCCAGCGGTACGTCCGCCGCCTGCCGCTCCACCAGCGACAAGGCCTCGGCGTCGCTCAGACACGCCAGCCACGCGTGCCCGGACGCGGTGTAGAACAACGGCGCATCGCGGCCCATGTCCGGGTCATAGCGCAAACCTGAACGCGCGCCCTGAGACTTGGCAATCCAGGTCTGACGCTCGCCTTCAATCACGCCCAATCGCACCAGCTCTCCGGTCTCCCGGGCCAACCGATCCAGCACCGGCTGGACGATATCCGCGCCGCTACTCGACAGGTAACGAAAGCCCATGGCAACCAGTTTGGTCGACAGGTGATAACGCAAGTTGTCCGGGTTCTGTCGCACATAACCCAGCCGGATCAACTCGGCGAGCAAACGGTGCGTCGCACTTTTCGGGATCTCCAGCTGCTCGGCCAACACCTGCATCGGCAGACCTCGCGGATCGCTGGTAAGACTTTCCAGCACACTGAAGACACGTTCGATTTGACTGCCGGCCATGGTGGGATTCCAGACGAAATTTAGCCGATTCTAGAAGACAACCGAAAGAATGCGAAATGTGGAACTGCCGCGTTCAACGACTGCCGGCAAGGGAACCAAACATCCTGCGCGATGCCTGAGATGTTCGCCGAAGCTCGCCTGCAGCCATCGGTTTCGCAGCTGAATGCCATACTGCCTTTCATCCGTCATAGTCTGACGATCGGACTGGCGACTATCTCTCTCACCAGCAACACTCACCACCACGCGCAAACAGAGGACTCTCGCATGCTATGGAAAAAAGGCCGCCGTAGTCAGGCCAATCAATGCGACACCTTCGCGACGAAGAGTCTGTAAATGCACACGCGCTGGCTGCTGGTATTCGCTCTGTTTTTCGGCAGCGCCAACCTCCTGGCTGCCGAGCATGGGGTCAAGGTCATCAGCCCTGGTCGCTTGAACATGGGCAACTCTGAGTTGGCGGTTGGCGTGAGCCAGTCATCACCGCAGATTCAGCGCGTACTGATCGTGATTCACGGGCGCTTGCGCAACGCTGAAACCTACCGCCAGAGCGCGGAAAGAGCCGCTGAGCAGGCCGGACAAAGCACTACTACCCTGGTGATCGCACCGCAGTTTCTCAATGAGACTGACATCGCTCGCCATCAACTGCCCGACAGCCTGCTGCACTGGCGCGGTAATGACTGGATGGCCGGCGAACTGTCCACCGGGCCGAATCCGCTGAGTTCCTTTGCGGTGCTCGACAAGATTCTGGAGCGCCTGAGCGATCGCCAGCAGTTTCCAACCCTGAAGGAAATCGTCATCGCCGGCCACTCCGGTGGTGCGCAAGTGGTGCAACGGTATGCGTTGCTCGGGCACGATCAGCCAGCACTGCAAGCGGCGGGAATTAGTGTGCGCTACGTGATCGCCAACCCGTCTTCGTATGCGTATTTCGATGAGCAGCGACCGGGGCCGTTCAATGCCGCGCATTGCCCCGGTTTCAATGACTGGAAGTACGGACTGCTGAAACTGCCGGACTACGCCAACGGGCAAACGGCACAGCAACTTGAGCAAGGCTACGTCCAGCGCAACATCACTTACTTGCTGGGTCAGCGAGACACCAACCCTCATCATCCGGCACTGGATAGAAGTTGCGCCGCCGAAACACAAGGCGCGTATCGGCTGATTCGTGGGCACAACTATTTCGACTATCTACAGCAGCGCCATCCCGAAGGGCTGAATCAGCGGCTGATCGAAGTGCCCGGGGTCGGGCATAACGGGGACAAAATGTTCACCTCGCCCGAGGGGCAGAAGGCGTTGTTCCAGTAGTTAGAAATATGTCGCCTGGCAGGGCCCTATCGCGAGCAGGCTCGCTCCCACATTTGATCTTCATGCGATCCCGTGTGGGAGCGAGCCTGCTCGCGATAGCGGTTAACCAGACAACAAATCCCTTAAGCCGACAGCATCTGCCTCAGTTCCAAACAATCCTGCGCATGCCAGTCGGCCAACTCGGGCCACGGGTTATCCGGCAGATTCACCAGCACCGTCCGTGCGCCCGCCGCGCGCCCACAATCCAGGTCGAAGCGATAATCACCGACCATCACCAGTTCGCTCGGTGCCACATCCCAAGCCTCGGCCAGTTTCAACAGACCACCCGGATGAGGTTTGGGCGGCGCTTCATCACGGCCCAGCACATCCTCTACCGCAAAGCAGTCAGCCAGGCCGATCGCCTCAAGCGTGACATGGGCCAGCTCGCGAGCATTGCGCGTGAGAATGCCGAGGCGATAGCCGCGCCCGGCCAGCTCACGCACCAGTTCCACCGCGCCGGGTGCCGGTTTGGAGCCCAGCGCCAGGTCCCGTTCATGTTCCAGCAACCAGGCGTGTTTCGCCGCGGCTTCATCGGCCGGCAGAGCCGCGAGGTGGGTGAGGATGTCGTGTTCAGCGGGAATCGCCAGCGCCTGGCGAATCGCCACGAAATCGTGCACGGCAATGGTCAGCGTGCCGTCCATGTCGAACACCCAATGCCGCACCTCGGAGAGACTCATGCCCAATCCTTGCGATGACGGATCAGGCCTTCCTGAGTGACCGAAGCCACCAGTTTGCCTGCGCGGTTAAACACACTGCCACGGGAAAAACCACGGGAGTTACCGGCCCATGGGCTGTCCATGGCGTACAGCAGCCAGTCATCGGCACGCAGATCAGCATGGAACCACAGCGCGTGATCGAGGCTGGCGACTTGCATGTCTTTCTGCCAGACCGACTTGCCGTGCGGCAGCAAGGAGCTGGTCAGCAAACCAAAGTCAGAAGCGTAGGCCAGCAGGTATTTGTGCAGCGCCGGTGAGTCGGCCAATGCACCGTCGGCGCGAAACCAGACGTACTTGATCGGGTCGGCCGGTTGCGGGTTGTACGGGTCTGCTTCCATCACCGGGCGGAACTCGATCGGCTTGGGGCACAGCAGTTTTTCGCGCATGTGCTCCGGAATCAAATGCGCGCGTTGCTGGGTGAGTTCCAGCTCCGACGGCAGGTTTTCCGGGCCGACCACTTGCGGCATCGCGGTCTGGTGTTCGAAGCCTTCTTCGTCGTACTGGAAGGACGCGCTGCACGTGAAGATCGGGTTGCCCTTCTGGATCGCCGTCACACGGCGGGTGCTGAAGCTACCGCCATCGCGAACCCGATCCACCTGGTAGACCACCGGCAAACCGGCGTCGCCCGGACGCAGGAAATAACCATGCATCGAATGCACATGGCGCGCTTCTTCAACCGTCTGGCTGGCCGCGGAAAGGGACTGGCCCAACACCTGGCCGCCGAACAGCTGACGAAAACCCAGGTCCTGGCTGCGACCGCGAAACAGGTTTTCTTCGATCGGTTCCAAGGTCAGCAAGTCGACCAGATCATCCAACACATGGCTCATTCAGACTCTCCTCACACAGAGCAATGCCGCGCAGTCTTGGCTGCGGCGGTCGATTCAGATATTGGCCCGGGCCAACCATGAGCCCATTGTAAACATTTAGCCATGCAAGGTTTCCAACCATTGTTCACGGGTAATGCGGTACAGCACGTGGCGGCGCAACGGATCATCACGCCCGACCTTTGGGTGTTCGAAATCCGCCGAGGGGTCGTAATGCATGCCGATGGCCTGCATGACTTTCTGCGATGGCAGGTTGGCCTCGGTGGTAAACGCCACGACTTCGTCCAGCGCCAAACGATCAAAGCCGCAACGCAGAGCGGTCCAGGCCGCTTCACTGGCGTAACCCAAGCCCCAATGTTCGCGAGCCAGGCGCCAGCCGATTTCGGTGGCCGGCGTGAAAGAAGCCTCGAACCCGACCACCGCCAATCCGGTAAAACCGATGAATGCGCCGGTGTCCTTGCGCTCCAGCGCCCAGAAGCCGAAACCATGCTCAGCGAAATGACCACGGATTCGCCCGATCAATGCAGCGCTTTCCAGACGGCTCAAGGGTGCCGGAAAGTAGCGCATGACCTGCGGGTCCGCGCACATCGCCGCAAACGCCGGCAAATCGTCATCACGCCATTGGCGCATCAGCAGCCGCGCGCTCTCGAGTTGCAGTATCGGCTCCATCGTTCCCCTCCGTTTCCATGCAAACAAGTCTATATCGCTGGTAGGATCCTTCACTCATTCACTCCATGAAATCGCCATGTCGCTGCCGCTGATTTACCACGAAGACTACAGCCCCGAGTTCCCGGCGGAACATCGCTTTCCCATGGACAAATTCCGACTGCTGCGCGATCACCTGGTGGACAGCGGCCTGACCGATGATCAGCAATTGCTGCGCCCGGAAATCTGCCCGAACGAGATTCTCGCCCTCGCCCATGACCCTGCGTACATCGAACGTTACATGGGCGGCGAGTTATCCCGCGAAGACCAGCGGCGTCTCGGCCTGCCGTGGAACGAAGCGCTGGCCCGACGCACGGTGCGCGCGGTCGGCGGCTCATTGCTGGCCGCCGAGCAGGCACTGGAGCACGGCATGGCCTGTCATCTGGCCGGTGGCACCCATCACGCTCATTACGATCACCCGGCGGGTTTCTGCATCTTCAATGACCTGGCGGTGATCAGCCATTACTTGCTGGAAAGCGGCCGCGTCGGTCGGGTATTGATCTTCGACTGCGACGTGCACCAAGGCGATGGAACGGCACGAATACTGGAACATACCCCGGATGCAGTGACGGTTTCCCTGCACTGCGAAAAGAACTTTCCCGCACGCAAGGCCACAAGCGATTGGGACATCCCGCTGCCCATGGGCATGGGCGATCAGGACTACTTGAAAGTGGTCGATGACGCGCTGAATTACCTGCTGCCGCTCTATCAGCCCGATCTGGTGCTGTATGACGCTGGTGTCGATGTGCATAAAGACGACGCGCTGGGCTACCTGAAACTGACCGACGAAGGCGTCGCCGCCCGCGATGAAAGCGTATTACGCCATTGCCTGGGGCGCGATATTCCGGTGGTTGGGGTGATCGGCGGCGGCTACAGCAAGGACCGCCAGGCCCTGGCACGACGCCATGGCATCCTCCATCACAGCGCGCAACGGGTCTGGCAGTCATCAGGTTGTCACTGAGGTGTGGATGCTTTACCCACAATGCCTGTGGAACGGCCTGTGGATAACCTGAGTGAAAGGACCTGCAGCCCATGCTGCATATAGCCTACAAAGCCATGGTTATTTTTTGATCAGATTATTGAGTACACCCGGATCAAATGTGGGAGCGAGCTTGCTCGCGATGATGGCGACACCTCCAACAATGATGTAACTGACAGACCGCTATCGCGAGCAAGCTCGCTCCCACACTGTTTGCTGCTGATAGAATGCCCGCCCTATTCCGCCGAACCGCAGCTCACGCCATGACCCAGCCCTCCGCCAACCGCCCTCACCACGTTGCCATCATCGGCGGCGGCCCCGCCGGCCTGATGGCCGCCGAGGTACTGAGCCAGGCCGGGGTCAAGGTTGATCTGTACGACGGCATGCCCTCGGTGGGGCGAAAATTCCTGCTGGCCGGCGTCGGCGGCATGAACATCACCCACTCCGAAGCCTACCCGGCGTTTCTGGCGCGATATGCCGAGCGCGCCCCGCAAATCGCCCCGCTGCTGCGCGAATTCGGTGCCGAAGCCTTGTGCCAGTGGATTCATGGTTTGGGTATCGAAACCTTTATCGGCAGCTCTGGCCGGGTGTTTCCTACCGACATGAAGGCCGCCCCCCTGCTCCGCGCCTGGCTCAAACGCCTGCGCGATGCCGGCGTAGTTATCCACACCCGCCACCGTTGGCTGGGCTGGAATGCTGATGGCAGCCTGCGTATCGATAGCCCTGACGGTGAGAAGGCGATCAGCGCCGATGCACTGTTATTGGCGCTGGGTGGCGGCAGCTGGTCGCGTTTGGGCTCGGATGGCGCCTGGATGCTGCCGCTTGCGCAACGAGAGGTTGCCCTGGCGCCGCTGCAACCGAGCAATTGTGGTTTCGAGGTGAAGGCCTGGAGCGAGCTGATGGTCAGCAAATTTGCCGGGGCCCCGCTGAAAAATATCGCCATCGGTTTGAACGACGATGTGCCGCGGCTCGGTGAATGCGTGATCACTGCCACCGGCATCGAAGGCAGTTTGATTTACGCGTTGTCGGCGCCGATCCGTGAGGCCATCAATCAGACCGGCTCGGCAACCATTCACCTCGACCTGCTGCCCGGCAGGCCTGCGGATAAAATCCAGACTGCGCTGAGCAAACCCCGTGGTTCACGCTCCATGGCCAAACACCTGCACAGCCAACTCGGCCTCGACGGCGTCAAGGCTGCATTGCTGCGCGAACTGACACCGGCCGAATGCTTCACTGACCCGCTTTTGCTGGCCAACGCGATCAAGGCCTTGCCCCTGACGCTGGTCAACACCCGCCCATTGGACGAAGCCATCAGCAGCGCCGGTGGCGTGACGTTCGAAGCGATGAATGAAAACCTGATGCTCAAGCAATTGCCTGGCGTGTTTTGCGCCGGGGAAATGCTCGACTGGGAAGCGCCAACGGGCGGCTATCTGCTGACCGCGTGTTTTGCCAGTGGGCGAGCGGCGGGGTTGGGGATGGTGGAGTGGCTGCAGCGCCAGGCCTGAAGACCGGGTCGCGCCCTTCGCGAGCAAGCCCGCTCCCACATTTGATCTGAGTTGTACGCAAAATTTGCGTCAAATGAAAATCAGTGTGGGAGCGGGCTTGCTCGCGAAAGCGGTCTAACAGGCGCAGCGTCTAATCAAGGCTTACGCTTACGCGGCCCGGTATTGAACACCGGTACTTTTCGCACAGGCTTGATCGAAGGCTCCGGCGCCGAAGCATCACCGCTCTCCACCCATTTGCCCAGGTTGCGTTTGCCGCCACCGGAGACTTTTGGCTTCTTCGGCTTTTTAGGTTTCTTGACCACTTGGCCGCTGGCATCGGTGTCCGGCACGCGGTGTTCCGGTTCGAAGTCCTGCTCCATGTGACGGGTCAAGGTCTGACGCGTCAGCATCTCGATGGCCGACAGCTGATTCACCTCATCGGCACACACCAGCGAAATCGCCTCACCGGTCGCGCCCGCACGGCCGGTACGACCGATACGGTGGATGTAGTCCTCGGCGACGATCGGCAGGTCGAAGTTCACCACCAGCGGCAAGTCTTCGATATCCAGGCCACGGGCCGCGACGTCAGTGGCGACCAGAATCTGCACTTCACTGGCCTTGAAACGGTCCAGTGCGCGCTGGCGCGTGGCTTGTGGTTTGTCGCCGTGGATGCCGTCGGCATTCACGCTCAGACCCTGGAGCTTTTCCACCAACTGATCAACGCCGTTGCGGGTCTTGGCGAACACCAGCACCTGTTTCCAGCGATTTTTGCGCAGTAAGTGAATGAACAGCTCGGCCTTGCGCTTCTTGTCGACCGTGACCACCCACTGCTTGACGGTGTTGGCGGCAACGTTACGCGGGCTGACTTCGATGCTCAGCGGATCATTGAGCATTTTCCCGGCCAACTCGCGAATCGCATCGGAGAAGGTCGCGGAGAACAGCAGCGTCTGACGCTTTTTCGGCAGTGCCTTGTAAATGTTCGCCAGCTCTTCGGAGAAGCCCAGATCGAGCATGCGGTCGGCTTCGTCCAGCACCAGGGTTTGCAACTGGTTGAACTTCAGCGCGTTCTGGCGGAATAGATCCAGCAGACGGCCAGGCGTGGCCACCAGCAGATCGACGCCTTTGCGCAGCTTCATCATTTGCGGGTTGATGCTGACGCCGCCGTACACCGCGTAGGTGCTCAGCGGCAGGTTTTCAGCGTACTGACGCACGCTTTCATGCACCTGTTCGGCCAACTCGCGGGTTGGCACCAGGATCAGCGCACGTACCGAGTTACTGGTGACTTTCGGCCCTTCCATGGCCAGCAACTGCAACAGCGGCACGGCGAAACCGGCGGTCTTGCCGGTGCCGGTCTGGGCCGCAGCCATCAGGTCGCGACCGGCCAACACCGCCGGAATGGCTTGCGTCTGCACCGGGGTCGGGGTCTGGTAACCGAGCGTCTCAAGGGCGCGCAGCAAGGGTTCGATCAGGCCAAGAGTGGCGAAAGTCATGGGGATACCGTAGGAAAATCAGCGCGAGTGTGCAATGGCGCGCAGTTTACCCTAATTCACACGGGATTCTGTCGGCACCAAAGCGCCAGGCCGCTCAGGAGCACGTCGCCACTGCGGCAGACTGATCAACAGCACGGCACTGATGATCACCGCCATCGCCAAAGCCTCTTCGATACCGATGCTTTCGCCGGCGAAAACGATCCCCAACAATACCGCCACTGCCGGGTTGACGTAGGCATAACTGGTGGCCGCCGCCGGGCGGACGTTTTTCAGCAGGTACATATAGGCGTTGAAGGCGACGATCGAACCGAACACCACCAGGTACATCATTGCGACCCACCCCTCAAGCGGCGGCAAGCTTTGCAGCTGTTCGCCAGTCAGCGCGCTGCCGATCAACAACACCACGCCGCCGACAAGCATTTGCGCCGCGCTGGACATCGCGCCCTGAGGCAATGGCAAATGTTTGCTCCAAACCGAACCAAACGCCCAGGCTGCCGCCGCACCAATCAGCAGTACAGCCCCCAAAGGGCTCGATTGCAGATTGGAGCCCAGATTGAGCATGGCGATACCGATCAGCCCCAGCACAATCCCCGCCCATTCCAGACGGGTATTACGCGTGCCCCAGAAATACCCGCAGAGCAAGGTAAACAATGGCACCGTCGCCACCGCCAATGCCGCAACGCCAGAGGCCACGCCCGTGTGCTCGGCCATGCTGACCGCTCCGTTGCCAAAACTGAGCAGCAAAATCCCGATTATCCCCGCCGCCTTCCACTGCGGCCAGGTCGGCGCTGGCACACCGCGCCAGCGCAGGAAGGCGTACATCAGCGTACCGCCGACAATAAAACGAATGCCGCCAAGCATTAGCGGCGGCCAGTACTGCACACCGATGCGAATCACCAGGTAGGTCGACCCCCAGATCACGTACAGCGCGAAAAAGGCACCTATCAGCGGTAACGGGAAACGGCGTAGACCAGGCATGGGGACGCTCGAAGGCAGGACAAGAAGAGCGTTATTTTAGAAAGCCGACGGACGGAACTTAAGTTACAAAGCCGGTTTATAAGGCCAGTACACTTTTCAAAGCACCATTGAAAAACGCGTGCCGTTGGGGTAACTGGAGGGGAATGGCAAGTAGAAAACATGTGGGAGCGGGCTTGCTCGCGAAAGCGGTCTACCAGCCACCTCTGTTCTGGATGTACCGCCGTCTTCGCGAGCAAGCCCGCTCCCACATTGACCCTGCGGTGTCGTCAGAAGCCGCGATGACGCTTGAGGTGTTCGTTGATCTTCGCCGCCGGCACTTTCTGCAAACTGCACAGCAGATCGTGAGTCAACTCGCGCAACCCGTGTTTCTGCCGCAGCTCCTGCTCCAGATGCGCGGTGAGGTTGGCAGCCATTTCCGCATCGGCCATGGCCCGGTGAGCCTGGCCGGTGTGGGGCAATTGAGCGAATGTGGTGAGGGTGCCGAGTTTGTGGTTCGGCGCAGCCGGCATCAGGCGGCGGGCGAGTAACAGCGAGCAGGCAAAGTTCTGCAAGCGAGTGCGTTTGATCCGCCCAAGCTCAAAGTCCCAGAACTTCTGGTCGAAGGCGGCGTTGTGGGCCAGCAGTGGAGTGATGCCGACAAATTCGTTGACCTCGTTCATCACCTGCTCGGCCGAAGGCGCGGTGCGCAGCATTGCGTTGCTGATACCGGTCAGCTGTTCGATGAAGGCTGGTACTCGTACACCCGCATTCATCAGGCTTTGGTAACGCTCGACGATGCGTCCCTGTTCAAGAATCACCACGGCAATTTCCGTGGCCCGGCAGCTGCTGCTCGGGGAGATCCCGGTGGTTTCAAAGTCGATGACGGCTATGCGTTCCAAACCTGTTCCTTGCGTTCAATAATCAGTTTTTAAGCAGCAATGCGCCTTCGATCGGCACGTAGCGCGTAGCCGCGCGAATCAGCGAATTGGCGGTGAGCCCCGGCACGCCATAGGCAACCGCTTCAACCCCGTGTTTGGCGATGATCCGCTCCAGCAACATGTCGAAATCACCGTCACCCGAGGCCAGCACCACTTCGTCGACGTGATCGGCGGCGTCCATGATGTCGAGGGTGATGCCCACGTCCCAGTCGCCCTTGGCCGAGCCGTCGCTGCGCTGGATATAGGGCTTGAGCTTCACGATGAAACCGAGGTTGCGCAGGATCTGCTGGAATTGCTGCTGCTTGCTGTCGCCGCGATCGATGGCGTAGGCATAGGCCTCGACGATCTGCCCGCGCTGGCTGATGTCAGCCCACAGGGCGGCGTAGTTGAAGTGACAACCGTAGGCCTGGCGCACGGTGTAATAGAGGTTTTGGACATCGGCGAACACCGCGATCTTCTTCACCGCAAATCCTCATGGCGCGCACAAGCGCAGGCGATTGATCAGACCCAAGGTCCGAAAAGTCACCCAGTATGCCAGTCAGAAGGATTTTTCCGCGAATAATCAGTCCGGGGCGCAACAAGGCCCCGGACGAATGGCATATCAGACGAAGGAATCGTCGTCATCGCCAAACAACGATGAGCCGTCATCGCTGTCGTCGGCGTCTGCAAACCCGCCCCGGTCGTTGTTGCTCCAGGAATCGTTGTTGGCCAGACGCTGGTCGTCATTGCCGCTGTCATTCACTTGGGCCGGTTCTTCCTTGATGACCTCAACGATTTGCTGCGGTTGCTGATTGCTGTGGAACAGGCTGCTGATGCCTTCTGCCAGCATCACGCCACCGGCCACGCCGGCTGCGGTTTTCAAGGCACCACCGAGGAAACTGCTGCCGGCTGCCGGAGCCTGTTGCTGGGGTGCGGCGTAGTTCTGTTGTGGGGCACCAAAGTTCTGTTGCGGGGCAGCATAATTTTGTGGCGGTGGCGCAGAAGGTCGCGCCGGTTCACGCCAGCCGCCACTCGACGCTGGAGCGCTTTGGGTCGGTGCGGGCTGCGGATCACGGGAACCACCGAAGATGCTCGACAGGAAACCACCGCCGCTGTTGCTCGGCGCCGGTGCGGCGGCCTGGGCTTGGGCTTGTTGCAGCTCGGCTTGCAGTTGCTGGATTTGCTGGGTGAGCTGTTTGTTCTGCTCGTCGAGGCTCTTGATCGCCGCCTCTTGCACCAGAATCGCCTGAGTCATGAAATAGCCCGCCGCAGGCTGGCGGCTCAAATGTTCCTTGATCCGCGCTTCGGCCAAGGCATCGCGCGGGGCTGAATCCGTCTCGGCCTGTTGCAGCCGGGAAAACAGTCCATCGATCAGGGTTTGTTCTTCGCTGTTCATGGCGACCTCATAGATTGCCGGAAAATCATCGCCCTTTTCCCTTATGGAGAAGGTGCCCACTAGTTATGGGGCTGTTACCGATTGTTTCAATAGCCTTTACCGAACGTTTACGTTTGCTCGACTGCCGGTCGCATCGGTTACAGTGTCGACATATCTCGTAACCTGCGATAGCGACCGATGAATCCGTTAGACGTACTCCGCGACTCCCTGTATTTCTTCCAGCGCAACCTGGGCCGAATCGTGCCGCTGTGTCTGCCATTGGTCGTGCTCGAAGCGTTGCTTCAGCAACTGGTCGACCACTCCCAGGGGCCGGAGGCGTTTCCCGGCTATAGCGTGATCATCGGGCTACTGGTCTACCCCTTGTACACCGCCGCGCTGATCCTGTTTCTCGATGCCCGCAGCCGTGGTGAATCGCCGCGCACCCTGGACCTGCTCTCGGCTTCGCTCAGCCTGTGGCCGCGCTTCGCACTGCTGACGGCGCTCAACACCCTGCTGATTCTGGTGGGTTTGTCGCTGTATTTCCTGCCGGGCATATGGCTGATGGTGATGCTCGCCTTTGCTGAATACCTGCTGGTGCTGCGCAACATGCAACCACTGGAAGCCATCAGGGAAAGCATGCGCCTGGCCCGTGGCAATTTCCTGCGCATCCTGCTGTGCATTCTCTGCGTGATGGGCCCGTTATGGGTGCTCAAGGGCGCGAGCATGGCCATCTACCCGGAGCCGCAGAATCCGGCAGTTTTACTGATCATCGAAAGCACCCATAGCTTTCTGCAACTGTTCACCAGTGTGGTGCTGTTTCGTCTGTTCATGTTGATCAGCGACGCACCTGACAAATCTGAAGGAAGCGCCTGACAGCTCTACCCTTGGGGTCCGGCCCCGCCTCGGTTATGCTCGGGCTCAACTTTGTAACGCCATAAGCCGAGCCATGACCCGTCTACTGCGCTACACCCTGCTGGGCCTGCTGATTCTCATCGGCCTGCTGTTTTCCTTTCTCTACAGCCTGACCTGGCGCCCCGACGCCAAGGAGACATTGCCGGTCAGTTGCAGCACCCGCGCGCCGACGCTGGTGCCGGGACAGGCGTTGAAGGTGATGACCTGGAACGTCCAGTACCTGGCGGGCAAACGCTATGTGTTCTGGAATGACCTGGCCCAAGGCCCCGACGAAAGCCCGACCGCGGAAGACATGGCCTTCAGCCTCGATGAAGTGGCACGGGTGATCCGCGATGAGCAGCCGGACCTGGTCCTGCTGCAGGAACTGAATGACGGCGCCAAGGCCAGTGACTACCAAAACCAGCTCAAACTGCTCCAGGAACGCCTGGCCGACCTCTACCCCTGCAGCACACACGCCTTCGACTGGAAGGCCGACTTCGTTCCCGACGTGCACATTTTCGGTAGCGTTGGCCGACAATTGGCGACCTTGAGCCGCTTCCAGATCGAACATGCCGAACGCCTGCAACTGCCCGAAGCACCGGTCAACTTCATCAGCCGCCAGTTCCAGCCGAAAAATGCCCTGCTGATAAGTTACCTGCCGCTGCGCGACGGCGGGCAAATGGCGGTGCTCAATACTCACCTCGATCGGGCGGTGCAGCCTGATGAAACCCAGCAGACGAAGGTGACGGCAGTTGCCAAGGTACTCGACACGTATGAAGGCCGCGGCACGCCGTGGCTGATCGGCGGCGACTTCAACCTGTTGCCGCTGGGCCAGTATCAACGCCTCGCGCCCGAGCAGCGCACGCCCTACTCCGCCGACAGCGCACTGCATGTGCTGTGGGACAAATACCCGATGATCCCGACCAACAACGAGGCCAGCGGTGTCGATCGAGACCAGTGGTTGACCCATTACCCCAACGACCCCGGCCTCAACGGCCCGGATCGCACCGTCGACTACCTGTTCTACAGCCCACGGATCAAACGACTGGAAGCCGAGGTGCGGCAGGACGATACGCTGCGCATCTCCGATCACTTGCCGGTGATTGCACGGTTTCTGCTCCCGGCCGCCCCGTAACCTGATCGGCTGCCGATATCGGCCCCTACAAGCACTTATCCAGGAACTTCACCACCGTCCCCATGCAGCCGACCCGCTCCTCGACATGCGGCATATGGCTGGAGTTCTCGAACAACGCCCAACGAACATTCGGGATCTGCTCCAGGTAGGGTTTGACCACCGTCGGTGTTGCTTCATCGTAGCGACCCGAAATCACCAGCGTCGGCACGTTGATGTGGCGCAAGCGGTCGACAATGGTCCAGTCTTTCAGACTGCCGATGACATGAAATTCCGTCGGCCCGCTCATGGCATGGTAAACGGTGGGGTCGGCATCGACCTGGGCAAACGTACGCGCGACTTCCTCGGGCCAGGGAATGACGCGACACACATGGTTATCGTAAAAGACCCTCGAAGCTTCCTGATAGGCGGCCGCTTGAAAGGTTCCTGCTTGTTCGTGCTCAAGCAGTGTTTCATGCACACCGTCGGGCAGCAGTTTACGTAAACGGTTGGCCTCCTGAACCCAGACGCGCATATCCGAAGGAGAGTTGGCGACGATCAGGGCTCGTAAACCCGCAGGTTGCATGACGGCGTGTTCGCTGGCGAGCATACCGCCCCAGGATTGCCCAAGAAGCGCGTAATTGTCGCTGATTTGCAGATGATCCAGCAGATTGTCCAGTTCATCGAGAAAGAGCTGGACGTTCCAGAACGAAGGATCCTTGTCCGGCAGATGGGTCGAGTGACCATTCCCCAACTGATCGTAATGGATCACCGGATAGCCACCGGCAGCAACGTCCTTGTAGGCATCTACATAATCGTAGGTGCAGCCCGGGCCGCCGTGCAAAATCACCAGTGGCGTTCGACCACAGGACAGATCACCGGTGATGCGATACCAGGTCCGATAAGCGCCAAAGGGTGCAAAGCCTTCGCGTGTTCCAGTCAATTCCATTGTGTGCCGCCTCCCTGAAAACAGTACGACCACAATATCGGGACTCGGCCTTTCGAATAACTAGCTAAATAGATAGGTTTTGCTCTGCCTCAGTCATCGAGCAACCGATAGTGCACCGCCCGAACCACGGCCTGGACCCGATTCTTGGCGCCGAGCTTGTGCATCGCCGTGGTCAAGTGCAGCGTGACCGTGGCCATCGAGCGATTCAGTTGCGTGGCAATTTCGGTAGCCGTCAGCCCTTCAGCCGCCCATTTAAGGCACTCGCGTTCACGTTTGGTCAGGTGGATCGGTGGCGTGTGAGCCTCCTTGCCAAGCAACGGATAGGCCGCTTCCTGCAAGGCATGGGAAATCAGGCTGAAATCCGCCAGGGTCTGCCGGGCATCGCGCAGGACGCTGATGCTGCTACCGGTACGCAGACCCGTCAAAGAGGCAAAACCGCCTCTGGGCAGATGAATCGGGACCGACACCCCGCAGGTCATCTGCGAGTCTTCCAGATAATTCACCACGGGGGCATGACACTGACCGATGACCGGCTCCAGCAGGGTGTCAGTCCCGGGTTTGTAGGACCAGACAAAAGGTGAAACACAATTGAGTGCTACCTGCTGAACAGGGTCGATCTGGTAGTAACCCTCTGTACACCAACGCGTCTGCCAATCGGCTGGAGTGTTACGCAGTTTGAGCACCGAGGGAGTGATCAACTTGCCTTCATGGTCCAGCGGCACCGGGCTGTAGTCGTACACCAGGGCATCAAAACCCAGCTCCTCGGCCAGTAGCAAGGCGTTGTCCATCTGCTCATCCAGGCTCTTGCCCGACAACAGGCGGGGATTGAGGTCAGACAGTCTGGTCTGCATCCATTGCGCTCCTTAAGTAATTTCAATCCTGAAATTCAGCACGTAGAATGCCACGCCTCGGCGAGGGACTGCCAGATCAAACCTATAACAAATACTAGCTTTTGGGCGTGTGACTTACTCAGTAAGGTTGAGTCATTTGGCCAGCACCCGAGCCGGCCAGCAACATACAGGGAGAGTTGCGATGTGGCGTGAAATCGAACCGGACCATCGGTATAACGTCGAGGTCGATGGCCACAATCTGGTGGTTTACAGCTTTGGCGAGGGTGATGAAGTCCTGCTGTGCCTCAATGGCGGCCCGGGGCTTCCCTGCGACTATCTGCGTGACGCCCATGGCTGGCTCAAGGACAAGGGGCTGCGGGTTGTCGCCTTCGACCAGCTTGGCACCGGCGCCTCGGACAGACCCGAAGACCCGTCCCTGTGGGACATCACCCGTTATGTCGCTGAAGTGGAATCCGTCCGGCAGGCCCTCGACCTGGGCCGGGTGCACTTGATGGGGCACTCCTGGGGCGGCTGGCTGGGGATTGAATATGCCATTCACCACCCGCAGGCGCTGAAAACCCTGATTCTGGAAAACACGGTAGGCGATATCCCGCACCTGTCTCAGGAACTGGAGCGTCTGCGTGGCGCCCTGGGCAGCGAAACCGTGGCCATGATGCAACGCCATGAAGCCCTGGGCACGCTCGATCACCCGCAATACCAGGCCGCCATCACCCTCCTCAACTACCGTCACGTCTGCCGCCTCGACGAGTGGCCGGCACCGGTTACGCGTTCTCTGGGCGACTGGAACATGGGGCCGTACACGACCATGCAGGGGCCAAACGAGTTTCTCTACCTCGGCAACCTGAAAAACTGGAACCGTCTCCAGGAAATGAGCGATTTCACAATGCCGGTGCTGATCACCACCGGCCAGCACGACGAACTGACACCGGCCTGTGCAATGCGCATGAAATTGGCGCTCAAGGACGCCCAATTGCATGTGTTCCCCAACAGCAGCCATATGCCGTTCTACGAAGAACCCCAGGCCTATTTTCCGGTGTTGCTGGATTTCCTCCAGCGGCACCGAGGTTAGTCGATGAATCTGTCGCGTTACCGCTTCATCCTGTCACGGCCCCTGCAACTATTGCCGGTGCTGTTCGGCATCAGCCTCATCACGTTTGTGCTGGTGCGCTCGATTCCCGGCGATCCGGCGCGCGCGCTGCTCGGCTCGCGCAGTACGCCGGAGGGGCTGATCAGGATTCGCGCTCAGTTCGGCCTCGATCAGCCGTTGTGGATGCAGTATTTCTACTTCCTGAAAAACCTCTTCAACGGCGACCTGGGCCAGTCGCTGCTCTACAAAGTCGACGCCTTGAAGCTGATCAGTACGCGAATCGAACCCACGCTGTTTCTGGTGCTTGGCAGCGTGCTGCTGGCGTTGTTGATCGCCGTGCCCCTGGCCACCGTTGCTGCCCGCAACAAGGGTGGCTGGGGCGACAATCTGATCCGCCTGTTTACCACCGCCGGCCTCGGCATGCCGGCGTTCTGGCTGGGGATCATGTTGATCCTGCTGTTCAGCGTGCAGTTGGGCTGGTTCCCGGTTTCCGGCTACGGCCGCAGTTGGCTGGACAAACTTCACCACATGGTCCTGCCCTGTCTGACCATTGCCCTGGCGTTATCGGCGGTGCTGGTGCGCAATCTGCGGGCGAGCATGCTGATGGAGCTGCAAGCCGACCACGTCACGGCGGCCCGAGCTCGCGGCCTGTCTGAAGACGCGGTGTTTCGTCGACACGTGCTACCCAACTCGCTGGTACCCGCGGTCAACTTGCTGGCGGTGAACATCGGCTGGCTGATCAGCGGCACGGTGGTCATCGAGAGCTTGTTCGCCATTCCCGGAATCGGCCAGTTGCTGGTCCGTGGCATCTTCACCCGTGACTACATGGTGGTCCAGGGCGTGGCGATGGTGCTGGCCTGCGCCACCGTCGCAGTGAATTTTCTCGCCGATGTGGTCACAGTAGCGATCGATCCCCGGGTGAAAATCCGATGAGCAGTCAGGCTGCAATTACCCCCCGCCTGAACCTCGGTTTCGGTTTACGCAACCGTCGTTTGGCAATGGGCCTGGGGTTGGCAATCCTGCTCGGCTGGCTGCTGCTGGCGATCTTCGCGCCCTGGATCGCGCCCTTCGATCCAATCGCCCAGAACACTGATATCCGCCTGCTGGGGCCCAGCCTGGCCCACCCGTTCGGTACCGACAATTTTGGCCGTGACGTATTGTCTCGAGTGATCTGGGCAGCCCGCGTCGACTTGCAGCTGGCGGTCATCGGGGTGATCTTCCCGTTTTTGATCGGCACCGGTGTCGGGGCCTTGTCCGGCTACATCGGCGGGCGTTTCGACACCGTCTGCATGCGTCTGATCGATATCATCCTGGCCTTCCCGTTCCTGGTGTTGATGCTGGCGATCATGGCGATCCTCGGCCCCGGCCTGATGAGTTTCTATATCGCCATGGCACTGGTGGGCTGGGTGTCCTATGCACGGTTGATCCGCTCGCAGATCCTGATCCTCAAGGAAAGCGATTTTGCCCTGGCCGCCAAAAGTCTGGGCTTCGGCCATGGGCGCATTCTGTTTCGTCATTTGCTGCCGAACGCAATGTTCGGCTCAATCGTTTTTTCCATGTCCGATGCGGTGCTGGTGCTGCTCAACGGAGCAGCGGTCAGCTACCTCGGCCTGGGGGTTCAACCGCCGACCGCCGAGTGGGGCACGATGGTCGCCGAAGGCCAGAGCTTCATCACTTCCGCCTGGTGGATCTGCACCTTCCCGGGGCTGGCGATCGTCACTCTGGCCATGGGCTTCAGCCTGCTGGCCGACGCTGTCGCCGAACATCTGGGTGAGCGCTCATGAGTACGCCCGTGTTGAAGGTCGAGGAGTTGAGCGTCATTGCCCGTAACGGCGAGCACGAGGTGACGCTGGTGGATCGCCTGTCGTTCGACCTGGCTGAAGGTGAAGTCCTTGGGCTGGTGGGTGAGAGCGGCTCCGGCAAAACCATGGCTTGTCGCGGTTTGATGCGGCTGCTGCCGTCACCGAACCTGCGAGTCGAAGGCGTAACGGTGCAGTTGGCCGGGGAAAACCTGCTGCGCCTGGACGAGGCTGGCATGCGGCGCATGCGCGGGCGTCAGCTGGGAATGATTTTCCAGAACCCCGGCAGCCATCTCGACCCGTTGATGCGCATCGGCGAGCAGATTGGCGAAGGTATTCGTCTGCATCAGGGCGCCAGCAAGCGTGAAGCCCGTGCTCAGGCCATCGAGGTGCTGCGTCAGGTGGGCATTCCCGATCCGCAGCGCCGGGTCGACAGTTACCCTCACGAATTTTCCGGCGGCATGCGCCAGCGAGCGATGATTGCCGTGGCCCTGGGCTGCAACCCGAAAGTCCTGATCGCCGACGAACCGACCACCGCCCTCGACGTCACGGTGCAAGCGCAGATCCTGCGCCTGCTGCTTGATCTGCGCGACCAGCGGGGCTTGTCGATCATCATGATCACCCATGACCTGGGGGTCGTTGCCCAGACCTGCGACTCGATTGCAGTGATGTACGCCGGACGCTTGTGCGAGCACGGCAATAAACACGAGGTGCTGGCCTATCCACGCCACCCTTACACCGCTGGATTGATCGACTGTCAGCCGGCCACCAGTCACGGTCACGCATTGCTCAAAACCATTGCCGGGCAACCGCCCCTGCTCGACGCCCTGCCTCATGGGTGTCGCTTCAATCCACGCTGCCAGCAAACCGGCAGCCAATGCACAACATTGATGCCGGGCTTGCAGCCGGTCACCCATGGACACCGCATCGCTTGCCATTACCCCTTGGTCGCCGGAGGCCGCTCATGACGTTGCTCAACGTCAAGGATCTGCAGGTGCGTTTCGCCGCTGCGGGCAGTGGTCTGCTGGGCATGAACCGGCAATGGCTGACAGCGGTCAACGGTGTTTCGCTGACGCTCTCGGCCGGTGAAACACTCGGGCTGGTCGGCGAGTCGGGCAGCGGTAAAAGCAGCCTGGGACGGGCGATCCTGCACCTCAATGAGATTTTCGCCGGGCAGGTGCTGTTCGATGGTGTCGACATGGCCCACGCCGGGAAGATCGACATCCAGAGGCTGCGCCATGAGACGGCGATGGTTTTCCAGGATCCTTATGCGGCTCTCAACCCACGCCTGAGTATCGGCCAGACCCTCGCGGAAGTGCTCCGGGTCCAACGCAAGGTGCCGGAACCGCTGATTGCCGCCCGCGTCGACGAGCTGCTGACGCTGGTCGGTCTGCGCCCGGAGTTGGCCACCCGCAAACCACGCGCCTTGAGTGGCGGGCAATGCCAGCGTGTCGGAATCGCCCGGGCGCTGGCCGTGGAGCCGCGCTTGATCGTCGCCGATGAGTGCGTGGCCGCACTGGACGTGTCCATCCAGGGGCAGATCATCAACCTGCTGCTGGAGCTGCGCCAGCGCATGAACCTGGCGATTGTGTTCATCGCCCATGATCTGGCGATCGTTCGCCGGCTCTGTGATCGAGTGGCGGTGATGTACCTGGGCAAAATCGTCGAAGAAGGACCGGTGGAAGAAGTGTTCCGCTCCCCGCGACATCCCTATACCGCCGCACTGATCCAGTCGATTCCGGAAATCGACCCGACCCGCGCGCTACCCCGCGACCCTTTGCCCGGTGAACCGCCCAGCCCTTTGCAGCTGCCATCCGGATGCGCCTTTCACCCGCGCTGTCGCTACGTTCGCCCCACCTGTAGCCAGGCGGCGCCCCCTACACGTCAACTCGAAGGACGCCGTTACGACTGTGTGCTCGAGGAACCGCTGCTTTAAAAAAACCGAAACACTCATCAAGAAGGAGTTTGACCATGAGATCCAGGCATTTGACATTGCTTGCCGCAGCCACCTTGACCGCTTGCACCCTTGCCAGCGGTATTGCTCAGGCGGCGGGTGTACTGACCATCGGTTGCCGTGAAGAAAGCACCACGTTCGACCCGATCAAGAGCGCGCAAAACCGTGATACCTGGGTGTTTTCCAATGTCTACGACACGCTGATCCGGGTCAACAAGGCCGGCAGCAAAATGGAGCCCGGCCTGGCTGAAAGCTGGAAGGTCTCCGACGATGGCCTGACCTACACGTTCAAACTGCGCTCGGCGAAATTCTCCGACGGCTCACCGATTACGGCCGATGATGCGGCATTCAGCCTGCTGCGTATTCGCGATAACAAGGCCTCGCTGTGGAGCGATGCGTACAAGCTGATCGACACGGCGAAAGCGGCCGATCCGCATACGCTGGTGGTCACCCTGACAACCCCTTCGGTACCGTTCCTCTCACAACTGGCCTCGCCGACCGTGTCGATTCTCTCGCAACAGGCCATGACCCGCATGGGCGAGGATGCCTACGCTCAGGAACCGGTGGTGTCAGGGGCATTTTTTGTCAAGGAGTGGCTACGCGGCGATCGCGTGAAGCTGGAGAAGAACCCGCACTTCTGGCAGGCCGACAAGGTCAGCCTGGACGGCGTGGAGTGGATTTCCATTCCGGACGACAATACCCGGATGCTCAAGGTGCAGGCAGGTGAACTCGACTCGGCGATTTTCGTACCGTTTTCGCGAGTCGATACGTTGCGCAAGGACCCTGGCGTGACTATCCATGCCGACCCTTCCACGCGCGAAGATCACCTGCTGATCAACCATGAGCACGGACTGCTGGCCAAACCGGAAGTGCGTCAGGCGCTGGACATGGCGATCAACAAGAAATCGCTGGTTGATACCGTCACCTTCGGCCATGGTCAGGAGGCTTACTCCTACATCCCCAAGGGCGCGCTTTACCACTACGCCGACAACCTGAAGCGCCCATTTGACCCGGTGAAAGCCAAGCAGATGCTGACTGATGCCGGCGCCGTGGGCATGAAGCTGAACTACGTGGTCAATGCCGGCAACGAAGCCGATGAACAGATTGCCGTGCTGGTTCAGCAACAACTGGCGGCAGTCGGCGTTTCCGCCACCCTGCAAAAAGTCGACCCGACCCAGAGCTGGCAGATGCTGGTCGACGGTGATTACGACCTGTCCGTGATGTACTGGACCAACGACATCCTCGACCCGGACCAGAAGACCACGTTCGTTCTGGGCCACGACACCAACATGAACTACATGACCCGCTACAGGAACGACAAGGTCAAGAATCTGGTGGCGGCTGGCAGGGTTGAAACAGACCCGATCAAACGTGAACAGATGTACGTCGACTTGCAGAAGATCGCCAAGAATGACGTCAACTGGATCGACCTTTACTACAGCCCGTACATCAACATTTCGCGCAAGAACATCGAAAACTTCCAGCAAAATCCACTGGGACGTTTCTCGCTCGAGGAGACCGTGAAGAACTAAGGAGCGGTTGCCGGTGATTGCACGGTTTCTGCTTCCGGCTGCCCCGTAGATCTGCGGTGATCGGAAAGAGATCGCAGCCTCCTGCAGCTCCTACGGATGTTCGTGATCTCTGTAGGAGCTGCCGAAGGTTCGGGCCGCGTTCGGACGATCTTTTGACCTTCAGCCTTTGCGAGGTTTGGCCCGCGCCGTGGCCTCGGCCACCAGCGGGTCATCCGGCCAATAATGTTTCGGGTAGCGCCCCTTGAGGTCCTTCTTCACCTCGGCATAAGTACTACGCCAGAAGTTCGCCAGATCCTGGGTGACCTGCACCGGCCGCCGCGCGGGTGACAGCAAATGCAGCTTGACCACCTGCCGGCCACCGGCAATGCGTGGGGTTTCGGCCAAGCCGAACAACTCCTGCAAACGCACCGCGAGAATCGGCGGCTGCTCGCTGTAATCCAGACGAATCGACGAACCGGAAGGCACGCTCAGATGATGCGGCGCCTGTTCATCGAGCCGTTGTGGCAAGGGCCATGGCAGCAGGTTATGCACAAAGCTCGACACGTCCAGGTTGGCGAAATGACTGAGTCGCGAAACCCGCCCCAGGTACGGCATCAACCAATGCTCCAGGCTGGCCAGCAACGCCGCATCGCTGACATCCGGCCACTCACTCTCGCCCTGCTTGCTCAGATCCAGCTGACGCAGCAATGCCACTCGCGCCTGCCACTGACGCAACTCCGGGGTCCATGGCAACAGCTCAAGTCCTTTACGGCGGACCAGATTGACCAACGCCTGGCTGCGTGCCGTTTCATCGAGGCCGGTCAGCGGCTCGCGGCTGAGCACCAACTCGCCGACCTTGCGCTGACGCTCGGCCCGCAGCACGCCTTCACGTTCGTCCCAATCGAGCTGATCGACGCAACGCACCTGCTCTGCCAATACCGAATCGAACAACGCCGGATCAAAATCCGCCGCCAGATAAATCCGTTCTTCGCGCTGCCCCTGACGGCTGCCCAGATCGGCGATCACCAGCCAGGGTTGCTTCATCAGGCTGTCGGCCTCGGCGAACAACGCTGCGCGACCGTTGGCCAGCCGATATTCAGCACCACCGGCCCGCCGCTGTTGGGCGACGCGGTCCGGATAGGCCAACGCCAGCAACGCGCCGAGCCAACGCGGATGCTCCGGATCGCTGACCGGCGACTCGGCTTTGCCGCGCAGATAACCACGATATTGCCGGGCCAATTGTCGTGCCCGCTGCACGCCACCTTGAGCACCCCGCGCCGCCCGTTCTTCGCCAGATAAAAGCACCAGACGACTGTGCAAATCCGCACCGGCACCGCGCAAAATATCCCGCTCACCGAGCAATGCAGCGACGTCGCAGGCCATGTTCGCCAGCCCCAACGCTTGCCCACGCAGTAACAGATGCGCGATGCGCGGATGGGCCGGGAGTTCGGCCATGGCCTGACCGTGGCGAGTGAGCTTCCAGTCTTCAGCGGACGAACCTTCCAACGCGCCAAGGCGTTCGAGCAAGTCCTGCGCCTGTGCATAAGCCGCCGCCGGAGGTACATCGAGCCAGACCAACTGCCCAGGCATAACGCCCCAACGTCCGAGCTGCAAGGCCAGCCCGGCAAGGTCCGCCGAGAGAATTTCCGGGCTGGCATAGGCCGCCAGTTGTTCATGCTGATCCTGCGACCACAGCCGATAACACACACCCGGTTCCAGCCTTCCCGCCCGGCCGGCACGCTGAGTGGCGCTGGCGCGGGAGATGCGTTGGGTATCGAGGCGGGTCATGCCGCTGCCGGGGTCGAAGCGCGGCACTCGCGCCAACCCGGCGTCGATGACCACGCGCACGCCATTGATGGTCAAACTGGTTTCGGCGATGTTGGTGGCCAGCACCACTTTGCGTTGGCCGGGTGGCGCTGGATCGATGGCCGCACGTTGCGCCGCCAGATCGAGTTCGCCATGCAACGGGCAGAGCAGCACCTCAGTACGCTCGCCCAATGCATCGGCCAACTGCTGATGCACGCGGCGGATTTCCGCTTGCCCGGGAAGGAATACCAGCAGACTGCCGGTTTCGTCGTTCAAGGCTTCGAGAATGGTCTGCACCAGTCGCGGCTCGATGAATTCGCCCGGCTGAAACGGCCGGCCCCAGCGCATCGTCACCGGGTACATGCGACCTTCGCTGCGCAGGATCGGCGCGTCATTCAGCAGGCCGGCCAGACGCTCGCCTTCGAGGGTTGCCGACATCAACAGAATCTTCAGCGGCTGCTCATCACGAAACAGCTCACGGCCATTCAGGCTCAGGGCCAGCGCGAGGTCGGCATCGAGACTACGCTCGTGGTATTCGTCGAAGATCAGCAGGCCCACGCCTTCAAGCGCCGGGTCCTCCTGCAAGCGGCGCGTGAGGATGCCTTCGGTGACCACTTCAATGCGCGTATTCGGCCCGACTTTACTGTCGAGGCGAATCCGGTATCCGACTGTTTCACCGACTTTCTCGCCGAGTTCGCTGGCCAACCGTTCGGCCGCCGCCCGCGCTGCCAGCCGACGCGGTTCAAGCATGAGGATGGTTTGCCCGGCCAGCCATGGCTCATTCAACATCGCCAATGGCACGCGGGTGGTTTTACCGGCGCCGGGTGGTGCTTCGAGCACGGCTTCGTGGCGTGTCGCCAAGGCTTCACGCAGCGCGGGTAAAACTTCATCAATTGGCAAAGAAATCATGCTGGCTCCAAAACAGAGGCACGAGTATAACGGCGAACTGCCTGGCGTTAATCACGGTCCTAATTCATACCGACGACGTTTCGTTTAATGTTTGCTCAGGAGATTTACCATGCGTGCTCCGTTTCGCCTGATTGGCGGTGTACTGGTTGCAACCCTGCTGACCCAAGTGACCGCTTGCGGTTCGATTTTCTACCCGGATCGCCGTGGCCAGATCGACGGCAAGATCGACCCGGCGATTGCCGCGCTCGACGCCGTGGGCCTGCTGTTCTACATCATCCCCGGACTGGTCGCGTTCGCCGTGGACTTCACCACCGGCGCGATTTACTTCGAACCCGGCAAGACCGCGCAAGTGGCGCCGGAGAAACTCAAACAAGCCATCGATGCCGACGGCAAGGTCGATAATCACAAGTTGCAGGTTATTCTCGAAAGCGAGCTGGGCCGCAGCCTTCCACTGGATGACCCGCGCCTGATCCAGCACAAGGGCAGTGCTCAGCAACTGGCCATGTTCGGTCTGCAACCCGCTGCTTGATGCTCAACACCGAGGAAACGCTCCACCTATGACCAGCAGCCCGGAACACGCTCGCCTGTTACGCCTCGCCACCCGCGCCTCGGTGGCGGTGGCAAGTACCCTGATTGTCGCCAAGGCCATTGCCTGGTGGCTGAGCGGATCGGTGAGCATGCTCGCCGGGCTGACAGACTCGGCACTCGACGGCGTGACGTCGCTGCTCAATCTGTTGGCGGTGCATTACGCGTTGCGCCCGGCCGATGACGATCACCGCTACGGGCACGGCAAGGCGGAATCCTTGTCGGGCATGGCCCAGGCACTGTTCATCGGTGGCAGCGCGGTGTTGATCGCGTATCAGGCCTTTGAGCGCCTGAAACACCCGGAACCGGTGGGCGCGCCGTGGATCAGCATTGGCGTGATTATCTTTTCCCTCGTCCTGACCCTGGCGCTGCTGATGCTGCAACACCGGGTAATCCGCGAAACCGGCTCCAACGCGGTGCGCGCCGACTCGCTGCATTACCGTTCCGACATGATGCTCAACGGCAGCATCCTGGTGGCGTTGGTACTGGCCGGTTTTGGCTGGCATCAAGTCGATGCCTGGTTCGGTCTGGGGATCGCCGTCTACATTCTGTGGAGCGCGATTCAAATCGCCCGGGAAAGTTTTGCGGTGTTGATGGATGAAGAACTGCCGCCAGACGTCAGCCAGCACATGCTCGAACTGGCCTGCGGCGTGCCCGGCGTACTCGGTGCCCACGACTTGCGCACACGGATCTCCGGCAGTCACTGGTTCGTGCAATTGCACCTGGAGTTGCCGGGAGAGCTGACGCTGTCAGTCGCGCACGGCATCAGCGATCAAGCGGCGGACGCCATTCACGCCGTTTACCCGCGAGCCGAAGTGCTGGTGCACGCCGACCCGCAGGAAGTGGTGAAGGCCGCCCAGGTTCAGTAAGTGACCTGATAACCGCGTGAGACCAGGCAATTGCCCTCGGCCTGACGGTAAGTCTGTACCACTTGGGGTGCCGGCTGATAGGTCACGGTCCGTGGATCAAAGCCACTCTGCTGGACCGCCCAACGATAGCAATCGTAGCCGTCCTGAGTGACCTGCTCGGGTGGCTGCCCATTAGCCGGATAAGCCACCACGTCATAGTCATTGCTGGTCGGTTGCGGCTGCGGGTTGCCTACCGGCGGCTCAACCACGACGTAGTCCTGAGTGCTCTCCTCGTAGGCGTAGTAAGCGCCTGCTGCCAGAAACATCAGCGCACCACCGATCCACACCTCCTGAGCGTAATCGGGCAGATACCGCACACGGATCCCGCGAGGCGGTTCGACCACCACATAGCGCGGCCCTTGCGGGCGATACCAATAACCACCGGAGTAGAAATAATCCTGCCCACGGTACGGCACACGGTCGTGGCGCTCAGGGAAGCGGTCGATCATTTGACCTGGCCGATACCGCGGACCATCACCCCAGCCGTTGCCATGCCCTTCCGGACGTCCCGCCCAGCGACGGTCATCCCGATGGTCATCGTGACCACCGGCCTGCCAACGCTGGTTGTAATCGTTGCGCCGCGGAATGTCCTGATAGTAGCCACGCTGTGGCTCCTGGGTCTGGCGAACAGTGTCCGGACGGCCCTGGATCGGCAGGTTGTTCGCAGGCGCAGGTCGGCCTTGAATCTGGTCATTGGCGTCGTGTCGCTGACGGTTCTGCCAGTCGCCTCCCTGATTCTGACCGTTGTGTTCGAACTGCCGGCTGTTGTTGCCGCGAATGATTTCAGGCTGCGGACGTGGCTGGTTATTTTGGGGACGTGGCTGGTTGTACTCGACGCGAGGTTGATTGTTTTGCGGGTGCTGCTGGTTGTTTTCCACGCGAGGCGGATTGTTTTCGGGGCGCGGTTGATTGTTCCCCTGATGACCTTCACCGCCACGCTCGTGCTGACCACCACCATTGTTGTGTTGCTGTTGTCGTTGCTGTTCCTGAAGCTGCTCCTGCGCCCCCTGACCTTCTGCCAGCGATGGCGCGCTGACACTGACACACAACACACCAACACCTGCCATACGCCAGATGCGCGACTTCATGCTATTCCTCACTACGGTGGTGACCTATACATAAGACTGAAAAAGCACAGGCCGGTTCTGCAACAGGTTATCAGTCGCCAGACTTATTTCTTGATTTACGCACAATAAAAAAGGGAGACCCGTCGGCCTCCCCTTGAGAACTTCGTCCGTGCTCGACGCTTTTGACGCCGGCTCACCTCACTCCGTCTTCTGGACAGTGTGTAGCCCGGGGGCCAACTCAACCCCTGTTGGGGGTGGTGGCCGCGGCTGGCCTGATTCGGCGGGCCGCTGTGGACTGTTTGTCCGGGCAGTGATTCTGGTGATAAGAATAGGCTTGGGGCGGCGACAGAGGATTGCGAAGATTGCTCAAATAAACATGACTTGCGCAATTTTTCATCACGGATAGATAATCTACCGCAATAGTTAAGACAAAGGCCTGATTCATGAGCAAACTCGACCGATACGACTTGAGCATTTTGGCGGAATTGCAGCGCGACGCGCGCATCTCCAATCAGGAGCTGGCCGAACGCATCGGCCTGTCGCCATCGCCTTGTTCGCGGCGGGTCAAGCAGCTCGAAGACGACGGCTACATCACCCGTCAGGTGGCCCTGCTCGACCGCAAGAAGCTCGGCCTGAGCCTGACCGCCTACGTATTGATCGGCATGGACCGTCACACGCCCGAACGTTTCGAGAACTTCGAAGCCGCCATCCGCACCCTGCCGCAAGTGCTCGAATGCAGCCTGGTGACCGGAATGGACGCCGACTATCAGCTCAAGGTGGTGGTGCCGGACATGGACCACTACCAGAAACTGCTGCTCGGCCACCTGACCCGCATCGAAGGCGTGACCAGCGTGCGCTCAAGCTTTGTGCTGAATCAGGTACTCAACAGCACCGAATTGCCGTTGACCCACCTGCGTAGCTAAGTACGCCATCGCGAGCAGGCTCGCTCCCACAGTTGATCTCGGATGCTCACAAATAATGTGTTCACTGAAGATCCAATGTGGGAGCGAGCCTGCTCGCGATGGGGCCGGCACAGGCGACGAACAACTGCGGCAGACCGACGCACGTCAATGCACCGCCAATATCCATAGGCGTATACTTCACTGGCCTTTTTTGCCCCGCACGCGCTGGAGATAGTCGATGGATCCTGCAGTATTTGAAGAGTGGATGATGACCGGTCTGGTGAGCATCCTGATCATTTTCATGGGTTTCATCGTCTGGGATCTGGCGAAAAAATCCAAGGCCGGGCGCTTTGGCTCGTTCATCCTGTTCTTTGTGCTGGGCTTGGGCGTGGCGGCGTTCATCATCAAAAGCGTGGTGATCGGCCTGATCGAATCCGGCGCTCTATAAGCGCGCCGGCACTTCTTTCCACTGGCCCTGATCGAGACCTTCAATCGTCCAGTCGCCGATTCGCACCCGCACCAGACGCAGTGTCGGCAAGCCTACCGCAGCAGTCATGCGCCGCACCTGACGATTACGTCCTTCACGAATCACCAATTCCAGCCAACTGGTCGGCACGCTTTTGCGAAAGCGCACGGGCGGGTTACGCGGCCATAGCGCAGGTTCTTCAAGCTGCCGCGCCTGCGCCGGCAAGGTCATGCCGTCATTCAACTCGACGCCCTCGCGCAGACGCTGCAATTGCTCGGCGCTCGGCTCGCCTTCCACTTGCACCCAATAGGTCTTGGCCAACTTGTGCTTCGGGTCGGCGATACGCGCTTGAAGCTGACCGTCGTTGGTCAGTAGCAGCAAGCCTTCGCTGTCACGGTCCAGCCGTCCTGCCGGGTAGATTCCGGGAATCTCGATAAAGTCCTTGAGCGTCGCCCGCCCTTCACCGTCGCTGAACTGCGTCAGTACATCGAAGGGTTTGTTGAACAGAATCAGTTTCGGCTCGGCCGGCGGTGCTTTGGCAACACGTCGCGGAGCTGAAGAGGATTGCGCAGGTTTCACGCCGGGGTGGCGGGAAGCGGGACGAGGAGGACGCGGCATGGCAAAAACAACATCTAACGGTCAGGACCGACAATGCTAGTGGCCTGACCGTTAAATAACCACCCTCCAATCAGCGGAACGGTGGTTCGTCGAAGCTGCGCAGTTTGCGCGAGTGCAACGAATTGAGCTCGGTACGCAACAGATCTACCGCAGCGATGCCGATCTTCAAGTGCTGGCTGACCGCACGCTCATAGAACGCGTTGGCCGAGCCCGGCAACTTGATTTCACTGTGCAACGGTTTGTCCGAAACACACAGCAAGGTGCCGTATGGCACACGCAAACGGTAGCCTTGCGCAGCGATGGTGCCGCTTTCCATGTCCACGGCAACCGCACGAGACAAGTTGATCAACGGTCGTTCCTGAGCCCAGCGTAGTTCCCAGTTACGGTCGTCGTAGGTCAGCACGGTGCCGGTGCGCAGACGTTTTTTCAGGTCATCGCCCTTTTCGCCGGTGACGTTGGCTGCCGCTTGCTGCAAGGCCATCTGCACTTCGGCCAGGGCCGGAATCGGAATGTTCGGTGGCACTACCCGGTCGAGAATCCCGTCGCGGCGCATGTAAGCGTGAGCCAGCACGTAGTCGCCGATGGTCTGCGACTGCCGCAGGCCGCCGCAGTGACCGATCATCAACCAGCAATGCGGACGCAATACAGCCAAGTGGTCAGTGATGTTCTTCGCGTTGGACGGGCCGACGCCAATGTTGACCAGGGTTACGCCGTGGCCGTCAGACGCCTGCAGGTGATAGGCCGGCATCTGATAACGGTGCCAGACCACGCCTGCGGCAATGGCCGACGCTTCGCCGTGATCCATGCTCTTTTCAATGATCACGTTGCCCGGCAAGACCATGCGCACGAAGCGCGGATCGGTGCGCAGTTGCTCCAGACCATGGGTGATGAACTGGTCGACATAACGGTGGTAGTTGGTCAGCAGGATCCACGGCTGCACATGGCGCCAGTCGCTGCCGGTGTAGTGCACCAGACGGCGCAGGGAGAAATCCACCCGTGCGGCGTCGAACAACGCCAACGGCAGCGGATCGGTGTTTTCCCAATCGTACAAACCATCGGCGATGCCATCGGTGGCGGCCGACAAATCGGTACTCGGGAATACCCGCGCCAGCACCGCAGCGGTGACGCCGGAGCCAGCCAGTTCATCGCCCTGCTCGACCACGTACGGGTACGGAATATTCTGCTCACTGACGCCCACTTCCACCGTTACGGTGAAGTCGTGCATCAGCGGCACCAGTTGCTCCAGCAAATACTTACGAAAAGCCGCCGGATGGGTGACGGTGACGCTGTAGGTCCCCGGCAACTGAACCTTGGCATATGCGCGGGTGGTTTGCGGGACTTCGCCCTGGCAAAGGTAGGTCAGACGTAATTCTGGATAACGAAACATCGCACGTTGTTCAGCGTCGGGCTCGACGCGGTCTTTCAGATAACGCTTGAGTGCCTGACTCAACGCAGTGGTGGCCCGCTCGTGCAGAGCGGCAAGCCGATCCACGGCTTGTTCGGCGGTTTGAACGACAATAAAGGCTTCGGTCACGATCAGCTTCCTGTGTTCTGGCTTGCAGGCCTTCATCTTGCCTGCATCGCCGCTTCACGGGAACCATTGCGTGTTGGCTATACACCATTGCTGATGCACTGGAATACCCTGTGGGAGCGAGCCTGCTCGCGATAGCGGTGTAACAGCCAGCATCAATGTTGAATGTTAATTCGTCATCGCGAGCAGGCTCGCTCCCACAGGGGATGATGGTGTTCAGAAACCTTGCGGAGTCGACCGCGCGACAATCGCTTCCACATCCAGCCCGCGCGGCAAGGTGCCATAGACCCGACCGGCCGTTCCCAACCGACTGGCAATGAAGGCATCGCTAACGCTGGCGTTGCCGGCCTCCAGCAATAGTTTGGCCTGCAAGCCCAAAGCAATGTCTTCGGTCAGTTGTCGAGCGCGATACTGAATGTCATCGGTATCCTTGAACGCCGCCTGCAACTGGCGGATGTGTGCGGCCAGGCGCTTGTCGCCATGACCATCGCCCAGTTCGCTGAACAACACATCCAGCACACCCGGTTCTTTCGACAGCGCTCGCAACACGTCAAGGCACTGAACGTTGCCGGAACCTTCCCACGTCGAGTTCACCGGAGCCTCACGGTACAGGCGCGGCAAGATGCTGTCTTCGACGTAACCTGCACCGCCCATGCATTCGGCGGCTTCGTTGATCATGGCCGGCGCACGTTTGCAGATCCAGTATTTGCCCACCGCCGTCACCAGTCGGGCGAATTTGGCTTCCTGAGTGTCATCAAGGTGATCCAGCACCCGGCCCATGCGCAGGCTCAACGCCAGCGCGGCTTCGCTTTCGAGCGCCAGGTCGGCGAGCACGTTTTGCATCAACGGTTGTTCACTGAGCAATTTGCCGCCAACCATCCGGTGGGCGCTGTGATGGCTGGCCTGGGTCAATGCCTGACGCATCAGGGCGCTGGAGCCGACCATGCAATCAAAACGGGTCATGGCCACCATCTCGATAATGGTCGGTACACCGCGCCCTTCTTCGCCGATCATCCACGCCAACGCGCCACGGAACTCGACTTCGCTGGACGCATTGGAGCAATTGCCCAGTTTATTTTTCAGCCGCTGAATGTAGAACTGGTTGCGCGTGTCATCCGGGCGATGGCGCGGCAACAGGAAACAGGTCAGGCCCTTGTCGGTTTGCGCCAGGGTCAGAAAGGCGTCGCACATCGGCGCCGAGCAGAACCATTTGTGCCCCACCAGTTCATAGGCCTGGCCCGGCCCCGCAGCGCCAACCGGGTAAGCCTTGGTGGTGTTGGCCCGAACGTCGGTGCCGCCCTGTTTCTCGGTCATCGCCATGCCGATGGTGACACCCGCCTTGTGGGCCATGCCGACATTGCGCGGGTCATAGTCGGTGGCGAGAATTTTCGGCAGCCACTGCTTGGCGATGTCCGGTTGCAGGCGCAATGCCGGGACGCTGGCGAAGGTCATGGTCAGCGGGCAGCCGCTGCCGGCTTCGGCCTGGCTGTGCAGGTAGCTCATGGCCGCGCGGGCAACATGGGCGCCGGACTGCGGATCGGTCCAGGGCAACGAGGTCAAACCATGCTCGACCGCCGTGCGCATCAGTTCATGGTAAGCCGGGTGAAATTCCACCAGATCGATGCGGTGACCGTAGCGATCATGGCTGGCGAACACCGGCTTGTTCTGGTTGGCCAGGAACCCGGCTTCCATCAACGGACCACCGGCCAAAGCACCATACGCGTCGATCCGCGCATCAGCCCAACCCGCCCCGAAACGCCGCGCCCACTCTTGCAACGGCAGGTCGATGCGATAGAGGTTGGTCCCGTCCAGCGACGGCGGCTGATTGGTGACTTCGTGGGTTTCGGCGAACTGATGCAGGTTCATGGCGGGGCCTCCTTGGGTCAGCTAAGACCTTCAGTTAAGCACCGCCTCCCCAGCGAACAAAGTGGCATATACGCCTAAATATCGGCGCTTTCACCTTGTTTAGGGCAAAGCACCCGACGATAAAGCGCCGCTTGCAACTCTTCGAATTTCACCGGTTTGCTGAGGTAATCGGTCAATCCCCGCTCAAGATCCAGGCCCTGTGCCGAGACCACCGCAGCCAGCACCGGTAACCCGGCGTAACCTGGCAGTGCACGGATCTGGCTGTCGACCGACAGTCCGTCGAGCAGCGGTAACGGACAGTCGATCAACACCGCATCGAACGGCTCTCGACGCAGAAACTCCAGCGCCGCCTGACCGCTGTCGGCGCTGCGAACCCGGTAGCCGAGTTTGAGCAACATGCCACGCACCACCAACTGATTGATGCTGTTGTCGTCGACCAGCAACACTGTGCAGTCCTGCGGCGCGCGCAAGCGGATGCTAGCGTCAGCCTGCTGCGATTGACTGGCGAGCGGTTGCACATTCACCACGTCGAACTCGACATCGAGCTGAAAACGGCTGCCGCGTCCAGGCTCGGAACGGTGGGTCAAACGCCCGCCAAGCAGCTCGACCAATTGCCGACAAATCGCCAGGCCGACACCCAACCCGCCGTATTCGCGAGTCATCGAACCGTCGAGCTGGAAGAAGCGTTGATACAGCGTGGCTTCACCCAAATCGGTGAAACCGATGCCGGTGTCGATCACTGCGAAAGACAGCGCCAGACGCCCCTCTTCGGCAAACTTGCCATTCACCCGAAAGGCCAACCCGCCAACCCGGGTGAACTTGATCGCGTTATCCAGCAAGCACTCCAGACTTTGCGCCAGCTTGGCGCTGTCACCGTACAGACGGTCAGGTAGCCCGGGGGCCAGATCAACCTTGAAGTCCAGCGCCTTGCTCGCAGCATTGGCGGTGAACTGCTGCTGCAAGGTTTCGACCACCGAACGCAAGCTGAATGCTTCGGGGTACACCTTGAGTCGACCGGCCTGCAATTCGGTCAGGGTCAGAATGCCGTTGACCATGCGCATCATGTCCCGCGCCGAACCGGCGGCGGTCTGTTGATACTGCTCAAGCTCCGGGTCGAGTTCGACGGTCTGCATCAACTCCAGCGAACCGATCACGCCATTCATCGGCGTACGCAGTTCGTGGGTCAGCGTCGCGAGGAATTCATCCTTGAGCTGGTTACTGCGGGCCAGTTGCTGGTTCAACACTTCGAGTTTCTGCCCGGCGTCGAACAGCGTCTGCGCCTGCTGCTCGCGCATGGCGTTGATCCGGTCGGCCAGGGCCAGCGACAGCAACGCGACTTCAATCGCCGAGCCGATCTGGCTGGCATACATGGTCAGGAACACGTTGGGCAGATAGCCGAGCACCATCATCGTATTGACGACGCCGCCGAGCAGAAACGCCGACCAGGCAATGATGAAGTAGCGCGCTACCCGCAGACCGCGCCACCAGGCGAAAATCCCCGCCGCGAAAATCACCACGGTAAAGATCAACGCCAATGCCGTCGCCAGGCGCAGCGCCAACGCATAGCTGGTCATCAGAGACAGCCCGACCACCACCGCACTGCAGGCAATCAGCACCCACAGCAGGCGATCGAGCCAGCGACTGTAGCTGGCCATCTGCAGGAAGCTGCGGGCGAACTGGCTACCGAACAGTGCGGCGCAACCAATGAAAAACGGCGTCGAGGCGTTGGCCCACCATGGGTTGTTCGGCCAGAAATATTCGACCGCCGCACCGTTGACCGACAATTGGTAGAGGCCGAACGAGGCGATATAGAAGATGTAATAGAGGTAACTGGTGTCACGCACACTCAGGTAGATGAACAGGTTGTAGACCACCATCCCCAGCAGTACGCCGTAAATCAGACCGAGCACGTAGAGGCGCAAGGGCTGGTCTTCCAGATAGGCGGTACTCGACCAGAGTGTCAGCGGGGCCTGGATCGAGCCCTGACTTTGCAGCCGCAGGTAGACAGTCTTCTGCTCATTCGGCGCGAAATCCAGATTGAACAGGTAGTTGTTTTGCCGGATCTGCCGACTGGCGAAGGGCAAGGTATCGCCGGTACGACTGGCCAATCGATAACCGCCGGCACTGTCCGGCAGATAGAGATCGATATGATCCATGGGCGGATAGGCCAACTCCAGCAGCCAGGTGCGTTGAGCATTCGGGTTGCTCGGGCGGTAGTGCAGATCGACTTTCAGCCAGAACGCCGAATGCGAATAACCGGCGTTCAGCGTGTCTTTGTCGTGGGTCTTGAAGTGACCGGCCGCGGCTTGCGCGCGGACATCGGTGATGGATGCAGAGCCGGCGACATCTTCGTACACCTGCATGGCTCGTCCCAAGGGGAGGCTTTGGGTGAGCTCATCAAAATCGGCTGCGGCCGCCAACATCGGCAAGCTCAACAGCAACATCAGCAAATAGCGCATAAAGCCCCAGCGTGGCCAGTCCGGTTGTGTCAGGAAGCCCCCCATTCCCTTTGAGTAGACGTAAAACCGGCATTACCTGTTATTGGTTTGGATCCACTCTAGCATAGCCGTTGATGGCCATTGAACACCATTGAAAAATTTAGTCTAAAGGCTCTAGAACGGGCCTTTCAGAGCAATGCACAGAACCAGACTTATTGAGTCGGTCAGATTGTGACAATGCCAACAAGGTTGATGCGCACCTGTGGCGAGGGAGCTTGCTCCCGCTCGGCTGCGTAGCAGTCGTAAAGTCAGCCGACGCGGTCTAACTGAAAGATTGTTTTGGGGCGGCTTCGCCGCCCAGCGGGAGCAAGCTCCCTCGCCACAATGTATCGGCAGAACAGGTTGGCACAGCAACCGAAAAAAGATGTTTGGTGGTAAGCTCGCGCACCATGAATATCTACAGCTCTCGCCCCGTTGTCCTCTGTCTCTCCGGCCACGACCCAAGTGGTGGCGCCGGCTTGCAGGCAGATATCGAAGCCCTGCTCGCTCAGGGTTGTCATGCAGCCCCCGCAGTTACCGCGCTGACCGTGCAAGACACGGTCAACGTCAGCGACTTCCGCGTTCTCGACCGTGAGTGGGTGTTGGCACAAGCCAATGCCGTGCTCAACGACTCGACGGTCGCGGCGGTCAAGCTGGGCATGCTCGGCTCACTGGAAATGGTCGACACCGTCGTCGAACTGCTTCAGGCGCACCCGCATTTGCCGGTGGTCTGTGACCCGGTGCTGCGCGCCGGCGGGGGCGGACGTCTGGGCAAGGATGAAGTGGGCTACGCCATGCGCGAGCGCCTGCTGCCACTGGCGATCATCGCCACCCCTAACCTCCCTGAAGCGCGCATCCTCGCCGAACTGCCCGAAGGCACGGCCGATGAATGCGCAGAAAAACTCCTGCCGTACGTCAAACACCTGCTGATCACCGGCGGTCATGGCGACGAACACGAAGTCCATAATCGCCTGTACAGCCGCGACGGTAGCCGCCAGACCTACACTTGCCAGCGTCTGCCCGGCAGTTATCACGGTTCAGGCTGCACCTTGGCCAGCGCTCTGGCCGGACGTCTGGCCCAGGGCGAACACCTCGCCAGCGCGGTGCAGTCGGCGCTCAATTACACCTGGCGCACCCTGCGAGACGCCGAACAGCTGGGCAAAGGCCAGTTTGTGCCACGCCGTCTGCCGCTGGACTTTTGCTCGTAACGCCATGAGGCTTGCCCGATGAAATTACGTGGCCTGTACGCCATTACCGACAGCCAACTGCTGGCCGGCAAGTTCCTGCCTTACGTGGAGGCTGCGCTGGACGGCGGCGTCACGCTGCTGCAGTACCGCGACAAAAGCAGCGACGAGGCCCGCCGACTGCGTGAGGCCGAGGCCCTGCATGACCTGTGCGGACGCTACAAGACCCAGCTGATCATCAATGACGACGCCGAACTGGCTGCGCGCCTGGGCGTCGGCGTACACCTGGGGCAGACCGATGGCCCGTTGACCCCGGCCCGCGCGCTGCTGGGTCGCCAGGCGATCATCGGTTCGACCTGCCACGCGCAACTCGAACTCGCCGAACAAGCGGCAAAAGAAGGCGCCAGCTACGTCGCCTTCGGCCGCTTCTTCAACTCCAACACCAAGCCCGGCGCACCTGCATGCAGTCTCGAACTGCTCGACCAGGCCCGCAGCAAACTGCACCTGCCGATTTGCGCGATCGGTGGCATTACCCTGGACAACGCCGCCCCGCTGGTGACCCACGGGGTCGATCTGCTGGCCGTGGTTCACGGGCTATTTGGTGCCGACACGCCTCAAGAAGTGACGCGCCGTGCTCGCGCCTTCAATGACCTGTTCAATTTCTGACTTCTTAAAGAGCCCGATCATGTCTCGTTCCGAAACCCTGTTTGCCAATGCCCAGAAACACATTCCCGGCGGCGTGAACTCGCCTGTACGTGCCTTCAAGAGCGTCGGCGGCACGCCGTTGTTCTTCAAGCACGCCGAAGGCGCCTATGTCACGGACGAAGACGACAAGCGTTATGTCGACTACGTCGGTTCCTGGGGCCCGATGATTCTCGGCCACAGCCACCCGGACGTGCTGGACGCGGTGCGCAAGCAGCTTGAACACGGCCTGTCCTACGGCGCGCCGACCGCGATGGAAACCGAGATGGCCGACCTGGTCTGCTCGATCGTGCCGTCGATGGAAATGGTGCGCATGGTCAGCTCCGGCACCGAAGCGACCATGAGCGCGATTCGTCTGGCCCGTGGCTTCACCGGCCGCGACAGCATCATCAAGTTCGAAGGTTGCTACCACGGTCACTCCGACAGCCTGCTGGTGAAAGCCGGTTCCGGCCTGCTGACCCAAGGCGTGCCGAGCTCCGCCGGGGTTCCTGCCGCCTTCGCCAAACACACGCTGACGCTGCCATTCAACGACATCGACGCCGTTGAAAAAATGCTCGCCGAAGTTGGCCAGGAAGTGGCGTGCATCATCGTCGAGCCAGTGGCAGGCAACATGAACTGCGTGCCACCGGCGCCAGGTTTCCTCGAAGGCCTGCGCACCCTGTGTGACAAACACGGCGTGGTGCTGATTTTCGACGAAGTGATGACCGGTTTCCGTGTTGCCCTCGGTGGCGCCCAGGCGTACTACGGCGTGACCCCGGACCTGAGCACCTTCGGCAAGATCATCGGTGGCGGCATGCCCGTCGGCTGCTTCGGCGGCAAACGCGAAATCATGTCGCACATCGCACCGCTGGGCCCGGTTTACCAGGCTGGCACTCTGTCGGGTAACCCGCTGGCCATGGCCGCTGGCCTGACCACCCTGCGCCTGATCAGCCGCCCTGGCTTCCACGCCGAACTCAGCGAGTACACCAGTCGCCTGCTCGATGGCCTGCAACAGCGTGCCGACGCGGCCGGCATCCCGTTCGTGACCACCCAGGCCGGCGGCATGTTTGGCCTGTACTTCAGCGGCGCCGACGACATCGTGACCTTCGATGACGTGATGGCCAGTGATGCCAACCTGTTCAAGCGCTTCTTCCACCTGATGCTCGAAGGTGGCGTATATCTGGCACCGAGTGCCTTCGAAGCCGGTTTTACCTCGATCGCTCACGGCGAAGCCGAGCTGAAACTGACGCTGGACGCCGCTGAACGCGCGTTCGCCGCATTGAAGTAAGCAGCGATAGACGCTGACGTCGACGATTGTCGACGTCAGCTTTATCCCACATGCCTACCTTATTTCTTGCGCGACACCGGTAAATCCTTCCAAAAGCGGCAGATATAATCCCCGCGCGGCAGAAAAACGAGTAAAGACTTTGTAAGGTGGGTCCTGCTTATTTCATAATGCGCGCTTATTGGATCCCTCGACGGGTCCGCGCGCCCTTCAGAGGTAAGTCGATTCCCATGAACCGCACCGGCCGCGCCCTTGCACTGGGCTGCCTGTTGCTCCTTCAGCCCCTGCTCGCGCATGCACAAGCAGGCGGCAACTCGTTGTTGATCCCAGCGATGGGTCGTTGCACCCTCAATACCCAGCCTGAAGACCTGAAGGAGGCGCTCGCCGCCTGCCAGAAAGCGTCGGACGCCGGGGATGCGGAAGCGCAATACGAGTTGGGCGAGTTCTACTACGAGGGCAAAAACACGCCGCGCGACCTCAAACAAGCCCTGAGCTACTTCGAAAAAGCCTCTCTGCAAGGCCACGCTCAGGCGCAATTCAAACTTGGCACCATGTTCTTCCACGGCGAAGGCGTGCCGGCCAATAACGTTCAGGCGTATATCGTGCTGAAAATGGCCGCGGTCAACGGCGCAGAAGATGCGCTGGACACCGCCGACGAAGTCGCCGAGCACATGCAACGCGATGAACTGGAAGTCGCCACCCAGGTACTGGGGCAAATTTTCCGTAAATACCTGATGGAACTGCAAAGCGCGGACGGGCGTACACCGTTTTCGCCATTACCCTAAGTTCTGCACTGACTTGACTGGCCCCATCGCGAGCAAGCTCGCTCCCACAATTGAACGCGTTCTTGTTTAGAGACTCGGTCTACTGTGGGAGCGAGCTTGCTCGCGATGGGGACAACTCGGTCTAGAGCTTACTTCTCAGGCATCGGCATCGGAAACGGCATGACATTGCCGACCGCACCACGGGCTTCGCTGATTTTCGGGGTGCCCATGCGCTCGACTTCGTCAATGCGCACAATCGAATGCATCGGCACAAAACTGCGCACCACACCTTCGAACTGAGCCTTTAGCTTCTCTTCGCTCGGATCGACGACCACTTGTGTGCGCTCGCCAAAGACGAACTCTTCCACTTCCAGGAAGCCCCACAGATCACTTTGATAGATCTGCTTGGCGTACATTTCGAACACCTGGCCCTGGTTGAGGAAAATCACCTTGTAGATTGGAGCTTCACGTTTGGTCATGGTGGGCGGGTAACACATCGAGGGATAAAAATGAGGGCGCGAACTATAGCATAGCCGCTGGACGCACGATGGTAGGAACCGGGGGACTTGTTCCCTATAATGCGCGGTTCTTTGAATCACGTGATGATCCCGTCCATGGCCAAGAAGCTTTACATCGAAACCCACGGTTGCCAGATGAACGAGTACGACAGCTCGCGCATGGTCGATCTGCTGGGCGAACATCAGGCCCTGGAAGTGACGGCGCGCGCCGAAGATGCGGATGTCATCCTGCTCAACACCTGCTCGATTCGCGAACGCGCCCAGGACCGGGTGTACTCCCAGCTTGGCCGCTGGCGCGAACTGAAACTCGCCAACCCGGACATGGTCATCGCCGTCGGCGGTTGCGTGGCCAGCCAGGAAGGCGCGGCAATCCGCGACCGGGCCCCGTATGTCGACGTGGTTTTCGGCCCGCAGACCCTGCACCGCTTGCCGGAAATGATCGACGCCGCACGCCTGACCAAGCTGCCGCAAGTCGACGTCTCGTTCCCGGAAATCGAAAAATTCGACCACCTGCCCGAACCGCGCATCGACGGTCCAAGCGCCTATGTGTCGGTGATGGAAGGTTGCAGCAAGTACTGCACGTTCTGCGTAGTGCCGTATACCCGCGGTGAAGAAGTCAGCCGACCGTTCGACGACGTGATCGCCGAGATCATTCACCTGGCCGAGAACGGCGTGCGTGAAGTCACCCTGCTGGGGCAGAACGTCAACGGCTACCGTGGCCTGACCCACGATGGGCGCCTGGCCGATCTGGCCGAGCTGATCCGCGTGGTGGCGGCCGTCGATGGCATCGACCGCATTCGCTACACCACATCGCACCCGCTGGAGTTCTCCGACAGCCTGATCCAGGCCCACGCCGATGTGCCGGAACTGGTCAAACACCTGCATTTGCCGGTGCAGTCGGGCTCTGACCGAATTCTTGCAGCCATGAAGCGCAACCACACGGCGCTTGAATACAAGTCGAAGCTGCGCAAGCTGCGGGCTGCCGTGCCGGGTATCTGCATCAGCTCGGACTTCATCGTCGGCTTCCCTGGTGAGACCGAAAAAGACTTCGAACAAACCATGAAGCTGATTGAAGACGTCGGTTTCGACTTCTCCTACTCGTTCGTCTACAGCCAGCGCCCGGGCACCCCGGCTGCCGACCTGGCCGACGAAACCCCGGAAGAGTTGAAAAAAGAGCGCCTGAACGCCCTGCAACATCGCCTCAATCAGCAGGGTTTCGAGATCAGCCGACAAATGGTCGGTTCGACCCAGCGGATCCTGGTGACCGATTACTCGAAAAAAGATCCCGGCGAACTGCAAGGCCGGACCGAGAATAATCGAATCGTAAACTTCCGCTGCGACAATCCAACCTTGATCGGCCAGTTCGCAGACGTGCACATCGACGCCGCACAGCCGCACTCGCTGCGCGGTTCGTTGATTCAATAACACCACATACCACTGTGGGAGCGAGCCTGCTCGCGATGGCGCCAGGTCAGACGGCTTAGATGTTGAATGTCAGACCGTCATCGCGAGCAGGCTCGCTCCCACAGGGTTGGTGTTTGACGCTGCGTTATTTAAGAGCTTTCGCACGTAGCTTGCTGGCGTTATCCTTGATTTATCTTTATTGCCCCAGGGCGGCTAAAAACAACCTTGAACGCACCCATAGAACCACATCGCTTCATCCTCGAGCCCTTTGAGGCTCACCGCTTCGCCAATCTGTGCGGGCAATTCGACGAGCATTTGCGCTTGATCGAGCAGCGCCTGGCGATCGTGATCCGCAATCGCGGCAATCAGTTCGAATTGATCGGCGAACCCAAGCACACCACCTCCGCGGAAAACCTTCTGCGCCGCCTCTACCGCGAAACCAAGGGTAGCGAGCTGTCGCCAGACACGGTCCACCTGTTCCTGCAGGAATCGGCCGTGGAAGAAATGGACAACCATTCGCCCGCCGAACACTCCGTCGCCCTGCGCACCAAAAAAGGCATGATTCGCCCTCGCGGCTTGAATCAGCTGCGCTACGTGAAGGAAATCCTGGCCAACGACATCAATTTCGGCATCGGCCCGGCCGGTACCGGCAAGACCTATCTGGCCGTTGCCTGCGCAGTCGATGCGCTGGAGCGCGAGCAGATCCGCCGCATCCTGCTGGTGCGTCCAGCGGTCGAGGCCGGCGAGAAACTCGGCTTCCTGCCCGGCGACCTGTCTCAAAAAATCGACCCGTACCTGCGCCCGCTGTATGACGCGCTGTACGAAATGCTCGGCTTTGAACACGTCGCCAAGCTGATCGAGCGTCAGGTCATCGAAGTCGCGCCACTGGCCTACATGCGTGGCCGTACGCTGAACAACAGCTTCATCATCCTCGACGAAAGCCAGAACACCACCGTCGAACAGATGAAAATGTTCCTGACGCGGATTGGTTTCGGCTCGACGGCAGTCATCACCGGTGACATCACCCAGATCGACCTGCCGAAGGGCACCAAGTCCGGGTTGATTCATGTGATCGACGTGCTCAAGGAAGTACCGGGCATCAGTTTTACCCACTTCAAGCCCAAAGACGTCGTGCGCCACCCGCTGGTGCAGCGCATTGTCGAAGCCTACGAGCGCTTCGAAAATCGCCTGATCGACGAGCCTGCGACGCTTTCCGCTGAAAAGGGCAACCGCCACGATGCTTGAGCTTGATCTGCAACTGGCGACCGAAGCGCCTGCTCCCTGTGAAGCCGAATTCCGTCAATGGTGCGAACTGGCCCTGCGCCAGCGCACTGCCGACTCCGAATTGACCATTCGCCTGGTCGACGAGGAAGAAGCTCGCGAGCTGAACTACACCTGGCGTCAAAAGGATTACGCGACTAACGTCCTGTCGTTCCCTGCCGACGTGCCCGATGAATTGCTGGACATCCCTTTACTGGGCGATCTGGTGATTTGCGTGGCCGTGGTCGAGCGCGAGGCTGCCGAACAAGGCAAGGAATTGAAGGCCCATTGGGCGCATCTGGTCATTCACGGCTGCTTGCATCTGCTTGGTTACGACCATATAGATGACGACGAAGCCGAAGAAATGGAAGCACTGGAACGAACGTTGCTTGCAGAGTTGGGTCATCCTGACCCTTATGCGGACGACGAAACCGAAACATCCCCTATCGTTACAACAAAGGATTCAGAGTAATCGCTATGAGCGAAGATCGATCGAGCAACGGGCAAAAGTCCTGGCTGGGTAAACTCACCCAGGCTTTTGCCCACGAGCCGAAAAACCGTCAGGAGCTGCTGGAGCTTCTGCGTGATGCCCATCAAAACAAATTGCTGGACAGCGAAGCGCTGGCCATCGTCGAAGGCGCCATCCAGGTGGCTGACCTGCAAGTACGCGACATCATGGTCCCGCGCTCGCAAATGGTCAGCATCAAGGCGACCCAGACACCCCGCGAGTTCCTCCCGGCCGTTGTTGATTCCGCGCACTCGCGTTATCCGGTGATCGGCGAGAGCCACGACGACGTCATGGGCGTGTTGCTGGCCAAGGACTTGCTGCCGCTGATCCTCAGGGAGAACGGCGACAGCTTCAACATCAAGGATCTGCTGCGTCCGGCCACTTTCGTGCCCGAGTCCAAGCGCCTGAACGTGTTGCTGCGCGAGTTCCGCGCCAACCATAACCACATGGCCATCGTCATCGACGAATACGGCGGTGTGGCGGGCCTGGTCACCATCGAAGACGTGCTGGAACAAATCGTCGGCGACATCGAAGACGAGCACGACGTCGAAGAAGACAGCTACATCAAGCCACTGCCCAGCGGCGACTTCCTGATCAAGGCCCTGACACCGATCGAGAACTTCAACGAGTTCTTCGACAGCGAGTTCTCCGACGATGAGTTCGACACCGTTGGCGGTCTGGTGATGAGCGCGTTCGGGCACTTGCCAAAACGCAACGAAATCACTGAAATCGGCGCCTATCGCTTCCGCATTCTGAACGCCGACAGCCGGCGCATTCACTTGCTGCGCTTGACCCCTATAGCCCGTTAAGGACTGACATGCGTTGGATCACCCGCCCCGGCTGGCCCGGTAACCTGCTGGCCGTGGCGGCCGGTGCACTCACGACCCTGGCGCTGGCGCCGTTCGATATCTGGCCGCTGGCATTGCTCGCGGTCGGCTTTTTCTACGCAGGTCTTCGCGAACTGACGCCTCGTCAGGCCTTGGGCCGTGGCTGGTGCTTCGGTTTCGGCCTGTTTGGCGCCGGCACCAGCTGGATCTACTACAGCATTCACAACTTTGGCGGTGCTTCGGTGCTGCTGGCCGGGTTGCTGATGCTGGCGTTCACCGCTGCGATTGCCTGGTTCTTCGCCCTGCCGGCCTGGCTCTGGGCGCGCTGGTTGCGCCGTAACGAAGCGCCATTGGCCGACGCCTTGGCTTTCGCCGCGTTATGGTTGGCGCAGGAAGCCTTCCGAGGCTGGTTCCTCACGGGTTTCCCATGGCTCTATTCCGGTTACAGCCAGCTCGACGGCCCGCTCGCCGGATTGGCGCCATTGGGCGGCATGTGGCTGATTTCCTTCTCGCTCGCCCTTACCGCCGCGCTGCTGTACAACCTGCCGCGCCTGATCAAGACCGGACGCAAAGCCTTTATCGTCGCAGGCCTGCTGTTGCTGGCCGCGCCGTGGGTCATCGGCCTGTCGCTCAAGGGCCACGCCTGGACCAGCCCATCCGGTAATCCACTCAGCGTGGCGGCGATTCAGGGCAACGTCGAACAAAGCATGAAGTGGGACCCCGCGCAGCTCAATGCGCAGCTGGCGCTGTACCGCGACATGAGCTTCAGTTCCAAGCGCGTCGACCTGCTGATCTGGCCGGAAACCGCGGTCCCGGTACTCAAGGAGTCCGCCGAGGGCTACCTGAACATGATGGGCAGCTTTGCCGCCGAACGTAATTCGGCGCTGATTACCGGGGTGCCTATTCGTGAGGAAGTGCACCACGAGAAGCGTTTCTATAACGGCATCACGGTGGTAGGCCAAGGCGAAGGCACCTACCTCAAGCAAAAACTGGTGCCATTTGGCGAATACGTGCCGCTGCAAGATCTGCTGCGAGGGCTGATCGCGTTCTTTGACCTGCCAATGTCGGACTTCGCTCGCGGCTCGTCCGATCAAACGCTGCTGCAAGCCAAGGGTTACCAGATTGCTCCCTTCATCTGCTACGAAGTCGTTTACCCGGAATTTGCCGCCGGCCTTTCGGCACGCAGTGATTTGCTGCTGACCATCAGCAACGACACCTGGTTCGGCACCTCCATCGGCCCGTTGCAACACTTGCAGATGGCACAGATGCGCGCGCTGGAGGCCGGTCGCTGGATGATTCGTGCGACCAACAACGGCGTCACCGGATTGATCGACCCCTTCGGCAAGATCACCGTGCAGATCCCGCAATTCGAACGCGGCATTCTCTACGGCGAAGTGGTGCCGATGCACAACCTGACACCCTACCTGCAATGGCGTTCGTGGCCGCTGGTCATCCTTTGCCTGCTGCTGTTTGGCTGGGCATTGCTGGCAAGCCGGATCGCCAAGACGGTTTAAGCACCACCCATTAAAAGATCGCAGCCTGCGGCAGCTCCTACGGTGGATTGCAATTACCCTGTAGGAGCTGCCGCAGGCTGCGATCTTTTGACTCTCAGCGGTAAAAGATCGAATACCCGATCTGCCCCACCGCCTCGTTCAGCAACTGACCCGATCGCCAGATCGATTTGAACGTCGGCATCCAGCCGCCCAGCGGCTCGGCGTTGTCGGTGCCTAAAAAGCCCACCGGTGCCGGCACCACGGTGAAACCCGACCGCTCGAAACTCCAGACGCTGCGCGGCATATGCCAGGCTTGCGTCACCACCACGACCCGCTTCAACCCCAAAGGCTCCAGCATTTCGGCGGTGAATTGGGCGTTTTCCCACGTGGTGAGACTGCGCCCTTCCTGCCAACGAACCGTGACACCAAAATCATCCTGCAACGAATCGGCCATCATCTTTGCTTCGGTCGGTGGCGTGCCGTAATGCAGACCACCACTGGTCAGCACGGGCAAACCCGACGCCTTGGCCAGCCGTGCCGCATAACGCTCACGCTCCAGCGCCACGCCGGTCGGTTGATCGGAGCCCCAGGCAAGGTCACCACGTTCGCGTCCCGCCCCCAGCACCACGATCACATCCGCGCGCTCGGCCAGGGTCGCCCATTCGCTACGGACCAGCGCTGGTTCACGCTCAAGAGCCTTGGCGCCCCACTGAACGACGACCGGCAAACTCATCAACCAGAATCCACCCAGACCCAAGGCAAAACACAGCCCTGCAAGGCGCGGTCTTGAGCGGCGCAACCACCAGGCGAGCGCAAGCAACAGCAAGAAAATACCGGGCGGCAGCAGAAGTTGTTTAACGAAATAACGAAAAGGCATCGAGCATCTCCAAAGATGCCCGAAGCCTAAGTGGGTTGAAGCAAAGCGACAACTAAGATGGAAGACCTTTTATTCAAAAAGCCATCATGGGTGACTTCATGCGCCCGCACAGGGCAACAAACACTTGCCTGATCACTTACTTGACCCGCAGGGACCGGACCTTTACCGCGTCTCTGCCGGGTAGCTTGTCTTTCAACCAGATAATTTTGGCCGAACGAGGGGCGTCCTTGTGCTTCACTGCTTCTGACAAGCATCCTTGCGCCTCGCATTCACTACGGTCCAGATAAGCCTTGATCAGTTCGAACTCTGCACGGCTCAATCCGCGAAGTTCCAGCTCAACCGGACGCTCATCGCGCAACCGGCCCGCTGTCTTTACGGCATCCAGGGCTAGCCCCAGGCGCTCTATCAGCTTCTCGTACAACTCTGGCTTAGTTACTTTTCGTTGTGACTCAACCATCCCTCACCTCATTGAAGATAAGACTCACTCCCCAACTAGAGCTTAGCTTCGCTGTGCAATCCGTTCTGGTGCCGCGACCAACGGCCCTCGGGCCTGTTGACATTGGGTGGCGAGCGGCGTGGCCTTGCGCCACGCGGGCATCCGTCGCGGCCACCACCCAACCTCAACAGACCCTGCGCGCGCAATCAGGGTTTCCCTCGGTAGAGCGCGGTCATGTATGCTACGGCGCTTCCTGTAACTCCACTTCCAGCTCGGCTGGGCATCGAAAACGCCACTTTTGGCGTCATCAGCGTCCAGCGTTGCATTGAAGAGGATTAGGCCACCCCTATTCAGTTCAAAAGTAGCCATGCACGAACAATATCAGCCCCGTGAAATCGAAGCCGCCGCCCAGTCGTTCTGGGACGAGCAAAAGTCCTTTGAAGTCAGTGAACAGCCAGGCAAGGAGACTTTCTACTGCCTGTCGATGTTCCCTTACCCCAGCGGCAAGCTACACATGGGGCACGTGCGCAACTACACCATCGGCGACGTGATCTCCCGCTATCAGCGCATGCAAGGCAAAAACGTCCTGCAACCCATGGGTTGGGACGCTTTCGGCATGCCAGCGGAAAACGCCGCGATGAAGAACAACGTCGCGCCGGCCAAATGGACCTACGAAAACATCGCCTACATGAAAACCCAGCTGCGCAGCCTGGGTCTGGCGGTCGACTGGTCGCGCGAAGTCACCACCTGCAAGCCTGATTACTACCGCTGGGAACAATGGCTGTTCACTCGCCTGTTCGAAAAAGGCGTGATCTACCGTAAAAACGGCACCGTGAACTGGGACCCGGTCGACCAGACCGTTCTGGCCAACGAGCAGGTGATCGACGGGCGCGGCTGGCGCTCCGGCGCGCTGATCGAAAAACGCGAAATCCCGATGTACTACTTCAAGATCACCGCCTACGCGGATGAACTGCTGGAGAGTCTCGACGACCTGCCGGGCTGGCCCGAGCAAGTCAAAACCATGCAGCGCAACTGGATTGGCAAATCCCGCGGCATGGAAGTGCAGTTCCCGTACAACGTCGACTCGATCGGCGAAGCGGGCACACTGAAAGTCTTCACTACCCGTCCGGATACCCTGATGGGCGCAACCTATGTTGCCGTGGCTGCCGAGCACCATCTGGCGACCCTGGCCGCACAGAACAACCCTGAGCTGCAAGCGTTCATCGCGCAATGCAAAGGCGGTAGCGTGGCCGAAGCCGACGTTGCCACCCAGGAGAAAAAAGGCCTGCCGACCTCGCTGTTCGTCGAGCACCCGCTGACCGGCGAAAAACTGCCGGTATGGGTCGCCAACTACGTGCTGATGCACTACGGCGATGGCGCGGTCATGGCGGTACCGGCGCACGACGAGCGTGATTTCGAGTTCGCCACCAAGTACGACCTGCCGATCAAGTCCGTGGTGCGCACCAGCGCAGGCGACGAGAACCCGGCTCCGTGGCAGGACGCCTATGGCGAATACGGCACGCTGATCAATTCCGGTGAATTCGACGGTCTGGACTTCGCTGGCGCGTTCGACGCCATGGAAGTCGCCCTGATCAAGAAAAATCTCGGCGCCTCGCGCACCCAGTTCCGCCTGCGCGACTGGGGTATCAGCCGTCAGCGCTACTGGGGTTGCCCGATCCCGATCATCCACTGCGATACCTGCGGTGACGTGCCGGTGCCGGAAGATCAACTGCCTGTCGTGCTGCCGGAAGACGTCGTGCCCGATGGCGCCGGTTCGCCATTGGCGCGCATGCCCGAGTTCTACGAATGCGCTTGCCCGAAATGCGGTGCGCCTGCCAAGCGTGAAACCGACACCATGGACACCTTTGTCGAGTCCTCCTGGTACTACGCCCGTTATGCCTCGCCGCATTACGAAGGCGGCCTGGTAGACCCGGCCGCGGCCAACCACTGGTTGCCGGTCGATCAGTACATCGGCGGTATCGAACACGCGATCCTGCACCTGCTTTATGCGCGCTTCTTCCACAAACTGATGCGCGACGAAGGTCTGGTCAGCTCCAACGAGCCGTTCAAGAACCTGCTGACCCAGGGCATGGTGATCGCCGAGACTTACTATCGTCGTGAAGCCAACGGCGCTTATACCTGGTTCAACCCGGCGGACGTCGAACTGGAGCGCGACAGCAAGGCCAAGATCATTGGCGCCAAGCTGATCAGCGATGGCCTGCCCGTCGAAATCGGCGGCACCGAGAAGATGGCCAAGTCGAAGAACAATGGCGTTGACCCGCAGTCGATGATCGACCAGTACGGTGCCGACACCTGCCGCCTGTTCATGATGTTTGCCTCGCCACCGGATATGAGCCTGGAATGGTCCGACTCCGGCGTCGAAGGCTCGCACCGTTTCCTCAAGCGCGTCTGGCGCCTGGCTCAGGCCCACGTTGGTCAGGGCCTGCCGGGCAAGCTGGACATCGGCACACTGAACGATGAGCAGAAAGCCATTCGTCGCTCGATTCACCTGGCGATCAAGCAAGCCAGCCAGGATGTCGGCCAGCATCACAAATTCAACACCGCCATCGCCCAGGTGATGACGCTGATGAACGTGCTGGAAAAAGCCCCGCAAGGTACCGAACAGGATCGCGCGCTGATTCACGAAGGCCTGGAAACCATTACCCTGTTGCTGGCGCCCATTACGCCGCACATCAGCCATGAACTGTGGCATCAACTGGGTCACACCGATCCGGTGATCGATGCCGGCTGGCCGGTTCTGGACGACAGCGCACTGGTTCAGGACAGCCTGCAACTGGTTATTCAGGTCAACGGCAAGCTGCGCGGCCAGATCGAAATGCCGGCCAGTGCCAGCCGCGAAGAAGTTGAAGCTGCCGCACGGGCCAATGAAAACGTGCTGCGCTTCGTCGATGGCCTGACTATTCGTAAAGTGATTGTAGTGCCCGGAAAACTGGTCAATATCGTCGCTAGCTAATTGGATCAGGCGCCAGATCGTGCATCTGGCGCCGAATAGAACCTTTCGGGTCGCACCGTCGGCCCACATGGTTTCAAGGGGAACAACAAGATGATCAAACGCAATTTGCTGGTGATGGGCCTCGCTGTACTGTTGAGCGCCTGCGGCTTCCAGCTGCGCGGTACCGGCACCACCGAACTGGCGATCAAGGAACTGGACCTGAGCGCACGTAACGCCTATGGCGAAACCGTGACGTTGATGCGCCAGGTGCTGGAAAGCAGCGGCGTCAAAGTCTATGCCGGAGCACCTTACAAGCTGGTATTCACTGACGAACAGGAAAGCCAGCGCAGCCTCAGCTACTCCGGCGGCGGCCATTCGGCCGAGTATGAGCTGACCAACGTGCTGAACTATCAAATCGTGGGCCACAACAACCTGTCCCTGCTCGATGACAAACTGAAGGTGCAGAAGGTCTACATGCACGACGGTAGCAACCTGACAGGCTCTGACCAGGAAGCAGCCGAAGTGCGCAAGGAAATGCGTCGTGATCTGGTGCAACGCATGATTCTGCGCCTGCAACAGCTCACTCCGGCTCAGCTTGAGCAATTGCAGCAAACCGCTGACGCTCGTGCCAAGGCAGAAGCCGCCGCATTGGACGCAGCACGTAAAGCTGAAGCGAACACTCCGCGTCAGTCACCGATGCAAGTGCCGACCGAGTAAGTCGTACGGGGCGTTCCGGCGCCCCGTTCGCCCCGCCTTATGAAACTAGCCCCCGCCCAGCTCGGCAAACACCTGCAAGGCGCCCTTGCGCCCGTTTACATCATCAGTGGCGATGACCCACTGCTGTGTCAGGAAGCTGCCGACGCCATCCGCTCTGCTGCCCGCCAGCAAGGTTTTGACGAACGCCAGGTGTTCAGCGCAGATGCCAGTTTCGATTGGGGTACGCTGCTGCAAGCCGGCGCCAGCATGTCGTTGTTCGCTGAAAAACGCGTGCTGGAGTTGCGTTTGCCATCCGGTAAACCCGGCGACAAAGGCGCCGCCGCGCTGATGGAATATTGCTCGCGTCCGGCCGAAGACACCTTGTTGCTGATCAGCCTGCCAAAGCTTGACGGCAGCGCGCAAAAAACCAAGTGGGGCAAGGCGCTGGTCGAAGGCCCTCAGACCCAGTTCGTGCAAATCTGGCCGGTGGATGCCAACCAGCTGCCGCAATGGATTCGTCAGCGTCTGTCCCAGGCCGGCCTCGCCGCCAGCCAGGACGCCGTCGAACTGATCGCCGCACGCGTGGAAGGCAACCTGCTGGCGGCCGCCCAGGAAATCGAAAAGCTCAAGCTGATGGCCGAAGGTGGTCAGATAACGGTCGAAACCGTACAAGCGGCGGTCGCCGACAGTGCGCGCTTCGATGTTTTCGGGCTGACCGATGCCATACTTAACGGTGAAGCCGCCCACGCGCTGCGCATGCTGGAAGGCTTGCGCGGCGAAGGCGTCGAACCACCGGTGATTCTTTGGGCACTGGCCCGGGAGCTTCGGCTACTGGCCAACCTGTCGCTGCAATACAGCCAGGGCGTACCGCTGGACAAGGCCTTCAGCCAGGCCCGACCGCCCATCTGGGACAAGCGCAAGCCCCTGATGAGCAAAGCCCTGCAACGCCATTCGGCGCAGCGCTGGGCGCAACTGCTGCTCGATGCCCAGCGGATCGACGCACAAATCAAGGGTCAGGCCGCAGGTTCGCCGTGGATGAGCCTCAGTCGTTTGTCATTGTTGATGGCCGGCCAGCGCCTGGCGTTGCCCGCAGAGTAAATCTTTGGACCGTATAACGGCCATCGCGAGCAAGCTCGCTCCCACAGGGATAGTGCAAACTCTTGTGGGAGCGAGCTTGCTCGCGATGACGGCTGAATGGTCCTACACATCGTAGGGCTAGACAGAACCCCGACTTCGGCCGATGATCTGCCGCGCGAAAACCACTCAACGAGAGAAACGCCCATGAGCAAACACAAGCGGCCCAACAAGGCCAAATCCATCGTCGCCCAGCCACTGTTCCGCAGCCGTCAGGAACAACCCGGCAAGGGCAAAGGCAGCTACCGCCGCGAAGCCTTCCAGTCTAAAAGCTGGGAGGCTTCTTACTTTCTGGCGGCATAAAGCTTCAACATAACCCCGCTCCCCCTTGGCATGATAAGGTCTGCACCTGATTTGTATTCTCTGGACCTGTGCATGCCCCTTTGTCTTTCCCGTCGTTGGCACCTGCGCCAACTGATTGCTGCTTCCAGCCTTGTTCTGCTTGTCGCCTGCGCGGAAAAACCCACCGCTGCCGACGCGCAACCGCTTCAGACCGCCCCCGTAGCAACCGCCCCGGCCATCATTCCTCCGGTAGTGCCCGATGGCGACAACCTCGATATCCAGCCGACCCAGACGTTCGACGAATGGGAAGCCGGTTTTCGCAAGGATGCCCTCGCCGCCGGTATCCGCCCGGATGTATTCGACCGCGCCTTTGCCGGCGTCACGCCAGACATGAGCGTGATCCGCGCCGACCGCAGCCAACCGGAGTTCACCCGTCCGGTGTGGGAGTACCTCGATAGCGCGCTGTCTGCCGCGCGCGTGCGCAAAGGCCAGGCACTGCTGAGCCAATACGCCGACACCTTGACTACCATCGAGCAGCGCTATGGCGTTGATCGCCAGGCACTCGTTGCGGTCTGGGGCATGGAAAGCAACTTTGGCAGTTTCCAGGGCGACAAATCGGTGATCCGCTCGCTGGCGACCCTGGCCTACGAAGGCCGCCGCCCAGACTTCGCCCACGCACAATTGCTGGCCGCGCTGCAAATTCTGCAACAAGGTGATATCACGCCCGAGAAGATGCTCGGTTCCTGGGCCGGCGCCATGGGCCAGACCCAATTCATCCCGACCACCTACCTCACCCACGCGGTAGATTTTGATGGCACCGGTCGCCGCGATATCTGGGGCAGCCCGACTGACGCATTGGCCTCCACCGCCCATTACCTGCAAAGCTCCGGCTGGCAAAAAGGCCAGCCCTGGGGCTTCGAAGTGCAACTGGCGAGCGGTTTCGACTACTCGCTGGCTGACGGTTCGATTCGCAAAAGCGTTTCCGAGTGGATGCAACTGGGTTTGAAACTGCCGAACGGCGCCAGGATTGCACCCGGCTCCGAGCAACTGTCAGCCGCCCTGCTGCTGCCAGCCGGTTATCGCGGCCCGGCCTTTCTGATCTTCGACAACTTCCGCGCGGTCCTCAAGTACAACAATTCGTCGTCCTATGCATTGGCGGTAAATCTGTTGTCCGAGCGCTTCACCGGAGCGGGTCTGATCAGCGGCGAATGGCCGAAGGATGACCTTCCGTTGAGCCGTTCCGAGCGAATCGAACTACAGAGTTTGCTGAGTGCCAACAACTATGACGCGGGTAATGCCGACGGGATCATCGGCGCCAACACCCGCAAGGCTATTCGCAGCGCCCAGCAGTCGTTTGGCTGGCCAGCAGATGGCTACCCGACGCACAAGTTGCTGGAAGGTTTGCGTAACCGCTAGTCAGCCGTATGGCGGATGCCGCCTTCGCGAGCAAGCTCGCTCCCACAGGTGACCGAGTTCCTTCATGGAAATACGGCCGAATGTGGGAGCGAGCTTGCTCGCGATGACTGACTATCAGGCAACCAGGATCTAACGCCTGAACACCACATCCTGCTCCAGCCACAGCTCCTTGCTCCCCGCATCCAGCCTCACCAACGCCCCCATCGGCAGCGTCAGGTTCGGGTCGCAATGACCACTGCGCCAGCCAGCGAGCACAGGAATGCGCAACGGCTCGAAGGTTTGCTTGAGCAACGTCGCCAATGCATCGCTGTCCACTCCTGCCACATCCCCCACCAGAATCCCACGCAGCATGTTCAGCTTGCCAGCCAGGCGCAGATGGGTCAGCAACCGGTCGATGCGATACAACGGCTCGTTGATGTCCTCGATGAACAGAATGATCCCGTCGGCATCGATTTCGAAAGGCGTGCCCAGGGTCGCGGCAATCATCGACAGATTACCGCCCAGCAAACGCCCATGAGCGATGCCTGGCTCGATCGTGACCAAAGGGTACGCCACCGGGTGCGCCAACAGGCTTCCAGCGCTCAACTGGCCCCTGAGCAGGCCGAACAACGAAGACTCAGTAGGTTGTTGCTTGTTCCCCAGCAGGTCGGCGTTGAGCATCGGCCCGTGAAAGGTCACGAACCCCGCATAACGGCTGATGGCCAGGTGCAGTGCAGTAATGTCGCTGTAGCCGACAAACGGCTTGGCATTGCGTCGCAGCAGTTCGAAGTCGATCCGGTCCAGCAAGCGCGGGCTGCCGTAACCGCCGCGCAGACAGATAATGGCATCGATGGCCGGATCGCTAAACGCATCATGCAGATCCGCCAGGCGAACGTCGTCACTGCCGGCAAGGTAGCCATCGCTCTCAAGGACGCCCGGGAAGATCCGCAGTGAATACCCCCGCGAACGCATCCATTGAAAAGCCTTTTCGGTATCCAGTGCCGCCGGTCCAGCCGGCGCAATCACGCCGATCAGCCCTTCGGCGGGTAATGCCGGAACCAGCGCGTGTTCAGAAACTAGAGGGGTCGAGCGAGTGGTCATCCGTGATTCTCCCTGTGTGAATGCTTCAACACACAGTAGTCAGGAACGGGGATAAACAGAAGAGGATCAGTTGCCCCGCAGAGTGCAGGAAAAAACTGAACGTGACGTGGCACTGAGGCCAACGCCCGAAAACTAAAATGCCCGCAAGGCGTGAGCCTTGCGGGCATTGCGGGTCAGGACGACATCAATTCGGCCTTGACCAGTTTCGCCTGCTCGTCGGCGTGATACGAGGAACGTACCAGCGGGCCGGAGGCGACGTTCTTGAAGCCCATCTTGTAACCTTCCTCGGCGAACCAGGCGAAGGTGTCCGGGTGCACGAAACGCTGCACCGGCAAGTGACTGCGCGACGGTTGCAGGTACTGACCCAGGGTCAGCATGTCGATGTCGTGTTCGCGCATGCGCTTCATGACTTCGATGACTTCTTCGTCGGTTTCGCCCAGACCCAGCATCAAACCGGACTTGGTCGGAATGTGCGGCATCATCTGCTTGAATTTCTGCAGCAGGGTCAGCGACCACTGGTAGTCCGAACCCGGACGCGCAGCCTTGTACAGGCGCGGCACGGTTTCCAGGTTGTGGTTGAACACATCCGGCGGCTCGGCGGCGGTGATGGCCAGCGCCACGTCCATCCGGCCACGGTAGTCCGGGACCAGGGTCTCGAGTTGCACGTTCGGCGACAGCTTGCGGATTTCACGGATGCAATCGGCAAAGTGCTGGGCACCGCCGTCACGCAGGTCATCGCGGTCTACCGAGGTGATCACCACGTACTTCAGTTTCAGGTCGGCGATGGCGATGGCCAGGCTTTCCGGCTCGTTGACATCCAATGGCTTCGGACGACCGTGGCCAACATCGCAGAACGGGCAGCGACGGGTGCAGATGTCGCCCATGATCATGAAGGTCGCGGTGCCACCGGAGAAGCATTCGCCGAGGTTCGGGCAGGAAGCTTCTTCGCAAACGCTGTGCAGCTTGTGTTTGCGCAGCAGGGCCTTGATACGGTCGACTTCCGGGGAAACCGGGATGCGCACGCGAATCCAGTCAGGCTTTTTCGGCAATTCGGTGGTCGGAATGATCTTCACCGGGATACGCGCTACCTTTTCGGCGCCGCGCAGCTTTACGCCAGCTTCCACTTTGGCACGCGGGGCCGGGCGCTCGGTAACATCCAGCGTCGGGATCATGGTTTGCACAGCGTCTTGCGCAGTAGTCATATCAGTCGATTCCGCCCGTTAGGGTCGTCTGCTCAGCATAGTCGAGGTGTTTGACGAGCTGCGCACGCAGCCGGGCACTTACCTCGGCAAATTCAATCGGTCCGGTGTGATCGCGCAGCTGGGTCATGGCCAGCCCGGCGTATCCACAGGGGTTAATCCGGCGAAACGGCTCCAGGTCCATATCCACGTTCAAGGCCAGGCCATGAAAGGAGCAACCGTGGCGGATCCGCAGACCCAGTGAAGCGATTTTTGCACCGTTGACGTAGACGCCCGGCGCATCGGGCTTGGCCACAGCGGTGACGCCGTAGCTGGCCAGCAGCTCGATCAGGCACTGCTCCATCCGGCTGACCAGATCGCGCACGCCGAAACCCAGCTTGCGTACGTCCAGCAGCAGATAAGCCACCAACTGACCCGGGCCGTGGTAAGTCACTTGACCACCACGGTCGACCTGCACCACCGGAATATCGCCGGGAAGCAGTAGATGCTCAGCCTTGCCGGCCTGGCCCTGGGTGAAAACCGGCGGGTGCTCGACCAGCCAGATCTCATCGGCGCGGTCGCTGCCACGCTCGTTGGTGAACCGTTGCATGGCATGCCAGACCGGCTCGTAAGCCAGCTGGCCGAGCTCGCGAAAGCCAAGCGGTTCGGACATCACAACACCATGTGCACGAAACCGGTGGCCCGCAACTCGCTGTTGATGTCGTACAGCTGCTCTTGACCGGTAGCAATGATGTGCAACTGGATGGTCGTGTACTTGCCATTGGTACTCTGACGCTCGGCCAGGGTCTTGTGGTCTACGGTGGCGTGCTTCTCAAGGATCGCGATGATCTTGTCCTTGAAGCCCACACCGGTGTCGCCGATCACCTTGATCGGGTAATCCGCGCAGGGGAATTCGATCTTTGGCGCCTTTACTTCTGTGTCTGTCATGGCGTAACGGCCTCGTAAGCCGTGGCAACGGACATGGCCCCGCTCCGGATCGGGACGGGACCATGCAGGTCCACACTAAATTCAGTTGAACAAGCCGTAGAAGAATAGACGGATGCTATCCCACATGCGGCGGAAGATACCACCTTCGTCGACCGCGTCCAGAGCGATCAGGTTGGCGCTGTGCACCACCTTGTCGTCCAGCTTCACTTCGACTTTACCAATCACGTCGCCCTTGGCGATCGGTGCGACCAGTTGCGGGTTCATGGTCATGCTGGCAGCGAGCTTTTTCAGCTGGCCTTTTGGCAAGGTCATGGTCAGGTCTTCAGCCAGGCCGGCTTTGACCTGATGGGTGGTGCCCTTCCAGACTGGAGCCTGAGCCAGCTCGGCGCCTTTCTGATAGAAGGTCTGGGTTTCGAAGAAGCGGAAACCGTAGGTCAGCAGCTTTTGGGTTTCAGCGGCGCGAGCGCTTTCGCTGTTGGTGCCGAACACCACGGCGATCAGGCGCATGCCGTCACGTACCGCCGAGGACACCATGCAATAGCCGGCTTCTTCGGTGTGACCGGTTTTCAGACCGTCAACGGTCTTGTCACGCCACAGCAGCAGGTTGCGGTTCGGTTGCTTGATGCCGTTCCAGAAGAACTCTTTCTGCGAGTAGATCGCATAGTGAGCCGGGTCTTCGTGGATGATCGCGCGCGCCAGAACGGCCATGTCGTGAGCCGTGGAATAGTGCTCAGGGTTTGGCAGACCGGTCGGGTTCATGAAGTGACTGTTGGCCATGCCCAGATCGGCAACGGTCTTGTTCATGAGATCGGCGAACGCGTCTTCGCTGCCGGCGATGTGCTCGGAGAGCGCGACACTGGCGTCGTTGCCCGACTGGATGATGATGCCGTGCAGCAGGTCGCTGACCGTTACCTGCGAACCCACCTTGATGAACATCCGCGAACCGCCGGTACGCCAGGCGTTTTCGCTGACGGTCACCGGATCGTTTTCACCGATCTGGCCGCGACGGATTTCCAGGGTCGCAATGTACGCCGTCATCAGCTTGGTCAAGCTGGCTGGCGGCAGACGCTGGTCACCGTTGTTCTCGACCAGCACGTTGCCGCTGCTGGCGTCCATGAGCACGTAGGCTTTAGCGGCCAGTTGCGGTGGCGACGGCATCATCTCGGCCGCAAAAGCGGCGGGCGAGAGGAGCAGCGGGACTAGCAGGCACAGGCGTTTGGCAAAGGTGGTGATGTTCATCCGTCTCTCGAAATCGCTAATGGAAACTGCCCTGAGGGCAAAACTAATCAGACAATCATTCAGGCAGAACCTGACGATTGTCGCGTGTTCAGTTGTTCACTCTCTAACCCTTGCCGGGCTTTTGTTGTTCGACGAGCCAACAACTCAGGTTCGCCCCCCAAACCGCAAGCGAACCTTGAATCAGGAATTACTTATTCGGCAGTCACCAGGCTCGGCGAACCGAGATTGGCCAGACGCACGCTGTTTTGCACTTGGGTGATTTCACCCTGCGAACCGATTGGCCCCAGGCGAACCCGATGCAGCGTCTGTTGATTGCGCACGATCGAGCTGATGAACACCGGAGCGCTCACCATCCCGCTCAGCTTCGATCTCAGGAGTTCTGCAGCGTCCGGGTTGGCGAACGCGCCCACCTGCAGATACTGGCCAGAGGCTGGTACAGAAGCGTTTTTTTTTGTATCGATCTGCACCGGCACAACGGCCGCGGCGTGTTGCTGCGGCGGTGGCGTCCATTGCTCGACGGTGCCGGCCGAAGCCGTAATCACCGGTGCGCTATTTTGCGCGACTTGTGGCTCATTGAGCATCAACGGTGCTGGCCGGCCTTTTGCCGCCCACCACTCTTGCGGGTCGATGCCTTCAACCTTGACCCGTGCAGTACCAATCTCGGCATACCCGAGTTTCTTGGCTGCCGCGTAGGACAAGTCGATGATGCGATCCGAATAGAACGGCCCACGGTCGTTGACCCGCAGGATCACGCTCTTGTTGTTGTCCAGGTTGGTCACCCGAACGTAACTCGGTAACGGTAGAGTCTTGTGTGCGGCACTCATGCCGTACAGGTCATACACTTCACCGTTGGCGGTGTTCTGACCATGAAACTTGGTGCCGTACCAGGACGCCGTGCCCGAAGCGACATAGCGCTTGGATTCGGCCAGCGGAAAGTAGGTCTTGCCCAGCACGGTATACGGGTTGGCCTTGTACGGGCCGGTGTGCAGGGTCGGCGTGGCGTCGGGAATGCGCGAGATGTCCACATCCCACCACGGCGCACCGTCTTTATGGGCACGGTTGATATCCAGGCCCGGCGTAGCGCGTACCGCGGTCGTGTATTTCTGTTGCGGCGCACGGCTGGTCGAACAGCTGACCACGAGCAACGACAAAGCGGCGAAAGCCAGCAGCTTCAGGGGTTTGCGGATTGGCGATGCCAGCATTACTTGACGCCCCGTGCTTGGACCAGCATTTCAGACAACTGATGTACCGCCATGGCGTACATCACGCTGCGGTTATAACGCGTAATCGCGTAAAAATTCTTCAGACCCATCCAGTATTCTGGACCATTGTCACCTTCCAGGCGGAAAGCGGTGACCGGCATATCATCGCGCAGCGCATCATGACTCGACCAGCCCAACGCCCGCAACTCCCCGACGGTTTTCGTCGGCTCGATACCGGTGGTCAAACCGTCGTCGACCTGATCGCCGCGCACATCGGCCCGGCTGACCACCGGTTGACCGGCCTCCCAGCCGTGACGCTTGAAATAGCTGGCAACGCTGCCGATGGCATCGTCCGGGTTGGTCCAGATGTTGATGTGGCCATTACCGTCGAAATCCACCGCATAGGCACGAAAACTGCTCGGCATGAACTGCGGCAAACCCATCGCACCGGCGTACGAGCCCTTGAGCGTCAGCGGGTCGAGCTGCTCTTCGCGGGCCAGCAGCAGGAACTCGCGCAATTCCTTACGGAAAAACTCAGCACGTGGAGGGTAGTCGAAACTGAGGGTCGACAAGGCGTCGATCACCCGATAATTGCCGGTATTTCGGCCGAAAAAGGTTTCAACGCCGATGATCGAGACGATTACCTGAGCCGGAACACCGTATTCCTGCTCGGCGCGGGCCAGCGCCGCTTCGTGTTGACGCCAGAAGTCCACGCCCCGGGCTATCCGCGCATCGGTCAGGAACATCGGGCGATATTCCTTCCATTGCTTGACCCGCTCGGCAGGTTTGGAGATCGCGTCGAGAATCGATTGTTTGCGCTCGGCTTCGCGGAACACGCCCATCAGCTGTTCGCCAGCGAAACCATAGTCGCGGGTCATTTCACCGACGAATTCAGCCACTTGGGGCGAGCCTTCATAATCGCCGGCCAGCGCTTCCTGCGCTGCACCAAGGATGCTTACCAGGCTGACCCACGGAGCGTATCGAGTCGCCCAGCCACGCATTACTTGCATTGAAATCTTCACCTTATTCAAACCTGTGCGATCCACTTACGATGGGTATGGATCGACATCAAAACCCCAAACGCTGACAGCAGCGTCACCAGCGAAGTTCCGCCGTAGCTAATGAACGGCAACGGCACCCCCACCACCGGCAATAGGCCACTGACCATACCGATGTTGACGAAAACGTAAACAAAAAACGTCATGGTCAGGCTGCCGGCCAGCAATTTGCCGAACAATGTCTGCGCCTGAGCGGTAATCACCAGCCCACGGCCAATCAACAGCAGGTAAATCAGCAGCAAGGCGCAAATACCCACCAGACCGAACTCTTCGCCCATCACCGCGATGATGAAATCGGTGTGGCTTTCCGGCAGGAAGTCCAGGTGCGACTGGGTGCCCAGCAGCCAGCCCTTGCCAAACACACCGCCGGAACCGATGGCGGCCTTGGACTGAATGATGTTCCAGCCAGTGCCAAGCGGATCGCTCTCAGGGTCGAGGAAAGTCAGGATCCGCTGCTTCTGATAGTCATGCATGATGAAGAACCACATGGCGACGGCCACCGGCACGGCCGCAGCGACCACGCTGAGGATCCAGCGCCAGCGCAGGCCACCCATGAACAGCACGAACGCACCGCCGGCCAGAATCAGCAGCGAAGTGCCGAGGTCCGGCTGACGGACGATCAATATGAACGGCAACCCAATCAGGAACAGACTGACCCCGACGTGCTTGAGTTGTGGCGGCAACGTGCGCTTGGACAGGTACCAGGCAATGGTTGCCGGCATCAGGATCTTCATGAATTCCGAGGGCTGGAAGCGAATCACCCCGGGAATGTTGATCCAGCGCGTGGCGCCCATGGCGTTGTGGCCCATCACGTCCACCACCACCAGCAAGATCACCCCGAGCACATAACCCAGCGGCACCCAACGCGCCATGAAGCGCGGTTCGAACTGGGCGATGACGATCATCGACACCAGGCCGATGCCGAACGACGTCGCTTGTTTGGCCAGCAGGTCCCAGCTCTTGCCACTGGCCGAATACAGCACGAACAGGCTGCCGGCCGCGAGGATCAGCAGCAGGATCAGCAAGGGACCGTCGATGTGCATGCGTTGCAACAGCGTCGCGCGGCGACGCATCACATCCTCACTGGAGAGGATGCGATCAAAATTACTCTTCACGGGCCGTAGCCTCCGCGCTGATAGGGCTGTCGAACTCGGGTTTGAGTCGGCCGTCCGAGCCCAGGAGCCAGGCATCCATGACTTGCCGCACCACTGGCGCCGCGACACCGGAACCGGACTCACCGTTCTCGACCATCACCGCCACGGTGATTTTCGGGTTGTCGGCCGGCGCAAAGCCGACGAACAAGGCGTGGTCGCGGTGGCGCTCCTGAACCTTGGAGCGGTCGTACTTCTCGCCCTGCTTGATCGCGACCACCTGGGCGGTACCCGACTTACCGGCAATCCGGTATTGCGAGCCGATCGCCGCCTTACGCGCGGTACCGCGGGCACCGTGCATCACTTGTTGCATGCCGTGGTTGACCTTGGTCCAGTCCGACGCATCACGCAGAACGATGTCCGGCATCGGATTCGGGTCCAACGGTTTCTCGCCTTCGATGGTTTTGGCCAGGTGCGGACGGTTCCACTTGCCCTTGTTGGCGACCAGCGCGGTGGCCTGGGCCAACTGCAACGGGGTGGACTGCATGTAGCCCTGGCCAATCCCCAGAATCAGCGTTTCACCCGGGAACCAGGCCTGACGGCGGGTTGCGCGTTTCCACTCGCGGGACGGCATCAGTCCCGGCGACTCTTCGAACATGTCCAGCGAGACCTTCTGGCCGATGCCGAACTTGCCCATGTACGCCGACAACCGATCAATCCCCAGCTTGTGCGCCAGGTCATAGAAGTAGGTGTCGTTGGAACGCATGATCGCCGTGTCCAGATCCACATAGCCGTCGCCGGTGCGGTTCCAGTTACGGTATTTGTGATCGTAGTTGGGCAGCATGTAGTAACCGGGGTCGAAAACCCGGGTCGAAGCGGTCACTACGCCTGAGTCCAGCCCGGCAATCGCCACGGCCGGCTTGATGGTCGAACCCGGTGGATACAGACCGCGCAGCACGCGGTTGAACAGTGGCCGGTCGATCGAGTCACGCAACTCGGCATAGGCCTTGAAGCTGATGCCGGTCACGAACAGGTTCGGGTCGAAACTCGGCTGACTGACCATCGCCAGCACTTCGCCGGTGTTCGGGTCCAGCGCCACCACCGCACCCCGGCGCCCGCCCAATGCGGTTTCGGCGGCTTCCTGCAATTTGATGTCCAGGCTCAGGACAATGTCCTTGCCAGGAATCGGATCGGTACGCTTGAGCACCCGCAGCACGCGGCCACGGGCGTTGGTCTCGACTTCTTCGTAACCAACCTGACCGTGCAATTCAGGCTCGTAGAAGCGTTCGATGCCGGTTTTGCCAATTTGATGGGTGCCGCTGTAAGCCACCGGATCCAGACTCTTGAGCTCTTTTTCGTTGATCCGCCCCATATAACCGACCGAGTGCGCAAAATGCGCGCCCTGCGGATAGTGACGCACCAGCTGCGCAACTACTTCGACGCCCGGCAGGCGGAACTGATTCACCGCGATCCGGGCGATTTGCTCTTCCGTCAGCTCGAACAGGATCGGCACCGGCTCAAACGGTCGGCGCCCCTGCTTCATGCGTTTTTCGAAGACCACCCGGTCTTCGGGCGTCAGTTGCAGCACTTCAACGATCACATCGAGCACTTGCTTCCAGTCACCCGAACGCTCGCGGGTCATGCTCAGGCTGAAGCTGGGCCGGTTATCGGCCACCACCACACCATTACGGTCGTAGATCAGGCCGCGAGTCGGCGGAATCGGCTGAACGTGGACGCGGTTGTTTTCCGACAGCGTCGAGTGGTATTCGTACTGAATCACTTGCAGGAAATACAACCGCGCGATCAGCACGCCGATCAGCGTGACCACCGCAATTGCCCCGAACACGACCCGGCCGCGCACCAGACGGGCGTCTTTCTCGTGGTCCTTGATGCGGATCGGCTGAGACATGAGGGCGCTGAACTACTTGTGGTAAGGGTGCCCGGACAGCACTGTCCAGGCGCGATACAGCTGTTCACCAATCAGAATCCGCACCAGCGGGTGCGGCAAGGTCAGTGGCGACAGCGACCAGCGCTGATCAGCCCGTGCACAGACTTCCGGCGCCAGCCCTTCGGGGCCGCCGACCATGAAATTCACCGTGCGCGAGTCCAGTCGCCAGCGGTCCAGTTCGACCGCCAGTTGCTCGGTGCTCCAGGGTTTGCCATGAACTTCGAGGGTAACGATGCGCTCGTTCGGGCCGACCTTTGCCAGCATGGCTTCGCCTTCCTGGCGGATGAAGCGCGCCACGTCAGCGTTCTTGCCACGGGTGTTGAGCGGTATTTCCACCAGTTCCAGCGCCAGCTCGGAAGGAAGACGCTTGGCATATTCATGCCAGCCTTCTTCCACCCATTTGGGCATGCGTGAACCGACGGCGATCAGACGCAGTCGCACAGCGAACCCTTATTGCTGGTCTTTGTTGAGCTTGGTGAAATGCTCGTGACCGACTTCAGGGCTGTGATGCTTGCCATCGGTGGCACGGCTCAGTTCGGCACCTTCCCACAGACGCTCCAGGTCGTAGAACTGGCGGGCCGAGGCGGTCATCATGTGTACGATGACATCGTCCATGTCCAGCAGCACCCAGTCACTGTCGCCCTTGCCTTCTTCACCCAGCGGCTTGACGCCCTGGGCCTTGACCGCCTCGCGGACCTTATCCAGCATCGCGCCGATCTGGCGGTTGGAAGTACCTGTCGCGATGATCATGAAGTCAGTGATGCTCTGCTTTTCACGAACGTCGATCACCAGAATGTCCTGGGCCTTGACGTCTTCCAGGGCCGCTACGGCGACCTTGACCAGCTCTTCGCCAAGGAGAGGCAAGCCGGTTACAGCCGTTTCTGGCAGCGGGGCGCTTTTGAATGTGCCTTTGCGCTTTACTTTAGTTACGTCTTTGTTCGTCATATAAAACTCGTTTTGCTCGTATGTTCGGGCGCTTCGGTACACGCGTTCACGTGTTTTGAAGCGCGCCTTTTTCAGTTCGACGCACGGTAAAGTCCGTGCGCATCGATGTAGGCCAGGACCGCGTCGGGCACCAGGAAACGTACCGACTTACCGCTGGCCAGCAGTTGACGGATCTGGGTGGCGGATACCGCGAGCGGCGTCTGCCAGACGAATGCAATCTGTCCGCTCGGCCCTTTGAGGGCCAACGGGTCGCTCACCGAGCGCGCTGCCAGCAGGTTGCGCAAGGCATCCGGCGGTTCGCTGTCGGCATCCGGGCGTTGCAGCACCAGGATGTGGCAATGCTGGAGCAACTCTTCCCAGCGGTGCCAAGTGGGCAGGCCGCAAAATGCGTCCCAGCCCAAAAGTAGAAACAACTGGTCGTCAGCGGCGAGTTCCGCGCGCATCAGCTCCAGGGTATCGATGGTGTAGGACGGCTTGTCGCGCTTGAGCTCGCGGTCGTCCACCACCAATGGGGCCACACCGGCCACCGCGCATTCGACCATCGCCAGACGGTCCTGCGCCGAGACCTGCGGCGTGTCCCGATGCGGCGGCCTGGCGCTAGGCGTCAGGCGCAACTCGTCGAGGGTCAGTTCCTCAGCCACTTCCAGTGCACCGCGCAAATGGCCGACGTGCACCGGGTCGAAGGTCCCGCCCAGGACGCCAATGCGCCGAGGGCCGGGTTCGCTGGCAGTCACTGCGGCGCTCTGGCCGAGATCGCCCAAGTCAGACCGGCTCCTGGCCGCGCAACTGGCCATCACCGACCACGATGTACTTCTCGCAGGTCAGACCTTCGAGGCCCACCGGGCCGCGGGCGTGCAGCTTATCAGTAGAAATGCCAATCTCGGCACCCAATCCGTATTCGAAGCCATCGGCGAAGCACGTCGGCGCGTTGATCATCACCGAAGCCGAATCGACTTCAGTCACGAAACGCCGGGTTTCACCCTGGTGTTCACTGACGATCGAGTCAGTGTGGTGCGAGCCGTAATGGTTGATGTGCTCGATCGCCTGGTCCAGGCCGTCGACCACCAGGATCGACAGAATCGGCGCCAAGTATTCGGTGCTCCAGTCTTCTTCAGTCGCGGCCACGACGTCGATGATCGCCTGGGTGCGTTCGCAACCGCGCAGTTCGACGCCTTTTTCGCGGAACTGTTCAGCCATCGCCGGCAGGAATTCCTTGGCGACCGCTTGATCGACCAACAGGGTTTCCATGGCGCCGCAGATGCCGTAACGGTAAGTCTTGGCGTTGAACGCAATGCGCTGGGCTTTCGGCAACTCGGCGTGGGCACTGACATACACGTGGCAGATGCCGTCCAGGTGCTTGATCACCGGCACGCGAGCGTCGCGGCTGACCCGTTCGATCAGGCCCTTGCCGCCGCGCGGTACGATCACGTCGACGTACTCGGGCATGGTGATCAGTGCGCCAACAGCGGCGCGGTCGGTGGTTTCGACCACTTGCACCACCGCAGCCGGCAAACCGGCTTCAGCCAGACCGCGCTGAATGCAGGCGGCAATGGCACGGTTGGAATGAATGGCCTCGGAACCACCGCGCAGGATGGTTGCGTTGCCCGACTTCAGGCACAGGCTCGCGGCATCGATGGTCACGTTCGGCCGCGACTCATAGATGATCCCGACCACGCCCAGAGGCACGCGCATCTTGCCGACCTGAATACCCGACGGCCGGTAACTCATGTCGCGGATCGCGCCGACCGGGTCGGGCAGCGCTGCTACCTGACGCAAACCGACGATCATGCCGTCGATGCGTGCGGGGGTCAGGGCCAGACGTTCGAGCATGGCCGGCTCAAGCCCATTGGCCCGGCCAGCGGCCAGGTCAAGTTCATTGGCGGCGGTCAACTCGGCGCGAGCGTTATCCAAAGCGTTGGCGGCAGCCAGCAGGGCGCGGTTTTTCTGCCCGGTACTGGCACGGCCGATCACGCGGGAAGCGTCGCGGGCAGCGCGACCCAAACGGGTCATGTAGTCAAGAACGGACTCAGTCATGGTCTCTGTGGTCTTGGCAAAGAGGAAAGCGGCAGATTATAGCTGTCGCGCGCTCCTACTAACAGCAGTGACGGGCGGATGGTCGAAATGGGCAGTGTTCAGCCTCGATTAAGTCCGCAGTTGTTATCATTCCGTCATATTTACCTGATCTCTTCGGCCGCCATGTCTATTTTGACCGCAGCGAAACTGCCAAAAGCCCTGCCCGACAGCTTTTTCAACCGTGATGCGCAGCTGCTTGCCTGTGAATTGCTGGGCAAAGTGATCCGCCATCGGGTCGGTGATCTGTGGCTTTCGGCGCGGATTATCGAGACCGAAGCCTATTACTGCGAAGAAAAAGGCAGCCACGCCTCCCTCGGCTACACAGAAAAACGTAAGGCTTTGTTTCTGGATGGCGGCCACATCTATATGTATTACGCCCGCGGCGGTGATTCGCTGAACTTCAGTGCCCATGGGCCGGGTAATGCGGTGCTGATCAAATCGGCCTACCCCTGGGTCGATGAAATCTCCGGCCCGGCGAGCCTGGCGCAGATGCTGCTGAACAATCCCGACGCCAGCGGACGACCGCGCCCCTCGCAGAAGCTCTGCGCTGGACAGACGTTGCTGTGCAAGGCGCTGGGGCTGAAAGTGCCGACCTGGGATGCCAAGCGCTTCGATCATGAAGTGCTGCTTGTCGAAGACGTTGGCACACCACCCGCGCATGTCATCCAGACCACACGCCTGGGCATTCCCCATGGCCGCGACGAACACCTGATGTACCGCTTCGTCGACAGCGCCTACGCGCCCTACTGCACCCGGAACCCTCTGCGACGCGGCCAGGTCGAAGATCGCGACTATTTCTTGCTTCCGTGAGTACTGCTGCGGTTAGCAGCAAAAACACCCACTGTGGGAGCGAGCTTGCTCGCGATAGCGGACTGACAGCTGACACTGATGTCGGCTGTCATGCCCCCATCGCGAGCAAGCTCGCTCCCACAGTTCATCTGATGATCTGATGGAGTTGTTTTTATGGGCCCATGGCTCGATAGCCTGACCGTCTGGTTGACGGTAAATCCGCAATGGCTGGCGGTGGCGGTATTCATAGTGGCCTGCGTTGAGTGCCTGGCAATTGTCGGGTTGATCGTGCCCGGCATAGTGTTGCTGTTTGCCATCACGGTGTTGGCCGGCAGCGGCGCGCTGTCGCTGGGCGAAACGCTGCTGCTGGGCTTCCTCGGCGGCGTGTTCGGCGATCTGCTGTCGTATTTCCTGGGCCGACACTTCCACCAGAACATTCGGCGCTTGCCGGGGCTGCGCCACCATCCGGAATGGATCAGCGGCGCCGAAAGCTATTTCCAGCGCTATGGCATCGCGAGCTTATTGGTCGGGCGCTTTATCGGCCCGTTGCGCCCGATGCTGCCCATGGTTGCCGGGATGTTCGACATGCCGTTCCCGCGTTTCTTTGCGGTCAGTTTGCTGGCGGGTGCCGGCTGGTCAGTAGCCTATCTGCTGCCGGGCTGGGCCACGGGTGCGGCAATTCGCCTGCCGCTGCCCGAAGGTTTCTGGCCACAGGCCGGGCTGGTGGTCGGCAGCATCGCGGTGCTGGTGGGTCTGAGCATCAACAGCAGCGTGCGCGCTCATCGCCAGGCCACTGCACTGATCGCCGGCCTTAGCCTGGTGATACTCGGTGGGCTGTTTATTGGCTACCCACATCTGAACGCCTTCGATCAGGGCTTGATGACGCTGGTACAGGAGCACCGCAGCTCGCTGCTGGATGAAGTCGCGGTGATGCTCACCCAGCTCGGCGAATTCAAAAACATGTTGGTGATCAGCGCCGCGCTGACGATCCTGCTGCTGGTCACGCGGCAATGGCGACACATGCTCTTCGCGGGTAGCACGCTGCTGATCACCGCGCTGGCGAACACCGGAACCAAGAACCTGTTCGCCCGGATGCGCCCGGAAGTACTGACCGATCCGCTGACCAGCTACAGCATGCCCAGTGGTCATTCGTCAGGTTCGTTTGCGTTGTTCCTGACCCTGGCGGTACTGGCCGGCCGAGGCCAGCCAACACGCATGCGCCTGACCTGGCTGCTGCTCGGCTGCTTGCCGGCTGCGTCCATCGCCATGTCGCGGGTTTATCTCGGCGCGCACTGGCCAACCGATGTACTGGCCGGCGCCATGCTGGCCGCCTGCGTGTGTGCCGCCAGCCTGAACCTGACCCAGCGCCAGACACCTCTGAGCCCGATGCCGGCCAAGGCCTGGTGGCTGGTCTTGACAGTGCTGGCAGCATTGTTCGGGTTCTTCGCGCTGTGGCATTTGCCTCAAATGATGTTGCGGTATGCGTATTAGCTAAAGCAAAAGATCGCAGCCTGCGATCTTTTAGCGGACGTCAGGCAAACAATTCACCCTGCAACTCATCCAGCAACGCCTGAATCGCATCCAGGCGCTGTTGCGGGTCGTCGAGTTGCAGCAGGTCGATCTTGTCCAGCTCGGAAAATGGCAGCAGATACGCCAACTGATTCGCCAGCGATTGCTGGCCCGTGGCTTCGGTGCCCATGTTCAGTGCCTCGACCATCGGGTGTTCGGCCAGCGCCTTGAGCAAGGCAATGAGGTCGGCGTCTTCATCCTGCAAGGGTTGCTCAGGCAGATCATCCAGCCACTCAACATCGGCGACGGTCAGTTGGTCGCGCTGGACCTCGGTGCGCAGCACATGAAAGCGTCGCCCTCCCTGAACCCGAATGCCCAGCAGGCCGTTGTCCTGCTGTTTGAAATCGGTGATCAATGCTTCGCAGCCGACCAGTGCATACCCTTCGGGCGCGACACCCACTTCATCGCCATCCAGAATGCACACCACACCAAAGCCTGCGCCCTGTTTCATGCAGCGGCCGATCATGTCCAGGTAGCGCGCCTCGAAGATTTGCAAATCGAGGATGCAACCGGGAAACAACACTGTGTTCAGCGGGAAAAGCGCCAGGCTCATAGAGATTTCCTTAAACCACCATCGACACCGCCAACGGCAGGAATACCGCCGTGGCCACACCCATCAGGCTCATCGCCAACGCGGCAAATGCACCGCACTCTTCATTTTCCTGCATCGCCACCGCCGTGCCGACGGCATGAGCCGTCATGCCTAGCGCCATGCCCCGAGCTTCAGGACTATGGACCCCCAGGCGCGTCAAAAGACTCGGGCCGAAAATCGCTCCAATCACCCCGGTGATCAACACGAACACCGCCGCCAGCGCCGCCACTCCGCCGATCTGTTCGGCCACCAGCATGGCAATCGGCGAGGTCACCGATTTGGGTGCCATGGTCATCAGAATCATGTGCTCGGCGCCAAACCACCAACCCAGCAACACGCCCATGCCGGTGGCAACCACTCCCCCTATCACCAGCGTAGTAAAAATCGGCCAGAACAGCTGCCGAATCCGTCGCAGGTTCAGGTACAGCGGCACCGCCAGCGCAACGGTTGCCGGTCCCAGCAGGATACTGAGGATCTCGGTGCTTCTGCGGTACTCGGCGTACGTCAGCCCACACGCGAGCAACACACCGATCACCAGCAGCATCGACACCAGCACTGGCTGCAGGAAGATCCAGCGGGTTTTCTCGAACGCTGCCAGTACCAATTGATACGCACCCAAAGTAATACCGATACCGAACAGCGGGTGGTGAATCACTGCCGTCAAAGCGCCGTGCCAATCGAAGACCATTACGACTCCTCCGAGCGATTAGCGTGGCGCTTGATCAGCCGTTGCATCAGCACTCCGGCGAAGGCCATGGACAACAGTAGCGACAACACCAGTGCCCCCACGATGGCCCAGAAGTCCGCGGCAATATCGGCGGCGTAAACCATCACGCCCACCGCCGGCGGCACCAGCAGCAACGGCAAATAACGCAGCAGGCTGCCAGCCGCCAGATTCAGTGGCTCAGCCACTTCGCCGCGAACGACCAGAAATCCCAGCAGCAACAGCAGGCCGATAATCGGTCCCGGCAGCACCGGCAAAAACAAATGGTTGAGGGCCGTGCCAAGCAATTGAAACAGCACCAGCCAGGTCAGGCCGCGTAACAACATCCGTGATCTCCAGCAAAACTCGTCCCCCCACAAGCGGGCCGGACATTATAAGCATGGCACTTGCTATGCATGGGTATTCGCCAAAGGTATGGATGCTTGACCGGAACAAATCACCATGATGATCTAAGGTGGTTGTTCAGGGAGCAAATTCCCACCCTAAAAAACTAAAAAACCGATGAACCCAAGGAGAGTCTCAATGCCCTATGTTCCCGTTGCAGAGCTCAAAGATTATGTCGGCAAGGAACTTGGACGTTCCGAGTGGCTCACGATCGATCAGGACCGCATCAACCTGTTCGCTGAAGCCACAGGCGATTATCAGTTCATCCACGTTGACCCGGTAAAAGCCGCACAAACCCCGTTTGGCAGCACGATCGCCCACGGCTTCCTGTCGCTGTCGCTGATCCCGAAACTGATGGAGGACATCCTGGTCATGCCGCAGGGTTTGAAGATGGTGGTCAACTACGGCCTGGACAGCGTGCGTTTCATTCAACCGGTGAAGGTCGACTCCAGAGTCCGGCTCAAGGTCGAACTGTCTGAAGTCACCGAGAAAAAACCCGGCCAATGGCTGCTCAAGGCCACCGCCACCCTGGAAATCGAAGGTCAGGAAAAACCGGCGTACATCGCTGAACCGCTGTCGCTGGCGTTCGTGTAACCCCTCGCTCGATGCGAAACAGCTATCTGCTGTTTCGCACAGCTCTATATATCAGACACATAGCTGCGGCATACTCCCTCGCCTAATTGCCCGGATCCCGCTATGCGCTCACTTGTACCCCTTGCTCTGACCCTGTTGCTCACCGCGTGTGGTGATGGCGAATCGCTGTTGCCGCCTGACGCACGCCTGCCGGATGGCGGCCGCTATCGGGGAGATCTGGTCAACGGGTTGCTGCAAGGCCAGGGCCGGATCGACTACCCCAATGGCAGTTGGTACGCCGGTCAGTTCGACAAGGGCCAGTGGCACGGTCAGGGCGAATGGCACGGCAGCAACGGCGAGGTCTACCGTGGAGAATTCCAGCAGGGGCTGTTCCATGGCCAGGGCACGCTGACGACCAGTGGCAGCAGTTACACCGGCGGTTTCAAACTCGGTCGGCGCGACGGTGAAGGCACCCTCAAAGAAGACGGCATGACCTACCGCGGCGAGTTCAAGGCCGATCAATATTCTGGCCTCGGTCGTCTCGAACTTGAGGACGGCAGCCAGTATCAGGGCCAGTTCGCCAATGGCAAACCCAACGGTGAAGGACAGCGCGGCGATGCCAGCGGCAATCAGTTCACCGGTAATTTCGTCGACGGCCAGCTGGAAGGCAACGGCACTTTCAGCAGTGCCGAGGGCGACAGCTACGTCGGTGGTTTCAAACAGAATCAGCTGAACGGTAAAGGCCGCTACGAGAACGCCGACGGCGACGTGTGGGTCGGCCAGTTCAAGGAAGGCGCGCTGAACGGTAAAGGCGAATTGATTGGTGCCGATAACAGCCACTACATCGGCCAATTCAGTGATTGGCGTTTCACCGGTCAGGGTCGTTTGAACCTGGCTGACGGCAGCTTTTACATCGGTGAGTTCGACAGCGACAGCTATCAGGGTCACGGCACGCTGGTGCTGACTGATGGCACGGTGCAAAGCGGCGACTGGATCAATGGCCTGCGTGTACGCGATGCCAATGGCAAATTGCTGCCGGACACCCTCGAATTGGGTTTGCTGGCGCAAGGGCGTCTGCTCGAAGAAGCGCTGGCCAATGTGCCCGCCTCGACCCCGGCAATCGAGCTGTACACCCTGACCCTGGGCGGCGACGGCAAGCAGAGTGTGTTTCTGCGCGAGTCCGACTACGTCAGCAACATGCTCGCCAGCCGCTTCGGCGCTTATGGCCAGATCCGCCTGGTCAACCATCGCGATCATCTCGGCGACCGGGCAATGGCTACCCGCGAGAACCTGCGCCGCGCCGCTCTGACTCTGGCCGAACGCAGCGGGCCGGAAGATCTGGTGTTCATCTACCTGACCAGCCACGGCACTCACGAACATGAACTGGTGCTCGACCAACCGCGTCTGGAGCTGGCTGACTTGCCGGCCGACGAATTGGCCGCAGTGCTCGCACCGCTGAAAAACCGCGACAAGATCATCGTGATTTCCGCGTGCTACTCCGGCGGCTTCATCCCGGCACTCAAGGACGAACGCACGCTGATCATGACCGCCTCGCGCGCCGACCGAGTGTCGTTCGGTTGCTCGGAAGAGGCCGACTTCACCTATTTCGGCGACGCGTTGTTCGTCCAGGCACTAAATCAGACCGACGATCTGGAGCAGGCGTTCAAACTGGCCAAGGCCACGGTCGCCGAGCGCGAACTGGCGGACAATTTCGAGGCCTCGGAGCCACAGATCTGGGCGCCAAAAGGGGTTTTGGCGCACTGGCAATTACTGCGCAAGCAGCAAGCACGCAAAGCACTACAAAGTGCTGCTTTAAACAGCAAGGAAGCAAAGAGCAACTAAGCTGAACAGTATCAAGGGGGAAACATTATGTACTTGACGCCTCAGCATGTATTGCTCGCTGGAGCCACCGGCCTGACCGGTGAACACTTACTCGATCGGCTGCTCAACGAGCCGACCATCAGCCGCGTACTGGCACCGTCACGCCGACCACTGGCTGAGCATCCGCATCTGGAAAACCCGGTCGGCGATCCGGCTGTATTTCTCCCACAACTCAGCGGCCGCGTCGACATTGCCTACTGCTGCCTGGGCACGACGATCAAACAGGCCGGCTCCGAACAAGCCTTTCGCGCAGTCGATCTGGACATGGTCGTGGCGTTCGCCAAACGTGCACGGGAAATGGGCGCACGGCACTTGATCGTGATCAGCGCCCTGGGGGCCGATCGGAGATCCTCGATTTTCTACAACCGGGTGAAGGGCGAGATGGAATACGCATTGCGCGCACAGAACTGGCCGCAACTGACCATTTGCCGGCCTTCCCTGCTGCTGGGCGATCGGCTTGAGCCGCGACTCGCCGAACAACTGGCCGGACCACTGTCCAAACTGATTCCCGGCAAATACCGTGGTATCGAAGCCTGCCAACTGGCCCGCGCCATGTGGCGCCTGGCACTGGAAGAGCAGGATGGTTTACGGATTGTCGAGTCTGACGAATTGCGCAAGCTGGGCAAGTAACAAGCCACCGATCGTTCCCACGCTCCCGCGTGGGAATGCAGCCCGTGACGCTCCGCGTCACATCCAGGAGCGGACGCAGAGCGTCCATTGAGGCATTCCCACGCAGAGCATGGGAACGATCGGCGAACTACAACCCGCCCGTCGCCTGAAACCCCACACCCAACACTGTCAACACCGACAGCGGCAACAGCAGCGTGTCGAGCAGTGCGCTGGCCGGCAGGTCGATGCCGGGGTAACTCGGTGCTTCGGCGCCAAAGCGGTCCTTGGCACAGCAACCACCGTCCAGCGCATACAGATCAAGACGCATGCCCGAGTACACCACCGGTGCACCGGGCTTGGCCGCATCCAATGTGCGTGCGGTGGCACAGCCGCCCAATTGCAGGGCGAGCAGCAGACTCAATAACTTATTCATCGCTGCTCAAGTGGTGCTCGCCCCAACGCGGCAGCATGTCTTGCGGGATGTTCAACAGATTGAGAATCCGCGCCACGACAAAATCCACCAGATCATCGATGGTCTGCGGCTGGTGATAGAAGCCCGGCGAGGCCGGCAGAATAGTTACGCCCATGTTCGACAGCTTGAGCATGTTTTCCAGGTGAATGCTTGAATAGGGCGCCTCGCGTGGCACCAGGATCAATTGCCGACGCTCTTTCAACGTCACGTCGGCGGCGCGTTCGATCAGGTTGTTGCAGGCGCCTGTGGCGATTGCCGACAAGGTCCCGGTCGAGCACGGCACCACCACCATCGCGGCCGGCGAGCCGGAGCCCGAGGCCACTGGCGACATCCAGTCTTCCTTGCCATACACCCGAATCTGCCCGGCAGCCGCGCCGGTGTATTCAGTGAGAAAGGCCTGCATCGTCTGCGGCTTCGACGGCAGCGTGACGTCGGTCTCGGTGGCCATCACCAACTGCGCCGCCTTGGAAATCAGGAAGTGCACCTCGCGGTCTTCGCGCACCAGACAATCGAGCAGGCGCAAACCGTACTGGGCGCCGGAAGCGCCGGTCATGGCCAGCGTGATGCGATCCGGACCGTTGCTCATTTAAGCGCCTCGGCCAATTTGCCGTGCAGGCCGCCGAAGCCACCGTTGCTCATGATCACCACGTGGGTGCCGGGTTTGGCCTGGTGCTTCACCTGCTCGATGATGCCGTCCAGCGAGTCGCAGACCATCGACGGCACGGTGCACAGCGCAGCAACGGCGGGCAAGTCCCAGCCGAGGTTGGCCGGTGCATACCAGACAACCTGATCGGCATCGACCACGCTTTGTGGCAAACCGTCACGGTGCGCGCCGAGCTTCATCGAGTTGGAACGCGGCTCGATAATCGCGATCAACGGTGCGTCGCCGATGCGTTTGCGCAGACCGTCGAGGGTGGTCGCGATGGCGGTCGGGTGGTGAGCGAAGTCGTCATAGATCGTGACGCCGTGAACTTCAGCGACTTTTTCCATGCGCCGCTTGACGCTCTTGAACGCGCTTAACGCAGCAATGCCCATACTCGGAACCACGCCCACATGACGCGCGGCCGCCAGAGTGGCCAAGGCGTTGGCGACGTTATGCTGGCCGGTCATGTCCCACTCGACCACGCCTTGGGCGACGCCTTCGAACATCACTTCGAACTTCGAGCCGTCTTCGCTGAGCAACTTGACCTGCCACTGCCCGCCCGCACCGGTGGTTTGCACCGGGGTCCAGCAGCCCATGTCGATAACGCGCTGCAATGCAGGTTCGGTGGTCGGGTGGATCACCAGACCTTCACTCGGGATGGTCCGCACCAAGTGGTGGAACTGTCGCTCGATGGCCGGCAGATCGGGGAAGATGTCAGCGTGATCGAACTCAAGGTTATTGAGGATCGCGGTACGCGGACGGTAGTGAACGAATTTCGAACGCTTGTCGAAGAAGGCGCTGTCATATTCATCGGCTTCGATCACGAAGAACGGCGTGTCGCCCAGACGCGCCGACACCGAGAAGTTCTGCGGTACGCCGCCAATCAAAAAGCCCGGGCTCATGCCTGCGTGCTCCAGCACCCAGGCGAGCATGCTGCTGGTGGTGGTTTTGCCATGGGTGCCGGCAACCGCCAACACCCAGCGACCTTGCAACACGTGGTCGGCCAGCCATTGCGGACCGGAGACGTACGGCAGGCCTTTGTTCAATACGTATTCGACCGCAGGGTTGCCGCGCGACATGGCATTGCCGATCACCACCAGATCCGGGGCCGGATCGAGTTGGGCAGGATCATAGCCTTGCGTCAGCTCGATGCCCTGCGCCTGTAACTGAGTGCTCATCGGCGGGTAGACGTTGGCATCGGAGCCAGTCACGTGATGGCCCAGCTCTTTGGCCAGAACCGCCATCGAACCCATGAAAGTGCCGCAAATACCCAGAATATGAATGTGCATAGTCAACCTCGTAAAACATCGAGGCAGGTTAGCGTAGGGTGGGAAAAATCGCACCTTGTGTTTCGGACTTGCAAACGCCATCGCGAGCAAGCTCGCTCCCACACCGGCTCGTCTGTGTACACAAAATATGTGAACACACCTGATCAAATGTGGGAGCGAGCTTGCTCGCGATTGGCCACGACGCGGTTTAACGGGCGATACCGTGCTTGCGCAGCTTTCTATAAAGCGTATTACGGCTGACGCCCAGTTGTTCAGCGGTATGGGTCATGTGCCAACGTTGCTGCTCCAGGGCATTGAGCAAGGCCAGGCGTTCGGCATCGTCCAACGGATACTCTGACACCTCGTCCGTCTGCACCAGCGCAAGTACCGGCCGCCCCTGGCGAATCATCACCGGCAAATCCTCAACCCCGATCCGCCCGTCTTCACACAACGCCGCCAAAGTCCGCAACACGTTGCGCAACTGCCGCACGTTGCCCGGCCAAGCGAAGTCGAGCAGCGCCTGCCTGGCCGCAGCATCAATCAGCACCGCCTCCCCACCCGCCTCTTCAGCCAGTAAAAAGTCGAGCAACTGGGATTTGTCGCTGCGTTCGCGCAAGGCCGGCAAGGCGATTTCCAGACCATTGAGGCGGTAGTACAAATCCTCGCGGAAGCTGCCGTCCTGCACGCGCTCAAGCAAATTACGGTGAGTGGCGCTGATGATCCTTACATCGACCGACAGCGGCTCGCCACCGATGGGCACCACCTGTCGATCTTCCAGCACTCTTAATAGTCGGGTTTGCAACGCCAACGGCATGTCACCGATTTCGTCGAGAAACAGCGTGCCGCCATCGGCCTGCTGCAACTTGCCGCGCATGCCCTCTTTGCGCGCACCGGTGAAACTGCCACCGCGATAACCGAACAGTTCACTCTCGATCAGGCTTTCCGGGATCGCCGCGCAATTGAGCGCAACGAAGGCTTTTTCTGCACGCTGACTGGCCTGATGCACAGCTTTGGCGAAAGCCTCTTTACCCGAGCCGGTTTCACCGTTGATCAGCAGCGGCACATCGCGTTCGAAGACCCGCAAGGCTTTGCGGAAGTCATTCTGCAGCCCTTCATCCCCAAGACAAATGCCTGAAAGAGCCGGGCGCTCGGCAATGACCGGCTTTTGCAGAACCGGGGTCGGCACGCTGCGCGGCTGGCCGCGCAACAGCGCAAACAACACCCGCCCGTCACGGGTGCGCAGTGGCCAACTGGCGCTGGCATTGACGCTCGCCCGCCCCAGCAGTTCGTCCAGCGAGCAATCGAAAAACGCCTCGACCGGTTTGCCCAGCAACCCGCCGCGAATATGCCCCAGCAGGTTCAACGCACTCTGATTGACCGCACTGATGCGCCCTTCTCCGTCGAACGCCAACAGCCCTTCGCTGAATAGCCCGACCGACTCGGCCTGCAAGTGAAAGCGCAGCAGCCATTGATTGTCGAAGTAACGCAGGAAGTAGCAGCTCTCGATCATCTTCGCCGAGAGATTGACCAGCGCCATGGTGTGAAACTGGCTCTGACGCGAGACATCGTGGCGCGCTGACGAGACGTCGAGCACCGCCAGCAGTTCGCCGTGCGGATCGAACACCGGGCTCGCCGAACAGGTCAGCCCGGTATGACGGCCCCGAAAATGCTCATCCTGGTGGATGGTCAGCGACTGCCGCTCCACCAGGCAGGTGCCGATGCCGTTGGTGCCTTCGCAGGCTTCACTCCAGTCGGCACCGAGCCAGAGACCGGCGCGCTCGAAAATCTTCCGTTCGGCAGGCGCGGTGACACAGTTGAGGATCACCCCACGCGCATCGGTCAACAGCACCGCGTGGCCGGCACCGGAAAGTTGTTGATGCAGGCTGGTCATTTCACCGCCGGCAATTTGCAGGACTTGCTGCAAGCGTTCGCGACTCTCAAGCACACGACCGTGCTCAAGCACCGTCGGCGCCATGGTCAGGGCCGGGTCGAGGTGATAGTCCTCAAGACAACGCAGCCAGGAACGGGCGATGGACGGATCGCTGCCCGGACCCTGCAAATGGGATTTGCCTTGGGTCACGGTCAAGACTTGCTGGGCATGGCGACTCAAATGGTTGCTGTGCATTTCTTATTATTCTCCCCGAAAGGTGTACACGACCCCTGTAGGAGCTGCCGAAGGCTGCGATCTTTTGACTTTGATTTTTCAAGATCAACAGATCGCAGCCTTCGGCAGCTCCTACGGTCCATCGCAGGCACTGAGCATCCTCCAGCATCGAGCGCATTGCAATGCTGGCCTGACCGCCAGGTCACAGGCTGTGCCACAAGCGGTACAAACTGTCACAGGCGTTGTACCGCCTCTGTCACAGCCCCAGTTTCGGCAACTCTCAAAAAAACCGTAAGCCCTTGATTTACCTGACCTGTAAAGCACTGGCCCGACCTTTGCTCTACGCTTATCAAGCGCTCAAAGCGCGTACTCCCTTATAAGCACAAAAGCCAAGGAGATACTCACCATGCGTTACGCTCACCCAGGTACTGAAGGCGCTATCGTTTCGTTCAAGAGTAAATACGGCAACTACATCGGCGGCGAGTTCGTCGCGCCTGTCAAAGGTCAGTACTTCACCAACACCTCGCCGGTCAACGGCCAACCGATTGCCGAATTCCCCCGCTCCACGGCCGAAGACATCGAAAAAGCCCTGGACGCTGCCCACGCAGCTGCCGATGCCTGGGGCAGCACGTCTGCTCAGGCACGCTCACTGGTGCTGCTGAAAATAGCCGACCGCATCGAACAAAACCTCGAAGTCCTGGCGATCACCGAAAGCTGGGACAACGGCAAAGCCGTGCGTGAAACCCTCAACGCCGACATTCCGCTGGCCGCTGACCATTTCCGCTACTTCGCTGGCTGCCTGCGCGCCCAGGAAGGCAGCGCCGCGGAAATCGACGGCAACACCGTGGCTTACCACATTCACGAACCACTGGGCGTGGTCGGGCAGATCATCCCGTGGAACTTCCCGATCCTGATGGCTGCCTGGAAACTCGCTCCAGCCCTGGCCGCCGGTAACTGCGTGGTGCTCAAACCCGCCGAGCAAACCCCGCTGGGCATTACCGTGCTGCTGGAACTGATCGGCGACCTGCTGCCGCCCGGCGTACTGAACGTGGTGCAAGGTTTCGGCAAAGAAGCCGGTGAAGCCCTGGCCACCAGCAAACGCATCGCCAAAATTGCCTTCACCGGCTCGACTCCGGTCGGCTCGCACATCATGAAATGCGCCGCCGAAAACATCATCCCGTCCACCGTGGAACTGGGCGGCAAATCGCCGAACATCTTCTTCGCCGACATCATGCAAGCCGAACCGACCTTCATCGAGAAAGCCGCCGAAGGCCTGGTGCTGGCGTTCTTCAACCAGGGCGAAGTCTGCACCTGCCCGTCCCGCGCACTGGTGCAAGAGTCGATCTACGACGACTTCATGAAAGTGGTGATGAAGAAAGTCCTGCAAATCAAACGTGGCGACCCGCTGGACACCGACACCATGGTCGGCGCCCAGGCGTCCGAGCAGCAATTCGACAAGATCCTCTCCTACCTGGAAATCGCCAAAAGCGAAGGCGCCGAACTGCTGACCGGCGGCAAGGTGGAAAAACTCGAGGGCAACCTGGCGACCGGCTATTACATCCAGCCGACCCTGCTCAAGGGCACCAACAAAATGCGTGTATTCCAGGAAGAAATCTTTGGCCCGGTGGTGAGCATCACCACCTTCAAGGACGAAGCCGAAGCCCTGGCGATTGCCAACGACACCGAGTTCGGCCTCGGCGCCGGCCTCTGGACCCGCGACATCAACCGCGCCTACCGCATGGGCCGCGCGATCAAGGCCGGTCGCGTCTGGACCAACTGCTATCACCTGTACCCGGCCCACGCCGCGTTCGGTGGTTACAAGAAATCCGGCGTCGGTCGTGAAACCCACAAAATGATGCTCGACCACTACCAGCAAACCAAAAACCTGCTGGTGAGCTACGACATCAATCCACTGGGCTTCTTCTAAAAACGAGGGCGACGCCGATATTTCTGTGTCGCCCTTCAAATGGCTATCGCGAGCAATCGAGCGTCGACCGGCTGCTCCCACAAGGTTTGTGGTGAATCCACCAGTCTGGTCTGACACAAGTCCACTGTGGGAGCGAGCTTGCTCGCGATGGCGTCCTAACTGACACACCGAATATCGCCCTGCCGCTCTGGCATGGGCTTTGCGTGCCCGCTCGACAGATTAACCGCTGCGTGAACAGCGTCTATCCACCCAAACCGCCGTACCCGAAAGTCCAACAGATCAAACAATAAAAAAGACAGAGAGGACTTATGACTTCTTCAACAACGCTCAAACCCACACTCGGCACCCTGCACCTGTGGGGCATTGCCGTCGGCCTGGTGATTTCCGGCGAATACTTCGGCTGGAGTTACGGCTGGGGCACCGCAGGCACCCTGGGTTTTCTCGTCACCGCGCTGATGGTGGCGACGATGTATACCTGCTTCATCTTCAGTTTTACCGAGCTGACCACCGCCATTCCCCACGCTGGCGGGCCTTTTGCCTACAGCCGACGGGCCTTTGGTGAAAAAGGCGGTTTGATCGCCGGGATCGCCACGCTGATCGAGTTCGTCTTTGCACCACCGGCCATTGCGATGGCCATCGGCGCCTACCTGAACGTGCAATACCCGGATCTGGACCCGAAAATCGCCGCAGTCGGCGCCTATTTCGTGTTCATGGGCCTGAACATCCTTGGCGTCAGCATTGCCGCGACCTTTGAACTGGTGGTGACTGTGCTGGCGGTGGCCGAATTGCTGGTGTTCATGGGCGTGGTTGCACCGGGCTTCAGCTTCAGCAACTTCGTGCTCAACGGCTGGGCGGGTTCGAGCGAGTTCACGATGGGCTCGATCCCCGGGATGTTTGCGGCGATACCGTTTGCTATCTGGTTCTTCCTCGCGATCGAAGGCGCGGCCATGGCTGCCGAAGAAGCCAAGGACCCGAAACGGACGATTCCCAAGGCTTACGTCAGCGGAATTCTGACCCTGGTGTTCCTGGCGATTGGCGTGATGGTCATGGCTGGCGGCGTGGGTGACTGGCGGACCCTGGCAAACATCAACGACCCGCTGCCACAGGCGATGAAAGCCGTAGTGGGCAACAACTCCAGCTGGATGCACATGCTGGTGTGGATCGGTCTGTTCGGTCTGGTGGCGAGCTTCCACGGGATCATCCTCGGCTACTCGCGGCAGTTCTTCGCCCTGGCTCGCGCCGGTTACCTGCCTCGCGGTCTGGCCAAGCTCTCGCGCTTCCAGACCCCACACCGGGCGATTCTGGCCGGCGGCGTGATTGGCATCGCGGCGATCTACAGCGATGGTCTGGTCAACCTGCAAGGCATGACCCTGACCGCGGCAATGATCACCATGTCGGTGTTCGGCGCTATCGTGATGTACATCATCAGCATGCTCAGCCTGTTCAAACTGCGCAAAACCGAGCCGCTGCTGGAACGCACCTTCCGCGCCCCGGGCTATCCGATCGTGCCAGGCATTGCGCTGTTCCTGGCGGTGGTCTGCCTGGTGGCGATGGCCTGGTTCAATACCTTGATCGGGATGATTTTCCTCGGCTTCATGGTGGCAGGCTTCATCTACTTCCAGTTGACCGCCAAACAGCGCTTCGACGCACCAGCGGATGCGATGCTCACCGGTATATAACGTGCACCTGCGCCGGGCCGTTTTCCCGGCGCATGCATTATTGAAGTGCACTGAGATCCAGTGTGGGAGCGAGCTTGCTCGCGATAGCGGTCTGACATCCGGCATATGTGCTGAATGACACACCGTATTCGCGAGCAAGCTCGCTCCCACAGGGGGTCAGCGGTGTATTTGAGTCACTTATAGAATCAAGAGGACACCGCTCATGGCTGCATTTGCCCATACCGTCGGCGCCCGGACCTACCGTTTCGACGGTCTCAAGGAAGTCATGGCCAAGGCCAGCCCCGCGCGCTCCGGGGATTTTCTGGCCGGCGTCGCCGCCCTGAACGATGGCGAACGGGTTGCCGCGCAAATGACCCTGGCTGAGATCCCGCTCAAGCATTTCCTGCAAGAAGTGCTGATCCCTTACGAATCCGACGAAGTCACCCGACTGATCATCGACACCCACGACGCCAGCGCCTTTACGGCCGTCAGCCACCTGACCGTCGGTGGTTTTCGCGACTGGCTGCTCAGCGATGCGGCCGACGAACACAGCCTGCGCGCCCTCGCCCCCGGCCTGACCCCGGAAATGGCCGCCGCCGTATCGAAGATCATGCGCGTGCAGGACCTGGTGCTGGTGGCACAGAAAATCCGCGTGGTGACCCAATTTCGCGGCACCATGGGCCTGCGCGGTCGCCTGTCGACCCGTCTGCAACCCAACCACCCCACCGACGAACCGGCCGGCATCGCCGCGAGCATCCTCGACGGTCTGCTCTACGGTAACGGCGACGCGATGATCGGTATCAACCCGGCCACCGACAGCATCGCCTCGATCTGCGCCATGCTGGAAATGCTCGACGCGGTGATCCAGCGCTACGAAATCCCGACCCAAGCCTGCGTACTGACCCACGTCACCACCTCAATCGAGGCGATCAATCGTGGTGTGCCGTTGGATCTGGTGTTCCAGTCGATCGCCGGAACCGAAGCGGCCAACGCCAGTTTCGGTATCAGCCTGAGCGTGCTGCAGGAAGGTTATGAAGCCGGTTTGAGCCTCAATCGCGGCACGCTGGGGCAAAACCTGATGTACTTCGAAACCGGCCAGGGCAGCGCACTGTCGGCCAACGCCCACCACGGCATCGACCAGCAAACCTGTGAAACCCGTGCCTATGCGGTGGCGCGGCATTTCAAGCCGTTTCTGGTGAACACCGTGGTCGGCTTCATCGGCCCGGAATACCTCTACAACGGCAAACAGATCATCCGCGCCGGCCTTGAAGACCACTTCTGCGGCAAATTGCTCGGCGTGCCGATGGGCTGCGACATCTGCTACACCAACCACGCCGAAGCCGACCAGGACGACATGGACACCCTGCTGACACTGCTGGGCGTGGCCGGGATCAACTTCATCATGGGCATCCCGGGTTCCGACGACATCATGCTCAATTACCAGACCACGTCGTTCCACGACGCACTCTACGCGCGCCAGACCCTGGGCCTGAAGCCGGCGCCGGAGTTCGAGAGGTGGCTGGCGAAAATGGGTATCTTCACCCAAGGTGACGGCAAGATTCACTTCGGCAACAACCTGCCGCCGGCCTTCCGCCAGGCCATGGCGCAACTGGGATGAGTAATCTGCTGATGGATAAACCAACCGTCGACCCGCAAAACCCCTGGCTGGGACTGCGCCGCCTGACCCCGGCACGCATCGCGCTGGGTCGTACCGGCACCAGTATGCCGACCGGCGCGCAACTGGATTTCCAGTACGCCCACGCCGAGGCCCGCGATGCCGTGCACCTGCCCTTCGACCATGCCGGGCTCAGCCAGCAACTGGCCGAGCGCGGACGCGACAGTCTGCTGCTGCACAGCGCCGCCAGCGATCGACACAGCTATCTGCAACGGCCAGACCTGGGTCGCAAGCTGAGTGACCCGTCCGCGCAAAAACTGCGCGAACACGCGTTGGCCAACCCGGGTGGCGTTGATTTGGCGATAGTTGTGGCCGACGGCCTGTCGGCGCTGGCGGTGCATCGGCACACCTTGCCGTTTCTGGCGCGCATGGAAGAACAGACCCACGCCGAAGGCTGGTCGTTGTCGCCAGTGATTCTGGTGGAACAGGGGCGCGTCGCCGTGGCCGACGAAATCGGCGAATTGCTCGGCGCTAAAATGGTCGTGATCCTGATCGGCGAACGCCCTGGCCTCAGCTCGCCAGACAGTCTCGGCTTGTATTTCACCTATAATCCAAAGGTCGGCCTGACGGACGCCTATCGCAACTGTATTTCCAATGTTCGGCTCGAAGGTCTGAGCTATGGCATGGCGGCACACCGTTTGCTGTACTTGATGCGCGAAGCCTGTCGACGGCAGCTGTCAGGGGTCAACCTGAAGGACGAAGCCCAGGTCCAGACTATTGGGTCGAAAGATGACGCTGATATGAAAGGAAATTTCCTACTGAGTCCGCCGGATGACTGAGCCGTATTGGAATTGCGTTTTTGATCCGCTTTCAGGCAGAGTCGACGAACGGCTGCCCGAGTAGTGAACCGATTGCCGTCGTATCCACTGGAAACTGCCGCTCTATCTATTTGAAGTTGAGGCCTAGCATGCGGATTACTCAAGCAACCCTCGAGCACCTGGACCTTCTGACGCCCTTGTTCGTCAAATACCGCGAGTTTTATGGCTCGCTGCCTTACCCAGACTCGTCCCGGGCCTTTCTGGAAAAGCGCCTGCGTCGCAAGGAGTCGGTGATCTATCTGGCCCTGCCCGATGATGACGACAACAAATTGCTGGGTTTTTGTCAGCTGTACCCAAGCTTTTCATCCCTGTCGCTCAAGCGCGTGTGGATCCTCAACGATATCTACGTCGCCGAAGACGCCCGCCGCCAACTGGTCGCCGACAACCTGATGCGCACCGCAAAGAAAATGGCCAAGGAAACCCAGGCTGTCCGTATGCGCGTGTCCACCAGCAGCGACAACGAAATAGCGCAAAAAACCTACGAATCCATCGGTTTTCGCGAAGACACCGAGTTCAAGAACTACATTTTGCCGATCAGCGAAGAGCTCTGATCCAGACTCTGTGGGAGCGAGCTTGCTCGCGATAGCATCGCCTCGGTATGACTGACACACCGAAGCGTCTGAATCGCGAGCAAGCTCGCTCCCACAAGGTTCAGTGCGGAACCGCCGATCCGACTTGGAAATCCCTCGCTACAAACTCGACACGCTTTTCACCTTTCAGTCCGTATAATCCGGAGCCTCACAGGCTGTAAGAATAACTCCACGGTCCTGTAGCCCAATTTTCCAAAATATTTGCACAGGCCTGCTGAGTCGGGCCGTTACCACAGGTGCCCACCATGGATTTCAACCCGATCGACCTAATCCTGCATCTCGACGTCTACCTCGACATGCTGGTGAACAACTACGGGCCATGGATTTACGCCATCCTGTTCATGGTGATTTTCTGCGAAACCGGCCTGGTAGTAATGCCTTTCCTGCCGGGCGATTCGTTGCTCTTCATCGCAGGCGCAGTAGCGGCCGGTGGCGGCATGGACCCGGTACTGCTGGGCGGCTTGCTGATGCTGGCGGCGATTCTCGGTGACAGCACCAACTACCTCGTCGGGCGAACCGCCGGCGAAAAGTTGTTCAGCAATCCGAACTCGAAGATCTTCCGTCGCGACTACCTGCAACAAACCCATGACTTCTATGACAAGCATGGTGGCAAGACCGTGACCCTGGCGCGTTTCCTGCCGATCATCCGGACCTTCGCACCGTTCGTCGCCGGCGTCGGCAAAATGCCTTACCCGCGCTTCTTCGCCTTCAGCGTGTTCGGCACCATCCTCTGGGTCGGTGGCCTGGTTACCCTGGGTTATTTCTTCGGTAACGTGCCATTCATCAAGAAGAACCTGTCGCTGCTGGTGGTGGGCATCATCCTGCTGTCGCTGCTGCCGATGATCATTAGCCTGATCCGCAATCGCCTGGCCAACGCGAGCTCCAAAGCCGAGTCGCGCTGAGCGTCCATGTGGTTCCTGAATGCCTGGCGCCGCCAGCGCACGCTGGCCAAACACCCCGTTGCCGATGAAACCTGGCAGCGGGTGCGCCAACACCTGAGTTTTCTCGACGGCCTCAGCGAGGCCGAAGATCAGTGGCTGCGCGAGGCCGCCGTGCTCTTCCTGCAAGACAAACACCTGACCTGCCTGCCCGGCGTTGAACTGCACCAGGAACAACGCCTGCTGCTTGCCGCGCAGGCGCAGTTGCCGCTGTTGCACCTGGGCGACCTGAACTGGTATCAGGGTTTCCACGAAATCGTGCTCTACCCCGACGACTTTCTCAGCCCGCAGCGCCATCGCGATGCCAGCGGCGTCGAGCATGAGTGGAACGGCGAGCACAGCGGCGAAGCCTGGCAACAGGGCCCGATCATTCTGGCCTGGCCGGGCGTGATGGCCAGCGGTGGCTGGGAAGGCTACAACCTGGTGATCCACGAACTGGCGCACAAACTCGACATGCTCAACGGCAACGCCAACGGTTTGCCGCCGCTGCACAGCGACATGCGCGTCAGCGACTGGGCGAAGGTCATGCAACATGCCTACGACGACCTCAATCGCCAACTGGATCGCCACCCGCACGCCGACACTTCGATCGACCCTTACGCAGCGGAAAATCCGGCCGAATTCTTCGCCGTCACCAGCGAATACTTCTTCAGCGCCCCGGATTTACTGCACGCAACTTATCCACAGGTCTATCAGCAACTGCAGCTGTTTTACCGCCAGGACCCACTGGCCAGGCTTATGCGACTGCATGCCGAACATCCGGCTTATCAGGCACACGACTAAGGTCTAGACGACCTCTGGTACGTGGCACTGGCGGCGGAATATGCCTATAATCGCCGCCACTTTTTGGTCAATCCGGCCAAGTCATTTGGCCACTTACGGGGGCACCGCCCAATGAGCTACAGCAAGATTCCGGCTGGCAAAGACCTGCCGAACGACATCTACGTCGCGATCGAGATTCCGGCCAACCATGCGCCGATCAAATACGAAATCGACAAAGACAGCGATTGCCTGTTCGTTGACCGTTTCATGGCCACCCCAATGTTCTACCCGGCCAACTACGGTTACATCCCGAACACCCTCGCGGACGACGGTGATCCCCTCGACGTGCTGGTCGTGACCCCTTACCCGGTTGCTCCAGGTTCGGTGATCCGCGCGCGTCCAGTCGGCATCCTGAACATGACCGACGACGGCGGCGGCGACGCTAAAGTCATCGCAGTTCCACACGACAAGCTGTCCCAGCTGTACGTCGACGTGAAGGAATACACCGACCTGCCACCGCTGCTGATTCAGCAGATCGAGCACTTCTTTGCGAACTACAAAGATCTCGAAAAAGGCAAATGGGTGAAGATCGAAGGCTGGGACGGCGCAGATGCCGCTCGCGCCGCGATCATGAAGTCGGTTGCTGCCTATAAAGGCTGAGAAGCAGCGGTAAGCTTCTAGCGGCAAGCTTCAAGAGAAACCCCGGTTATCCGGGGTTTTTTTATGAGTGTTAAAACACCAAGATAAACAGAGCGTTTAATGAAACAAAGTCTAACGTTTAGACATGTTTAATATGAACTAACAATATCCTGCACTACAGCAGAATATTCCCGCGAAGATTGATCCGGTTGTTTATTTAATCCCGCGCCTCCGGCCCGTAAACTCCGTTTATGAAAAAGCACAAATGCGGCCCACGCTTCAAAGCGCTCCTGAAAGCGGTGAACATCACCCCGACGGCATTCGCGGCTTTCTGCAACGTCGAGCCCCAGCACGTGAACAACTGGTACATCCGCGGCGTTCCCTACCCGCGGATGGACGAAATCGCCCGCCTGTTGAGCGTCAACAGCCTATGGTTGCTCAACGGCGAAGGCCCCATGCACCCGGGTCAGAACCAACTTGCCGATCAGACCGGCAATGTTTTCGACGCACAAGAAACACGCGGCGTGTACATCGTGAACGTCGATTCGGCCGATATAGAAATCCCGCTGTATAAAGAAGTCCCCACAGCCCCCGGCGCCAGCGATACCCAGGTCGCCGAAATACCCGGCGAGTTCATCCGCCTGCCGCGACACTACCTGGAAAGCCTGGAAGTCGAACCGGCCCAAGCCATCTGCGTGCCGATGGTCGGCGACAGCATGTCGGAGAAAATCGAAGACGGCTCAACCCTGGCCATCGACCGCAGCCTGACCCAGGTCGTCGACGGCCAGATCTACGCCCTCGAACACGCCGGCATGCTACGCATCAAATACCTGCATCGCCTCCCCTCCGGCGCCCTGCGACTGCGCAGCCACAACAGCAGCGGCTACCCCGACGAAATCTTCAGCGCCAAAGAGATCGAAGCACAGAACATCGAAATCCTCGGCTGGGTCTTCTGGTGGTCCACGCTGAACAAGCGACGGCCACCGGTGCCGTTCTGTTGACCACCGGACAAGCCCAAAAAGATCGCAGCCTTCGGCAGCTCCTACAGATCCGGCGCACACCTGATCAATCGTAGGAGCTGACGAAGGCTGCGATCCTGGCTATCTCTGCCCAACAAAGTACTTGGGTAATGAAGAAAAACTGATCGCTCCCCATTCACCGATCAGCCCCGTAATCGCTCTGGATAGCACTTCAAGCTGGGAATTCCCCAAAAAAATCAGTATGCTGCGCCCCACATTTGCATCGACCCGCCTACGCCGGTCCGATCGCACCGACAAGGCAGATGACTTTCTCGCCAAGTCCCACAGCCGGACGCAAGATCCGGGTGTACGTTTTGAAGGCTGGTACGGTTTACCAAAAATAAACCAAGCCAGTCCCCGAGAAGCCGGCCACAAGCCGGCTTTTTAATGTCTGCAGGAAAGTCGTCATTAGAGGTGTTTCACTACATGGAACCAGGGCAATTGGGCAGCAGGCTGCTGCCCAAATTGACCATCCGGGCAATGCTGGGCGAAGAAGGCCATGTACTTGAGGTTACGACTGGAGAAGCCACGAACCTCAGGGAAAGCATCCGTTAGATCGCAGGCCAGGCGCTCGATGACTTTAGCGCCCCAACCTTGGGACTCCTGCCGCTGCCGAATCTCGCCCCCGATGCGGTGATAGAGCTGAACCAGCTCGGCATTGACCGCCAGTGCTGCCCGTTGCCGGGCATGGGTGATGTCACCTTTCAGTTGGGCTAGCCAAACGGCGTAGCCCTCGGGTAGTGCGGGGGGCGAGATTTTGGTCATGCACACGCCTCCTCGACCAGTTCCTCGGCTTCGGGTAGGCGGAGTTGGCCAGAGATCAGGCGGGGGAGCAGGGTGTCGCGGAGTTGGGTTAGGGTTTGGGCTTGCAGACGGTTTGCATAGACCCGCTCGAAAATGGGAGATGGCCGCCCAATCAAGCATTTCACTCGGTCTTATAGCTCGGGGGGCGTCTACTTGTTTTCCTTGGCCACCCACTGCGTACCTCGTGCAGTCAATCGGTACTTCTGTGCCGGACTGCGCGGAGAGTCGGGATGAGTCATTTCGATCAGTCCGGCGGCCAATGCGGGGTTCAGGTAGTTGTTGCGGAAGGTCGGGCGGTGCGCCAGTCGCAAGTGCTGCATCAGCTCCCCCGCTTTGAGGGCAACGCTACCGGCCATTACTTGAAGCAGCCGGGCTACTTGGTCGCTAGCTTGATCGCTTACTTGATCGCTTGCCGGGTCGGCCTGCGATGTATCCAGCAAGGCCTGTTGCAACGCCTGCAACATAAACTCCACAAATGGTGTGGCCTCAGCCTGTTGATCGGCTGCGGCCAGGGCAGCGTAATAGGTGTCCTGTTGCTCGCGAATCACTGTCTCCACCGGTAGCCAGGCCAGTACGGGACGCCACTGGCTGAGTATCAACGTTTGCCATAAGCGCCCCATGCGCCCATTGCCATCGGCGAACGGATGGATGAACTCGAATTCATAGTGGAATACACAGCTGGCAATCAGTGGATGCAGGTCGGTACCGGACAGCCAGCCGAGCAGATCGTCCACCAACGTTGGCACACGGCTGGGCGGCGGGGCCATATGCACCAGCGTTTCCCCCCGGTAGATGCCTACCCCACCACGGCGGAACTGCCCGGCGTCGTCAATCAATCCGTGCATCAGCAGGTCATGGGCTTCCAGCAGATGCTCCCGGGACGCAGGCTGCCAACCGGGCATCGCCTCATAGGCCGCAAAAGCATTACGCACCTCCTGAATCTCACGCGGCAGGCCTAATACCCGCCTGCCGTCCAGCACCGCAGTGACCTGTTCGACACTCAGGGTGTTGTTCTCAATGGCCAGCGAGGCCTGGATAGTGCGAATACGATTGCCCCGACGCAACTGTGGCGTCAGTGTCACCTCATGCCGTTCCGACAGTCGTCCAACCTGCTCGCTGATCTCGGCGACCAAAGCGAGCATGGACGGGGTCAGAGTTAACGGTGGCTGGTAGCGATTCATGGGCTATCCGCTTCCCTAGGTTGCGCGAATGAAAAAACGCTGATTATCGGGCATGTGAGCACTCTCGGGGGATTAACCTTCTGGTCACGCCAATACGCTATGGCATTTTCGGGTCCTCTGCAGCCGGAAATTGAAGCCTGACTCCACCGCATCAGCCCCTATACAGTTTCTTGACTGCCCCTCCCCAAAGCGCTCAACCTATCCGGCGCCTGAACGGGCTTGGCGGATGCCCCACGCCTCGCCCAATCCCATCGAGTCTGTAAGGACACAACCATGAGAAAGTGGCTTTCCCTGCTGTTCGCCGCCGCGGTTTTTCATCCCCTCGTTGCCTTCGCCGACTGCGCCAGCTCCCCCAAGCCGGTGGCCGAAGCTTTCTATAACGGGTACCTGCAAAGTTTCAGCGATGAAAAAGATCCGCTGACCGATGATATTGCGCAGATGAAGCAGTACGTTTCGGACGATCTGATCGACAAGATCAAAAAGCAGATAGCCAGCCCGGACGGGCTGGAAGAGGACTATTTCATCAAGGCTCAAGACTACATGGAAGAATGGCTCACCCACATCAAGGTCAGTGAGCCACTCGTGCAGGGAGCCTCAGCCAAGGAGCAGGTGACATTGGGCAATACGCCCGATACAACCCAGATCGTTGATGTGCTGCTGGTCAAGAACAATGGCTGCTGGAAGATCAATGACGTGCTGTCCACTGCGGATCAGAGTGATTGAGTGATGGCCGATCGTTTCTTCTGAATCGCCAGGCGCACTGACGAGCTACTGGACGGTGAGCCGAATAGCTCACACAATCGGCTCATCAAATGAGCCGAATAACCTCCTTATTCGGCTCACACTCAAGAGCCCTTCCCCATGGACCATCCTCGTTGGATCTGGCAGCAGCCCGATTGGCCGCACTTTCACTGGCAAGCCGCACGTTTGGCGCCGCTGGTGCGTGAGTGCGTGCAGGCGCAAGGTCGTCTGCTGGGAATGTCCAGTTCGGCGGGGGGAGCGCTCAGTGCGCAAAGTGAGCTGGACTCGCTGCTGCAGAACATCGTGACCTCATCCGCCATCGAAGGCGAACAGCTTAATGCAGGTTCGGTGCACTCTTCGCTGGCCCGACGTCTGGGCCTGGAAAACGTAGGCGACAGTCGCGTGAGCAAGCGCAGTGAAGGGTTGGCGGAGTTGATGCTGGACGCCACCCAGCATTTCGCCGAGCCGCTGAACCTTGAACGTCTGCTGCGCTGGCATGAGTGGTTGTTCCCTGCTCAGGAAGAAGACTTCAGTGCACGAAATATCCGTGTCGGCGCCTTGCGTGGAGATGAGCCGATGCAGGTGGTTTCTGGTCGCCTGGACAAGCCGACCGTTCATTTCGAGGCCCCTGCGCGAGACGGCCTTGAGCAGCAACTGGATGCCTTCCTCGACTGGTTCAAGAGCAGCCATGCTGACACGCAACTCGATCCGCTGCTGCGTGCAGGCATCGCGCACTTCTGGTTTGTGACGCTCCATCCGTTCGACGATGGCAACGGTCGTTTAACCCGTGCCCTGACTGACTTGGCGCTCGCTCAAGGCGAGAACCAGGCCATCCGTTTCTACGCCATGTCCGCCAGTATCCTGGATGATCGCGCCGGTTATTACCGGGTGCTGGAGACCTCTCAGAAAGCCACGCTTGATATCACCGAGTGGCTGGAGTGGTTTCTGCAAACACTATTGCGCAGCCTTCAACAGGCTATGGTTCGTATCGACCGCGTGCTCGGCAAGGCGCGTTTCTGGCAGCAGCATCGAGAACATCCGCTGTCTTCAGAACAAGTCAAAGTACTCAATCGCTTGCTCGATGGCGGCGAGAACGGCTTTGAGAACGGCATCAGCGCCGCCCAGTATCAAGCCGTGGCAAAAGTATCCAAAGCCACCGCAACCCGACACTTGACGGAGTTGCTGGAGAAAGGCTGCCTGATGCGTTTGCCAGGGGGTGGTCGTAGTACTCGGTATCAGATCAGCTACCCTCCCCCTCACGGATAACTAAACGCCCGAACCAGCGTCAACTCCCCCACTGCCCGCATCGGCACGACAAACGTCTGCATCTTCTCGTCAGGCGTTCCCTCTTCTGTAATCACCGTCACCTGCGCCGTCGTCAGCGGCTGAACAGCATTCTCCTGGCCCTCCTCACCACTGCGATACCCGCCTCCAAAGTAATTCACATACACCAGGTATTGCCCCTTGATCGGCGCAGGCATGGAAAAAATCTCCGGTCCGTATCCGGTGGTGACGTCGACATCCAGCGCCGCACCGTTGGCCGCCACGCGATCGCCGTACCAGATGTGCGCGCCATCAGGGGTGATCAGGTGCAAATCCAGATCAGTGTTATCGCTGTCCCAGGACAACAGGACCCGCAGTTTGGCCGGGGTCGCACCGCCGCTGATGTGGAGGAATTGAGTGCGGTGGCGTTGTTGACCGTCCGGGCTGCGGACTTCGACGCTATTGCTGCCACTGGGGAATGAAAACGGGCGGTCGAAATGTCCGGCGGGGTCGAGCTTCAGCGGCATGCTGACGCCGTTGACGATGAGTTTTCCGGGCTCGTTGCGCTTGGGAGTGGCTTTGATTTGACCGGTAATGCGAGCGGTGTTGGCCTGGCCCACCGGGGTGTTGACCGAGGAAGCCGGGTAGTTGACGGTCTGACGGAAGTTTTCGCCTTCGCCTTCGGCGGCACCGATGCGCCAGCCGCCGACAGGGGTGTCGAGTTTGACGGCGTCGGCTGCCATCGCCATAGGCAACGCAGTCAAAGAGCAGAGGAACAGGATGACCTGTGGATAACAATGTTTCATGGCCTATTCCAGTAAAAGGTGGCGGGCGAGCCCTTCGATGTAGGTTTCGTCCTGGCCGTTGGGGTGTGCATCGAAGGCCAGGTGCAGGTATTCGTGAGTCAGGTCTAGGCGATCCTGTAGCGACAGCACGCCGCGCACGTAAATGCGCTGGCGTTCGCGGTCGACATAAGGGTGACCGAAAGCGAGGCGGCAGACCGCGAAGGTGCTGACTTCGTTGTAGCCGACTTCGCTTTCAAGGCGTTGGCGCCAGCCGCGGCGTTGGTTCTGTAGCCAGTCTTGCGCGGCGGGCAGGGCCTCGCAGGAGGCGACGGGATTGTCCCAACGGCTGAGGCTCGCGCGCGGGTAGGCGTGAAGCAGGATCGCGTCATAGCGCTGGCCGGCACTGGCTTGTTCAACGGCTTGCTGCCAGGAAAGTTTGTCTGTGCCGGGCTGATCGGAGTGGTAAGTGACGGTGCTGCCGGCGAGGACCAGGTCGCTGGTCCAGGCGGCAATGTTGCGCGACTCCGCCGCGGCCGGGCGTGGGGCGACGCGCTGACGGCTGCTGCTGTCGTCGATGCTCAGGCAGTCACCACTGCGGGTGGCATTTTGCAGCAGGTAGGTGCGGATCGCGACGGCCAGGGCTTTGGCAGCTTCGGCGGGCTCGGGCCTGGCTTCGCGCTGGAGGACGCGAGCGACGTATTCTTCGCGGTCCAGACGGGCGACCAGCTTTTGTGAAGGGCCGTCCTTCAATAGAAACAGCTCGCCATCGCTGTGGATGTCGAGTTGGTTACCGTTGACGAACTCGACGCGGTAGTCGCCCTGCAAGGGGCCGGGGGGCGCGACACGATCACCTGAGAGCACGCGTTGCAGTGGATAGCGGGAGAACAGGCTGACTTCGACGCATCGCCCCGCTTGCGCAGGCCAAGTGGACGGCAACACGCTGGACAGCGCCTCTGCGTAGTTGCGCAGGACCCTCTGGCTGGTGCCCCGCCCGCCGGCCCAGATAGGCGTTCCGTCCGCCAGCCATCCGGCGAACCCGCCCTGACGCGACGAAGGGTCCCGATCCCCCAGCCAACTCCAGGTTTTCACTCGCAGGCGGCCACCGAGTTCACCCACGGCATTGCCGTCAGCGGCGTTCAACACCACATCCAGCAACACTTGACGGGCCTGATCCTGCGCCGGCATCAGCGCCAGTGCCTTTAACAACTCAGCCACCGAAACCTGAGTTTGCGGCTGCAACGACGGCAGATCCAGCAACCACTCCGGCGCCTGACGCGTCTGCCAATATTCCCGCCAACCGGTGCCAGTAATGCCCAACCGCTGTGGATCGAAATACAGTCCGCAGGATTTCACCAACGCCTGATCCCGCCCAATACTCCCGCCAGCGGTGCAGCAATACACTTCTTCCTTTGACTGCCCGCGACACTCATAAACCGGCTCACGAGCGCCGGTATCGACCAGCCACCCATAAACGAACAGCTTCCACACACTACCCAGCGGTGTCTGCAACGTCTGCGGCAACGGCTCGCGCTCCATCACCTGGGTCCGACTCAAATGCAGCAACTCACCCTTCCAGGCCAGGCGCAGCGGTTTGTCCTGCGCCGTGGCCAGCGCAGGGATCAGGCACAGCAGCCACCAGACCAGAAGCCGGGTCATGTCATTTGACCGTGATCTGGCCGAGCGCCGGTTTCTGTTCCAGGGCCTGGTGCTGTGGCGCATAGACCTGTGTGAAGCGTACCGGCGGCAGGTTGAACTGACCTTTTTGCGAGAAACGCACCAGATGACGCAGACGCAATTCACCGCTCAGGGCATCCACCGGAATCGCGTAGGCCAATTGTCCCGGTTCGAAACGGGCCTTTTCCAACGCGCTCGGCTCGCTGCCGGCCTTGCCCACGAGCTTGATGCCCCAGGTCGTACGCTCAACATCCGCACCCGGTGGCAGCGGCACTTCGAGCATGCCGTAGCGCAGTGGCTTCGCGGCGTTGCTGGCGATGATCACTTCGTCCAGGTACAGACTGTCACTGGACAATGGCTGGGTGCCGACCGTTTCCAGCTTGAAGCTGAAGGCTTCGTCACCCGGCACCAGCCGCGACAGGCGACGTGTGATGGTCACAGCCATCGGATCGAATGCCGGTTGCTTGCTCTGGAAGCTCAACGCGGCCCGCAGCGGACGCTCCTGGGCGCCGGTCAGGGACAACATGCCAGGCACTTGCGCACCTTGCCACTGCCAGTAGATTTCGCCCGTAGCGCCCTGCTCTTGCTTCCAGCCCTCACCCGGTGTCAACGCAACGGCGGGTGAAGCCTGTTCGATGCTGCGTTGCAGCCAGGTCAGCGCCAAAGCACGCTCCAGAGTCGATTGCTGCGGCAACAGACGTTGCAACAACGCTGTCGCATGTGCCTGATCGAAGGGTTGCAGCGACAGGTTCAAGGCCTCGACAAACGACTGGGAGCTGACGGCCAGACGTTGCCTGGCATCCGCCAGTTGCCGATTGAAAGCGTCCGGCAGATTGACCTTCGCCTGCATGGCCATCGATGCGGTCAGCACGCGAGCACTGGCCAGACCCAGCGCCGAGTCCGGATCGCTCATGACAATGCTGTCTTCACCCTCGTCCATCAGGTTTGCAGCATTGCCCTCGCCTGCTTTCGCCAGATCATCCATCAAACCGCTGAGCAACGTGTTCACCGGCAAGTGCATCTGCCTGGCGAACGACACAATCAGCGCTCGCTGCAACAGCGGCGTGTCCTTCGCCTGCTTTGCGTAGATCTCCAGCACCTGCTGCCAGTGCTCTGGCGGCAGACTCAGATCCAGCGCCTTGCTGGCGTACCAGTCGGCGTAGTAGGCATACGCGGTGAGGAACGCATCCGGTTCGCCGTCCTGCCCCCACCAGGTGAAGCACGCAGAAGGCCCGGCCATTTGCACCAGTCGCAGACGGCTGTTCTGCATGATCAGCCGCAAGCGGTCGCGAATCCTCGGGGTCGACGACAAGGTCGGGTAAGCGATGCTTAGCGGCAGCAAACGACTGGCGGTCTGCTCGACGCCACCGTACGGGTAGCTCAACAGGTCGTCGAGGGCCGAACGGAACATCGCTTGCGGGCTGTCATCCAGCCGCAGGCGAATATCGCTGGCATCCGCCGGCAGGGTCAGCGGTGTATCGCCGCTCACCACATCCAGACTTTGGCTTTGAGTCACTTGCCAACCTTCGCCGGTCGCGGTCAGGCGCACGGCCAGGGCGTCTGCGGCTTTACCATCCTGCACCAACTCGGCGGTCCACTCGCCACTGGTCAATGCGAAGGCGGGTAGCGCGATGTAGTTGATGCCGTTGTTCAGGGTCACCGGCACACGCTGATCGACGCCGCCGTAATGGCTCACCAGCTCGGCCTTGACCGGTTTCTCGGACTGGCTGAAAGCGAACACCCCGAGATCCGGTTTGTCGCCGATGCGGAATTTGCTGGGGCCGCTCCATTTCAGGTACAGCGGTTTGTCCGAGCGCACGAATTGCTTCTTCTGACCGACCTGACCGTCATCGGCAATGGCACGGGCGGTGATGCGCCAGCGGGTCAGGGAGTCAGGCATCTTGAAGGTGAAGCGGGTCTTGCCGCTGGCGTCGGTCATCAATTCCGGCTGCCACGCTGCCGTATCAACGTCTTCGCGGCGTGGTCGCTCCAGCACTTTCACCCCGCGCTCGCTACGGTTGGCCTTGCCTGGTGCTCCAGGGCTGCCCGGCAAGGCCACGTCGTAGCTGATGAACGACAGGCTGGCGCTGGTGCGCACGTTGTTGCGCCGTGGGTGGTAGAAGAACTGGTCGATGGTCGGCGCGACTTCCGGTTGCAACGCGTAAACCATTTCATCCACCACGCTGACCGTCAGGTGCGCCGGAACAGGCTTGCCGGCGAAACGGGTGGTCAGGTCCACCGACACGGTATCGCCCGGCTGGTAGCTATCCTTGTCGGTGGCGATGGCCAAGTCGATCTGTGGCGCAACGACTTTGATGCCGATGTTCTGGAAGCTGTACTGGCCGCCCTTGGTGTAGAGCACGGAGAAGGTCAGGTTCGGGGCGAACGTGTCCTTCACCGGAATCCGCGCGCGGTACTGCGTGGGGCTGAGTTTTTCCATTCTCAGCCAGTCGCCGCCCTTGGACAGCAGCGCCGTGGCCTCGACTTTGTCGCGCTCCAGAGACAGCAGGGCATCACTGACCGGCTCAGGGAACGTAATCAATGCCAGCGCTTCATCGCCAGCCTTGTACTCGGGTTTGTCGAGAACGATTTCCACAGTGCCTGGCACGGCTTTGACGCCGTCGCCGGTGACCGAGTGGCCGGTGCCACCCAGCGCACGACCGTGGTCATCCTTCAACGTCAGGTTGTAGGTACCCGGGCGATCGAACGCCAGTTCAAAGCCTTTATCCGCGGCCGCGAGTTTGCCCTCGCCCTGGCTCTGGTCTTCCAGGCGCACCCAGCTGTAGGTGCTCGGGCTCAGCGCTTTGCTCTGCTCGCTGCCACCCTCGTTGACGTAGCTGAATGCAACCTTGTCGCCGACCGCACTGAAGCGCTGTGGCGCGCTCAAGCGGAAACTTGCGGCGCCGCGATCGATGAGGATTTCCTTGGTGGTCTTGACCCGATACGCCGCACCATCGCTGGCGAACACCGTGAGCATGTAGCGACTCGGTTTCTCGGCGGCCGGTAGGTCGAGTGTGGCGTTGCCCTTGGAATCGGTGGTCAGTTCGGTGCTGGTCAGCTCCACCGGGAATTGCCCGAGGTATTGCAGTTCGTTGTCGACCATCGACAGTTGCTGGGCACGCAGGCTCAGGCTCAACTTGGCGTTGGCCACGGGCTTGCCGTCCGGGTACAGCAACACGAGGCTACCCTTGACCGGTTCGCCGGTGCGGTAATCCTGTTTGGCCAGGTTCAGGGAAATTTCGAAGTGCGGCTTGATGTATTCCGCAACGCGAAAAGCACTGCTGTAAGCCTGATCCTTGTAGCTGAAGCGCAGCTCATAACCACCGGCCACGGCGTTTTCCGGCAACTGGAAGCGGCCCTGCGTACCGGCCTTGGAATCCAGCTTCAGCGCCAACGATTGCAGCGCGGTGCCGGTGGCATCCAGCACGCTGACGTTGACGTCGGCAGCAGCCGGCAGCACCGAATCCCGGGCGTTCTTGAACTCGCGACCAACGATTTTCAGCGACACCCAATCCCCCGGCCGATAGAGCGGACGGTCGGTGAATGCATAGAGTTTGGTGTCGTAGATCTCACTGTCGTAATAGAAGTTCTCGGAGACAAACACCCCGCCCTCTTCGTCCTCGCCGATCACGAAGGAACGCTCCGGGCTGACGTGCTTCAGACGCAGCAAACCATCGGCATCCGTGGTGCCACTGCTCATGACACCCAGGCCATCGGTCCACAGCACATTGACCTTGGGCACTGAACTACCTTCATGTTTGCGTGCGGCCCAGACCAGCAGTTCATCACCAGCAATCTTGCTCACGGCCACGGTGTTGGAGACGAACACCATGGTGGTCGCACGGTACTTGCCGATCAGGGCCTCCACCAGATACAGCCCCGGCTTCAGATGACCCAACGGGATGTAGACGTTACCCGGCGCGACACTGATGAACTCGCTGGAAGAACCCGCCAGGTTCACACCCGCAGGCGGCTGTATCGGCTTGGCCTCCCACAGCGGATAACGAAACTGGCTGACCACCGGCAAACCCGGAATCAGGGCAAATTGCGGCTGCGCGTCGTAAGGCGTTCGCGCGACGATGGCGGTGCCCATCTTCAGTTCCGGCACTTCCTCGGTGACCTGTTTGCGAGACTCGTAAGAAAACGCTCGCTGCATCACCCGACGGGATTTGCGGTACCAGCTGTCCCACAGGTAGGCGAGAGTGTTCGACAGGCCTTCGCCCTTGAACTGGCCGTCGCTGACCACGCGGTGCAAGTTCTTCTGACGCTTGAGGAAATCCAGCGGCTTGTCGATCCGATAGACCCGAATGTCCGCGCCGCCGTAGGGTTCCATGCGATACCGGCGATAGTCGCGGCCCGGCGCTTCGAGGCGAACCATCGCCTGCTCATCACTGGCAAAACTGCTGTCGGCCAGCAGGAAAAAACTTTCACCGGCCACCGCCGTATAGCCGCTGGGTTCGATGGAATCATCAGCATTGACCGTGGCCAAAGGGGCCAGCAATGCCAACAACAGAGGCAATCTTGAACACATGCGCAACATGCGGGCACCGATCATTGGGAGAGAAAGTTCAGTCGATAGACGCCGATGAAGTTGGGGTTGGCTGCGTCGGGAATCCATCGGGTGTCCTTCCATGTCATGAGTTGCTGCAGGCTTGCGGAGCGCATGCCGTTGTCGGTAGGGGTGGTGGTGCCGGTGTGATAGGCGATGTAGCGGCCCATCCAGATCATCAGGTGCTGGTCGTCGCCCTGATCGAAAAACATCAGATCACCAGGCCGGGCCTGGGCCAGGTCGCGGCCCACCCGATGGCTGTTGTACTGGATCAGCTTGATGGCGTTGACGTAAGGCCCGACCTTGCCGCCGCCCTGCTGCCATTGCTGGGCGAGGCCACGCTGGGCGTCGCTCAATTGCAGTTCCGGCGGCAGGTAGCGATTGGACAGGCCATTGCTACGCAGCCATTTGTCATCGTGGACTTTCAACGCTTCGTTGGCGGCGAAGCGCACCAGCCCGGCGCAGTCCTGCTGATACCAGCGCGGGCTCGGGCCCTGGGTCAATTGTTCCTGGGCGATGCGCACAAACCAGGCGCGAAATACCTGGGATTGCTGCGGGTCAAGCGGCGCGGCTTCGCTGGCAAATGCCCGCGTGCCGAGCAGCAGTGCCAGCAGGCCAAGGCCTCGGATGAGTGCCGTCACAGGGCTTTCCATTCCAGCGGAAGCCATTGCCAGTGGCCATCGGGCTCGCTGCCTTTGGGCAAGGTCAGGGCGTATTTTCCGTAGCCGCCGAGTGTGCGCAGTTTCGGAATCAGGTAGGTTTGCGCGGCGTTGTAGAAAACCGGCTCCATGTCTTGCGGCAGGCTATCCAGGGTTTCCCGTTGCATCAGTTGTGCCATGGAATCCGGGCCGAAGTAGAGCGGCGTCAGCTGATCTTTCGGCAACACGTCGGCCAGTGGCGGGAAACGTTTGTCGAGGGTGCCCAGGGCCTTGTCCACCAGTGTGTCGTCGAGGGAGAACAACAGCGTCGAGCCGTGGCGCGCCAGACTCACCCGCAGGAACGCCTTGCCGGTGATTGCTTCAGGCTGCTCGGCAGCCTTGGCCGGGTATTGGCCAAAGTTGGAGCTGACCTGGCGCTGCCACCGATGGGTTTCGCCTTGCTGTTTCTCGACCACTGCAAAGGCGTGTTCGGCGACATTGCTTTCATAGGCGCCCACCATCGAGCCAAACAGCTTGCCCAGATCGCCGTCGAGCTTGGCACTGCCCTTGTCATTCAGACTGGCGACCAGCAACGGCGTGTACAGCCGTGAGTCGGCGTACCAGCAGAGGCCGGCGGCACCGGCCACATGGTCGGTCAGGGCCTGGGCCACCGCTTCGTCGGCGCCGAGTTTCACCAGCAGCGGTTTTTGTTGTTCGGCGGCCAGCGGCAGGGCCACGCAGGCGCTGGCGCCTATGGGCATGGCTTGCCAGATCGGTTTGAAATCGAAGTCCGGCTGGTTTTCCAGTTCATCCATGGCCAGGAAACTGTGCCAGCCCTTATCGTCCATGTCGAAACGCAACCCGGCGAAGTTCGGGATGAAGCGCTGGTAACCCATGGCTAATACGCTGGAATTGACCGAGAGCCGTTGTTTGACCTCCGGGGCTTTAGGTTGCAGGCCGAAGGCTTCGGGGAAGAGCTTTTCGCCACCCAGCAGTGCTTCCAGCGCCTGGGTCGAGACCATGCCGTGCTCGTCGGTCGGACCATGGCCCATGTCATACAGCTTGCGCGGGTTGGACAGCACCACCAGTTTGTCGCCGTGAGAAGCGAACACCAGGGCTTTGCTGGCGTTGTAGGTGAGTTGATAAACCGGCACCACATCGCCGGCGACGCTAATCTCGCCAAGCTGGCTCAACTGCGAATCATCCAGCGCTACTTTAGCCAACGGCTCCAGTACCTTGGCCAGGCCACCGCGATCCATCACCAGCAGAAAGTCCTTCAGGCGACCATCCGCCCCACGCCACAGCGCCACGTCCGCCGGCTGATCGAATAGCTGTTCGATCAGGCTGTCCTGCAACTTGAGGTCATGCTCGTAAATGATCCGGCGCAGACTGCCGATCAGCCCGAGGCGATCCGCATGGGCTTCGTAGTAGAAGACGAAATCTTCGGTCAGGGTTTCCTTGAGAAATGGCACCGTCAGCAAGTCCTTGGGCAACTGGCTCAAGGAACGGGTTTCGAGCAAACCGTCCGGTCGGCTCATGCCCAGTTTGTCACTGGCCAACTGCTCAGGCGGCGCCTTGGGCTTGTGCATGAACCAGCCCAACCCGCCCGCCACGCCGACCACCAGGCACAGCCCGATCAGCAGCGCCGGCCAACGACGGGAGGCTTTAGCCGCGGGCGCGTCGGCGGCCGGGGAATCGGCCGGTGAAATCGTGTTATCGCTCATGTTCACGCTCATGTTCCCAAAGCTCAGCAATTCATCCGTGGTGCGGGATGTTCAATAGTTGAAAGTCTTGACCAGCAGCAGATCACCGATAGCCCGCAAGGGCACGATGAATGTTTCGCGTTTTTCGTCGACGGTGTTTTCGTTGAGCACCAGGTTGATTTGCGAGGTGATCACCTCGTTCTGATTGCTGGACTCATCGAAGTTATAGCCACCACTGCCGAAGTTGCCCCAATAGTTCACGTAAACCAGATAGGTGCCATGCATCGGTGCGGTCATGGTGAACATTTCCGGGCCCGGGCCATCGACACCATCCGGGTCGAGGCCGCCGCCGTTGGTCAACGTCGTGTGGGCGAAAAACGCATGCTGGCCGTCGGGGGTAATGATGTGCAGATCGAGTTCGGCCTTCGGATCGTCCCAACCCAGCACCACGCGAATCCGCGCCGGGGTGCGCAGGTTATTCGCCTCATAGAACTGCACGCGCTTGAGCGACTTACCTTCGGAACTGCGGACTTCGACGCTGTTGGAACCGGCGCCGAACGCATACGGCCGGGTGAAACGCCCGTTGTCATCGGTGTACAGGTTCAGGGGATTGCCGTTGACCGCGAGGGTGTGAGGCCCGCGCAGCGTGCCAATGGCCTTGAGCTGACCCTCGATCATCGTGCGATTGCGCTGCACGCCCCGATCGATGGGCGGTGTGGGGTAGGCGACTTGAGGGTTTTCACTGCGGTCCAGCAGGCCGTTATAGCGCCAGCCACCCACCGGTTCCGACACTTCGGCCGTGGGCCCCGCCCAGGCAGCCGATGCGCAGACCAGTGCGACCAGCAGTGAAAGAAAACAACGCATGTGACGCCTCCTGCCATGCATAACGAAACCTTGCGCCCGATCCTCGGCGCGTTACAGATCAAAAAACTGCGTTTCGTCAGAAAGACCCGTGGTTATTGGGTCGTAGAAAGCGCGAAGGTTAGCGATATGGACGGTTTTTAACAATCAGATACAACTAAATTTGCGGCGAGAATCACGCCCGCTGCCGGACGGTGAGCCTGATAGCGAGCTTATTTGGCCCACGAAAAGAGCCGAATAAGGGATAGATCGTCAGAGGGTCCTGACATCAACGTGGTTTCGCCCCATGACGGCGGCGCCAAATGCCCCCTCCATTTGCCCCTCTCCCCCCTATCTGCTAGTGTCGCGCCGGTTTAACGTCTACCGGAAATCGCCGCCATGGCCCGCAAAAAAGCTGCACTGGATTTCGAACAATCCCTCGCTGACCTGCAAACGCTGGTCGAGCGCCTGGAGAACGGCGAGCTGTCGCTGGAAGACTCGTTGACCGCTTTCGAGCAAGGCATCGGTTTGACCCGCGATTGCCAGGCTGCGCTGGCGCAGGCCGAGCAGAAGGTTCAGGTGCTGCTTGAGCGTGATGGCGAGCTGACCGAGGCTCCCTTTGACGCGGAACAGCCAGAATGATCGCGGCGTATTCGGCCAGCAGCCAGGCCCGAGTCAACGCGGCACTCGAAACCCTGTTCAACGCGCCGAGTGCTGAACTCGCACGCTTATATGAAGCGATGCGCTACAGCGTGATGAATGGCGGCAAACGCGTTCGTCCGTTGCTGGCTTACGCTGCGTGTGAAGCGCTGGGCGGTGACGTGGAGCAAGCCAACGGCGCGGCGTGTGCGGTGGAGTTGATCCATGCGTACTCGTTGGTGCACGACGACTTGCCGGCGATGGACGATGACGATCTGCGTCGCGGCCAGCCGACCACGCATAAAAAATTCGACGAAGCCTGCGCGATTCTCGCCGGTGACGGCCTGCAAAGCCTGGCTTTCAGCGCCCTGCTCGACCCGCATCTGAATGGCGCCGACACTGAAATCCGCCTGCAAATGGTCAGTGCCCTGGCGTTGGCGGCGGGCCCGGCCGGGATGGTCGGCGGTCAAGCCATCGACTTGGGTTCGGTCGGTTTGAAGCTCGATCAAAAAGCCCTCGAATACATGCATCGGCACAAGACCGGCGCGTTGATCGAAGCCAGCGTCAAACTCGGAGCCCTGGCCAGTGGCCGCGCCGAAAAAGACCAACTCAAATCCTTGCAGACGTATGCACAGGCCATCGGCCTGGCGTTTCAGGTGCAAGACGACATTCTCGACGTCGAAAGCGATACCGAAACCCTCGGCAAACGCCAGGGCGCCGATATTGCCCGGGACAAACCGACTTACCCGGCGCTGCTCGGCCTCGACGCGGCCAAGGCCTATGCCCTGGAACTGCGCGATCAGGCCCTGCACGCACTGCGACCGTTTGACGCGTCGGCCGAGCCGCTGCGTGACCTGGCGCGCTATATCGTCGAACGCCGCAGCTGATCACAGGCTCGCTGCCCACCGCATTTCGGCCAAGTTCCGAGCTCTGCGTGGGCAGCGTGCGATGCATCAGGTAAACTGCCGCATCTTTTATACCTATAACGATTCGCCTGATGCCCACGACGTTTCATGAGATTCCCCGCAAGCGCCCGACCACGCCCCTGCTCGACCGTGCCAACACGCCGGACGGCCTGCGCCGGTTAGGCGAAGCCGAGCTGGAAACCCTGGCGAATGAGTTGCGCCTGGAATTGCTCTACACGGTCGGTCAGACCGGTGGGCATTTCGGTGCCGGCCTGGGTGTTATCGAGCTGACTATCGCGTTGCATTACGTTTTCGACACCCCGGACGACCGGCTGGTGTGGGACGTAGGTCATCAGGCCTATCCGCACAAGATCCTCACCGGTCGCCGCGAGCGCATGGGCACCCTGCGCCAGAAGGACGGCCTTGCGGCTTTCCCGCGTCGTTCCGAGAGCGAGTACGACACCTTTGGCGTCGGCCACTCCAGCACCTCGATCAGCGCGGCGCTGGGCATGGCGATTGCTGCCCGCCTGCAAAACAGTGATCGCAAGGCGATCGCAGTAATCGGCGACGGCGCACTGACCGCGGGCATGGCGTTCGAAGCACTGAACCACGCGCCGGAAGTCGACGCCAACATGCTGGTGATCCTCAACGACAACGACATGTCGATCTCGCGCAACGTTGGCGGGCTGTCGAACTATCTGGCGAAGATCCTTTCCAGCCGCACGTACGCAAGCATGCGTGAAGGCAGCAAAAAGGTCCTGTCGCGCCTGCCCGGCGCCTGGGAAATTGCCCGTCGTACCGAAGAATACGCCAAAGGCATGCTGGTTCCCGGCACCCTGTTCGAAGAGCTGGGCTGGAACTACATCGGCCCGATCGACGGCCATGACCTGCCCACCCTGATCGCCACCCTGCGCAACATGCGTGACCTCAAGGGCCCGCAGTTCCTGCACGTCGTGACCAAAAAAGGCAAAGGCTTCGCCCCGGCGGAAGTCGACCCGATCGGTTACCACGCGATCACCAAGCTCGAACCGCTGGACGCTCCGGCTGCCGCGCCGAAAAAAGCCGGCGGGCCGAAGTACTCCGGCGTGTTTGGCGAGTGGCTGTGCGACATGGCCGCTGCTGACCCGCGTCTGGTCGGCATCACCCCGGCGATGAAAGAAGGCTCCGACCTGGTGGCTTTCAGCGAGCGCTTCCCGCTGCGCTATTTCGACGTGGCGATTGCCGAGCAACACGCTGTGACCCTCGCGGCCGGCATGGCCTGCGAAGGCGCCAAACCGGTGGTGGCGATTTACTCGACGTTCCTGCAGCGCGGCTACGACCAGCTGGTTCACGATGTCGCAGTACAGAACCTCGACGTGCTGTTCGCCATCGACCGTGCAGGTCTGGTGGGCGAAGACGGCCCGACTCACGCGGGCAGTTTCGACCTGTCGTTCCTACGGTGCATCCCCGGTATGGTGGTGATGACCCCGAGCGACGAAAACGAGCTGCGCAAAATGCTCAGCACCGGCCATCTGTACAACGGCCCGGCAGCAGTGCGTTACCCACGGGGTACGGGGCCGAACGCGACCATCGAGAAAAACCTCGAACCGATTGAAATCGGCAAAGGCGTGATTCGTCGTCAGGGCAGCACAGTCGCCCTGCTGGTGTTCGGCGTGCAATTGGCCGAAGCACTGAAAGTCGCGGAAAAAATCGATGCGACCGTGGTCGACATGCGCTTCGTCAAACCGCTGGATGAAGCATTGGTACGCGAGATCGCTGGCAGCCACGAGTTGCTGGTGACTATCGAAGAAAACGCCATCATGGGCGGTGCCGGTGGCGCCGTCAGCGAGTTCCTCGCCCGCGAAAACCTGCTCAAGCCTGTTTTGCACCTGGGCCTGCCGGACGTTTACGTCGAGCACGCCAAACCGGCGCAAATGCTCGCCGAATGCGGTCTGGATGAAGCGGGTATCGAAGCGGCTGTGCGTAAGCGCCTGCAGTTGCTGGGCCTCTAAACCCCTGATTCATGCAATACCCCTTGTGGGAGCGAGCCTGCTCGCGATAGCGGACTTTCAGTCAACTTAGATGTTGGCTGACGTACCGTCATCGCGAGCAGGCTCGCTCCCACATTTGTTTTTTGTGCCCTTCAAATTGTGTTCGCCCAAAATGCCAATGGACTGCCCATGAACTTCCCTCGCCTCGCTCTGACGTTGAGCCTTTTGCCTGCCGGACAGCTTTTGGCCGACACCTTCGAACGCGAGCAAGCCCTGAAACTGCCCGACGTGCTGATCAGCGCCAACCGCCAGGTCGAAGCACGCAACGACAGCAGCGCCGCCAACACCGTGTTCACCCGTGAAGACATCGACCGCCTGCAACCGAGCAGCGTGACAGACCTGCTGCGCCGGGTGCCGGGTGTACAGGTTGCGCAAAGCGGCGGACGCGGCAGCCTGCCGGGGATTTACATTCGCGGCACCAACTCAGCGCAGACTCTGGTGTTGGTGGACGGTCAGCGCATCGGTAACTCGACGTCCGGCGACAGCAACCTGCAACACCTGAATATCCAGCAGATCGAGCGCGTGGAAGTGCTGCGCGGTTCGCGCTCGGTGATTTACGGCAGTGATGCGATTGGCGGCGTGATTCAGATCTTTACCCGTCGCGGTACCGAGTCGGGTCTGCAACCGCGCTTGCACATGGGGTTTGGCAGCAACCAGACCTGGGAACGCAGCCTGGGCTTGTCCGGGGGGGATGCGCAAACCCGTTTCAACCTCGGTGCCAGCCTCGATGACAGCGCCGGAATCAATCGCACTCACCAGTCATACCCCAGCGATGACGACCACGATGCCTATCGCAACAACTCCGTCAGCCTGAGCCTGAGTCATGCCTTCAATGACGATATCGAGGCCGGCCTGAATATCCTCGATAACCGTGGCAAAAACGAGTTCGACAACCCGTTCGGTCGCTACGACATGAGCACCGGCAACAGCGTCCAGCAAAAGCCCTACAACGACTTCACCGTAAGCAGCGTCAGCAGCTATGTCGACGCCCACATCAACGATGCGTGGAAATCCCGCGTAGAGCTGGGCCATAGCGAAAACCGCGAAGAAACCTTCGACAAGCTCAGCGACGATCACAGCGTGTTCAATACCTACCGCAACTCGCTGAACTGGCAGAACGATCTGACGCTGAACCCGCAGAACAGCCTGATTCTTGGCGGTGATTGGTATGAAGATCGGGTCAACAGCAGCACGCCATTCGATGAAGACAGTCGCTGGAACCGCGCGGTGTTTATCCAGCATCGTTTCCAGGCTGAGAGTTTCTCCACCGAACTGGGTCTGCGTCGCGACCAGAATCAGCAGTTCGGCGGCCAGAACAGCTGGAGCGGCACCTTCACCCTGCCGCTGAACCCGGACAACGACGTGTTGCTGAGCTACAGCGAAGGTTTCCGCGCACCGACCTTCAACGACCTCTACTACCCGGATTTCAGCAACCCGAACCTGAAACCCGAAACCTCGAAAAGCTACGAAGTGCAGTGGCGCAGTCAGCTGAGCGAAACCAGTCGTCTGGAAGCCTCGCTGTACCGCACCGACCTTGAAGACGCGATCATCTTTGGCAGCCACTCACGTCCGGAAAACATCGCGTCGGCGCGGATCAATGGTTTCGAAGCGGCCCTCAAACAGGAGTTGTTCGGCTGGCAGAGCAACCTCGGTGTTGCGATCATTGACCCGCGAGATCGCGACAGCGGCCACACCCTGACCCGCCGCGCACGACGGACCTTGAGCCTGGATCTGGACCGTCAGTTTGATCGGCTTGGGCTCGGCGCCAGTTGGCAGGCGGTGAGCAGCAGCTATGACGACAAGGACAACCGTCAGCCGCTGGGCGGTTACGCCCTGCTCGGGTTACGCAGCAGTTGGGCGCTGAATCACCAGGTCACGCTGGAGATGAAAGTCGATAACCTGCTGAACAAGGATTACAGCCGCTCACTCTACGAACATGACGGTAGCCAGTACGGGTATCGCGAAGAAGGCCGGGCGTTGATGTTTGGCGCGAGCTGGATACCACAGATCTAACCAGAGATTGGCGGTGCTTAGACTGGCCCCATCGCGAGCAAGCTCGCTCCCACATTGGCTCTATGTCGAGCACAAAATGTGTGGCTGAACTCGATCTACTGTGGGAGCGAGCTTGCTCGCGATGGTCACGCCTCGGTCTCAGTGGTCCGGCGCGATTAACCGACATAACTTGGCGGTCGCCGCGATCATCTGCCCGCTCGGCCGCTCCAGGCCTTTATCCGTCACCAGCAGCAATTGCCCTTGAGCCACCGCCGTCACCTGCGGCCAGGCTTTCCAGGCGTCGAGCTGTGCCTGGCTGCTGGCGAGAATCGCCTGGGGATTACGCGAAAGCACTGACTCCACACTGACCTGCGGCGCCGGCAAGGTCATGTCGGCAAACACGTTGCGCGCACCGCACACCTCAAGCGCATCGCTGATGATCTGCCCGCCGCCCACGGTGTAGAGCGGTTGATCCCAGACCTGATAAAACACCCGAAGCGGTTCTGCTCGTTGATAGCGTTGGCGTAAATCGTCGAGTTGTTTGCGTAGATCAGCCGCAAGTGTACGCCCACGCTCCGGCCGGCCTAGCTGCTTGGCTATCGCTTCGATTTGGCGGGTCAGTTGTTTGAGGTTATGCGGTTCGGCGACGTAGGTCGGGATACCCAATCGACTCAGTTGCTCACGCTGCGCCGGGCCGATGCTGCCGGGCCAGAGCAACAGCAAATCCGGTTTGAGACTGAGCAGGCGCTCCATATCCAGCTGACCGTAACGGCCAACGGAAGGGATGGACTTGAGTTCTGCAGGACGCTCGCCAGCATCGAGCACGCCCACCAACAGGTCGGCCGAGCCCAGTTCAACGACGATTTCCGAGAGTGAGGGCGCGAGGCTGATGACTCGTTCGACCGCTGCCGCCGAGCCACTGATGGCCAGCAGCAGAACCGCCAGCCAGCGGCGCATCAGCCGAGTTGACGCGGAATACGGTAGAGGTAGAACAGCACCGTGGTCGACAGCGCCAGCAGCACCAAAGGCACCGCTTCAAGGCCGACGAATACCGCCAGTGCGCCGATCCAGGCCGGCAGGGCCGCGACGAGGAATGCCATACGGCGCTTAGCCGCCAGGGCAACCCAGGCTGCGGGCTCTTGCGGGGTGTCGAGGGCTTTCTGGGTGGCGATCAAGGCGTGTTTGAAGCCGCCGAAAAACCGCAGGCTGACAAACATCGAGGCTACCCCGGCAATGAAAAACGGCATCGCCAGCACCGGCAAAAACGCCTCGCTCTGACCGAACACGCCGTTAATCACCAGCAGCGGCAGCAAGGCCAGCGCAAAGTATTGCCACCAGTTGACGGACAGCCTCCGCCGGACCTGGCCGCGAGTCACGCCCGATCTGCCTCGCCCTGATGCTCGTTGCCCATCATGTGGTCGAGCTTGCTGGCCTTGGTCGCCAGGTAGAGTTTGTTGTGCGGATTATGGCCAGTGTGCAGCGGCACGCGCTCGGCGACCACGATGCCCATGTCAGTCAAGGCGTTGACCTTGCGTGGGTTGTTGGTCATCAGGCGCAGGGATTTCACGCCCAGGTGCTCAAGCATCGGCAGGCACATGGCGTAGTCGCGCTGGTCGGCGGCAAAGCCCAGACGCTCGTTGGCCTCAACGGTGTCGGCACCACCGTCTTGCAGTTCATAGGCGCGGATCTTGTTCAGCAGGCCAATGCCACGGCCTTCCTGACGCAGGTAAAGCAACACACCACGACCTTCGCGGGCAATCGCCTGCAACGCCGCCTCGAGTTGCGAACCGCAGTCGCAACGCTGGCTGAACAAGGCATCGCCGGTCAGGCATTCGGAGTGCAACCGGCCGAGTACCGGGGCACCGTCGGCAACATCACCCAGACTCAGTACGACGTGCTCGCGGCCAGTGGCCTCATCGAGAAAGCCATGCATGGTGAATTGCGCAAAAGGCGTTGGCAGCTTGGAAGCGGCGACAAAAACGACAGGCACCGGTGTGCTCCTGATCTGTATGTACTGGAGATTCGCAGAGGCGGCATTGTAACAGCAGGTTCCTACAGACGCTTAGGCTGAATTATCGGCCATAACGATCAAAATGTTCGATCACTGCCCTGCCGGCCTGACGTTCTCATCAAAGGGATAAGGTTGTTTCCAATGCTCGAAAATCGGTTTCAACTGGCCGCTTTTCACCAGCAACTCCATGCGTTTGTCGTACAACGCCATCAAGGCGCGGGCCTGAGGTGTATCGGCGAAACCGAGGAACAGCGGCAGTTCGGTCAAGTGAGTTCGCCGGTACTGGGACGGATCCTCGGCTTCTGCGAGCACCTCATTGATTTCCGTCAGCGCGTCGATGTAGAAATCCGCCCGAGCCTGCTTGAGCATCGGCAGGATCCCGGTGCGGCGCTCGATCTGGTTATAGCGGTGAATGTTCGGCAGGTAACTCTCGTAGCGGTAGCCACGGACCCAGACCAGTCGATACTTGCCCAACGTCGTCAGCGTTGGCTCCGGGTCGCTCGCAAGGCCCAGGGCATAAATATGATCGGTATCGAAATTCCAGTGGGGGTACAGCACCTGATCGACCTCGTTGGCATAGGAACCGACCAACGCATCCACTTCACGACGCTGCACCAGCCCCACCGAACGGGTGTAAGGCACGGTGCGAATATCCAGTTTCACCCCGGCCGGCTCGAACACTGCGCGCAAAATGTCCCAGGCCAGCCCATGACCATCGGCGGCGGTGTAGTCATCCCAGTCCTCGCTGGCCAGATGAATCACCGCCGGTGTCGTCGGCACATCCGCCGCACGGGCGACCGAACAGAACACAGCAAAAACCAGAACCCACAACCAGCGCCCCACCATCCCTTAGCCTCTCAATCTGCCCATCAGGCGAAATACCGGACCAGTCCCTGCAGCACCAACCAGGCAAACACCCCGGCGAGCACGTCATCGAGCATGATCCCGACACCGCCATGCACATGCCGGTCGATCCAGCGAATCGGCCATGGCTTGAGAATGTCGAAGAAGCGGAACAACAGGAATCCCGCCAACAACCAGTACCAACCCGCCGGTACCAGCCACAGGGTGATCCACATCCCGACCATTTCGTCCCAGACGATACCTTCGTGGTCGTGTACCCGCAGATCGTCGGCGACCTTGCCGCACAGCCAGAAGCCGAACAGCAGGGTGATGCCGAGCATCAGCCAGTAACCCCAGTCCGGCAACATCTGCCATAACGGGATAAAGGGTAGCGCAACCAGCGAGCCCCAGGTGCCCGGCGCTTTGGGCAAGGTGCCCGAGCCGAAACCGAAGGCCAGGAAATGCCAGGGATTGCTCCAGACCGATGGCTGCACGCGTGCTGCCGGGTCCTGTTTGGACTGATCTGTCACGGTGTCTCCCGAAAATGTTGATAGCCCCGGGTTTGCGGGGTGATGTCCTGCCCGTTCGCGTCCAGCAGCGTCACGCCCTGCCCGGCCACGACCTGGCCGATAACATGGATCGGCCAACCGTCGGCGAGCAATGCCGGCAATTGCGCGGGCGGCAAAGTGAAGGCCAGCACGTAGTCATCGCCACCACTCAAGGCCGCCATGCGGGCCGCATTCTCACCGAGAAAGCTCACCAGTGCCGTGGACAGTGGCAGTTTTTCGCTTTCGATCAGCAAGCCGACAGCTGAAGCCTTGGCGATATGCCCGCAATCGGCGAGCAAACCATCGGAGATATCCAGTGCCGAGGTGGCCTTGCCACGCAACGCCATCCCCAGATCAAGCTGCGGCTGCGGTGACCAATAATGCGCCAACAACGGCCCGGCAACATCGGCTGGCGCGACGCGCTCACCCAGCACCAACGACAGCGCGCCAGCCGCATTGCCCAATTCACCGCCCACACACACCAGGTCACCGGGTTGCGCACCGCTGCGTGTCAGGGCAAGGCCCGCCGGGACGCGGCCGAACACGGTCATGGTCAGGCTCAGCGGGCCGCGTGTAGTGTCGCCACCCACCAGCCGTACACCGCAGTTTTGTGCCATCGCGTTCAAACCACGGGCGAAGGCGTCCAGCCAATCGGCGGTTACCGTCGGCAGGGTCAGGGCAAGGGTAAAGGCAATCGGGGTGGCGCCCATGGCAGCCAGGTCGCTGACCGCGACAGCCAGCGAACGCTGACCGAGCAGGAACGGGTCGCAAGGGTCTGCGAAATGCACACCGGCCACGAGCGTGTCGGTGGAAATCGCCAGCTGCTCCCCTGCGGGAACAGCGAGCAAGGCGCAGTCGTCGCCGATGCCCAAGGCAACGCCTTCACCGCCCTGCGCACAAGGCGCGGCGGCGAAGTAATTGCGGATCAGCTCAAACTCGCCCATTGGCAGCTGTTCAAGCGCAATTCAGCGCTTGAACGCCTTCACTTCAGCTTCACGCAGGCGCGGGGCCAGTTTGTCGAGCACACCGTTGACGAACTTGTGACCGTCGGTGGAACCGTAGACTTTCGCCAGCTCGATACCTTCGTTGATCACCACACGGTACGGAACGTCGACGCGTTTGATCAGTTCCCAGGTCGACAGGCGCAGAACCGCCAATTCAACCGGATCGAGCTCATCAATGGTGATGTCCAGGCACGGGGCGAGCGCAGAGTCGATCTCGGTCTTGTGCGCCGGCACACCGTGCAGGATGTCGTGGAAGTAGGCGGCATCGACATCGCTGAAATCGTTATCGACCCGGAACTGCGCTTCAATCTCGTTCAGCGAAGTTTTGGCCATGTGCCATTGGTACAGAGCCTGAGTCGCGAGCTGACGGGCTTCGCGACGCTTGACGCTCTTGGATGGCTTGCCAGCGTCCGCAGGTTTCGGATCGCGCGGGTTGAAACGATCGCTTTCGTCGCTAATCACTTGGCCTCCAACTGCGCCAGCAGGCTGACCATTTCCAGAGCGGACAAGGCAGCTTCAGCACCTTTGTTGCCGGCCTTGGTGCCGGAACGTTCGATGGCTTGCTCGATCGAGTCGACAGTCAGTACGCCGAAAGCGACTGGAACGCCGAACTCCATGGACACCTGGGCCAGACCTTTGGTGCACTCGCCAGCCACGTATTCGAAGTGCGGAGTACCGCCACGAATGACCGCGCCCAGCGCGATGATTGCCGCGAACTCGCCTTTCTGAGCGACTTTCTGCGCAACCAGCGGGATTTCGAAGGCGCCAGGGGCACGGATGATGGTGATGTCGCTTTCGCTCACGCCATGGCGAACCAGGGCATCAACAGCACCGCTTACCAGGCTTTCGACAACGAAGCTGTTGAAACGGCCAACAACCAAAGCGTAGCGGCCTTTGGGGGCGATGAAGGTACCTTCGATGGTCTTCAGGGTCATTCGACAAATCTCTTAAAGAGCCGGGACGCGTTCAGTACGCGTCCCTCAGTGATATTTGAACCGCAAACAAAGGGGTGAAAAACACCGGCCTTTATTTGGAGGGCACGTATTCTACAACTTCCAGATCGAAACCGGATATCGCATTAAATTTCATTGGCGCACTCATCAGGCGCATTTTGCGTACGCCGAGGTCACGCAGGATCTGCGAACCGGCACCGACAATGCTGTAGGTGGTCGGTTTTTTCGGCTGCGCGTGGTCGGCTGTTTCGCGGATATGCGCCAGCAACACGTCACCATCGAGCGGGTGACCGAGCAACAGCACCACACCGCTGCCTGCCTCGGCAACCGCAGCCATGGCGGCGCGCAGGCTCCAGCGGCCGGGCTGTTTGACCATCAGCAGGTCGCGCAGCGGGTCCATGTTGTGCACGCGAACCAGAGTCGGTTCTTCGGCGCAAATGGTGCCCAGGGTCAGCGCCATGTGCACGTCACCTTCCACCGAATCACGATAGGTCACCAGATTGAACTGGCCCAGTTCGCTGTCCAGCGGCTGCTCGGCAATCCGCTGAACGGTACGTTCGTGGATCATCCGGTAGTGAATCAGGTCGGCGATGGTGCCGATCTTGATGTTGTGTTCAGCGGCGAAAGTTTCCAGCTCGGCGCGACGGGACATGGTGCCGTCGTCGTTCATCACTTCGCAGATCACCCCGCTCGGCTCGAAACCGGCCATGCGCGCCAGGTCGCAAGCGGCTTCGGTGTGGCCGGCGCGGGCCAGGGTGCCGCCGGCCTGGGCCATCAGCGGGAAGATGTGGCCAGGGCTGACGATGTCTTCGGCCTTGGCGTCTTTGGCTGCAGCCGCTTGCACGGTGCGCGCACGGTCGGCCGCGGAAATACCGGTGGTGACACCGACGGCGGCTTCGATGGACACGGTGAACTTGGTGCCGAAACCGGAGCCGTTACGCGGCGCCATCAAGGGCAGCTTGAGCAGCTCGCAGCGCTCGCGGCTCATCGGCATGCAGATCAGGCCACGGGCGTGCTTGGCCATGAAGTTGATGTGTTCAGGCTGGCAGCACTCGGCGGCCATGATCAGGTCGCCTTCGTTCTCGCGGTCTTCGTCATCCATGAGGATGACCATCTTGCCTTGGCGGATGTCTTCAACCAGTTCTTCGATGCTATTGAGCGCCACGCGGCACCCCCCTTCTTTCAAAAATTGAGTTTCAGGAATTGAGGTAGCCGTTCTCGGCCAGAAAGCTTTCGGTAATGTTGCCCTTCGAGGATTCTGCGGCCTTGTCACCCAGCAACAGACGCTCCAGGTAACGGGCCAGCAAGTCCACCTCGAGGTTCACCCGGCGACCTGGCTGGTAAGAGGCCATGATGGTTTCGCTCAGGGTGTGCGGAATGATCGTCAGCAAGAACTCGGCGCCATCGACCGCGTTCACCGTCAGACTGGTGCCGTCGACGGTGATCGAGCCTTTATGGGCGATGTACTTGGCCAGGTCTTTCGGCGCACGAATGCGGAATTCCACGGCACGGGCATTTTCGGTCCGGGCAACCACTTCGCCGACACCGTCGACATGACCGCTGACCAAATGCCCACCAAGGCGGGTGGTCGGGGTCAAGGCTTTTTCCAGATTGACCGGGCTGCCGCTTTTGAGGTCATTCATGGCGGTGCAGTCGAGGGTTTCGCGACTGACGTCCGCCGCAAAGCCATTGCCCGGCAGTTCAACCGCCGTCAGGCAGACGCCGTTGACCGCGATGCTGTCGCCGAGTTTGACGTCGCTCAGGTCGAGCTTGCCGGTTTCTACGTGGACCCGCACATCGCCACCTTTGGGGGTCAATGCACGGATGCTGCCGATGGATTCGATGATGCCGGTAAACATGGAGTCCTCCTCGAGAACTGGGCCAGTGCTGTAGCAATGGCCGAGAATTATACGCTCGCCGATGGCATGGGGATGGCAATGACTCGCCAGTCATCGCCCACCGCGCGAATTTCTGTGATTTTCAGCTCCGGCGCATCCTTCATTTGTGCGAGTGGCCAGTCCAGCAATGGTCGCGCCGTGGAGCCGAGGAACTTGCCCGCGATGAAGATCTGGAATTCGTCCACCAACCCTTGCTGGGCAAACGCTCCAGCCAGACGCGGGCCGGCTTCCACCAGCACTTCGTTGACGCCCCGGGCGGCGAGTTCGAGCAGCAGCTTGCGCAGGTCGACCTGGCCATCATCGCCCGGCACGATCAGGCATTCAGGGCCGTTGGCGTATTGTTCTTCCACCGCGACACAGGTGGCGACCAGCGCCGGGCCAGCCTTGAAAAACGGCGCATCGAGCGGCACGCGCAGGCGGCCGTCGATCAGCACGCGAAGCGGCGGGCGGCTCATGGCGAGCGCAGTTTGCTCGGCATCCAGACCCAACTCGTCGGCACGCACGGTCAAGCGCGCATCATCGGCCAGCACCGTGTCGGCACCGGTCAACACGACGCTGGCCTGAGCCCGCAGACGCTGCACCGCAGAGCGGGCGGCGGGACCGGTGATCCATTGGCTTTCGCCGCTGGCCATGGCGGTACGACCGTCGAGGCTCATCGCCAACTTCACCCGCACGAACGGCAAGCCCTGCTCCATGCGCTTGAGAAAACCTTCATTGAGCTTGCGCGCCTCGCCTTCGAGCACACCGCTACGGGTCTCGATGCCCGCCTGTTCCAGACGCTGCAGACCGCGGCCGGCAACCTCCGGGTTCGGGTCCTGCATCGCCGCAACCACTCGCGCCAGGCCGGCATTCACCAGCGCATCGGCGCACGGCGGCGTGCGGCCATGATGGCTGCACGGTTCGAGGGTCACGTAGGCGGTGGCGCCCCGGGCGTTTTCACCGGCGGCGCGCAGGGCGTGGACTTCCGCATGCGGTTCGCCGGTACGCACATGCCAGCCTTCGCCGACAATCTGCCCGTCACGCACAATCACGCAGCCCACCCGAGGGTTGGGATGGGTGGTGTAGTGACCTTTGCGCGCCAGTTCCAGCGCACGCGCCATGTAATGGGCGTCGAGGACCTGTTGTTCCGGGGAGAGGCTCATTCTTTTACCGGCTCACGGGCCAGGCGATCGATCTCTTCGCGGAACTCGTTGAGGTCCTGGAAGCGGCGATACACCGAAGCGAAACGAATGTAGGCGACTTCATCGAGCTTTTGCAGCTCGGCCATCACCAGTTCACCGACCACGAGGGATTTGACCTCGCGCTCGCCGGTGGCGCGCAGTTTGTGTTTGATGTGTACCAGCGACGACTCCAGGCGCTCGACGCTCACCGGGCGCTTCTCCAGCGCACGCTGCATGCCGGCGCGAAGTTTTTCTTCGTCGAACGGCTGACGGCTGCCGTCGGTTTTGATCAGGCGCGGCAACACCAGTTCGGCGGTTTCGAACGTGGTGAAACGTTCGCCGCAGGCCAGGCATTCGCGCCGACGGCGCACCTGTTCGCCCTCGGCGACCAGACGCGAGTCGATGACCTTGGTGTCGTTGGCACCGCAGAAGGGACAGTGCATGGTGGCAGGCAACAAAAAAAGGGAGGGCCATGGTAGCGCATCCCACTGGCAAGACAAGCCATAGGGTTTACGGTATACAGACGGGCTACACTGCCTGATCCATGGATTTCACTTTGCTGGAGCCGCAAATGCCGCTACGACCGCTTGTTTTACTCAGTCTCGTCGGCCTGTTGGTCGCGTGTAGCAGTCATCCCAAACCGGCGGCACCGACCCCAGGCCCTGCGCCCGAGATGGCTCAGAAGAAAGCCCAGGCCTCGGCCACCCTCGGCCCGCTGCCGGCATATCAACGGGAATTGAGCGGCACCTTGCAGGGCGTACCGGCCGGCGCCGAGGTTGAATTGGCGCTGCTGGTGATCGACGAACGCTCGCGGCCGCAACAGTTGCTCGCCAGCGCCAACCTGATCGGCAACAACAAGATTCTGCCGTTCCATCTGCGGTTCAATCCCGACTCGTTCCCGGTCGGTGCACGCGTCGAACTGCGGGGTCGCGCCAGCCAGTCCGGGCAGTTGATCCTGCACCTGCCGGCGCAACGCATCTTTGAGCCGAAGACCCAGGCCCTGGGCCAGTTGCAGTTCCTCAAAGCGCCATGAATGCACCGCTCGACCTGCAACAGGCGTTAAGTGAACTGCTCGGCGACGCACAGCTTGTGCCCTGCCCGCTGCCCGAGACCGCACTGAAACTCTGGCTGATCGATGGCGACAACATGGACCGTGCCTTCAGCCCGGAAGAAACCCGGCGCATCCTGCACGAGCCGCCGTACTGGAGCTTTTGCTGGGCCAGCGGCCTGGCGATGGCGCGTTACCTGGCGGAGCATCCGCAGTGGGTTGCCGGCAAGCGAGTGCTGGACTTCGGCGCCGGTTCCGGGGTGGCGGGGATTGCGGCGGTCAAGGCCGGGGCGCTGGAAGTGGTGGCCTGTGATCTCGATCCATTGGCAATTGCGGCCTGCCGGGCGAATGCCGAACTCAATGACGTCGAACTCAGCTACTCAACGGACTTTTTTGCCGAAGCCGATCGCTTTGATCTGATTCTGGTGGCCGACGTGTTGTACGACCGGGCCAACCTGCCGCTTCTCGATGAGTTTCTCAGCCGTGGCCGCGAAGCGTTGGTGGCCGATTCGCGAGTTCGGGATTTCCGTCATCCGTTGTATCTGCGGTTGGAAATGCTTGAGGCGATGACACTGCCGGACCTGGCCGAACCGGAAGAGTTTCGGCATGTGAGCCTGTACCACGCACAGCGCGGCTGAAAAGCATCGCGAGCAAGCTCGCTCCCACAGGGATCAATGCCCGCCACAAAATCTGTGCTCGACACAAAACCACTGTGGGAGCGAGCTTGCTCGCGATGACGGCTTATCAGACACCTGAGGACTTACTGCCGCCCCCCACCAAGCCTTATAGTTGCCCCATTCACGTTTCTTCGAGATGCCCCATGAGTCAAGACACGCCGTATATCTTCGACGCCACTACTGCCGATTTCGACCAGTCGGTGATCGAGAATTCGTTCCACAAGCCGGTGCTGGTGGATTTCTGGGCTGAATGGTGCGCACCGTGCAAGGCGCTGATGCCGATGCTGCAAACCATCGCCGAAAGCTATCAGGGCGAACTGCTGCTGGCCAAGGTCAACTGTGACGCTGAGCCGGACATCGTTTCGCGCTTCGGCATTCGCAGCCTGCCGACCGTGGTGCTGTTCAAGGACGGTCAGCCGGTGGACGGTTTTGCCGGTGCACAGCCTGAGTCTGCCGTCCGCGCACTGCTTGAGCCGCATGTGCAGATGCCACCGCCGGCCGCTGCCGACCCGTTCGAGCAGGCTCAGGCGCTATTCGACGAAGGCCGATTCGCTGACGCCGAGGCCACGCTGAAAGTGCTGCTGGGTGAGGACAACACCAACGCTCGCGCGCTGATCCTCTATGCCCGCTGCCTGACCGAACGCGGCGAACTGGGTGAAGCCCAGATCGTGCTCGATGCGGTGAAAAGCGATGAGCACAAAGCGGCACTGGCGGGCGCCAAGGCGCAGATCAAGTTTCTCGGTCAAGCCGCTGACTTGCCGGATGTCGCCGACCTGAAATCGCGCCTGGCGCAAAACCCGCAGGACGATGAAGCGGTCTATCAACTGGCGATCCAGCAACTGGCCCGCCAGCAGTACGAGCCGGCGCTGGACTCCCTGCTCAAGCTGTTCATCCGCAATCGCAGTTACAGCGAAGGGTTGCCGCACAAGACCCTGCTGCAAGTGTTCGAACTGCTGGGCAACGATCACCCGTTGGTGACCGTTTATCGCCGTAAGCTGTTTGCTGCGTTGTATTAACCCGTAGCTGGCTCGCGCCAGCTGTAGAGCGGCGTATCCCCGCCGCTCACGACCTTGACCTCGGCGCTGTGACGCAAGCGCACCAGCAAGCGTTTGCCGGCGACAGTGTTGCCGGTCAAACCCTCCAGCCGCTCCAGCAAATCCGGCCCTGTCAGTTGCCCCGACTGGCGCAGCAGATCCTTGGCCAGCTGCCACAGCATTTCATCCTGATTCACCGGTTTGACCAGCGGATCGGCCACTGCCGCACTGTGTTCTGCTTTGCTTACCTGCAACTGCGCGCCGAGCCGCGCCCAATCCCCATCATCCAGTTCCAGGGTCAAATCCACCGGCCAGTCGCCGATACTTCCACGAATGCGCAACATTGGGGTTTCCTCAGGTTTATGACGAACATGCTCCCACGCGTCTTGCGCAACACCAAGCGGACAGTCAAACTCTCACCACTCTTGTTATAAGATTACATAACAAACTTTTCATGTTCCTCCCCGGAGACTCTCCAATGCGCCGTCTGCTTCTCGCTCTGCCGTTTGCCCTGTTGCCGCTGGCTATCGCTCAAGCCGCGGAAGTTCATGATCACGAGCATGAACACGGCAGCCTGGGCGCCCACGAACACGGCGTCGGGCGTTTGAACGCGGCGCTCGATGGTCAGACGCTGGAGTTGGAACTGGAAAGCCCGGCAATGAATCTGGTGGGCTTTGAACACGTTGCCAGCAGCGATGCAGACAAGGCCAAAGTTGCCGCCGCCCGTGCGCAGCTGGAGAAACCGCTGGTGCTGTTCAGCCTGCCAAAAGCGGCCAACTGCGTAGTCAGCCAGCAAGAACTGAACAGCCCGCTGTTTGGTGACAAACCGGACGCCGATGATCACGACGACGATGACGACCATGCCACCGACGGGAAAGGCGCCGCCGCCGAAGAGCATCATCACGATCACAGTGAAATCCACGCGCACTACCAATTCACCTGCGCCGCCCCTGGCGCGTTGAAAACCCTGGATTTGTCGCAGGTGTTCACAACCTTCCCCGCCACTCAGAAAATTCAGGTACAACTCATCAGCCCAAGCGGCCAGCAAGGGGTTGAAGTGACCTCGAAGGCGCCTGCGCTGAAATTTTGACCCAACCCAAATCAAATGTGGGAGCGAGCTTGCTCGCGATGAGGCCAGCACATTCAACATTGATGTGATTGTAAGACCGCTATCGCGAGCAAGCTCGCTCCCACAGGGTTCACCATCAACCTGACCGGTTTCACATGACCCAAGCACTCATCGAACTGTCAGACCTGGGCTTCAACTGGCCCGGTCATCCGCCATTACTGGATATCCCGGCGTTTCGCCTGGAACCCGGTGAAACGCTGTTTCTCAAAGGCCCCAGCGGCAGTGGCAAGACCACCCTGCTCGGCCTGCTCGGTGGTGTGCAGAAACCCAATCGCGGGAGCATTCGGCTGCTCGGCCAGGAGTTGACCGAGCTCTCGGCCGGCGCCCGCGATCGCTTTCGGGTCGACCACACCGGCTACATTTTCCAGCAGTTCAACCTGCTGCCGTTTCTCTCGGTTCGCGAGAACGTCGAACTGCCGTGTCACTTCTCCAAACTGCGCGCCAGCCGCGCGATTCAGCGCCACGGCAGTGTCGATCAAGCCGCCGCGACCTTACTCGCGCACCTGGGGCTCACGGATGAAAACATGCTGGGCCGCCGCGCCGACTCGCTGTCCATCGGCCAACAGCAGCGGGTCGCCGCCGCCCGCGCGCTGATCGGTCAGCCAGAGTTGGTGATCGCCGACGAACCGACTTCAGCGCTCGACTACGACGCCCGTGAGGCGTTTATCCGTTTGCTGTTCGCCGAGTGCCGCGAAGCCGGTTCCAGCCTGCTGTTCGTCAGTCACGACCAGAGCCTGGCGCCGCTGTTCGATCGTCACCTGTCGCTGGCCGAACTCAATCGCGCCGCCACGCCGCTCGAGGTCTGAAATGTATTTGTTTCGTCTAGCCATGGCCAGCCTGGCTAACCGCCGTTTCACCGCGATCCTCACCGCGTTCGCCATCGCCCTGTCAGTCTGCCTGTTGCTGGCGGTGGAGCGCGTGCGCACCGAAGCCAAGAGCAGTTTCGCCAGCACTATCAGCGGCACCGACCTGATCGTCGGTGCGCGCTCAGGCTCGGTGAACCTGCTGCTGTACTCGGTGTTTCGCATCGGCAACGCCACCAACAATATCCGTTGGGACAGCTTCGAGCACTTCGCCAACAACCCGAAAGTGAAATGGGCGATCCCGATTTCCCTCGGCGATTCTCATCGCGGTTATCGGGTCATGGGCACCACCGACGCCTACTTCCAGCATTACCAGTACGGCCATCAGCAAAGCCTGCAACTGGCCAGCGGCCGGGCGTTTGCCACGGATCCGTTCGAAGTGGTTCTCGGCGCTGAAGTGGCCGATGCACTGCATTACAAACTCGGCGACAAACTGGTGCTGGCTCACGGCGTAGCGGTGATCAGCCTGGTCAAGCACGACGACAAACCGTTCACCGTGGTCGGCATCCTGAAACGCACCGGCACCCCGGTCGACCGTACGTTGCACATCAGCCTCGGCGGTATGGAAGCGATTCACATCGACTGGCACAACGGTGTGCCGGCTCAGGGCAGCGGTCGCATCAGTGCCGATCAGGCGCGCAACATGGACCTCACGCCGCAAGCCATCACCGCGTTCATGCTCGGTCTCAACAACAAGATTTCAACCTTCGCCGTGCAACGCGAGATCAATGAATTCCGTGGCGAGCCGATGCTGGCGATCCTGCCGGGCGTGGCCTTGCAGGAACTCTGGAGCCTGATGGGCACCGCTGAAAAAGCCTTGTTCGTGGTCTCGCTGTTCGTCGTGCTGACGGGGTTGATCGGCATGCTCACGGCGATTCTCACCAGCCTCAACGAACGCCGCCGCGAGATGGCGATCCTGCGTTCGGTCGGCGCAAGGCCGTGGCACATCGCGACGCTGCTGGTGCTGGAAGCCTTTGCGTTGGCGCTGTCCGGGGTGATTGCGGGCGTGGCGCTGCTGTATGTCTGCATCGCCGCGGCCCAGGGGTACGTGCAATCGACCTACGGCTTGTACCTGCCGCTGGCCTGGCCAAGCGAGTATGAATGGACGCTGCTCGGTGGCATCCTGATCGCCGCGCTGCTGATGGGCAGCGTGCCGGCCTGGCGCGCCTATCGCCAATCGTTGGCCGATGGTCTGTCGATCCGTTTATGAGGACATTGAAGATGCTCCGCGCTCTGCCTGCGCTGTTGATGCTGGTCGCCCTGCCCCTGTGGGCGGCCGCGCCGAAAGACCTGACCTGGGCGGAGATGATCCCGCCGGACGCTCCGGCAGAAGTGCCGAACATGAAACCGCTGCACGACCTGTCGCAGATGAGCAGCGCGCTGTCCGCCGAATCTGCTCCGGCGGCCAAGCAAGACATGCCCAATGCGCCGGTGGTGAAGAGCCTCGACGGCAAGAATATTCGCCTGCCGGGTTACATCGTGCCGCTGGAAGTCAGCGAGGAAGGTCGCACCACCGATTTTCTGCTGGTGCCGTATTTCGGCGCGTGCATCCACGTGCCACCACCGCCGTCGAACCAGATCGTCCACGTCAAAAGCGCGGTTGGGGTGAAGCTCGACGAGCTGTATCAGCCGTACTGGATCGAAGGTGCATTGCAGGTCAAAGCGTCGACCAGTGAATTGGCGGATGCCGGGTATCAGATGGATGCGGACAAGATCTACGTGTACGAATTGCCGGAGTGAAACCGCCAGTTATTCGTCGCCTGCAAGATAGCCATCGCGAGCAGGCTCGCTCCCACAGTGGATTTGTGTTGATACACAAATCACATACACACCGCAGATTAAATGTGGGAGCGAGCGTGCTCGCGATGAGGCCCTCGAAGGTTACGCAAAGACGAGCCCCATCCCACTTTCATTGAGCTGAGTCAAAAGCCGCGTTCCTGACGCTTCGTACCATTGGACATAGAGAATTTGAATCGTCCTTTGGAGCCCCCATGCACAAGTCATTGCTTAGCGCTTCCCTCATTGCATTCGCGCTTGCAGCCCCGTTCGCCCAGGCCCATGAAGCCGGTGACATTATCGTTCGGGCCGGTGCGATCACCGTCAACCCGAAAGCCGACAGCTCCAGCGTCAAGGTCGATCAAGGCCCATTGGCCGGCACCAACCTGGGTGGCAAGGCCACCATGAACAGCAACACGCAGTTGGGCCTGAACTTCGCATACATGCTCAGCAACAATATCGGCATCGAGCTGCTCGCCGCCTCACCGTTCGAGCATGACGTGAACCTCAAAGGTACCTCCTTGGGCGCGGCCAACGGCAAGCTCGGCACCCTCAAACACCTGCCGCCGACTCTGAGCGTGGTTTACTACCCGCTGAACAACAAGTCCGCATTCCAGCCGTATGTGGGCGCCGGCATCAACTACACCTGGATCTACGACGAAAAGCTCAGTAACGAAGCGCAAGCCAACGGCTTCAGCAACTTCAAGGCGAAAAATTCCTGGGGTATGGCGTTCCAGGTCGGTGCCGACTACATGATCACCGACAACATCATGCTCAACGCCCAGATGCGCTACATCGACATCAACACCCGTGCAACCGTGGAAAACGACGCCGTGGCGCCGGGCACTCGGGCCAGGGTCAACGTGGATGTGGACCCGTTCGTGTACATGGTGGGTCTGGGTTACAAGTTCTAAACCTGAGTGGCCCTCTTGAGGCCGATACCAGAACCTGTGGGAGCGAGCTTGCTCGCGATGACGGAGTGACATTCAACATCGATGTTGACTGACACACCGCCATCGCGAGCAAGCTCGCTCCCACATGGGTTTAGCCAGGTTTTCATGGCTGCGAAAAACTCAGCGCCCCAACAGCCGCGCCAGTCCGACGCTCATCGGTGTCTGCTCGGGAAAGGTGAAGCGCTGCAACAGACGCTGGTTATTCGCCCGCGAATGGCGGATATCACCGGAGCGCGCCGGGCCGTAGGTAATCGGTGGCAACTCACCCACCACCTCGCCCAAAGCCTGGAGCATTTGCTTGAGGGTCGTCGCCTGATTCCAGCCGACATTGACCGCGCCCACTTCAAGCGCCGGCACTTCGATGGCTTGCACCAGCAGGTCGACCAGGTCTTCGACGTAAACGAAATCGCGGGTCTGTTCGCCGTCACCGAATACGGTGATCGGCAGGCCTTTCTGCGCACGCTCGCTGAAAATGCTGATCACCCCGGAGTACGGCGATGACGGATCCTGACGCGGACCGAAGATGTTGAAGAAACGGAAAATCGCTGGTTCCAGACCGTGCTGACGACGGTAGAAATCGAAGTAATATTCGCCCGCCAGCTTGTCCGAAGCGTACGGCGTGAGCGGCGCCTTGGTGGTGTCTTCGTCGATCGACTGACCTTCACCGTTATTGCCGTAGACCGCTGCGCTTGAAGCGAACAGCACACGCTTGACCCCAGCCTGACGCATCGCTTCGCAGACGTTCAAGGTGCCGATAAAATTGCTCTGATGCGTGCGCACCGGATCGTCCACCGATGCCTGCACCGAAGCCACGGCGGCCAAATGCGCCACGGCGCTGCAACCGATCATCACCTGGGCCACTAGCGTGGCATCAGCAACGTCGCCCTCGATCAGCTCGATCCGAGGATTGTCCAGCGGCAGGTTGCTGCGTTTACCGGTGGACAGGTCATCGAGGATCCGTACCGAGTGCCCCTTGGCGAGCAAGGCGTCAGCAAGATGCGAACCAATGAAACCGGCACCGCCGGTGATCAAAACAGGGCCATCAGCCATGACGATAAAACCTATCCAGTAAGCCCGGGAGCGCTGCGCGCCAGGCGCGCGGCTTGATCCCGAAAGTGTGCAGAATTTTCTTGCAGGCCAGTACCGCGTGCTGCGGTTCTTCGGCGGCATCCGGACGCGCGGCATGGGCCTGCGCGGTCGGAGCTTCGATGGCCAGCGGGTGCAGAGTGCGCGCTTCCGTGAGGATCGCCTGCCCCAGCGCCAGCGGTGTGGTCGCCTCATGCCCGGCGTAGTGGTAAGTGCCCCACAGCGGCGCTGCGCAATCGAGTTGCTTGAGCACCGAAATGATCACCCGCGCGGCATCGTCCACCGGCGTCGGGTTGCCGCGCCGGTCGTCGGCCATCAACAGTTCTTCAGGCAGTTCGGCGCGCGCAAGAAAACGCCCGAGCGTGCCGTCGACGCTGTCATCGAGCAACCAGCCAAAACGCAGCATCACGTGTTGCGGGCAAGTCGCGCGCACGCTTTGCTCTATACGCCACAAGGCCTGACCACGCAGGCCCAGCGGTACGGGTTCGTCTTTTTCGCTATAGGCGGTCGCCCGCGAGCCATCGAACACCCGATAGCTGGAAGGTTGCACCAGGACAATATTGTGATGCTGGCACAGTTCGGCCAGCCGCTCGACCGCCCGCTCCTGTGCAGCGAGGCGCGCTTCGGCCACGCTCTCCGCCTGAAACCAGTCGAAGTAGTAGGCGAGATTGATCAGCGCGTCCGGACGCGTGTCGTCGAGCAGTTGCGTCAGGCTCGCGGCGTCCCAGCCGTCTTGCGGTGGACGGGGGGCGAGGAAACCGATGTCTTCCTCCGCACCGAGGCGAATCAGCGCCTGCCCAAGGGCATTTCCGCCACCCAGTAACATAAGGCGCATTCGCATAGAGTCAGCAGGCCCAGTCTGTTTGGAACGATGATTTTATCGACAGAGCCCGCAGGCTTTGCCGTTGAGAATTGCCAGAATCGTTGCATTTTGCGGGTTTAAAGCGCAACCGTCACCCGTAAAGTGTAGATACCCTGGACACAGGGTGCTGCTACTGGCCCCATCGCGAGCAAGCTCGCTCCCACATGGGGTCTGCGGTGGGCCGGGATTTTGTGATCCAGACACATCCCCTGTGGGAGCGAGCTTGCTCGCGATGGCGTACTAAGGACCGCGGAAGATCTTGAGCGGTACTTGCATCTTCAGCCCCCCAGCCGCATAAATTACCCCATGAATCTCCCCGAATCCGCGGACAACGCCCTGAGCGGCTTTCACCCTGCCGTCAGCGCCTGGTTCAACAGCACCTTCCCGGCGGTCACCGCCGCTCAAGCCGGCGCGTGGCCGTTGATTCGCCAGCGTCGCTCGACGCTGGTCGCCGCGCCTACCGGCTCTGGCAAAACCCTCACGGCGTTTCTCGCGGTGATCGATGATCTGGTCCATCAAGGCCTGGCCCAAGGTGGCGAGTTACCCGACGAAACCCTGGTGGTCTACGTCTCGCCCCTCAAGGCGCTGTCCAACGACATACAGATCAACCTGCAAAATCCGCTGGCGGGAATCACCGAGCAACTGCAGCGACTGGGCTTCCCCGAATTACAGATCAACACCGCCGTGCGCACTGGCGATACGCCGCAAAAGGACCGTTTGGCAATGCGCAAAAGCGCGCCGCACATACTGGTCACCACCCCGGAATCGCTGTACGTGCTGCTCGGCTCCGACTCTGGCCGGCGCATGCTCGCCAGCACCCGCACGGTGATTGTCGACGAAATCCACGCCATCGCCGGCAGCAAACGCGGCAGCCATCTGGCCCTGAGCCTGGAGCGCTTGCAGGCGCTGACCTCAAGTAAGACGGGCGGCGAGCCGCTGATGCGCATCGGCCTGTCCGCCACGCAGAAACCCATCGAAGCGGTTTCGCGCTTTCTGGTGGGCACCGACCGCCCGTGCGAGATCGTCGATATCGGCCATGCCCGTCCACGGGACCTGGGCATCGAAGTGCCGCCGGTGCCGTTGTCGGCGGTGATGGCCAACGATGTCTGGGAGCTGGTTTACGACCGTATCGCCGCACTGGCGCGCGAACACCGGACCACGCTGATTTTCGTCAACACCCGACGTTTGGCCGAGCGACTAAGCCGCCATCTCAGCGAGCGCCTGGGCAAAGACGCAGTCGCCGCCCACCACGGCAGCTTGGCCAAGGAGTTTCGCCTCGATGCCGAACAGCGGCTCAAGCGTGGCGACCTGCAAGTATTGATCGCCACCGCGTCGCTGGAGCTGGGCATCGACATCGGCGACGTCGACCTGGTCTGCCAGATCGCCTCGCCGCGCTCGATTGCCGGGTTTCTGCAACGGGTCGGACGCTCCGGGCATCAGGTCGGCGGCACACCCAAGGGCCGCCTGTTCGCCACCACCCGCGACGACCTGATCGAATGCGCCGCCCTGCTCGACTGCGTGCGCCGGGGCGAACTCGACACCTTGCTGATCCCGCAAGCGCCGCTGGACGTGCTGGCGCAGCAGATCATCGCCGAGGTCAGTTGCCAGGAATGGCAGGAGCAAGCACTGCTCGACATGTTGCGCCGCGCATCGCCCTATACCGAGCTCGACGACACACACTATCAAGCGCTGCTGCAAATGCTCGCCGAAGGCTACAACGGCCGCCAGGGAATCCGCAGCGCTTACCTGCACCGTGACGCGGTCACGCGTACCTTGCGCGGCCGACGCGGCGCCAAGCTGACGGCGGTGACCAGCGGCGGGACGATTCCCGACAACGCCGATTACGCCGTATTGCTGGAGCCGCAAGGGTTGAACATCGGCAGCGTCAACGAAGACTTCGCGGTGGAGAGCATCGCTGGCGATGTCTTTCAATTGGGCAACACTTCTTACCGGATCCTGCGGGTCGAAACCGGCAAGATCCGCGTCGAAGACGCTCAAGGCCAGCCGCCGACCATCCCCTTCTGGCTCGGCGAAGCACCGGGGCGCAGTGCCGAATTGTCGCTCGCTGTAGCCCGCCTGCACGCGCACCTCGATGAGCTGCTGAGCGCCACGCCCGGCGATGTACAGCCGAGCATCGACTGGCTGACCGAGACCCTCGGTCTGAACCTTGCCAGCGCCGAGCAACTGGTGGACTACCTCGCCCGCGCCCGCCTAGCGCTCGGCGCACTGCCGTCTCAGGACACGCTGCTGATGGAGCGGTTTTTCGATGAGTCCGGCGGCACTCAACTGATCATCCACACCCCGTTCGGCAGCCGCATCAACCGCGCCTGGGGCCTGGCCCTGCGCAAGCGTTTTTGCCGCACCTTCAACTTCGAATTGCAGGCCGCCGCCAGCGAAGACGCGATCGTCTTGTCGCTGTCCACCAGCCACAGTTTCGAGCTGGATGAAGTCTGGCGTTATCTGCACAGCAACAGCGCCGAACAGATCCTGATTCAGGCCGTGCTCGACGCGCCGTTATTTGGCGTGCGTTGGCGTTGGAATGCCGGTCTTGCACTGGCACTGCCGCGTTACAGCGGCGGACGCAAAGTGCCGCCGCAGATCCAGCGGATGAAAAGCGAGGACCTGATCGCCAGCGTGTTTCCCGACCAGATCGCCTGCCTGGAAAACCTCGCCGGCGAGCGCGAAATTCCCGATCACCCGTTGGTCGAGCAAACCCTCGACGATTGCCTCCACGAAGCCATGGACTGCGATGGCTGGCTGGCGCTGTTGCGGCGCATGGAGCGCGGTGAGGTGCGCTTGATCAGCCGCGACTTGCCGGCGCCCTCGCCGCTGGCGGCGGAAATCCTCAGCGCCCGGCCTTACACTTTTCTCGACGACGCGCCGCTGGAAGAACGCCGTACCCAAGCGGTGCTCAACCGGCGCTGGAGCGACCCGCAATCGACCGATGACCTCGGTGCCCTGGATGCCGAGGCCATTCAATCGGTGCGCGAAGAGGCCTGGCCGCAGCCCGCCAACGTCGATGAAATGCATGAAGCGTTGATGAGCCTCGCCGCCATCAGCGACGCCGAAGCGCAGGCCAATCCGCAGTGGTCGGGTTGGCTGCAAGCCCTGGCGGATGGGGGTCGCGCCAGCCGTTTGCAGATCAACGCGAATCAAGCGTTATGGCTGGCGCTGGAACGGCTGACCTGCCTGCAAGCGATCTATCCACACGCTGCGTTACAGCCACCGTTGCAGGCCTTGGCGGGGTTCGATGAAACCTGGGACGTCGAAGAGGCGCTGGTTGAACTGATCCGCGCGCGTCTCGGTGCATTTGGTCCTCTGCCGACTCAGGCGATTGCTCAACCACTGGGACTTTCGACGACTCACGTCACGCAAGCCCTGGCGCATCTGGAGCGCGAAGGTTACGTAATGCGTGGGCGTTTCAGCCCTGCCGACACGCAAGAAGAATGGTGCGAACGGCACTTGCTGGCGCGTATTCATCGCTACACGGTCAAACGCCTGCGGCGGGAAATCGAGCCCGTGACGTTGCAGGATTTCATGCGTTTTCTGTTTGACTGGCAGCATCTGTCGTCGGCAACGCAAGGCCAGGGCAATGCGGTATTACCGGCGATTGTCAGTCAGTTCGAAGGCTACCCGGCCGCCGCGTCGGCCTGGGACAGCGATCTTCTGCCGGCGCGGCTCAAGGGCTATTCATCGACGTGGCTGGATGAACTGTGCCGCAGCGGCAAACTGGTCTGGACCCGGCTGACCGCCCGCAACAAGGCCGCTGGCGTGGCGCTGCGCAGCACACCGATTGTGTTGCTGCCACGGGCGCAGGTGGCGCTCTGGAGCAGTCTGACCGAGCTACCGGACGTCAGCGAATTGTCACCCAAAACCCAGAAAGCCCATCAAGCGCTGAGCCAACATGGCGCTCTGTTTTTCGATGAATTACTGCACGAAGCCCATCTGCTGCGCAGTGAACTGGAGATCGCCTTGCAGGAACTGGTCGGCGCCGGACTGGTCAACGCCGACAGCTTCGCCGGCCTGCGTGCGTTGATTACGCCCGCCAGCAAACGCCAGGCGCGCAGCAGCCGACGTGGACGCGGGGCGTTTGTCGGTGGAATGGACGATGCCGGACGCTGGGCTTTACTGCGACGTCAATCGACGCCAGCGGTTGTGGATAACCGCGGCACGGCGAACGACACTCTCGAACACATCGCCCGAACCTTGCTCCGGCGCTATGGCGTAGTGTTTTGGCGTTTGCTGGAACGCGAGGCCGACTGGCTGCCGAACTGGCGTGAATTGCTGCGCACTTTTCATCGACTGGAAGCTCGTGGAGAGATTCGTGGCGGGCGCTTTGTCAGCGGTCTGGCGGGCGAACAATTCGCCTTGCCCGAAGCGATCCCGTTACTGCGCGAAGTACGCCGCCGCCCGCATGACGGCAGCCTGATCGGCGTCTGCGGCGTCGACCCACTGAACCTCGCCGGCACCCTGCTGCCGGGGCACAAAGTCCCCGCCCTCGCCGGCAACCGACTGGTGTACCGCGATGGCCTGCCGGCCGCCGCCGAAATCGCCGGCACGCAGCATTACTGGCTGGAACTGGATCAGGCAGCGGCGACCGAAGTTCGCAGAAAGCTGATACAACACTGATCTACAGACCGATTGTTCCCACGCTCTGCGTGGGAATACCTCAATGGACGCTCTGCGTCCGCTTTGTGACGCGGAGCGTCATGGGCTGCATTCCCACGCAGAGCGTGGGAACGATCGAGCAACGCAGGCTGCTACGGGGGCCGTGTTGCTTATACCCGCGCAGGAGCCGTCACCCCAAACCGTGCTCGATAATCACTCGGTGCCAGGCCGGTGATTTTCTTGAACGTGGCGCGAAACGCGCTCGGGTCCGAATACCCGACGTTCCAGGCGATGTGATCGATGGTGCCGTTGGTGAACTCGAGCATTTCCCGGGCCTTGCCGACTCGCAGGTGCTGGCAGTACTCGGTCGGTTTCAAACCGGTCGCGGCTCGAAAGCGCCGCAGGAATGTCCGCTCCTCCAGCCCCGCCTGCTGCGCCATCACGCTCAGCGACACCTCCACCGCCCCGTTGGCTTGCAGCCAGTGCTGAACCTTGAGAATCGCTGCATCGCCATGACTCAGAATCGGCGCGAAGTTACTCCCGCATTCGCTCGCACTGTCACTGTGCTCGATCACCAGAAAACGCGCGGTGCTGGTGGCGATGCTTGGCCCCATCAGACGATCGACCAGGCGCAACCCCAGCTCCGACCAGGCCATCAACCCGGCCGTGGTAATCAGGTCACCGTCGTCAACAATGGGCTTGTCGGCGTTGAGTGTGATCTTCGGGTAACGCTCGACGAATTTTTTCGCCGAGGTCCAGTGAGTGGTGGCGCTGCGACCGTCGAGCAGACCGCTTTCGGCCAACAAAATCGAGCCCACGCACACCCCACCGAGGGTCGCGCCGGCCGCGTGTTGCTGGCGAATCCAGCGAATCAGCGCCGGCGGGGCCTGGTCTTCGGAAAAACCGCCAATCGACGGCGGGATCAACAGCGCGATCAGTGCGCCGTCGGCAACGGGATGACTGTCGTAAATGCGTTGAGGCGCGCGTTCGGCATCGGCCTGCCAGTGGCTGACCCGCAACAATGGCAGCTGCGCGCTCTGGTGCTCGGCGGCGATACGATTCGCCACACCGAACAGATCCGTCAAACCGTGTACCGCCGCCATCTGCGCGCCGGGATAGATCAGCACGCCCAATTCGGCGACTGCGCGTTCTATGCCCATTGTCAGTTTTCCCCCTTCTATTGTCGGTGCGGCCAATCCTCGAACGGCCGGCGAAACCCAATACTTCGTTCCACACCAACCCATCCGAGGAAGCACCCATGGCCAAGCAAGCACTCATCGTAGTCGATATCCAGAATGACTACTTCCCTCAAGGCAAGTGGCCCCTGGTCGGTGCCGATGCAGCTGCCGACAACGCAGCGCGGGTGATCCAGGCCTTCCGTGATGCCGGCGATCAGGTGGTGCATATCCGCCACGAATTCACCTCTGACGCCGCGCCGTTCTTCACGCCGGGTTCGGAGGGCGCGAAGCTGCACCGCAAAGTCCTCAACCGCAGCGATGAGCCAGTGCTGCTCAAACACTTCGTCAACGCGTTCCGTGAAACCGAACTACAGTCGATACTCGACCACCACGGAATCAAAAATCTGGTGATCGTTGGCAGCATGAGCCACATGTGCATCGACGGCGTCACTCGAGCCGCAGCCGACTTTGGCTACAGCGTCACGGTGATCCACGACGCCTGTGCCACCCGTGACCTGGAGTTCAACGGTGTTGTGGTTCCGGCTGCCCATGTACATGCGGCCTTCATGTCGGCCCTGGGTTTTGCCTACGCAACAGTGCTGTCCACCGATGACTTCCTGGCGGCCAGTCACTGAATCTGCCCCCAGCAAAACCCGAAGGCCCGCAGCGCTGACACGCTACGGGCCTTTTTTCGTGATGAAAATCAGTCGATTAAAAATCTCACGCGTGAGTTGTTGAGTGCGCTTGAATTTATCTGTAGTGTTCTCACGCGTGATACAAATAAAAGCGGAGCCACTGCTATGAAACGTCGCTCTCCACCCGCCTCAGACACAACACCCGCGAGCAGCCAGGGAGAGCGCTCGAAACCTTCCGCGAAAAAACCATCGAGCTTCTACATGAAGCAGATGCGCGGAGGACTTAGCGCCGCCGGCTATGTGAAACATGAAACTTGGGTGCTTCCCGAAAACCGGAGCCTGCTCAAGCAAATGGAGAAACAGCTACGCCAGCCGATCCTGGCTGGTTCATTCATGTTGGAGGATTACATGAGCGCAGGTAACAACTGGAACATCGATCGCCTCTTCAGCGCCCTGCAGGCCCTCGATGAGGTGACATCCAATGAAATCACCCCGACGCTGATTCAAGGCTCCGAGCAAAGCATCAAGCTGGAAATGAACGAGTTTGGCGGGCTGCCGATTTACATCGCCGTCGTCGGCGAGCAAATCATTGTCGACACCGTGCTGGTCGATCTCGAATCCATCAAGGATGTGCAGCGCTTCAACGATGCCGTGCTGCGTAGCCGGGAAATGTTCCCGCTGTCGTCGATCGGTATCGAATCCATGCCCAACGGCCAGACCGTCTACAGCATGTTCGGTGCGCTCAGTTCCGAGTCCAGCCTGACCAACGTCGTGACCGAAATCAAAACCCTCGTCGACAACGTTCAGCGCGCCAGCGAAGCCTTCGAAGGCTTCTTCAACTAATTTGCGGGAGTACCGAGTCATGCAAAACCAATCGATCTGGAGCAAGTTGTTCACCGCACTGCGCGGCGGCGCCAGCGAAGCCGGCGAAGCCATCGCCGACCAACAGGCCCTGCGCATCCTCGACCAGGAAATCCGCGACGCCGACAACGCTCTGGCAAACGCCAAGCGCGAACTGGTCACAATCATGGCCAAGCACAAACTCTCGGCCGAGCGCGTGGCGCAGTACAACGCCAAGATCAAGGACCTGGAATCCAAGGCCATGGCCGCGATCCAGGCCAACCGTGAAGACCTGGCACTGGAAGTGGCCGAAGCCATTTCGACCCTGACCAACGAACACGACGCCGAACAGAAACAAACCACCGAGTTCGGCGCCTACGCCGACAAAATGCGCAAGGACATCACCAAGGCCGAAGCCCGCATCAAGAGCCTGCGCCAGCAAGTGGACATGGCCAAGGCCCGTGAAAGCGTACAGAAAGCGCAGGTCAGCGCCTCCATCGCCAGCGGCGGCGCCAACGGCAAGCTGGAAACCGCGGTCAGCACCTTGAATCGCCTGCAAGCCAAGCAGGAACAACGTGCAGCCGAGCTGGAAGCGAGTGACGAACTGGCGGACGCGTCCACCGGTAACGACCTGGAGCGCAAGCTGCGCGAAGCCGGCATCACCCCGGACCAAGGCAGCGCGAACGCGATTCTGGACCGTCTGAAAAAGCAATCGGCCGAGTAACCGATTCACGCATGTACTCAAAAGGAAGGGCACCGGCATGCCTAATGCCGATCAGTTAAGGCACAAACCTGTGGGAGCGAGCCGGCTCCGGGCGGCGTTCCGACGATGACGGCATCACATTCAACATCAACGTTGACTGACCCACCGCTATCGCGAGCAGGCTCGCTCCCACATGGATTTCGCTTAACTGATCGGCATTAACCGGTGCGCCCTTCTTTTTGTTGATTCGAGGACAAGGATGGACAGGGTAACCGGCTTCAAGATCATCGCAGGCTTGGCCATGTTGATGGTCGCGATACACCTGCTGAACATGCTGACAGGCTACAGCCTGACGATGTACGGTCTGGTCCCCCGAACCGCCCACGGCCTCGTCGGAATTGTGACCTCACCGTTTCTGCACGTATCCTTTGCGCACTTGATCGCCAACCTGGTGCCATTCCTGGTGCTGGGAACCCTGGTGATCGCCGAGGGCTTCAAACGCTTTGCGGCGGTCAGCGCAATCATCATTCTGCTCGGCGGCTCGCTGGTCTGGCTGTTTGGTTTCAACGGCGTTCATGTGGGCGCCAGCGCCTGGGTCTTTGGCCTCTGGGCGTACCTTCTGGGACGCGCCTGGTTCCACCGCAGCTGGAGCAACGTGCTGATCGCGGGCATTGTCGCCCTCCTCTACGGCGGTCTGATTTTCGGCTTTATCCCACGCCAGGGCGTTTCAGTCGAAGGGCATATTGGCGGCGCATTCGCCGGCTTTATTGCAGCCAGACTACTTCTCTCTGCGCCACCCGCGTCCAGGGCGGCGAACTCATCTAAATTGCCTCCACCCGCCTGAAGGAAATCACCAAATGGGATGGTTTAAACAGTTGATGGGCCTTGAGGCCCCGCCCCCCAAGGACAGTGCGCCGGTTGCCGGCCCTCTCGGGCTCGGCCAGGGAAAAGCGCTGATATTCGACACCACTCTTAAGCTATTGCTCGACGAAAAAACCAGCGTGGTCATTCCCGGCACCCAGCAGATCTGGAGCGTCGGCACTGTCGACCTCGGCCAGTCGACGTGGCTTTCGCGCTACTACATGGACGACGAAGACTTCTGGCTGCAGGTTCACACCACCGGCGCCATCGCCGGCCAGGTCGAGTCGGTGATCCTGTTCAACTATCAAAGCTACGTCACCCTCAACAGTGAAGCCGAATTGCGCAGGCTCGCGGGGCCGGACAGCCTGATCGGCCTGCCGACCTACACCCATGACGGCGTCGAATACACCCGTGAATGGGGCACCGAGGCCGGGCAGACCGAGCTGGTGGCCTTCACTGAGCAGGTCAGTAATCCGGATCAGTCCTACGTCGTGGAACATCGTTCGATGCTCTACGCCCGCGAGACCGGCCTGACCGATCGCCGCGAATTCCTGCTGTTCTCGGTGGAAGAGGACGCCGAAGGCAGCATCAGCCTGAGCACCTCTTTGGGCATCTCGCTGTACACCACCGACCTCACTACTCTTTAAAAAGGAACAGCCCATGCTAGAAGCACTCTCCGTCTCGCTGAACAAAGCCGCCGTCCTGGGATTTGTTTCGTACATCATCGGTGCCGCCCTGCTGTTCGCGATTTTCCAGTTCGTCTACACCCGCATCACGCCGCACAAAGAGTTCGAACTGATTCGCTCCGGCAACACCGCGGCCGCCATCGCCCTGTCCGGCGCCATCATCGGTTTCGCGATCCCGGCGAGCAATGTGATTGCCTACTCGGTCAGCCTGCTGGACTTCGCCGTGTGGGCGCTGATTGCCGCCGTGGTGCAACTGCTGGCATTCCTGATGACCAGCCTGGTGCTCAAAGGCACCTCCGAGCGCATCCGTAACGGTGAAATCGCCGCAGCGATCTACGTCGCAGCTGTCGCCATCAGCGTTGGCCTGCTCAATGCCGCGTGCATGACCCCTTCCCAGAACTGACTGCGACACGGAGACGTCGATGAAACGAAGCAAGTACGTTCAACTGTCCCTGGCAGCATCGGTCGCCATCGCGATATCAGGTTGCGGGCCGACAGAAAAAACCTACGCAGTGAATCAAAAGTTCAACTTTCAATCCGTGCAGCAGTGCGTGGATCAAAAGTTTCCGGTGAATGTCTGCTCCGATGCCTACATGACCGCCATCGCCGAACACCGTCGCCTCGCGCCGCTGTACGACAGCCAGGCCGATTGCGACGCCGACTTTGTCGCCGACTGGTGCCAGCAGGACTCCACCGGCAAGTTCATTCCGAAGCTCGGCGGCTTCGAGTTGGCAGCCAATGGCCAGGTCACGCAGACCCAACTGGACGCCGCCAACGCACAACTGCCCGCCTCCGCAGCGAGCTCTGGCGGTTCAGGAGGAATGGTAAACGGTCTACTGGCCGGCATGCTGATCAGCAACATGTTGAACAGCAACCGGGGCAGCTACTCCTCCGAACCGGTTTACCGCTACCGCGATTCACGCGGTGACTTCTCATCCTCGACGCTCAGCCAGCGCATCGCCACGGGCTCGAGCTTCACCAGATCGGACCAGGCGAAATACGGCAACGGCTACAACAGCTCCACGTTCAAGTCGAGCAGCTCCAAGCCCATCTCGGTGGCGTCGTCCACATCCCGGGGCGGATTTGGTAGCCAGGCCAGCGCCCGCAGCGGCTGGGGTGGCTCGAGCAGTTTCGGTCGATCGAGCAGCTAAGGAGCGAGCGCCATGAAGAAAATCCTCTGCCAGGAACGTCACGACTGGAAGCAGACCGCCGAAAACCTCGGCTTCATGTTTCACACCATCGACGACGAACCCTACTGGGACGAGAGCGCGTATTACCAATTCACGCTCAAGCAGATCGAGAACGATCTCGAAGACCCCACCACCGAGATCCATGAGATGTGCATGGACCTGGTCGAGCGGGTGGTGCAGAGCGAAGAACTGCTGGAACGCCTGAGCATTCCGGCGCCCTTCTTCGACATGATTCGTACGTCATGGCGCGAAGGCCATCCACACCTTTACGGTCGCCTGGACTTCTCCTACAACGGCACCGGCCCCGCCAAATTGCTGGAACTCAACTACGACACGCCCACCAGCCTGTACGAGGCGTCGGCGTTTCAGTGGGGCTGGCTGGAGCAATGCATCGAGCGCGGCTTGCTGCCCAGCCATGCCGATCAGTTCAACAGCATCGACACCAAGCTGCATCAGGCCTTTGCGCAATTGCAGATCAAGCAGCCTTTCTACTTCGCCTCGATGAAAGCCTCGATCGAAGACAAGGGCACCACCGACTACTTGCGACTGATCGCCGAAAAAGTCGGGATCGAGTCACGCCACATCGATATCGAAGACATCGGCCTCAACAGCGAAGGACGCTTCGTCGACCTCGAAGAGCGCTGGATCCCTCACCTGTTCAAACTGCACGCCTGGGAATTCATTTTCCACGAGCCGTTTGGTGAAGCCATCGCCGCAAGTGACACGCAGTTTTTCGAGCCTGCCTGGAAATCGATCATCTCGAACAAAGGCATCCTGCCCCTGCTGTGGGAATTCAACAAAGGGCACCCGAACCTGCTCGCCAGCCATCTGGACCCCGAGCCCGGCAAAGCGCTGCCGAAAGGCTGGGTGCGCAAGCCGTTCTTCTCCCGCGAAGGCGCCAACATCGAACTGCACACCCTGGATGGACAAGTCGTGAAGGAAGACGGGCCGTACACCGATGCACCGTTCATCCTTCAGGAGTTCGCCCCGCTGCCGAAGTTCGGTGACAGCTACACGCTGATCGGCTCCTGGGTGATTGGCGATCAGGCCGCCGGCATCGGCGTGCGCGAGGACAACAGCCTGATCACCAAAGATTCAAGCCGCTTCCTGCCGCATCTGATACTCGACTGAAAACGTTGCCCGTCAGGCTAATGCCAGTCAGTTAAGCGCAATCCATGTGGGAGCGAGCCTGCTCGCGATAGCGGTGGGTCAGTCAACATTGATGTTGAATGTTATGCCGTCATCGCGAGCAGGCTCGCTCCCACAGGTTTGTGCCTTAACTGACTGGCATTGGCCCGGCAGGCTGCTTTGTTCTCCCGAACAACTCCCACAAAAAAAGGCCCATCGCATCAAGCGACGGGCCTTTTTATTTAGAGCGGATGCAGCGACAAATCAGAACGGAATATCGTCATCAAAGCTGTCGAAATCCGGAGCCGGTTGCGGTGCGGCTTGCTGTGGTGCCGGAGCCGAACGCTGTTGCGGAGCCGACTGCTGCGGACGCGGGGCCTGCTGACGCGGAGCGGGTTGCTGGTAGTTGTTACCGCCGCCCTGGCCTTGTTGGTCGCCCTGTGGACGGCCGCCCAGCAGTTGCATGGTGCCTTGCATGTCGACCACGATTTCAGTGGTGTAACGCTTGATACCGTCTTTTTCCCACTCGCGGGTTTGCAGCTTGCCTTCGATGTAGACCTGCGAACCTTTACGCAGATATTCGCCGGCGATTTCCGCAACCTTGCCGAACATCGATACACGGTGCCATTCGGTCTTTTCGACTTTCTGACCGGTTTGCTTGTCGGTCCATTGTTCGCTGGTCGCCAGACTCAGGTTGGTCACGGCATTACCGTTAGGCAAGTAGCGAACTTCGGGATCCTGGCCGCAAGTGCCGACCAATATGACTTTGTTAACCCCACGGGCCATAACGTTCTCCTAGGCTTCGCACGCTGTCGGGGCCGGGTTGTTGACCAGGCTCTCGAGGGTCGTGCGATCCAATAGTTCGGTGTCCAATTTGATGTAAATGGCCGCTTCATCAGCAACCACCACTGCATCTGTTACCCCAACGACGGCCAGCAGGCGCTCGACCAGACCAGCCTCGCGGATCGCTTCAGGCGATAACGGCAAGCGCAGGCTCGTCACATAGGGAGGTTCACGCATGGTAACAGCAAAGGCCAACCAGAGGGCAGCCAGTCCTGCGCATCCAAGGAACACAACCGACAAACCGCCGTGCTGGAACATCCAGCCACCCATGATCCCGCCCAGTGCCGAACCGAGGAACTGACTGGTGGAATAAACCCCCATCGCCGTGCCTTTGCCGCCTGCCGGTGAAACCTTGCTGATCAGCGACGGCAACGAAGCTTCGAGCAGATTGAACGCGGTGAAGAACACCACCGTACCAATCACCAGCGCCCGCAAGCTGTCGCCGAACTGCCAGAAGAATAGCTCAGTGAGCATCAGCGTACTGACCGCACCGAGTAAAACTCGTTTCATTTTGCGTTTTTTCTCGCCGTAGATAATGAACGGGATCATGGCGAAGAACGAAATCAGCAGCGCGGTCAGGTACACCCACCAGTGCTGCTCCTTGGGCAGCCCGGCTTTCTCGACCAGCGCCAACGGCAACGCGACGAAGCTCGACATCAACATCGCGTGCAACACAAAAATCCCCAGGTCCAGACGCAGCAGGTCGGGATGTTTGAGCGTCGGGATCAGCGCCTGACGGGCAACGCCGGATTCGCGGTGCTGCAACGGACCGGTAGAGTGCGGCACCATGAACATCACAATCACTATGCCGAACAACGCCATACCGCCAGTGGCGAGGAACAGTCCGGACAGACCAAAGGCGCGGGTCAGCAATGGTCCGACCACCATGGCCACGGCGAACGACAGACCGATGGTCATGCCGATCATTGCCATGGCTTTGGTGCGGTGCTGTTCGCGGGTCAGGTCTGACAGCAAAGCCATGACCGCCGCCGAAATCGCCCCAGCGCCTTGCAGGATTCGTCCGGCGATCACGCCCCAGATCGAATCGGCATTGGCGGCCAAAACGCTACCGAGCGCGAAGACGATCAGCCCCAGGTAAATCACCGGGCGGCGGCCGATACGGTCGGAAATGATCCCGAACGGAATCTGAAAAATCGCCTGAGTCAGGCCGTAAGCGCCGATCGCCAGACCGATGAGGGCCGGGGTCGCTCCTGCGAGATCCATTCCATAGGTCGCCAATACCGGCAACACCATAAACATGCCAAGCATACGGAAGGCGAACACCAGGGCCAGACCGCTTGCTGCGCGGGTCTCGCCACCACTCATGCGTTCGCTGTGGGGATCGTGCATGGAATAACCTCATGTGAACCGGCGGCGATTCTACCAGTCCCATCGGTTGACGGGGTATAGGGCGACGCTTTGTCGCGAGCCTGCCTCGCGCACTTGTCAGGCGCCGTTCAGCAAGCGTCATTTGATAGTGTGCATCCATCCAGTATTTGCCCGTATACTCCTACGTTTTCGACGCCCGCCAAGCGAGGCCACCTTGGACAAGATCCTGATTCGTGGGGCTCGAACCCACAACCTGAAGAACATCGACCTGACCCTGCCGCGGGACAAACTGATCGTCATCACCGGCTTGTCCGGGTCCGGCAAGTCTTCCCTGGCATTCGACACCCTGTACGCCGAGGGTCAGCGACGCTATGTCGAATCGCTGTCGGCCTACGCCCGGCAGTTCCTGTCGATGATGGAAAAACCTGACGTCGACACCATCGAAGGTCTGTCGCCAGCGATCTCCATCGAACAGAAGTCGACCTCGCACAACCCGCGCTCGACGGTCGGCACCATCACCGAAATCTACGACTATCTGCGCCTGCTTTACGCTCGCGTGGGTATTCCGCGCTGCCCGGATCACGACATTCCGCTGGAAGCGCAGACCGTCAGCCAGATGGTCGACCTGGTCCTCGCCGAGCCTGAAGGCAGCAAGTTGATGCTGCTGGCGCCGGTGATCCGCGAGCGCAAGGGCGAACACCTTTCGGTCTTCGAAGAACTGCGCGCCCAGGGCTTTGTCCGGGCTCGGGTCAACGGCAAGCTCTTCGAACTGGACGAGTTGCCGAAGCTGGATAAACAGAAGAAACACTCGATCGATGTCGTGGTCGACCGCTTCAAGGTCCGCGCCGACCTGCAACAGCGGCTGGCCGAGTCGTTCGAGACTGCGCTGAAGCTGGCAGACGGGATTGCCCTGGTCGCGCCGATGGACGACGAGCCGGGCGAAGAAATGATCTTTTCCGCACGCTTCGCCTGCCCGATCTGCGGCCACGCGATCAGCGAGCTGGAACCCAAGCTGTTCTCCTTCAACAACCCGGCCGGCGCCTGCCCGACCTGCGACGGTTTGGGGGTTAAACAGTTCTTCGACATCAAGCGTCTGGTCAATGGCGAACTGACCCTGGCCGAGGGTGCGATTCGCGGCTGGGACAGGCGTAATGTCTATTACTTCCAGATGCTTGGTTCACTGGCTTCGCATTACGGCTTCAGCCTGGAAGTGCCGTTCAACCAGCTGCCGGCCGACCAGCAGAAAGTCATCCTGCACGGCAGCGGCACGCAGAACGTCGACTTCAAGTACCTGAACGACCGTGGCGATATCGTCAAACGCTCACACCCGTTCGAAGGCATCGTGCCGAACCTGGACCGTCGCTATCGCGAAACCGAGTCCGCTTCGGTACGCGAAGAACTGGCCAAGTTCCTCAGCACCCAGCCTTGCCCGGATTGCCGCGGCACTCGCCTGCGTCGTGAAGCGCGGCATGTGTGGGTTGGTGAAAAAACACTGCCAGCGGTGACCAACCTGCCGATTGGCGATGCGTCCGATTACTTCGGCACGCTGAAACTGACCGGTCGACGCGGCGAAATTGCCGACAAGATTCTCAAGGAAATCCGTGAGCGTTTGCAGTTCCTGGTCAACGTCGGCCTCGACTACCTGTCGCTGGACCGCAGCGCCGACACGCTGTCTGGCGGTGAAGCACAACGTATTCGTCTGGCCAGCCAGATCGGCGCCGGTCTGGTAGGCGTGTTGTACATCCTCGACGAACCGTCGATTGGCTTGCACCAGCGTGACAACGATCGACTGCTGGGGACGCTCAAGCACCTGCGGGATATCGGCAACACGGTGATCGTGGTCGAGCACGACGAAGATGCGATTCGTCTGGCCGACTACGTAGTGGACATCGGCCCGGGTGCCGGTGTACACGGCGGACATATCGTCGCCGAAGGCACACCCGCCGAGGTCATGGCGCACCCTGATTCGCTGACCGGCAAATACCTGTCCGGCCGCGTGAAGATCGAAGTCCCGGCCAAACGTACGCCGCGCAATAAGAAGCTCTCGCTGTCGCTCAAAGGCGCTCGGGGCAACAACTTGCGCGATGTCGATCTGGACATTCCGATTGGCTTACTGACCTGCGTGACCGGCGTGTCCGGTTCGGGCAAGTCGACGCTGATCAACAACACCCTATTCCCGCTCAGCGCCACCGCACTGAACGGTGCGACCACCCTGGAAGCCGCAGCCCACGACAGCATCAAGGGCCTTGAGCACCTGGACAAAGTCGTCGATATCGACCAAAGCCCGATCGGCCGTACGCCGCGCTCCAACCCGGCGACCTACACCGGGTTGTTCACACCGATTCGCGAACTGTTTGCCGGCGTGCCGGAATCCCGCTCACGCGGCTACGGTCCGGGGCGTTTCTCCTTCAACGTCAAGGGCGGACGCTGCGAGGCCTGCCAGGGCGACGGCCTGATCAAGGTAGAAATGCACTTCCTGCCGGACATCTATGTCCCGTGCGACGTCTGCAAGAGCAAGCGCTACAACCGCGAAACCCTGGAGATCAAGTACAAGGGCAAGAGCATCCACGAAACCCTGGAAATGACCATCGAAGAAGCGCGAGTGTTCTTCGATGCGGTTCCGGCCCTGGCGCGCAAGCTTCAGACGTTGATGGATGTTGGCCTGTCGTACATCAAGCTGGGGCAATCGGCGACCACCCTGTCGGGCGGTGAAGCGCAACGGGTCAAGCTATCCCGCGAGCTGTCCAAGCGCGATACCGGCAAAACCCTGTACATCCTCGATGAGCCGACCACCGGCTTGCACTTCGCAGATATTCAGCAACTGCTCGATGTACTCCACCGCCTGCGCGATCACGGCAACACTGTCGTGGTAATCGAGCACAACCTGGATGTGATCAAGACTGCTGACTGGCTGGTGGACCTTGGGCCGGAAGGCGGTTCCAAGGGCGGACAAATCATTGCCGTGGGTACGCCGGAAGAAGTCGCCGAGATGAAACAGTCGTATACCGGTTACTACCTCAAGCCGCTGCTGGAGCGCGACCGGGCTTAACGTCGGGGCATAAAAAAGCCCCGGTCACTTCATCAGTGACCGGGGCTTTTTGCTTTTGTGGGAGCGAGCTTGCTCGCGATAGCGGTGTAATAGTCGACATCGATGTCGAATGTTATGGCCTCATCGCGAGCAAGCTCACTCCCACACTCAATCGCCGTTAGAACTGCGATTGCAGGTAGTTTTCCAGACCGACCAGCTTGATCAGACCCAACTGCTTCTCCAGCCAGTAAGTGTGATCTTCTTCGGTGTCGGCCAGTTGAACCCGCAGGATCTCGCGGCTGACGTAGTCCTTATGCAGCTCGCAGAGCTCGATGCCCTTGCAAAGCGCGGCACGGACCTTGTACTCCAGTCGCAAGTCGGCAGCGAGCATCTCAGGCACCGTGGTGCCGATGTCCAGATCGTCTGGACGCATACGTGGCGTGCCTTCGAGCATGAGGATCCGACGCATCAGCGCATCAGCGTGCTGGGCTTCTTCTTCCATCTCGTGATTGATGCGCTCGTAGAGCTCGGTAAAGCCCCAGTCCTCATACATCCGCGAATGGATGAAATATTGATCACGTGCTGCCAGTTCGCCCGTGAGCAACGTGTTGAGGTAATCGATTACGTCTGGGTGGCCTTGCATCGCCCTACATCTCCCTGCTTGAAAGGCTGTAGTTTGAACCAAGCCGACCGATTGGTCACTCGAATAGCGCGATAAAATCGAAGATATTCTGAGAAAAGTGGTTCAAATAACGCAAAAACCGCCCAAATGAGGGCGGTTCTGCTTATCGTTTAGACTTAGTTAAGCTGTACACCCAAGGCCTTTGCAATGCCTTCTCCGTAAGCAGCATCTGCCTTGTAGAAGTGCTGCAACTGACGCTGAACCACATCGCTTGAAACGCCCGACATTGCACCGGCAATGTTGTTGATCAGCAGGGCTTTCTGCTCATCGTTCATCAAGCGGAACAACGCACCGGCATGACTGTAGTAATCAGTATCTTCACGGTGATCGTAACGATCGGCCGCGCCTCTCAGGGCCAGTGCTGGCTCTGCGTATTGTGGAGCTTGCTTCGGCGCACCGGCGTAGCTGTTAGGCTCGTAGTTCGGTGTACTGCCACCGTTGCTGCCAAATGCCATGGAGCCGTCGCGCTGATAGCTGTTGACCGGGCTACGTGGCGCATTCACCGGCAATTGCTGGTGATTGGTACCAACACGGTAGCGATGCGCATCAGCGTAGGCGAATACCCGACCTTGCAGCATACGGTCCGGCGACAGACCTACACCCGGCACCATGTTGCTTGGACCAAACGCCGCCTGCTCGACTTCAGCAAAGTAGTTCTGCGGGTTGCGATTGAGCTCAAGCTCACCCACCTCGATCAACGGGAACTCTTTCTGCGACCAGGTTTTGGTCACATCGAACGGGTTCTCGTAATGCACCGCGGCCTGGGCCTCGCTCATGATCTGAATGCACACGCGCCATTTCGGGAAGTCACCGCGCTCGATCGCACCGAACAAGTCGCGTTGAGCGTAATCAGGATCAGTACCGGCCAGGCGTGCAGCCTCTGCCGGCGCAAGATTCTTGATGCCTTGTTTGGTCTTGTAGTGCCACTTCACCCAGTGACGCTCGCCTTTGGCGTTGATCAGGCTGTAGGTGTGGCTGCCGAAGCCGTGCATATGACGGTAGCCGTCAGGGATACCGCGATCGGAAAACAGAATGGTGACCTGGTGCAGCGCCTCAGGCGAATGCGACCAGAAGTCCCACATCATCTGCGCGCTTTTCAGGTTGCTTTGCGGCAGACGTTTTTGGGTGTGGATAAAGTCCGGGAACTTCAGCGGATCACGAATGAAGAACACTGGCGTGTTGTTGCCAACGATGTCCCAGTTGCCTTCTTCGGTGTAGAACTTCAACGCAAAACCACGCGGGTCGCGCTCGGTATCTGCCGAACCGCGCTCACCGCCGACAGTGGAGAAACGCAAAAAGGTCGGGGTTTGCTTGCCAACGGATTCAAACAGCTTGGCGCTGGTGTACTGGGTAATGTCGCGGGTCACGGTGAACGTACCGTAAGCACCCGAGCCCTTGGCATGTACACGGCGCTCCGGGATGTTTTCACGGTTGAAGTGGGCAAGCTTCTCGATCAGGTGAAAGTCGTCGAGCAACAGCGGGCCACGAGGGCCGGCGGAACGGGAATTCTGGTTGTCGGCGACGGGCGCGCCACTGGCGGTAGTAAGCGTTTTACTCTGGCTCATGCTCAATCTTCCTCTTCCGTCTTGGAAACTGCCGGCTAATCGGCTGGGAGGGAGTATTGACCATGAGCATGGCACCATCAAATTCATTAAATTATCGGGATCGATAGAAATTAACTAATGATCAGCCCTTGCAGACAGTAAGGGTATCGGCATAACGCTTCAGTGCACTTTTCTTGCAGGCACAAAAAACCGGGCACTAGGCCCGGTTCTTCGTTTCAGACTGACGTCTTACTCAGCGGATACAGCTTCACCGCCGACAGCACGATCAACCAACTCGACGTACGCCATAGGCGCGTTGTCGCCAGCGCGGAAACCGCACTTGAGGATGCGCAGGTAGCCACCCTCACGGGTAGCGTAACGCTTGCCCAGGTCGTTGAAGAGCTTACCAACGATAGCTTTCGAACGAGTACGGTCGAAAGCCAGACGGCGGTTAGCCAGGCTGTCTGTCTTGGCCAAAGTGATCAGCGGCTCAGCAACGCGACGCAGTTCTTTAGCTTTTGGCAGTGTAGTTTTGATCAGCTCGTGCTCGAACAGCGACACCGCCATGTTTTGAAACATGGCCTTGCGGTGCGAGCTGGTGCGGCTCAGGTGACGACCACTTTTACGATGACGCATGGTTCATTCCTTACCAAACACAACGTTCGGTGATTACGACGATCAGGCAGTCGCCTTGTCGTCCTTCTTAAGACTTGCAGGCGGCCAGTTGTCGAGGCGCATGCCGAGGGACAGACCGCGGGAGGCCAGAACGTCCTTGATTTCAGTCAAGGATTTCTTGCCAAGGTTCGGAGTCTTCAACAGTTCTACTTCGGTACGCTGAATCAGGTCACCGATGTAGTAAATGTTTTCCGCCTTAAGGCAGTTAGCCGAACGTACAGTCAGTTCCAGATCGTCAACCGGGCGAAGCAGGATCGGATCGATCTCGTCTTCTTGCTCGATTACCACTGGCTCGCTGTCACCTTTGAGGTCGACGAACGCAGCCAACTGCTGTTGCAGAATGGTTGCAGCGCGGCGGATAGCCTCTTCAGGATCCAGAGTACCGTTGGTTTCCAGATCAATAACCAGCTTGTCCAGGTTAGTACGCTGCTCGACACGGGCGTTTTCCACCACGTATGCGATACGGCGAACCGGGCTGAACGAAGAGTCAAGCTGCAAGCGACCAATGCTGCGGCTTTCGTCTTCATCGCTCTGACGCGAGTCGGCCGGTTCATAACCACGACCACGAGCTACTACTAGCTTCATGTTCAGGGCGCCGTTAGACGCCAGGTTAGCGATTACGTGATCGGGATTAACGATCTCGACATCATGATCCAGCTGAATATCGGCAGCGGTAACCACCCCCGAACCCTTCTTCGACAAGGTCAGCGTAACTTCGTCACGGCCGTGCAGCTTGATAGCCAGACCTTTAAGGTTCAACAGGATTTCAATTACGTCTTCCTGTACACCTTCGATGGCGCTGTACTCGTGGAGCACACCGTCAATCTCGGCCTCGACTACTGCACAGCCGGGCATTGAGGACAACAGGATGCGGCGCAGCGCGTTGCCCAGGGTGTGGCCAAAACCACGCTCGAGAGGCTCGAGAGTGATCTTGGCGCGGGTTGGACTGACAACCTGCACATCAATATGGCGGGGTGTCAGGAACTCATTTACCGAAATCTGCATGGATGCACCTATTTTCTAGCCCTTACTTGGAGTAGAGCTCGACAATCAGGCTTTCGTTGATGTCGGCGGACAGATCACTGCGAGCTGGAACGTTCTTGAAAACGCCCGACTTCTTCTCAGTGTCTACTTCTACCCATTCTACGCGGCCACGTTGGGCACACAGATCGAGAGCTTGGACAATGCGAAGTTGGTTCTTTGCTTTCTCGCGAATCGCGACCACGTCACCAGCACGAACCTGGTAGGACGGAACGTTTACGGTCTGACCGTTAACGCTGACGGATTTGTGCGATACCAGCTGACGGGATTCGGCACGAGTCGAACCAAAGCCCATACGGTATACAACGTTGTCCAGACGGCATTCGAGCAGCTGCAACAGGTTTTCGCCAGTTGCGCCTTTCTTGCCAGCAGCTTCTTTGTAGTAGCCGCTGAATTGACGCTCGAGAACGCCGTAGATACGACGGACCTTCTGCTTTTCACGCAGTTGGGTGCCGTAATCGGACTGGCGACCGCGGCGTTGGCCGTGGATACCAGGTGCTGCTTCAATGTTGCACTTCGATTCGATCGCGCGCACGCCGCTCTTCAGGAAGAGATCGGTGCCTTCGCGACGAGCGAGTTTGCATTTTGGACCAATGTAACGAGCCATTCTTTACAATCTCCTGGATTACACGCGGCGCTTCTTCGGCGGACGGCACCCGTTGTGCGGGATTGGCGTCACGTCGGTGATGCTGGCGATCTTATAGCCACAGCCGTTCAAAGCACGGACAGCGGACTCACGACCTGGACCTGGACCTTTGACGTTAACGTCGAGGTTTTTCAGGCCATATTCCAGCGCAGCTTGACCAGCACGTTCAGCAGCTACTTGAGCAGCAAACGGGGTGGACTTGCGGGAACCGCGGAAACCCGAACCACCGGAGGTAGCCCAGGAAAGAGCGTTACCTTGACGGTCGGTGATGGTCACGATTGTGTTGTTAAAAGACGCGTGGATGTGGGCGATGCCATCAACCACTGTCTTTTTGACTTTTTTACGAGGACGAGCAGCAGGTTTTGCCATGATTAAATTCCTGTCGATTCGCTGGGGCGATTACTTGCGGATCGGCTTACGCGGACCTTTACGGGTACGCGCGTTGGTCTTGGTACGCTGACCGCGTACTGGCAGACCACGACGATGACGCAGACCGCGATAGCAACCGAGGTCCATCAAGCGCTTGATTTTCATGTTGATTTCGCGACGCAGGTCACCTTCAGTGGTGAACTTCGCCACTTCGCCACGCAGCTGTTCAATCTGCTCGTCGCTCAGATCCTTGATCTTTGCGGCTGGGTTTACCCCAGTCACTGCACAGATCTTCTGTGCAGTTGTGCGACCAACACCATAGATGTAGGTCAGCGAGATAACAGTATGCTTGTTATCTGGAATGTTGACGCCTGCAATACGGGCCATTCAGTGGGACTCCAATTGACAGCTACCTACGCCCCGGAAGCCAAGAAATAGGGCGCGAGATAATATCGCTGTAATAACAAATAATCAACCCAGCAGCGCACTAGCTGCTGGGCTTGAAGCACAATCACACTCAGCCTTGGCGCTGTTTGTGACGCGGTTCCGCGCTGCAAATTACTCGAACAACACCTTCGCGGCGAATAATCTTGCAGTTACGGCACAGCTTTTTCACCGATGCACGAACTTTCATCACCAACTCCTCGAACCTTATGGGTCAGCGCAGCATGCCGCTGCCGTAACCCTTCAGGTTGGCTTTCTTCATCAGGGATTCGTACTGGTGCGAAACGAGGTGCGATTGTACTTGGGACATGAAGTCCATCACAACCACGACCACGATCAGCAACGAGGTCCCGCCAAGGTAGAACGGAACGTTTGCTGCAACCACCAGGAACTGGGGCAACAAGCACACGGCCGTCATATAAAGAGCACCGAACATGGTCAAGCGAGTCAGAACGCCATCAATATAGCGCGCAGACTGCTCACCTGGACGGATACCCGGAATAAAGGCACCGGACTTCTTCAGGTTTTCCGCTACGTCTTTCGGATTGAACATCAACGCCGTATAGAAGAAGCAGAAGAAAATAATCCCTGCACTAAACAGCAGAATATTCAACGGCTGACCAGGAGCGATCGACTGCGAGATGTCCTGCAACCAGCCCATACCTTCAGACTGACCAAACCAGGCACCCAACGAAGCCGGGAACAGCAAAATGCTGCTCGCGAAAATAGCCGGAATAACACCGGCCATGTTCACTTTCAGCGGCAAGTGGCTAGTCTGCGCAGCAAACACCTTGCGGCCCTGCTGACGCTTGGCGTAGTGAACAGCAATACGACGCTGACCACGCTCAATGAACACCACGAAACCGATAATCGCTACTGCCAGCAAACCGATGGCAACCAGGGCGAAGATGTTGATATCACCCTGACGCGCAGACTCGAAAGACTGCCCGATTGCTCTCGGAAGACCGGCGACGATACCCGAAAAAATCAACATCGAGATACCGTTGCCAACACCACGCTCAGTAATCTGCTCACCCAGCCACATCATGAACATCGCACCAGCCACAAAAGTGGATACCGCGACGAAATGGAAGCCAAAGTCACCAGTGAACGCAACGCCCTGCCCCGCCAGGCCAATGGACATGCCAATAGCCTGAACGAGAGCGAGAACGACAGTGCCGTAGCGGGTGTACTGGCTGATCTTGCGACGGCCAGCTTCACCTTCCTTCTTCAACTGCTCCAGCTGCGGGCTGACGGCTGTCATCAGCTGCATGATGATCGATGCCGAAATGTACGGCATGATCCCCAGTGCAAAGATGCTCATCCGCTCCAGCGCGCCGCCGGAAAACATGTTGAACAAGCTAAGAATGGTCCCCTCATTCTGTCGAAACAGGTCTGCGAGTCGGTCCGGATTGATACCTGGAACCGGGATGTGTGCGCCTATTCGGTAGACGATAATCGCCAGGAACAGAAAACGCAGACGAGCCCAGAGTTCAGACATACCGCCTTTGCCGAGCGCAGAGAGAGCACCTTGCTTAGCCATTTATTCCTCGAACTTGCCGCCAGCTGCTTCGATAGCCGCACGCGCACCTTTGGTGGCGCCGATTCCCTTTCCGATGGTGACAGCGCGAGTAACTTCGCCGGACAGCATGATTTTCACACGCTGAACGTTGACGTTAATTACGTTGGCATCTTTCAGGGACTGCACGGTGACGATGTCGCCTTCCACTTTAGCCAGCTCGGACAGACGCACTTCTGCGCGATCCATGGCTTTCAGGGAAACGAAACCGAACTTCGGCAGGCGACGATGCAGCGGCTGTTGACCGCCTTCAAAGCCTGGAGCAATGGTGCCACCGGAGCGGGAGGTTTGACCTTTGTGACCACGGCCACCAGTCTTACCCAAACCACTACCGATACCACGGCCCGGACGATGCTTTTCGCGACGGGAACCCGGCGCTGGACTCAGATCATTGAGTTTCATCGATTAACCCTCGACACGCAGCATGTAGTAAGCCTTGTTGATCATCCCGCGATTCTCGGGAGTATCCAGCACTTCTACAGTGTGACCGATGCGACGCAGACCCAGACCCTTAACGCACAGTTTGTGGTTAGGGATGCGGCCGGTCATGCTTTTGATCAGCGTTACTTTAACGGTAGCCATGATCAGAAGATCTCCTTGACGCTTTTGCCGCGCTTGGCGGCAATGGATTCAGGAGACTGCATAGCTTTCAAACCTTTGAAAGTGGCGTGAACCACGTTTACCGGGTTAGTCGAGCCGTAGCACTTGGCCAGAACGTTCTGAACGCCAGCAACTTCGAGGACAGCACGCATAGCGCCGCCAGCGATGATACCGGTACCTTCAGAAGCAGGCTGCATGTACACCTTCGAAGCGCCATGGGCGGACTTCATTGCGTACTGCAGAGTGGTGCCGTTCAGATCAACTTGGATCATGTTGCGGCGAGCAGCTTCCATTGCCTTCTGGATCGCAGCAGGCACTTCACGCGACTTGCCACGGCCGAAGCCAACGCGCCCTTTACCATCACCAACCACGGTCAACGCGGTGAAAGTGAAGATACGGCCGCCTTTAACGGTTTTGGCTACGCGGTTAACTTGAACCAGCTTCTCGATGTAGCCTTCGTCGCGCTTTTGGTCGTTATTTGACATAACTTAGAACTCCAGCCCAGCTTCACGAGCAGCATCAGCCAGCGCCTTGACGCGACCGTGGTACTTGAAGCCAGAGCGGTCGAAAGCCACCTGCGAGACGCCAGCGGCTTTAGCACGCGTAGCGACCAGCTGGCCAACCTTAGTGGCCGCGTCGATGTTGCCAGTGGCGCCATCACGCAGTTCTTTATCCAAAGTCGAGGCACTTGCCAGGACTTTGTTGCCGTCGGCCGAAATGACCTGGGCGTAGATGTGCTGCGACGAACGGAACACGCAGAGACGCACGACTTCGAGTTCGTGCATTTTCAGGCGTGCTTTGCGAGCGCGACGCAGTCGAGTAACTTTTTTGTCGGTCATTTGCTATGCCCTACTTCTTCTTGGCTTCTTTACGACGGACGACTTCGTCCGCGTAGCGCACACCTTTACCTTTGTAAGGCTCTGGTGGACGGAAGTCGCGGATCTCGGCGGCCACTTGACCTACCAGCTGCTTATCGATACCCCGAATCAGGATGTCGGTCTGGCTAGGAGTCTCAGCGGTGATGCCTTCCGGCAGTTCGTAATCCACTGGGTGCGAGAAGCCAAGAGCCAGGTTCAGCACTGTGCCTTTTGCTTGCGCTTTGTAACCAACACCGACCAGCTGGAGCTTGCGCTCGAAGCCTTGGCTTACGCCTTGGACCATGTTGTTTACCAACGCACGAGTGGTACCAGCCATTGCGCGAGTTTGTTGATCGCCATTGCGAGCAGCGAAACGCAGCTCACCAGCTTCTTCAACGATCTCAACGGACGAATGGATGTTCAGTTCAAGAGTGCCCTTGGCACCCTTCACCGAAAGCTGTTGGCCTGCGAATTTAACTTCGACACCGGCTGGCAGCTTAACGGGGTTCTTAGCGACGCGAGACATGCTTATCCCCCCTTAGAACACAGTGCAAAGAACTTCGCCGCCGACACCGGCAGCGCGCGCAGCACGATCCGTCATCACACCTTTGTTGGTGGAGACGATAGACACACCGAGACCGCCACGAACTTTTGGCAGATCATCGACGGACTTGTACTGACGCAGGCCTGGACGGCTAACGCGCTTCACTTCCTCGATGACCGGACGGCCTTCGAAGTACTTCAGCTCGATGGACAGCAGTGGTTTGATTTCGCTGCTGATCTGATAACCCGCGATGTAACCTTCGTCCTTCAGGACTTTAGCTACAGCCACCTTCAACGTGGAAGACGGCATGCTTACGACGGACTTTTCAGCCATCTGGGCATTACGGATTCGAGTTAGCATGTCCGCTAACGGGTCCTGCATACTCATGGGCTAGACGCTCCTAATACAAAAAAATAAGCCTTGCGGCTACTACCTTCGCCGAGAAACTCCGCACGAAAAAAGCACGGGCTCAGGCGAGCCGGGTATTCTAGACACACCCCACAAATGAATCAAGCCCCAATAGGGGCTTGATTCAAGTTCAAGGTCACCGGTGGTCAGGATCTTGCGACCCCGAGCACCGAGACTTTGATAGTGCTTACCAGCTGGCTTTAACCAGACCAGGTACGTCACCACGCATTGCCGCTTCACGCAGTTTGTTACGGCCGAGGCCGAACTTGCGGTAAACGCCGTGTGGACGACCGGTCAGGCGGCAGCGGTTACGCATGCGCGAAGCGCTTGCGTCACGTGGCTGCTTCTGCAGAGCTACTGTAGCTTCCCAACGCGCTTCTGGACTTGCGTTCAGATCAACGATGATAGCTTTCAGTGCTGCACGCTTTTTGGCGTACTTGGCAACCGTGAGCTGACGCTTCAGCTCGCGGTTTTTCATGCTCATCTTGGCCATTTTCCTACTCCAATCAGTTGCGGAACGGGAATTTGAAAGCACGCAGCAATGCGCGACCTTCGTCATCGTTCTTGGCAGTGGTGGTCAGGGTAATGTCCAGACCGCGGAGAGCATCGATCTTGTCGTAATCGATTTCCGGGAAAATGATCTGCTCTTTTACGCCCATGCTGTAGTTACCACGACCATCGAAGGACTTGGCATTCAGGCCGCGGAAGTCGCGAACCCGAGGCAGGGAGATCGACAGCAGACGATCCAGGAACTCGTACATACGCTCACGGCGCAGGGTCACTTTGACGCCGATCGGCCAACCTTCACGGACTTTAAAGCCAGCGATGGATTTCCGAGCGTAGGTCACAACGACTTTCTGGCCGGTGATCTTTTCCAGGTCAGCAACAGCGTGCTCGATGACTTTTTTGTCGCCGATCGCTTCGCCCAGACCCATGTTCAGGGTGATTTTGGTAACGCGCGGAACTTCCATCACGTTCGAAAGCTTAAGTTCTTCCTTAAGTTTCGGTGCGATTTCCTTCCGGTAAATCTCTTTTAGTCGTGCCATGGTCTTCTACCTAGCAGTGTTCAAGCATCAACCGCTTTTTGGGTCGACTTGAAGACACGAATTTTCTTGCCGTCTTCTACTTTGAAACCAACGCGGTCAGCCTTGTTGGTTTCGCCGTTGAAAATGGCGACGTTGGAAGCGTGCAGTGGCGCTTCTTTTTCGACGATACCGCCTTGTACGCCCGACATCGGGTTAGGCTTGGTATGACGCTTAACCAGGTTCAGACCACCAACGACCAAACGGTCGTCAGCGAGAACCTTAAGCACCTTACCGCGCTTACCTTTGTCTTTGCCGGCGATCACGATGATCTCGTCGTCACGACGAATCTTTTGCATGTCGGATCTCCTTACAGCACTTCTGGGGCGAGCGAGACGATCTTCATGAACTTCTCAGTACGAAGTTCACGGGTCACTGGCCCAAAGATACGGGTGCCGATCGGCTCTTGCTTGTTGTTCAGAAGAACAGCAGCGTTGCCATCAAAGCGGATAATGGAGCCATCAGCACGGCGAACGCCGTGACGAGTGCGGACTACAACAGCAGTCATCACTTGGCCTTTTTTCACTTTACCGCGAGGAATTGCTTCCTTGACGGTAACTTTGATGATGTCACCGATACCAGCGTAACGACGATGGGAGCCACCCAGCACCTTGATGCACATAACACGGCGAGCGCCGCTGTTATCGGCCACATCGAGCATGGATTGAGTCTGAATCATATAATTTCTCCGACCCCTAGTCCTTAGACTTCCACAGCGCGTTCGAGAACATCAACCAGTGCCCAAGACTTGGTCTTGGCCAAAGGACGAGTTTCACGAATAGTGACTTTGTCGCCGATGTGGCACTGATTGGTTTCGTCGTGCGCGTGCAGCTTAGTCGAACGCTTAACGTATTTACCGTAGATCGGGTGCTTTACGCGACGCTCGATCAGAACGGTGATGGTCTTGTCCATTTTGTCGCTGACAACACGGCCAGTCAGCGTACGGACGGTTTTTTCGGCTTCAGCCATGATTACTTACCTGCCTGCTGTTTGAGCACAGTCTTCACGCGAGCGATGTCACGCTTAACTTGCCGGAGCAGGTGAGACTGCCCCAACTGGCCAGTTGCTTTCTGCATACGCAGATTGAACTGGTCGCGCAGCAGGCCGAGCAGTTGCTCGTTTAGCTGCGGCGCGTCTTTTTCACGAAGTTCATTCGCTTTCATCACATCACCGTCCGTTTAACAAAGGAGGTGGCGAGCGGCAGCTTTGCAGCAGCCAGGGCGAAAGCCTCACGCGCCAGCTCTTCAGAAACGCCCTCGATTTCATACAGGACTTTGCCTGGCTGAATCTGGGCAACCCAGTATTCCACGTTACCCTTACCTTTACCCATCCGAACTTCGAGTGGCTTTTTGGTTACAGGCTTGTCCGGGAACACACGGATCCAGATCTTGCCGCCACGTTTTACGTGACGGGTCAGAGCACGACGCGCTGACTCGATCTGACGAGCGGTGAGACGACCACGAGCAACAGACTTCAGCGCGAACTCGCCGAAGCTGACTTTGCTACCGCGCAATGCCAGACCACGGTTGTGGCCAGTCATCTGCTTGCGGAACTTCGTACGCTTTGGTTGCAACATTTGGCGTACCCCTTACTTAGCAGCTTTTTTACGAGGCGCTGGTGCTTGTGGTTTCAGCTCTTCTTGGCGACCACCAATTACTTCGCCTTTGAAGATCCAAACCTTTACACCGATCACACCATAAGTGGTGTGAGCTTCGTAGTTGGCATAGTCGATGTCGGCACGCAGGGTGTGCAGTGGCACACGACCTTCGCGATACCATTCAGTACGTGCGATTTCAGCACCGCCGAGACGACCGCTCACTTGGATTTTGATGCCTTTGGCACCAATGCGCATGGCGTTCTGAACAGCGCGCTTCATAGCGCGACGGAACATTACGCGACGCTCCAGCTGCTGAGCTACGCTCTGCGCAACCAGCATACCGTCGAGTTCCGGCTTACGGATCTCTTCGATATTGATGTGCACAGGCACACCCATTTGCTTGGTCAGGTCCTGACGCAGTTTCTCAACATCTTCACCTTTCTTCCCGATAACGATACCTGGACGAGCGGTGTGGATGGTGATACGTGCAGTTTGGGCCGGACGATGGATATCGATACGGCTTACGGACGCGCTTTTTAGTTTGTCTTGGAGATACTCACGCACCTTCAGATCAGCGAACAAATAGTCCGCATAAGTCCGACCGTCTGCGTACCAGACGGAGGTGTGCTCCTTGACGATTCCCAGGCGAATGCCAATGGGATGTACTTTCTGACCCATCTCTTCGACTCCGTTACTTGTCAGCAACCTTGACAGTGATATGGCAAGACCGCTTGACGATGCGATCAGCACGGCCTTTGGCACGTGGCATGATGCGCTTCAGCGAACGCCCTTCGTTGACGAAAACGGTGCTGACTTTAAGGTCATCAACGTCTGCGCCTTCGTTATGCTCGGCGTTGGCTACGGCCGACTCCAGCACTTTCTTCATGATCTCGGCGGCTTTCTTACTGCTGAAAGCCAACAGGTTGAGCGCTTCGCCCACCTTCTTCCCGCGGATCTGGTCGGCGACCAAGCGGGCTTTCTGGGCGGAGATTCGAGCGCCCGACAACTTAGCGGCTACTTCCATTTCCTAACCCCTTAACGCTTGGCTTTCTTGTCAGCCACGTGCCCGCGATATGTGCGGGTACCGGCGAACTCGCCCAGTTTGTGGCCGACCATGTCTTCGTTAACGAGAACTGGGACGTGTTGACGACCGTTGTGTACTGCGATGGTCAGACCGACCATTTGTGGCAGGATCATCGAACGGCGCGACCAGGTTTTAACTGGTTTGCGATCGTTCTTTTCCGCCGCCACTTCGATCTTCTTCAGTAGGTGAAGATCGATAAAAGGACCTTTTTTCAGAGAACGTGGCACTGTCGTATCCCTCTATTTACTTGCGACGACGGACGATCATTTTGTCGGTACGCTTATTACCACGAGTCTTCGCGCCCTTAGTCGGGAAGCCCCATGGCGATACCGGATGACGACCACCAGAGGTACGACCTTCACCACCACCATGTGGGTGGTCAACCGGGTTCATGGCAACACCACGAACGGTTGGGCGAACGCCACGCCAGCGTTTGGCACCAGCTTTACCCAGCGAACGCAGGCTGTGCTCGGAGTTCGAGACTTCACCCAGGGTCGCGCGGCATTCAGCCAGCACTTTACGCATCTCACCAGAACGCAGACGCAGGGTCACGTAGACACCTTCACGAGCGATCAGCTGAGCCGAAGCACCAGCGGAACGAGCGATTTGCGCGCCTTTACCTGGCTTCAATTCGATGCCGTGTACGGTGCTACCAACTGGAATGTTACGCAGTTGCAGAGCGTTGCCCGGCTTGATCGGTGCCAGAGCACCTGCGATCAGCTGGTCGCCAGCACTCACGCCTTTAGGGGCGATGATGTAGCGACGCTCGCCATCTGCGTACAGCAGCAGAGCGATGTGAGCAGTACGGTTTGGATCGTATTCAATACGCTCGACAGTGGCAGCGATGCCATCTTTGTCGTTGCGACGGAAATCGACCAGACGATAATGCTGCTTATGGCCACCACCGATGTGACGAGTGGTAATACGACCATTGTTGTTACGACCACCAGTCTTCGATTTTTTCTCGAGCAGCGGTGCGTGAGGAGCGCCTTTATGCAGCTCCTGGTTGACCACCTTGACCACAAAACGGCGGCCAGGGGAAGTCGGTTTGCATTTAACGATTGCCATGATGCACCCCTTCCTTACTCAGCACTGCTGCTGAAATCGAGATCTTGGCCTGGCTGAAGGGAGATAACTGCCTTCTTCCAGTCATTACGCTTGCCCAGACCGCGAGCAGTGCGCTTGCTCTTACCCAGAACATTCAGGGTAGTAACACGCTCTACTTTCACGCTGAACAGGCTTTCGACGGCCTTCTTGATTTCCAGCTTGGTTGCGTCAGTTGCAACCTTGAAAACGAACTGGCCTTTCTTGTCAGCCAGAACCGTAGCCTTCTCGGAAACGTGCGGGCCAAGCAGAACTTTAAATACGCGTTCCTGGTTCATCCCAGCAGCTCCTCGAATTTCTTCACGGCCGACACGGTGATCAACACCTTGTCGTATGCGATCAGACTAACTGGATCGGAACCTTGCACGTCACGTACATCAACGTGTGGCAGGTTACGAGCAGCCAGGTACAGGTTCTGATCAATCACTTCAGACACGATCAAGACGTCAGTCAGACCCATGCCAGTCAGTTTGTTCAGCAGATCTTTGGTCTTCGGTGCATCAACAGCGAAGTCCTGAACCACGACCAGACGATCAGTACGCACCAGCTCAGCAAGGATGGAACGCATTGCTGCGCGATACATCTTCTTGTTCAGCTTCTGGGTGTGATCCTGAGGACGAGCTGCGAAAGTGGTACCGCCGCCACGCCAGATTGGGCTACGGATAGTACCGGCACGAGCACGGCCAGTACCTTTCTGACGCCATGGGCGCTTACCGCCACCACGAACGTCGGAACGGGTCTTTTGCTGCTTGCTACCTTGACGGCCGCCGGCCATGTAGGCCACGACTGCTTGGTGAACCAGCGTCTCGTTGAAATCGCCGCCAAATGTCAGTTCGGAAACTTCGATCGCTTGAGCGTCATTTACATTTAATTGCATGTCAGCTTCCCCTTAACCGCGAGCCTTGGCTGCTGGACGTACAACCAGGTTGCCGCCAGTAGCGCCAGGAACAGCACCCTTGACCAACAACAGATTGCGTTCAGCGTCCACGCGCACTACTTCCAGGGACTGCACGGTCACGCGCTCAGCGCCCATATGACCGGACATTTTTTTGCCCTTGAATACACGACCAGGAGTCTGGCACTGGCCGATAGAGCCTGGGACGCGGTGGGATACGGAGTTACCGTGGGTGTTATCTTGCCCGCGGAAATTCCAACGCTTGATCGTACCCTGGAAGCCTTTACCCTTGGACTGACCGGTTACATCAACCAGTTGACCAGCAGCGAAGATTTCAGCGTTGATCAGATCGCCGGCCTGGTACTCGCCTTCTTCAAGACGGAATTCCATTACGGTACGACCAGCGGCAACGTTCGCTTTAGCGAAGTGGCCAGCTTGAGCAGCTGTTACACGCGAAGCACGACGCTCGCCGACAGTGACTTGCACTGCACGATAGCCATCGGTCTCTTCAGTTTTGAACTGGGTGACGCGATTCGGCTCGATCTCAATGACCGTGACCGGAATGGAGACACCTTCTTCGGTGAAAATACGGGTCATACCGCATTTACGACCGACTACACCAATAGTCATGTTGTAAACCTCATGAGTGTACGGGGCTTTCACCCGCTATGGCCGCCCATTTCAGAGCGTTACACGACTAAGACCGAGTCTTAGCCGAGGCTGATCTGCACTTCCACACCGGCCGCAAGATCAAGCTTCATAAGTGCATCAACGGTTTTATCCGTTGGCTGGACGATGTCCAGAACGCGCTTATGAGTACGGATCTCGTACTGGTCACGCGCGTCTTTGTTGACGTGCGGGGAGACCAGAACGGTGAACCGCTCTTTACGGGTAGGCAGTGGAATTGGACCACGCACTTGAGCACCAGTACGTTTCGCGGTTTCCACGATTTCCTGGGTGGATTGGTCGATCAGGCGATGGTCAAAAGCCTTCAACCTGATACGGATTTGCTGATTTTGCATTGGATTTCAGACTCCGGCTGCTATTCCCACCGGGCGCACTGCGCCCGTTAAAAGGAGGCGCAATTCTATAGACGGGCTAACATAGTGTCAACCCAATAAAAAAGCCCCCGCAAGCGGAGGCTTTTTATCAAATCAACGATTACTCGATGATTTTGGCTACGACGCCAGCGCCGACGGTACGACCGCCTTCACGAATAGCGAAACGCAGACCGTCTTCCATTGCGATGGTCTTGATCAGGGTGACAACCATTTTGATGTTGTCGCCTGGCATTACCATTTCAACGCCTTCCGGCAGTTCGCAGTTACCGGTCACGTCAGTGGTCCGGAAGTAGAACTGTGGACGGTAGCCTTTGAAGAACGGAGTGTGACGACCGCCTTCTTCTTTGCTCAGAACGTACACTTCAGCTTCGAACTTGGTGTGCGGCTTAACCGAACCTGGCTTAACCAGAACCTGGCCACGCTCAACGTCGTCACGCTTGGTACCACGCAGCAGAACGCCGCAGTTCTCGCCAGCACGACCTTCGTCGAGCAGCTTACGGAACATTTCAACACCGGTGCAGGTGGTGACGGTAGTGTCACGCAGACCAACGATTTCCAGTGGATCCTGAACCTTGACGATACCGCGCTCGATACGGCCAGTTACAACAGTACCGCGACCAGAGATCGAGAATACGTCTTCGATTGGCATCAGGAACGGCTTGTCGATAACACGAACTGGCTCTGGAATGTAGCTGTCCAGAGTTTCTACCAGGCGCTTAACAGCGGTGGTACCCATTTCGTTGTCGTCTTGGCCGTTCAGAGCCATCAGAGCCGAACCGATGATGATCGGAGTGTCGTCACCTGGGAAGTCGTAAGTGCTCAGCAGATCGCGCACTTCCATCTCAACCAGTTCCAGCAGCTCAGCGTCGTCAACCATGTCAGCCTTGTTCAGGAAGACAACGATGTACGGAACGCCTACCTGACGGGACAGCAGGATGTGCTCACGGGTTTGTGGCATCGGACCATCAGCGGCCGAGCAAACCAGAATAGCGCCGTCCATCTGGGCAGCACCGGTGATCATGTTCTTCACATAGTCAGCGTGACCTGGGCAGTCAACGTGAGCGTAGTGACGGATCGCCGAGTTGTATTCAACGTGCGCGGTGTTGATGGTGATACCACGAGCCTTTTCTTCCGGAGCGCTATCGATTTTGTCGAAAGCAACAACGGCCGAACCGAAAACTTCGGAGCAGACGCGAGTCAGAGCAGCAGTCAGAGTGGTTTTACCGTGGTCAACGTGACCAATGGTGCCAACGTTGACGTGCGGTAGGGAACGATCAAATTTTTCTTTAGCCACGACAATTAACTCCTTGCCTAAAGGGCTGAATCAGCCTTGCTTTTTGGTAACAGTTTCGACGATGTGCGACGGAGCTGTATTGTATTTTTTGAATTCCATAGAGTAGCTTGCGCGACCCTGGGACATGGAACGAACGTCGGTCGCATAACCGAACATCTCGCCCAGCGGAACTTCGGCACGAATTACTTTGCCGGAGACCGTGTCTTCCATACCCAAGATCATGCCGCGACGACGGTTAAGGTCGCCCATCACGTCACCCATATAGTCTTCAGGTGTAACAACCTCTACCGCCATGATCGGTTCAAGCAACTCACCACCGCCCTTCTGGGCCAGTTGCTTGGTCGCCATGGAAGCAGCCACCTTAAACGCCATCTCGTTGGAGTCGACGTCGTGGTAAGAACCATCAAACACGGTAGCCTTCAGGCCGATCAGCGGATAGCCGGCAACAACGCCGTTCTTCATCTGCTCTTCGATACCTTTCTGGATAGCCGGGATGTATTCCTTAGGAACCACACCACCCACCACTTCGTTCAGGAATTGCAGACCTTCCTGACCTTCGTCAGCAGGAGCAAAACGGATCCAGCAGTGACCGAACTGACCACGACCACCGGACTGACGAACGAACTTGCCTTCGATTTCGCAGCTCTTCGTGATGCGCTCACGATAGGAAACCTGAGGCTTGCCGATGTTGGCTTCGACGTTGAACTCACGGCGCATCCGGTCAACCAGAATGTCCAGGTGCAATTCGCCCATACCAGAGATGATCGTCTGACCAGTCTCTTCATCGGTTTTAACGCGGAAAGACGGGTCTTCCTGAGCCAGTTTGCCCAGAGCAATACCCATTTTTTCCTGGTCATCCTTGGTCTTAGGCTCAACGGCAACCGAAATAACCGGCTCCGGGAAGTCCATACGAACCAGGATGATTGGCTTGTCAGCGTTGCACAAAGTTTCGCCAGTAGTGACGTCCTTCATGCCGATCAAGGCCGCGATGTCACCAGCGCGCACTTCCTTGATTTCTTCACGGGCGTTTGCGTGCATTTGCACCATACGACCCACGCGCTCTTTCTTGCCTTTAACCGAGTTGATCACACCGTCGCCGGAGGCCAACACGCCCGAGTAAACACGGACGAAGGTCAAGGTACCCACGAATGGGTCGGTAGCGATCTTGAACGCCAGAGCCGAGAACGGCTCGTCGTCGTTCGCATGACGCTCCATTTCCTTAGTCTCGTCATCCGGGTCAGTACCCTTGATGGCAGGAATGTCGGTAGGAGCCGGCAGATAGTCGATAACGGCGTCGAGAACCAGGGGAACACCCTTGTTCTTGAAGGAAGAACCGCAAACAGCCAGAACGATCTCACCAGCGATAGTACGCTGACGCAGAGCGGCCTTGATTTCCGCGTTGGTGAGTTCTTCACCTTCGAGGTACTTGTTCATCAGCTCTTCGCTGGCTTCAGCCGCAGCCTCAACCATATTGCCGCGCCACTCGTCAGCCAATTCCTGCAGCTCAGCAGGGATAGGCTCGCGACGTGGAGTCATGCCTTTGTCAGCATCGTTCCAGTAAACCGCTTCCATGGCCATCAGATCGATCTGACCCTGGAAGTTGTCTTCGGAACCGATAGCCAACTGGATTGGCACCGGGGTGTGACCCAGACGCTGCTTGATCTGACCGATCACGCGCAGGAAGTTGGCACCAGCACGGTCCATCTTGTTTACGTAAACAAGACGTGGAACACCGTACTTGTTGGCTTGACGCCATACGGTTTCGGACTGAGGCTCAACGCCGGAAGTACCGCAGAACACAACGACCGCGCCGTCGAGAACACGCAGGGAACGCTCAACTTCAATGGTGAAGTCTACGTGGCCCGGGGTGTCGATGACGTTGAAACGGTACTGATCTTTGTGCTGCTTCTCGGAACCCTGCCAGAAGGCGGTAATGGCAGCAGAAGTAATGGTAATACCACGCTCCTGCTCCTGCACCATCCAGTCTGTGGTCGCGGCGCCGTCATGCACCTCGCCCATCTTGTGGCTTTTGCCAGTGTAAAAAAGGACGCGCTCGGTGGTGGTGGTTTTACCAGCATCCACGTGAGCAACGATACCGATGTTACGGTAGCGGTTAATCGGTGTAGTACGAGCCATAAAGCCCTCGCAAAATGAGTGACGCTAAAATTAGAAGCGGTAGTGCGAGAAAGCCTTGTTGGCTTCAGCCATACGGTGCACGTCTTCACGCTTCTTAACAGCAGCACCTTTACCTTCAGCAGCGTCCAACAGTTCGCCAGCCAAACGCAGAGCCATAGACTTCTCGCCGCGCTTACGGGCGTAGTCTACCAACCAGCGCATTGCCAGGGCGTTACGACGGGACGGACGAACTTCGACCGGAACCTGGTAAGTAGCACCGCCTACACGGCGCGACTTCACTTCGACCAGCGGAGCGATGGCGTCGAGAGCTTTCTCGAAGATTTCCAGGGGGTCGCTGTTCTTGCGTTCTTTAACCTTTTCCAGCGCGCCATAAACGATACGCTCGGCAACGGCTTTCTTGCCGCTTTCCATCACGTGGTTCATGAACTTGGCCAGGATTTGGCTTCCGTATTTTGGATCGTCAAGCACTTCGCGCTTGGCTGCTACGCGTCTTCTTGGCATGGATAAGCCCTCAAACGGTCTTCAGGTTCGCTCGGAATCGGTGCCCTTTCGGGACGCCTCCGACCTTACTCTTATCGACTCAGAAAAATAGATAATTCAGTATTTACAAAAAGCCGCTACTACTTAGGCTTCTTGGTACCGTACTTCGAGCGACCCTGGTTACGACCTTTAACGCCGGAAGTATCCAAAGAACCGCGTACGGTGTGGTAACGAACACCTGGCAAGTCTTTTACACGACCGCCGCGGATCAGTACCACGCTGTGCTCTTGCAGGTTGTGGCCTTCACCGCCGATGTACGAGGAAACCTCGAAACCGTTGGTCAGACGCACACGGCATACTTTACGCAGTGCCGAGTTAGGTTTTTTCGGCGTGGTGGTATACACACGGGTGCATACGCCACGACGTTGCGGGCAGTTCTGCAGCGCAGGCACGTCGGATTTCTCGACGATACGCTTACGCGGCTGACGTACCAGCTGGTTGATAGTTGCCATCTACTAGCTCCACTGTTGTCTTGCGACGCTATTGTCTTGCAAGAAAAGCAAAATGGCAGGAACGAATTCCCGCCAAATTTAGGGGTACAAGAGTCTAAAGAGGATCTTGTCCCCAGTCAAGGCAAGGCCCCGACCTCCCCGCTCATCCAACCTCGACAAATTGTCTCGATTCGATGAGCGGGGCCGCCAGGGCCCCACACTTATTTATCGCAGAACTCAGTTACCGCTCGAGTTCAGCGCTTCGGTCAGTGCAGCTTCCACTTCACTGGCGCTTACGCGCAACGGTTTGTCAGCATCACGGCGGCGCTTGCGCTCGCTGTGATAAGCCAGACCGGTACCGGCCGGGATCAGACGACCCACGACCACGTTCTCTTTCAGGCCGCGCAGGTAATCGCGCTTGCCGGTTACCGCCGCTTCGGTCAGTACGCGAGTGGTCTCTTGGAAAGAGGCCGCCGAGATGAACGATTCGGTGGACAACGACGCCTTGGTGATACCCAGCAGAACGCGAGTGAACTTGGAAACGAACTTGTCGTCGCCAGCCAAACGCTCGTTCTCTACCAGTACGTGAGTCAATTCCATCTGGTCGCCCTTGATGAAAGTGGAATCGCCGGATTCAGCGATTTCAACTTTACGCAGCATCTGACGCAGGATGGTCTCGATGTGCTTATCGTTGATCTTCACGCCTTGCAGACGGTAAACGTCCTGGATCTCGTTAACAATGTACTTGGCCAGCGCACTCACACCCAGCAGACGCAGGATGTCGTGTGGATCGCTCGGGCCGTCGGAGATAACTTCGCCGCGGTTTACCTGTTCGCCTTCGAACACGTTCAGGTGACGCCACTTCGGAATCAGCTCTTCATACGGATCGCTACCGTCGTTCGGGGTAATGACCAGACGGCGCTTGCCTTTGGTCTCTTTACCGAACGCGATGGTGCCGCTGACTTCAGCCAGAATCGAGGCTTCTTTCGGACGACGAGCTTCGAACAAGTCGGCAACACGCGGCAGACCACCGGTGATGTCACGGGTCTTCGAAGTTTCTTGCGGAATACGAGCGATAACATCACCGATCGCAATTTTCGCACCGTCCGCCACACCGACCAGGGCGTTGGCAGGCAGGAAGTACTGAGCGATTACGTCAGTACCTGGCAGCAACAGATCCTTGCCATTGTCGTCAACCATCTTCACAGCAGGACGGATGTCCTTGCCGGCAGCTGGACGGTCTTTGGCATCGAGTACTTCAATGTTGGTCATACCGGTCAATTCGTCAGTCTGACGCTTGATCGTGATGCCTTCTTCCATGCCCACGTAGGTCACGGTACCTTTCATTTCGGTAACGATTGGGTGAGTGTGCGGATCCCACTTGGCCACGATTGCGCCAGCGTCGACCTTGTCACCTTCTTTAACCGAAATCACAGCACCGTACGGCAGCTTGTAACGCTCGCGTTCACGACCGTAGTCGTCTGCGATTGCCAGCTCACCGGAACGGGACACAGCTACCAGGCAACCATCCACTCGCTCAACGTGCTTCAGGTTATGCAGACGGACGGTACCGCCATTCTTCACCTGAACGCTGTCGGCTGCGGAGGTCCGGCTTGCCGCACCACCGATGTGGAACGTACGCATTGTCAGCTGGGTACCCGGCTCACCGATCGACTGTGCAGCGATTACGCCGACAGCTTCACCGATGTTCACCTGGTGACCACGAGCCAGATCACGGCCGTAGCACTTGGCGCAAATGCCGTAGCGGGTTTCGCAGCTGATCGGCGAACGCACGATCACTTCGTCGATGCTGTTCAGCTCGATGAATTCAACCCACTTCTCGTCTACCAGAGTGCCGGCAGGAACGATGATTTCCTCGGTACCTGGCTTAAATACATCACGGGCAATAACACGACCCAATACGCGCTCACCCAACGGCTCTACAACGTCACCGCCTTCAATGTGCGGAGTCATCAGCAGACCGTGTTCGGTGCCGCAATCGATCTCGGTTACAACCAGATCCTGCGCCACGTCTACCAGACGACGAGTCAGGTAACCGGAGTTCGCAGTTTTCAACGCGGTATCCGCCAGACCTTTACGAGCACCGTGAGTGGAGATGAAGTACTGAAGTACGCTCAAACCTTCACGGAAGTTCGCAGTAATCGGCGTTTCAATGATGGAACCGTCCGGCTTGGCCATCAGACCACGCATACCGGCGAGCTGACGGATCTGCGCAGCAGAACCCCGTGCGCCCGAGTCGGCCATCATGTACATCGAGTTGAAGGATTCCTGGTCGACTTCGACGCCATGACGGTCGATGACTTTCTCTTTCGAGAGGTTGGCCATCATCGCCTTGGAAACTTCGTCGTTCGCCTTGGACCAAAGGTCGATCACTTTGTTGTACTTCTCGCCCTGGGTTACCAGGCCGGAGGCGTACTGACTTTCGATCTCCTTCACTTCATCGGTAGCAGCACTGATGATGCGGGCTTTTTCATCCGGGATAACGAAGTCGTTAACACCGATGGAAACGCCGGAAATGGTCGAATAGGCAAAACCGGTGTACATCAACTGGTCAGCGAAGATCACGGTCTCTTTCAAACCAACCACGCGGTAGCACTGGTTGATCAGCTTGGAGATCGCCTTTTTCTTCATTGGCAGGTTGACGACGTCGTACGACAGACCTTTTGGCACAACCTGGAACAACAGCGCACGACCGACAGTGGTGTCGACGATACGGGTGTTGCTCACGCTGCCGCCATCACGGTCGTTGACGGTTTCGTTGATCCGCACTTTAACCTTGGCGTGCAGTGCGGCTTCGCCGGCACGGAACACACGGTCAACTTCTTGCAGATCCGCGAACACACGACCTTCGCCTTTGGCGTTGATCGCTTCACGAGTCATGTAGTACAGACCCAATACAACGTCCTGCGACGGAACGATGATTGGCTCACCGTTGGCTGGCGACAGAATGTTGTTGGTCGACATCATCAACGCACGCGCTTCCAACTGGGCTTCCAGTGTCAGCGGTACGTGCACGGCCATTTGGTCGCCGTCGAAGTCGGCGTTGTACGCGGCGCAGACCAGCGGGTGCAGCTGGATAGCCTTACCTTCGATCAGAACCGGTTCAAATGCCTGGATCCCCAGACGGTGAAGGGTCGGTGCACGGTTGAGAAGCACTGGGTGTTCGCGGATAACTTCAGCGAGAACGTCCCAGACTTCCGGCAACTCGCGCTCAACCATCTTCTTGGCAGCTTTGATGGTGGTAGCGAGACCACGCATTTCCAGCTTGCCGAAAATGAACGGCTTGAACAGCTCGAGAGCCATTTTCTTCGGCAGACCGCACTGGTGCAGACGCAGGGTCGGACCTACGGTAATTACCGAACGACCGGAGTAGTCAACACGCTTACCGAGCAAGTTCTGACGGAAACGACCCTGCTTACCCTTGATCATGTCAGCCAGGGATTTCAGAGGACGCTTGTTGGAACCGGTGATAGCGCGGCCACGACGACCGTTGTCGAGCAAGGCGTCGACAGCTTCCTGCAACATACGCTTTTCGTTGCGCACGATGATGTCCGGAGCGGACAGATCAAGCAGGCGCTTCAAGCGGTTGTTACGGTTGATCACTCGACGATACAGATCGTTGAGGTCGGAGGTCGCGAAACGACCGCCATCCAATGGGACCAGTGGACGCAGATCTGGCGGCAGAACCGGCAGAACGGTCAGCACCATCCACTCTGGCAAGTTGCCGGAACCCTGGAAGGCTTCCATCAACTTCAGACGCTTGGACAGCTTCTTGATTTTGGTTTCGGAGTTGGTTTGCGGAATTTCTTCACGCAGACGGCCAATCTCGTGTTCCAGATCGATAGCGTGCAGCAGTTCACGGACAGCTTCGGCACCCATGCGGGCATCGAAATCGTCGCCGAACTCTTCCAGCGCTTCGAAGTACTGCTCGTCGTTGAGCAACTGACCTTTTTCAAGGGTGGTCATGCCTGGATCGATAACGACATAGCTCTCGAAGTAGAGAACGCGTTCGATATCACGCAGGGTCATGTCCATCAGCAAGCCGATACGGGACGGCAGCGATTTCAGGAACCAGATGTGGGCAACTGGCGAGGCCAGTTCGATGTGCGCCATGCGCTCACGACGAACTTTTGCCAGCGCGACTTCAACGCCGCACTTCTCGCAGATCACACCACGGTGCTTCAAGCGCTTGTACTTACCGCACAGGCACTCGTAATCCTTTACCGGGCCAAAGATCTTGGCGCAGAACAGGCCGTCACGCTCAGGTTTGAACGTACGGTAGTTGATGGTTTCCGGCTTTTTAACTTCACCGAACGACCACGAACGGATCATCTCAGGCGATGCCAATCCGATACGGATGGCGTCGAACTCTTCGACTTGACCCTGGTTTTTCAGCAAATTCAGTAGGTCTTTCAAGGCCTTTCCTCCTGGCGGAGCAGAGAGCGGGCAATCCTGCCCCGCTCTCATTCGCGTCACGTGTTATTCGGTTTCCAGATCGATATCGATGCCGAGGGAACGAATTTCCTTGATCAACACGTTGAAGGACTCGGGCATGCCCGGCTCCATACGGTGATCGCCGTCCACGATGTTTTTGTACATCTTGGTCCGACCGTTCACATCGTCCGACTTCACTGTGAGCATTTCTTGCAGAGTGTATGCAGCACCGTATGCTTCCAGTGCCCAGACCTCCATCTCCCCGAAACGCTGACCACCGAACTGTGCCTTACCACCCAGCGGCTGCTGGGTAACCAGGCTGTACGAACCGGTAGAACGAGCGTGCATCTTGTCGTCTACCAAGTGGTTCAGCTTCAGCATGTACATGTAGCCAACGGTAACCGGGCGCTCGAACTTGTTGCCGGTACGGCCGTCAGTCAGCTGCATCTGGCCGCTTTCTGGCAGGTCTGCCAGTTTCAGCATCGCCTTGATTTCGCTTTCCTTGGCACCGTCGAACACCGGAGTGGCCATCGGTACGCCGCCGCGCAGGTTCTTCGCCAGATCCAGGATTTCCTGGTCGGAGAAGTCATCGAGGCTTTCCTGACGACCGCCGATCTCGTTATAGATCTCGTGCAGGAACTTACGCAGCTCGGCAACCTTACGCTGCTCTTCGATCATCCGGTTGATCTTCTCGCCCAGACCTTTGGCCGCGAGGCCCAGGTGGGTTTCAAGGATCTGACCAACGTTCATACGCGAAGGTACGCCCAACGGGTTGAGGACGACGTCGACCGGGGTGCCATTGGCATCGTGCGGCATGTCTTCAACCGGCATGATCACGGAGACCACACCTTTGTTACCGTGACGACCGGCCATCTTGTCGCCCGGCTGGATGCGGCGACGGATTGCCAGGTAAACCTTGACGATTTTCAGCACGCCTGGAGCCAGGTCATCGCCCTGCTGCAGTTTGCGCTTCTTGTCTTCGAACTTGTCGTCCAGCAGACGGCGGCGATCAACGATGTAGGCCTGAGCCTTCTCGAGCTGCTCATTCAGAGCATCTTCAGCCATGCGCAGTTTGAACCACTGGCCGTGCTCAAGACCGTCGAGAACTTCGTCGGTGATTTCCTGACCTTTCTTCAGACCGGCGCCGCCTTCGGCTTTGTGGCCGACCAGAGCGGAACGCAGACGTTCGAAAGTAGCGCCTTCAACGATACGGAACTCTTCGTTCAGGTCCTTGCGGATCTCGTCGAGTTGAGTCTTCTCGATCGACAGAGCACGAGCATCACGCTCAACGCCGTCACGGGTGAAGACCTGTACGTCGATGACAGTACCCTTGGTACCGGTAGGTACGCGCAGGGAAGTGTCTTTAACGTCGCTGGCTTTTTCACCGAAGATCGCACGCAACAGCTTCTCTTCCGGAGTCAGTTGGGTCTCGCCTTTCGGAGTGACCTTACCGACCAGAATGTCGCCTGCGCCAACTTCAGCACCTACGTAAACGATACCGGCTTCGTCCAGTTTGTTCAGTGCAGCTTCACCCACGTTCGGGATGTCTGCAGTGATTTCCTCTGGCCCAAGCTTGGTGTCACGCGCCACACAGGTCAGTTCCTGGATGTGGATCGTGGTGAAGCGGTCTTCCTGAACCACACGCTCGGACAGGCAGATGGAGTCTTCGAAGTTGAAGCCGTTCCATGCCATGAACGCGATACGCATGTTCTGACCCAGAGCCAGTTCACCCATGTCGGTGGACGGACCGTCGGCCATGATGTCGCTACGCTGAACCCGATCACCCTTGCTCACCAGCGGACGCTGGTTGATGCAGGTGTTCTGGTTGGAGCGGGTGTACTTGGTCAGGTTGTAGATGTCGACACCAGCTTCGCCGGTTTCAACTTCGTCATCAGCAACACGAACCACGATACGGCTGGCATCAACGGAGTCGATCACGCCGCCACGACGAGCCACGACGCAAACGCCGGAGTCGCGAGCCACGTTACGCTCCATGCCGGTACCTACCAGCGGCTTGTCAGCGCGCAGGGTTGGTACAGCTTGACGCTGCATGTTCGAACCCATCAACGCACGGTTGGCGTCGTCGTGCTCGAGGAACGGGATCAGCGACGCAGCAACCGAAACTACCTGCTTCGGCGATACGTCCATCAAGGTGACGTCTTCCGGCGCCTTGACGGTGAACTCGTTCAAGTGACGAACAGCTACCAGCTCGTCGATCAGGACTTTCTTGTCGTTCATCGTGGCCGAAGCCTGAGCGATCACGTGATCAGCTTCTTCGATGGCGGACAGGAACACGATCTCGTCGGTGACCAGAGCGTCTTTCACCACACGGTACGGGCTCTCGAGGAAGCCATACTGGTTGGTGCGCGCATAGGCGGCCAGGGAGTTGATCAGACCGATGTTCGGACCTTCCGGCGTTTCAATCGGGCATACACGACCGTAGTGAGTCGGGTGTACGTCACGAACTTCAAAGCCAGCACGCTCACGAGTCAGACCGCCAGGGCCGAGTGCAGAGACACGACGCTTGTGGGTGATCTCCGACAGCGGGTTGTTCTGGTCCATGAACTGGGACAGCTGGCTCGAACCGAAGAACTCTTTCACCGCCGCAGCCACAGGCTTGGCGTTGATCAGGTCTTGCGGCATCAGGCCTTCGCTTTCAGCCATCGACAGACGCTCTTTGACCGCACGCTCAACACGTACCAGGCCAACGCGGAACTGGTTCTCGGCCATTTCGCCTACGCAGCGAACACGACGGTTACCCAGGTGGTCGATGTCATCGACGATGCCTTTACCGTTGCGGATGTCGACCAGAGTCTTCAGTACCGCGACGATGTCTTCTTTGCACAACACGCCCGAACCTTCGATCTCGGTACGACCGATACGACGGTTGAACTTCATCCGGCCGACCGCAGACAGGTCATAGCGCTCAGGGCTGAAGAACAGGTTGTTGAACAGAGTCTCGGCAGCGTCTTTGGTTGGCGGCTCGCCAGGACGCATCATGCGATAGATCTCAACCAGCGCTTCCAATTGGTTGCTGGTGGAGTCGATCTTCAGCGTGTCGGAGACGAACGGACCGCAGTCGATATCGTTGGTGTACAGAGTCTCGATGCGAACAACCTGGGCCTTGGCGATTTTTGCCAGGATCTCGGTGTTCAGCTCGGTGTTGCACTCTGCCAGGATTTCGCCGGTAGCCGGATGCACGATGACCTTGGCGGTAGTGCGACCCAGGACGTAGTCCAGAGGCACTTGCAGCTCTTTGATCCCGGCCTTTTCCAGCTGGTTGATGTGGCGAGCAGTGATACGACGACCTTGCTCGACAATAACCTTGCCTTTGTCATCCAGGATATCCAGGACAGCAATTTCACCACGCAGGCGCTGAGGCACCAGTTCCAGGCTGAGGTTTTCACCTTGCACGTGGAAGACGTTGGTGGTGTAGAACGCGTCCAGCACTTCTTCGGTGGTGTAACCGAGCGCGCGCAGCAGTACCGATGCAGGCAGCTTGCGACGACGGTCGATACGCACGAATACGCAGTCTTTCGGGTCGAACTCGAAGTCCAGCCACGAACCGCGGTAAGGAATGATCCGCGCGGAGTACAGCAGTTTGCCGGAGCTGTGCGTCTTGCCACGGTCGTGGTCGAAGAACACGCCCGGGGAACGGTGCAGCTGGGAAACGATTACACGCTCGGTACCGTTGATTACGAAGGTACCGTTCTCAGTCATCAGGGGGATTTCACCCATGTAGACTTCTTGCTCTTTGATGTCCTTGATCGCTTTGTTCGACGATTCTTTGTCGAAAATGATCAGGCGCACTTTTACCCGCAAAGGTACGGCGTAAGTTACACCGCGCAATACGCATTCTTTGACATCAAATGCCGGTTCGCCCAGGCGATAACCGACGTACTCCAGCGCAGCATTGCCGGAGTAGCTGATGATCGGGAAAACGGATTTGAAGGCCGCATGCAGGCCCACGTCGCGGAACTGATCTTTAGTCGCTCCCGCTTGCAAGAATTCACGATACGAATCCAGCTGGATGGCCAGGAGGTACGGCACATCCATGACGTCCGGCAACTTGCTAAAGTCCTTGCGGATACGTTTTTTCTCAGTATATGAGTAAGCCATCAGCGTTCCCCAGCTTGGTCACCTGCTTGTTTGGCCCCTCCCGACGGGAGCAGCCAGAAAATCGTGCAAACCCCATGGTTTGCGCCACCGCATCGGGTGGTACAGCTCGTTATCGGCACCGACCCAGTCGGCTGCCAATAACGGAAAAAGGCCGGTGGCAAGAGCCACCAGCCATCAGCCTTTCGCTTAACGCTCGGGCTGGAGACGCAAAGTCGAAGCTTACTTCAGCTCGACTTTAGCGCCTGCTTCTTCCAGAACTGCTTTGGCTTTGTCAGCTGCGTCTTTGGCAACAGCTTCCAGAACCATGGCAGGAGCGCCGTCAACTACAGCCTTGGCTTCTTTCAGGCCCAGACCGGTCAGTTCACGTACAGCCTTGATCACGTTAACTTTCTTCTCGCCAGCTTCGGTCAGCATGACGTTGAATTCGGTTTGCTCTTCAGCAACGGCAGCAGCAACAGCTGGACCAGCCGAAGCAGCAGCAGCGGTAACGCCGAATTTTTCTTCGAAAGCTTTGATCAGCTCAACAACCTGGATAACCGACATTTCAGCTACGGCGTTGAGGATATCGTCTTGAGAGATAGACATGACTCTAATTCCTGATTTGGGGACGGCCTACGCGACCATCGAAATAAACAAAAAAGCGCGAAAGGAAGTGCTCAGCCTTAGGCTGCAACAGCTTCTTTTTGGTCGCGAATAGCCGCCAGAGTACGAGCCAATTTGCTGGTAGCGCCTTGAATCACGCTCATCAGCTGGGAAATTGCTTCGTCACGGGTCGGCAGAGTTGCCAGTACGTCGATCTGATTAGCTGCGAGGAACTTGCCCTCGAACGCAGCTGCCTTGATCTCGAACTTATCCTGACCTTTGGCGAATTCCTTGAACAAACGGGCAGCAGCGCCAGGATGTTGGTTGGAGAACGCAATCAAGGTCGGGCCAGTGAACACGTCGTTGAGAACACTGTATTCAGTGTCAGCAACAGCGCGCTTGAGCAAGGTGTTACGTACAACACGTACGTAAACGCCAGCTTCACGAGCCTCTTTACGGAGTCCGGTCATAGCGCCTACTGTTACGCCACGGGCATCAGCCACGACAGCGGACAGAGCAGCTTTGGCAGCCTCGTTGACTTCAGCGACGATGGCCTTCTTGTCTTCGAGTTTAATTGCCACGGGTTTAACTCCTGCTTGTTACCGTTTCATCCAGCCGAAGCCAGATGTCGTTTTGGTGTCTGATTCGGTAAGGAACCGGGAGCACCATCTGCGTAGGCTTGAGGTTTAAGACTTGCGTCGCCTACGGTCTTGGATAGCCCCCGCCAGGCAGGGACCCCAATCTTTCAATTGACGCGATCGCTCGCGCCAATTTGTGTCTTATGCGTCGAGCGAACCCTGGTCGATGACCAGACCTGGGCCCATAGTGGTGCTCAGGGTAACGCGCTTGACGTAGATACCTTTCGAGGAAGCAGGCTTGATACGCTTCAGATCAGCGATCAGGGCTTCAACGTTTTCCTTCAGCTTGACGGCATCGAAGCCGACTTTGCCAACGGAGGTGTGGATAATGCCGTTTTTGTCGGTGCGATAACGAACCTGACCAGCTTTTGCGTTTTTAACCGCGGTAGCTACGTCTGGAGTTACGGTGCCGACTTTAGGGTTAGGCATCAGGCCACGTGGACCGAGGATCTGACCCAACTGACCTACAACGCGCATTGCATCCGGGGAAGCAATAACTACGTCATAGTTCAGGTCGCCGCCTTTCATTTCGGCAGCCAGGTCGTCCATGCCTACGCGATCAGCGCCGGCGGCCAGAGCAGCTTCAGCTGCTGGACCTTGGGTGAACACAGCAACGCGAACGGTCTTGCCAGTGCCGTGTGGCAGCACAGTAGCGCTACGAACAACCTGGTCAGATTTACGCGGGTCAACACCCAGGTTCACAGCAACGTCGAACGACTCGCTGAACTTGACAGTCGACAGCTCAGCCAGCAGAGCAGCGGCGTCTACAAAGTTGTAGGCCTTGCCTGCTTCGATTTTGCCGGCGATAGCCTTTTGGCGCTTGGTCAGCTTAGCCATTACACACCCTCCACGTTAAGGCCCATGCTACGAGCAGAACCGGCGATAGTACGCACGGCTGCTTCCATATCAGCTGCAGTCAGATCCGCGTTTTTGGTTTTCGCGATTTCTTCCAGCTGAGCACGAGTTACAGTGCCAACCTTAACGGTGTTTGGACGAGCGGAACCGCTAGTCAAACCAGCAGCCTTCTTCAGCAGAACCGAAGCCGGGGTGCTTTTAGTTTCGAAAGTGAAGCTACGGTCGCTGTAGACAGTGATGATCACTGGAGTCGGCAGACCTGGTTCAATACCCTGAGTACGGGCGTTGAAAGCCTTGCAGAATTCCATGATGTTCACGCCGTGCTGACCCAGAGCAGGACCAACAGGTGGGCTTGGGTTAGCCTGAGCGGCCTTCACTTGCAGCTTGATGTAAGCGGTAATCTTCTTGGCCATGAGGCACTCCAATTACGGGTTCGAACGCCTCGAGAGGCTCCCCGGTTACTTGCGCGTTTATCCCAGTGACGACAAAACCCCACAGCCTAGGGCTGCGGGGTTGGGATGCTTGTTCGGCTAGACCTTTTCGACCTGGCTGAACTCTAGCTCTACCGGAGTAGAGCGACCGAAAATGAGCACAGCGACTTGAATCCGGCTCTTTTCGTAGTTAACTTCTTCGACCGTGCCATTAAAATCGGCGAACGGACCGTCGGTGACACGAACCACTTCACCCGGCTCGAACAGAGTCTTAGGCTTCGGTTTGTCGCTACCATCAGCAACACGACGCAGAATTGCTTCTGCCTCTTTATCAGTAATTGGTGCTGGCTTATCAGCAGTACCGCCGATGAAGCCCATCACCCGAGGAGTGTCCTTGACCAAGTGCCAAGTCCCCTCGTTCATATCCATCTGGACCAGCACATAACCAGGGAAGAACTTACGTTCGCTTTTGCGCTTCTGGCCATTACGCATTTCAACCACTTCTTCAGTGGGAACCAGAATTTCGCCGAAGCCATCTTCCATGCCAGCCAGCTTTACGCGCTCTACCAACGAGCGCATGACATGCTTCTCGTAACCCGAGTAAGCATGCACAACGTACCAACGCTTAGCCACGGGACACCCTTAGCCAACAATCAAGGAAACAAGCCAGCCGAGCAGGGAATCAAGCCCCCACAACAGCAACGCCATAACCAGAACAACAGCCACCACAATCAGGGTGGTCTGCGTGGTTTCTTGGCGAGTTGGCCACACGACTTTACGAATCTCGGTGCGAGCTTCCTTAACCAGTACAAAGAAAGACTTGCCCTTGACCGTCTGCAGGCCTACAAAGGCAGCTACAGCAGCAATAACAAGCAAAGCGAGTACACGGTACAGGATCGGCACAGCATGGTAATACTGATTGCCGACAACGCCAACAACCACCAAGACGACTACTACAAGCCACTTGAGCAGATCGAAGCGAGAGCCTTGAGCTTCAGCTTTAGGAGTCATCTATGAAGATCCTGTGAAAAGAAAGCCAGACACACCAAGTGAATCTGGCAGGTCAGGAGGGAATCGAACCCCCAACCTACGGTTTTGGAGACCGTCGCTCTGCCAATTGAGCTACTGACCTAAAACAAAATCAGGCCGACCATTATGCCGGCCCGAAAAAGACATTACAACAATTTACTCGATGATTTTGGCTACGACGCCAGCTCCGACGGTACGACCGCCTTCACGGATAGCGAAACGCAGACCATCTTCCATCGCGATGGTTTTGATCAGGGTAACAGTCATCTGAATGTTATCGCCCGGCATTACCATTTCAACGCCTTCCGGCAGTTCGCAGTTACCAGTCACGTCAGTAGTACGGAAGTAGAACTGTGGACGGTAGCCCTTGAAGAACGGAGTGTGACGACCACCTTCTTCCTTGCTCAGCACATAAACTTCTGCGGTGAACTTGGTGTGCGGCTTAACCGAACCCGGCTTAACCAGAACCTGACCTCGCTCAACGTCGTCACGCTTGGTGCCACGCAGTAGCACACCGCAGTTCTCGCCTGCACGACCTTCGTCAAGCAGCTTGCGGAACATTTCAACACCGGTACAGGTGGTGACGGTAGTGTCACGCAGACCAACAATTTCCAGCGGATCTTGAACGCGAACGATACCGCGCTCGATACGACCAGTCACAACAGTACCGCGACCCGAGATCGAGAATACGTCTTCGATTGGCATCAGGAATGGCTTGTCGGTCAGACGAACCGGCTCCGGGATGTAGCTATCCAGAGTTTCAACCAGCTTACGAACGGCAGTGGTGCCCATTTCGTTTTCGTCGTTGCCTTCCAGAGCCATACGAGCAGAACCGATGATGATCGGAGTGTCGTCACCTGGGAAGTCGTAAGTGCTCAGCAGATCGCGCACTTCCATCTCAACCAGCTCCAGCAGCTCAGCATCGTCTACCAGGTCGGCCTTGTTCAGGAAAACCACGATGTACGGAACGCCTACCTGACGGGACAGCAGGATGTGCTCACGGGTTTGCGGCATCGGACCATCAGCGGCCGAGCAAACCAGGATAGCGCCATCCATTTGAGCAGCACCGGTGATCATGTTCTTCACATAGTCAGCGTGACCTGGGCAGTCAACATGAGCGTAGTGACGGATCTTCGAGTTGTACTCAACGTGCGCGGTGTTGATGGTGATACCGCGAGCTTTCTCTTCTGGTGCGCTGTCGATCTTGTCGAAGTCAACACGAGCCGAGCCGAAAACTTCGGAGCAGACGCGAGTCAGAGCAGCAGTCAGAGTGGTTTTACCGTGGTCAACGTGACCAATGGTACCAACGTTGACGTGCGGCAGGGAACGATCGAACTTTTCCTTAGCCATCGAAATAACCCCCAACAGAAGAATTAAGCAAGCAATACCGACCATTAAAACAAAGGCAGATATTTTCATATCTGCCTTGTCATATGGAGCTCTTGAGCGGATTTGAACCGCTGACCTCACCCTTACCAAGGGTGTGCTCTACCAACTGAGCTACAAGAGCGAAACACTTTGCACAACCTGCAAACTTGGAGCGGGTAGCGGGAATCGAACCCGCATCATCAGCTTGGAAGGCTGAGGTTCTACCACTAAACTATACCCGCGTAAGCTTGCAGCTCACGCTAAAAATGGTGGAGGGGGAAGGATTCGAACCTTCGAAGTCGTAGACGTCAGATTTACAGTCTGATCCCTTTGGCCGCTCGGGAACCCCTCCTAAGCGAGCCGGCATTCTACATCATGCCAGCCTTCTGTCAAGCATTTTCTCATTAAAAACCTGAGGTTAGCTGCGTTGACCTCGCTTCGCGCTGCTGACCGTTAAAGGTCTTCACTGCGAAGCGGGCGCCATTCTATGCAACCTATTCAGCAGTTGCAACCCCCTCGCACGGCATTATTTTATGTTTTAACTCATTGAATTCTTTAGCAAGGTTCTGCAATACGGAATCATCAGCCAAACGCCGGCTTTCCGGGGTCACGCGCATCCAATATCCAACAGAATCAGGAAGAGAAACCGATAGCTGTTGAACCTTGATGTCGAGAGCAGTCAATCGCTGCTCGAGCGCCTTCGCCGTTTCCTGACGAGCAAAGCCACCCAAATAAAGACAACTGTTATCCGCCTGCGCAGATTTACCCTTGTCACGCACAGCTGCTGCATCAGGTGTTTCACTCAACAGGCGAATGTCCTGCTGCGAACCTTTATACAAACTCAACGGAGTGACGTCCTTCGCACGCAAGGGCGCCTCCTGCTGATGCCAAACGTAATAAAACACATTGAGGACCAGCAACAGCAGAAACAACCAACGCATAAAAACCTCAGGACAATGGGCAAGCCATGGCCAAACCTACGAATACGAGATCCGGTACCACCCGCGCCTCTGGCACGATTCCGGAAACCAGGCCTGCATCACCGCCAGTAAGGAACACCGAAAAATCCTGCCCCCAATAGCTGCGCGCCAGCTCCAGCTGCGTCAAGACAAACCCTCTCAACATCAATGAACAGCCACGCTCGACGGCCTCCACCGTATTTCGCCCTGGCTCAAAGCTCTCGAGTGCCCTGGATGCCGCGAGATCGTCATAGCGAATCCGCCGGGTATGGGTGCGTAGCTGATTACGCATCAAGGGCATTCCCGGACAAATGAACCCTCCCAGGTGTTCACCATCTGCCGCAATAAGGTCTGCGGTAAGCGCAGTACCAAAATCGAGAACCAGACAAGCTCCCGAGGCAAGATGAAATGCCCCAAGCATCGCAAGCCAGCGGTCAAGACCCAGTCGCCGATAATCCTCGTAACCGTTGCGGACTCCAGACATTTCACGGGCCGGCGCCGCGCAGGACACCGTTACGCCGAATGCATCAATCAGCAACGAAACAAGCGCATCGGTCTCTTCATTGGTTCTTACGCTTACCAGGCGACAGTATTTGAGATTCAGCGCATCACAACCGTGCAAACTGTCCAGCAAGGCCTGATCCGAGTCGACAACTCCCTCGGCAACCAAACGCGCCGCATCTGCATGCAGCACACGCCATTTAATAAAGCTGTTCCCGCAGTCGAGCTCAAGAATCATCGCGCAACCTCAGACTTAGCTCACCACCACTAAACACTTTTTCTACGCCACCCACGTTCAAACGCAATGCGCCCTGACCATCAATCCCTATCACCTCACCGTCAATTCGGTTCACTCCAGCAATCAGTGAAACCGAGCGCCCCTGCCATAAGTGTCCTTTCTCCCACTCTGCCTGAAGTGAGGAAAACCCTTCCGACTGGTGACGACGCAGGTGCTCCTGGAGAACAATCCCCAAACGCGCCACTAGAAGATTACGATCAAACGCCCTACCTGCTTCGAGACGCATAGAGGTCCATTGCTGATCAACCTCATCAGCCATCTGCATATTTACATTGATTCCCACGCCCAGAACGACATGGCACACATCAGCGGGATCCCCGACCAATTCCAACAATATCCCGGCGATTTTCTTCTCACCAACCAGGACATCGTTAGGCCACTTCAAACCAGCTCCGGCAATACCCAGATCACGCAGAGTTTGCATCACCGCCAGGCCGACGACCAGGCTAAGCCCTTCAAGCTGTCGCATGCCACCATCGATTCGCAGCACGAGGCTATAGTAGATATTTTCGGCAAACGGACTCACCCACTTGCGGCCGCGCCGACCGCGACCAGCAGTTTGTCGCTCCGCAAGCACAAGAAACGGCGCAGCCATTCCGCGCTCTATAGAGCGCAAAGCTTCTGCGTTGGTGGAATCAATCGAATCAAAGACTAGTACGGGCCAGCCGCAAGCAGGTGAATGCTCACAGATCTCCACGGCGTTGAGCAGAGTCAACGGCGCACTCAACTGATAACCACGACCACGCACCTTGTGGATAGAAAGACCCAACTCCGCCTCGAGGTGCTGGAGTTGCTTCCATACAGCGCTACGACTAATGCCTAGAGCGGCACCCAGCGCTTGGCCGGAATGGAAACGACCGTCCTTCAGAAGCTTTAACAACGTCAGCATGCAAGTATCGCCTCACAATGAGGCCCGCATGATAGCCATGCCCCGAGCCGTTGCATAGAAATCGTAAGAATCAACTTTCTCGCAGGCAAAACAAAACCCCTACCTGCGGTCGCAGATAGGGGTTTCGGAATTTAATCTTGACGATGACCTACTCTCACATGGGGAAACCCCACACTACCA
>NZ_JBXALR010000008.1:0-264577 GCF_058799675.1 Pseudomonas sp. GW822-FHT06B12
TCCCGCGTGGGAATGCAGCCCGTGACGCTCTGCGTCACTGGACGCGGAGCGTCCCCAGAGGCATTCCCACGCAGAGCGTGGGAACGATCAGCGGAGGTGTGGTTAGAGGGAGATATCCAACCGGGCGATTTTGCCTTGCTCGTTCAGGCGAAACACATAGCGCAACTCCAGCGGGCTGCCGGGGAACGTGCCGGAAATCAGGTTGCTGACCAGCACTTTGCCGGTGCGCTGCTGCACGTCCAGTACTTCGACCCGAGGCTGGTAACGTCGAGCGGTGTCTTCCATCCATTGCGCGATGGCGTGCGTGCCGACTTGATGGGCGCCCTCATCGAAAACGTTGGCATCCTCGGCGAAAAAACTGGCGACCGCCGAACTGTCACGGGCATTGGCGGCAGCGATATAGGCGGCAATGGCAGGTGCGAGTGAAACGGCTGGGTTCGACATGGTGCGGCTCCTTGTTGGTTGATTCTGGAGCCATTTTAAAGCAGTGCTGTGTCAATTCTTGTCAGGAGTGAAACGCCCCGCTTCATCCAGTTGCATCGCCTTGCGCCAGGCCCGCAACAGGTCACTGCGACGCCCCGGATAGCGTTCACCCAGCTCTCGGGCGGCGGCAATCCGGTCGGTACGAAAGGTTCGAAAAGCCTCGCGCAACTCGCACCAGGCAACAATCACGCGCGCCTCATTCATAAAACCCAGCGCCAACGGCCAGATCAGCCGCTGGCTAGGGGTTTTGTTCACGTCTGCGTAATCGATATGCAACTTGGCTTGCGCACGAATCGCCTGGCGGAACACGTTCAATTCCACAGCATTTTGCGGATAGCCATAGCCCGGCGGCCCCGGCAAGACCGTCGGGTTGCGCAAGGCCTCCTGGGCGTCCGGCGCCAACACGGCGGCAATCTTCGCCAACGCATCGGCGGCGGCTTTGCTCAACACCTCATCGCCACGCTGATCGACATAACGCAAACCCAGCACCACCGCCTCGGTCTCGTCGGCATTGAGCATCAGCGGTGGCAGAAACAAGCCGCTGCGCAGCACATAACCGATGCCCGCTTCGCCAAAGATCGGCGCGCCGAGAGCCGTCAGTTCGGCGATATCGCGGTACAGCGTGCGCTCGGAGATTTCCAGTTCGCTGGCCAATGTCGCCGCCGTCACCGGACGACTTTTACCGCGCAGCACTTGCAACAGGGTCAACAAACGACTGGTACGCGACACGATCAGCATGCTCTGAGGAATGAAGGTCGACGAAGCTTAGCAGAGGCCACTGTCAGAAACTGTCAGCAGTACCCCCTGTGGGAGCGAGCCTGCTCGCGATAGCGGTGTGACAGTAAACATTGATGCCGAATGTAAAACCGTCATCGCGAGCAGGCTCGCTCCCACAGGGTTATTGATCGACCTTATGTTTAGCCGCGTACAAACACAGCATCTCCATCCCCAACGTCGCGGCCGCCAGTGAGGTAATGTCCGCGCTGTCATATGCCGGCGCGACTTCCACCACATCCATGCCCACCACGTTGATCCCGCGCAGCCCGCCGAGAATTTCCAGCGCTTGCACCGTGCTCAAGCCTCCGCACACCGGTGTGCCGGTGCCCGGCGCGAAGGCTGGGTCGAGGCAGTCGATGTCAAAGGTCAGGTACACCGGGTTATCGCCGACCCGAGCCCGAATCGCCTCAATGATCGCGTCGCAGCCGCGCCGATGCACTTGCCGGGCGTCCAGCACTTCAAAGCCCTGATGATCGTTGTTGGTGGTGCGCAAGCCGATCTGCACCGAGCGCGATGGATCGACCAGACCTTCCTTGGCCGCGTGCCAGAACATCGTGCCGTGGTCGATGCGCTTGCCGTCTTCGTCCGGCCAGGTGTCGCTGTGGGCATCAAAATGAATCAGCGACAAGGCGCCGTGTTTGCGGGCGTGAGCCTTGAGCAACGGATAACTGATGAAATGGTCGCCGCCGAAGGTCAGCATCGCGCAGCCAGCCGTGAGGATTTTCTCGGCGTGGGCTTCGATGCTGTCCGGTACCGACTGCGGCGTACCGGAGTCGAAGGCGCAATCGCCATAGTCAATCACCGCCAGATGATCGAACGGGTCAAACGTCCAGGGCCAGTGACGCTCCCAGGCAATACCGGTCGACGCGGCGCGAATCCCGCGTGGCCCGAAGCGTGCACCGGGACGGTTGCTGGTGGCGGTGTCGAACGGCACGCCACTGACCACCACATCCACACCGCGCAGGTCTCGGCTGTAACGGCGCCGCATGAAGCTGGTGATACCGGCGTAGGTGCTTTCGGCGGCAGTCCCGTAAAGACTGTCGCGGGTCATGGCCTGGTCGTTTTGATCGGCGATTTCCATGAGGTATTCCTTGTTATTGACGGGTACGGAAAGTGGTCCAGAGATGGGTGCGCTGACGCATGTCCTTGAGGCTCATGCTGCGGTCGGCATACAACCGGCCACGCACATCGGCGGGCGGATAGATGTCCGGATCGTTGCGTACGGCAGCATCGACCAAGGGCGTGGCAGCCTGGTTGGCGGTAGCGAAAAACAGCGTGTTGGTCAGCGCCGCGACGGATTCGGGGCGCAGCATGAATTCGATAAAGGCCCGCGCGGCTTCCGGGTGTGGCGCGTCCTTGGGAATCGCCAGGTTGTCCTGCCAGACCAGCGTGCCTTGTGTAGGAATCCGATAGGCGACTTCGAAGGTTTTGTTGGCCTTGCGAGCCTGATCGGCAGCCATGCTGGCGTCACCGTTGTAGGTCAGCGCGAGGCAAACGCTGCCGTTGGCCAAATCGTTGATCTGCCGGCCGGTTGCGACGTACAGCACTGAAGGCTGCAACTGATGCAACAAGGCTTCGGCAGCGGCCAGATCATTCTTGTCAGTGCTGTAGGGATCTTTACCGAGGTAATGCAGCGCCAGACCGATCACCTCCTGCGGCGAATCGAGAATTGCGATGCCGCAATCCTTCAGCTTGCTGGCGTATTCGGGTTTGAACAACAGATCGAGGCTGTTAAGCGGCACACCCGGCAAGCGTTTCTCCACCGCCTCGACGTTCATTCCGAGCCCTAGAGTGCCCCAGGTATACGGCACGCCGTAGCGGTTACCGGGGTCGACCGCCGCAAGTTTGCCCAACAGGTCCGGATCAAGGTTGGCGTAACCCTTGAGCTGGTCGTGGGGAATTTCCTTCAACGCCCCGGCCGCCAGCCCACGAGCCAACACGCTGGAAGATGGCACCACCACGTCATAACCACTGCCGCCGGTGAGCAACTTGGTTTCCAGGACTTCCGGTGTGTCAAAGGTGTCGTAGCGCACATGGATGCCGGTTTCCTGCTCGAAGCGTTGCAGGGTTTCAGGCGCCACGTAATCGGCCCAACTGTAAAGATTGATGACCTTTTCTTCGGCCTGCGCCGACATGGCCGCAGCCAACACCAACGCGGGAAACGCAAACCTGAGAGCCGTAACCATGACAAGCACCTGAGCGATTGAAGTGCTTGCAGCTTGCAGTGGAAGATACATTGGAAAAATATTAAGTTTATTATCCTGACTTTAACCGTGAGTAATGTTTGATGCTCGGTCAACTGCATGATCTGGACCTGCACCTGCTGCGCCTGTTCGTCAGCGTCGTTGAATGCGGCGGCTTCAGCGCGGCCCAAGGCGAGCTTGGCCTGAGCCAGTCAAGCATCAGCCAGCAAATGGCCAAGCTGGAAACCCGCCTCGGCTATCGGCTGTGCAGTCGCGGCAAAGGTGGATTCAAGCTGACACCCAAGGGCGAGCAGCTTTTGCTGGCGACTCGCGGGCTGTTCGAGTCCATCGAAGCGTTCCGCCATCAATCCAACGGCGTGGCCGGGCGATTGATCGGCGAGGTGCGCCTGGGACTGTCCGAAGCCCTCGATCAGTCCGTGTTGCAACAGGTGGCCGAGGCGATTCGACGCTTTCGTGAACGCGATGAATCGGTGCGTATCGAGCTGATCAGCGCGATGCCAGCGGAAATGGAACGGCTGTTACTGCAACAACGGCTGGACCTGGCGGTCGGCTACTTCTCCCAGGTGCAAAGCGCCTTCGACTACCGCCCGATGTTCAGCGAAACCCAGCATTTATATTGCGCAGCCGGGCATCCGTTGTTCAGCAACGACGCCCCGGATGAAGAGGCATTGCGTAACACGGACCGGGTCGATCACCCCTATCGTTTCCTGCGCAGTGACGAGCCGCTGCACAGCACACTCAGCTCGGCGCGCTCGGAACAGGTCGAAGGCACCCTCGCCTTCATTCTTTCCGGTAAGCATGTTGGCTACCTGCCCGACCATTTCGCCCGCTCGTGGGAAGACAAAGGCTTGCTTAAAGCGGTTGGCCAGCCGGCGTTGAGTTTCGACGTGACCTTCCATCTGGCCCGGCACCGTGCACAGGTGCCGGGGGATGCGCAGCTGGCGTTTGAAGAGGATTTGCTGGCGGCGTTTAATGTGTCGGCCAACGGATAAACCACAGGCTACAACACCTTGCGTCACGGCCTACACCTGCGCCAGAATCCGCCGGCTTGTGCGCTTTGGTCCTCGCCTCTATCGTTTCCGTGTCGCTGATTATCAGCGATCGGGTTTGGTAGCCCGAGTTCGGCTAAGGCGCACAGCGCCGACATTTCCACTCAGTGGGCGGTTTCATTTTGCCTGTTGTTTGTTATGGCGGCTGTGCGCAGGGTGCCTTCGGGCACGCCGGTTGCCTTAGTCCCGGTCTACCAACCTGTGTTCAGTCGCCACCCTATTTGTTTGGTAGCAATGGGTGCGACTCCCCTCGACTTAGACTTAGGAGTTTCACCATGTTCAAAGCCACACCGAATCCCCCTGAAACCGATCCGGTTTCCCCCTACGCCTCCCTCGACTCAAAAGAACTCCACGCCGCCGCGCACCGTGCGCTCGATCATTACCTGGTGTTGCCAGAGACCAAGGCATTGCTAGCCGACCGACGTCCAGGCTGCATTTTCGTCATCGCCCCCGACGTCGACTCTGAAACCCTATTGGCCCACGCCTGCGAAACCCTCGCCTCGGCCAATGTCATGGCCAGCGATCTGGCGTTCGACCTCGAAGGCCCCAAACGCAATACCGCACTGGCGATTCAGCAGATGATTTCCCTGGCCGAGTTGGCCGTGAATCGCGCACTGGATCACCTCGATCCACCGGAGTAGCGGCCAACGCCGTGGGGCTCTTGTGGGAGCGAGCTTGCTCCGGGCGGCGATCCGACGATGACGGTTTTACATTCGGCATCAATGGTTACTGTCACACCGCTATCGCGAGCAAGCTCGCTCCCACATTTGATCTTTGCTGTTTCGAACTTTGTGTTCACTTAACTGACTGGCATTAGGGCAGGCCACCTCGCCAGCCCTTGAGCTGTGCGCGCAAAACACACAAAACCCGCCACCTTTTCACAAGGCTGGCGGGTTTGTCGTTTCAGGTCAGACAAAGTCGAAGCGGTTTACCAACAGCAATAAACAACTCGTCGACTGATGAGCGATTTGCAGACACAAGATTGATCTCGATCAGGTAACCCTCGTAACACAGCCTCTACCCTTGCGCTTCCATCAAAGGCCAGGGACGGCTCAATGGGAGCCTCCGGCCGCGCATCCTCAGGGAAGAGTTATTCATGCGGTCATTGAAGATCATTTTGTTGTCATCGGCGTTCAACGGTTTGACCCAACGCGCCTGGCTGGATTTGCGCCAGTCGGGTCATGAGCCCAGTGTGGTGCTGTTCACCGACGAAGCCTCGGTGTGTCGGCAGATCGAGGAGTCGTCGGCCGATCTGGTGATCTGCCCGTTTCTCAAGGATCGGGTTCCGCAACGGCTCTGGAGCAACCCGGAACGCCCGGTGGTGATCATTCACCCGGGCATCGTCGGCGACCGTGGCGCCAGTGCGCTGGATTGGGCCATCACCCAGCAGGTCAGCCGCTGGGGTGTTACCGCCTTGCAGGCGGTCGAAGAAATGGATGCAGGGCCGATCTGGTCGACCTATGAATTCAACATGCCCGCCGATGTGCGCAAATCCGAGCTGTACAACGGCCCGGTGAGTGACGCGGCAATCCATTGCATTCGCGATGTGGTGGAAAAATTCGCCAGCGATTTCGTCCCGATACCACTCGATTACACGCAGCCCAACGTCATCGGACGCCTGAAGCCCAACATGAAACAGGCCGACCGAACCTTCAGCTGGCACGATTGTGCGCGGTTCATCAAACGCAGCATTGACGCCGCCGACGGCCAGCCCGGTGTGTTGGCAAGTCTGGCCGGCGGGCAGTATTACCTGTACGACGCCCATCTGGATGCACGCAGCGGCACGCCGGGGGAAATCCTTGCCGTGCAAGACGATGCTGTACTGGTCGCGACCGGCGATCACAGCCTGTGGGTCGGCTCGCTCAAGCGCAAGGCTCAGCCCGGGGAGGAAACGTTCAAGTTGCCAGCGCGGCATGTGCTGGCCGGGCAACTCGATGAAGTTCCGGTACTGGACGGCTCGATCGCCAACCAGCCGTTCAACGAGGCCACCTATCAACCGATTCGTTATCGGGAGTCGGGCCACGTCGGTGAACTGACCTTCGAGTTCTACAACGGCGCCATGAGCACTGAACAGTGTCAGCGATTGGTCGAGGCGCTGCGCTGGGCCAAGGCCCGTGACACTCGAGTGCTGCTGATCAAGGGCGGTCGCGGGAGCTTTTCCAATGGCGTGCACCTCAATGTCATTCAGGCAGCCAAGGTGCCGGGGCTGGAAGCCTGGGCCAATATTCAGGCGATCGACGATGTCTGCCAGGAACTGCTGACCGCCCGGCAACTGGTGGTCAGCGGTCTGACCGGCGGCGCCGGAGCCGGCGGCGTGATGCTGGCGCTGGCCGCCGATATAGTGTTCGCCCGAGCCGGTGTGGTGCTCAATCCGCATTACAAAACCATGGGCCTGTATGGCTCCGAGTACTGGACCTACAGCCTGCCCCGCGCAGTGGGCAGCGAAGTTGCGCATAAGCTCACCGAAGAATGCTTGCCGATCAGCGCGTTTCAGGCCTGGCAATTGGGGATGATTCAGGACATCGGCCCGCGCTGCCCGCGCGAGTTCAGCCAATGGCTACTGCAACAGGCCAACAGCGCGTTGACCGATGAAAAGTACGCGGCGTTACGAGCGCGCAAAGCCAGCATGGACCTTCAGCAGATCGAACACTGTCGTGAGGTCGAGCTGGCACAGATGCAACTGGACATGGTGCACAACCGCCAACAGTTCGCCGAGAAGTGCCGTAACTTCGTGTTCAAGCGCAAAACCTGCCAGACCCCGCAGCGCTTGATTGCGCCGTGGGCATTGGAGCGTGAGGCGACGCTGATCGCTTGATTACCCCCCTACAATAATTACAACAACAATGCCACCAGCGCGCTCCAACCGGTTTGATGGGACGCGCCAAGGCCACGGCCGGTTTCGCCGTGGAAGTACTCATGAAACAGCACCAGGTCACGGCTCAACGGGTCGGCCTGGAGCTGCGCGAAGCCGGCCATCGACGGTCGGCTACCGTTTTCATCCCGCAGAAACAGCCGAGTCAGGCGCTGACTCAAGCTGTCGGCCACCTCGGCAAGCGACGCCAGATAACCTGAACCACTGGGGTATTCGACCGAAAAGTTTTCGTCGTAGTACCGATGAAACTCACGCAACGACTCAATCAGCATGTAGTTGATCGGCATCCACAACGGCCCGCGCCAGTTGGAATTACCACCGTACAGCCGCGAACCGGATTCCGCCGGCTCATAGTGGGCACACAGTTTATTACCGTTGATCTGCATGCCAAAGGGATGTTCGGCAAAGGCTTTGGACAAGGAGCGAACGCCGAATTCGGAGAGAAACTCAGCCTCATCGAGCATGCGTTTGAGCAGGTCCTTGGTGCGCTCGCCACGCAACAGCGCAAGCAGCATACGATTGCCTTCTCCGGGTTCGGTCCAGCGTGAAACCAGACTCGCCAGATCCGGCCGGTGGTGCATGAACCCCAATAATCGTTCACGCAAACCCGGCAACCCTTCGTGCTCGTGCTGTTCCAGCACCTGCACCGCAAACAGCGGCATCAAGCCGACGATGGAGCGCAGTCGCAGCGGTTCGTTGACCCCGTCGGGACGGTGCAGAACGTCGTAGAAAAACTGATCCTGCTCATCCCACAAACCTTCATCGGCATAGTCCACCCGGTTGATGGCGCCAGCGATGTAGAGGAAGTGCTCGAAGAACTTCACTGCGATGTCGACGTACACCGGATTGCGCTTGGCCAGTTCCAGGGCGATGCGCATCAAGTCCAGCGCATACGCCGCAACCCACGCCGTGCCGTCGGCCTGATCCAGTTGAAAACCGGGCGGTAACACGGCCGAACGATCGAACAGCGCAATGTTGTCCAGCCCCAGAAACCCGCCCTGGAACAGGTTGCGACCTTCGGCATCCTTGCGGTTGACCCACCAGGAAAAATTCAGCAGCAGCTTGTGGAAGATCCGCTCGAGAAAATCCATATCGCCGACACCGGTCAAGGCCTTGTCACGCTGATACACCCGCCAACTGGCCCAGGCATGCACCGGCGGGTTGGCATCGTCGAAACGCCACTCGTAGGCCGGCAACTGGCCGTTGGGGTGCATGAAGCGGTCTTTGACCAACAGCAGCAGTTGATGCTTGGCAAAACCTGGATCGATCAGCGCATAAGCAACGGCCTGAAAACCCAGGTCCCACGAGGCGTACCAAGGATATTCCCAGGTGTCGGGCATGGAAACGATGTCGGCGTTCGACAAATGCCGCCAATGAGTGTTGCGGATATGCAGCCGCCCGGGCGGTGGCGACGGTTGACCGGGGTCGCCGTCGAGCCATCGATTGACGTCAAAGTAATACAGCTGCTTGGACCAGAGCAGCCCGGCCAGCGCCTGACGCTGAACGTTACGCGCGTCTGGATCGGGCATCCGGGCTTGCAGCACGGCGTAATAGTCATCGGCTTCAGAGCGGCGACGCTCGAACAGGGCCTTGGCGTTGACCTTGGGCGCGCGAACCGGAGCGAAACGCAGGTAGACGCTTTTGCTCGCCAGCCCGTCCAGTTCCAGAACGAAATGCGCGGCCACCCGAGTGCCCGAATCACGACGGATAGCAGCAGCGGCGCCGTCCACCAGATAATCGTTGATGCCATCCTTGAACGGGCCGTTGGCTGGCGTACCATCGAGTTTCGGATGATTGGTCTGGTTGTCGCAGAACAGCCACTCGCACCCCGCCTCGCCCCAGGCGCTGAGTTGCCGGTCCGCCAACATCGGGTGCTGCGCCATGACCGAGTCGCCGGTCAGCGTCAGGCTGGGCATGTGCCTGTCACCGCCCCAACTCCAGGTGTTGCGCGCCCACACCTGCGGCAGTACTCGCAGACGCGCCGGCTGATCCGAACGGTTGTGCACGGTGACCCGCATCAACAGGTCGTCCGGGCTGCACTTGGCGTATTCCACCGTCACATCAAAGTAGCGATCGTCGTCAAACACGCCGGTATCAAGGATTTCATACTCGCCATCGTCCAGCCCGCGACGAGCGTTCTCGGCCACCAGGTCGGCATAGGGAAACGCCCGCTGCGGGTACTTGTAGAGCATGCGCATGTAGGCATGGCTCGGTACCCCGTCGACGTAGAAATACAGCTCTTTGACGTCCTCGCCGTGATTGCCTTCGGCATTGTTCAGGCCAAACAGACGTTCCTTGAGAATCGGATCGCGTTCGTTCCACAGCCCCAACCCGATGCACCAGTGCTGGGCTCGGTCGCAGAACCCCGCCAACCCGTCCTCGCCCCAACGATAAGCCCGGCTGCGGGCATGCTCATGCGGAAAATACCTCCAGGCGTCGCCATCGGCGCTGTAATCCTCGCGCACCGTGCCCCACTGCCGCTCACTCAAGTACGGCCCCCACTCGCGCCAGCGCTCAGCCTCATCACCCGCCAAACGTTGGCCTTCGACGGTGTCGAGCATGTTCGCGGCCGACTTTGCTGTCATGGGAACGTCCGTTGTTATTGGGGTCTTTTGCAGTGTAGAGCGAGGACTCGCGCCGATGCACGCCGCATCCGTAGCATTCAGCTCGAGTTCAGGCTGACGCTTGCTCTACACTGCTGGGCTCTTTACGTCAGCGACTGCTTATGGACATCGATCTCGCCCGTACCTTTCTGGAAATCGTTCGCTGCGGCAGTCTTGCGGCCGCCGCCGAAAAGCTCCACGTCACCCAGACCGCGATCACCGCGCGGGTGCAGAAGCTCGAAAGCCAACTCGCCAGCACCCTGTTCGTGCGCAACCGCGCCGGTGCTCGCCTGACTGCGGACGGCGAAGCCTTCGTGGTCTACGCCAATCAGTTGGTGCAAACCTGGGAAGCGGCGCGTCGGGATCTACCGTTACCGGAAGGCTACCGCAATGTGCTGCACATCGGCGGCGAGGTCAGTTTGTGCAACCCGTTGATGCTCAGTTGGGCCCGTGAATTGCGCGAGAAGATCCCCAGCCATGCGTTGCGCACGGAAATCCGCGACGGCGAAAACCTGCTGCGTCAGCTGGAAATGGGCGTGCTGGATGCCGCGCTGGTATTTCAACCCGAGTACTGGCCACGGCTGCAAGTGGAGCAACTGCTGGAGGAAAAACTCATCCAGGTGCGCCTGCCGTCCAGGCCCGAGCCCTATGTCTATATCGACTGGGGCAAGGAGTTTCGCCGCCAGCACGACGCGGCGCTGCCGGACAAGGCCAAAGCCGCGTTGAGCTTCAACCTCGGCCCTCTCGCGCTGCAATACATCCTGCAAAACGGTGGCGCCGGTTATTTCCGCACTCGGGTGGTCCAGACCTACCTCGACAGCGGTGTGCTGGAACGGGTACCCAAAGCCCCGGAATTCAGCTACCCGACGTATCTGGTGTACTCGCGGGATCGCGACTCGACGGTGCTGCAACAGGCGTTCGAGTTGTTACGAGAACTGGTCAAGACCGACAGCGACTGGTCGCAACGCTGGAACCCCTTGATCTAAACAACATTCACGGCCGTTCGGCGTGAATACCCACCCATTCCCAACATCCATTGGCCAGATAATTTCGCCGCGACTAGTCTTGCTTTTATAACAACGACAACAGGTGATCGCGGTGAGGCAAACCACGCAGGCGTTTCGTGCACGCTATCGAGCTGACATTCATCGGCTCTACAACCCGTGGCTGCACGGTGGTTTTGTACTGGCCTTCGGGGTGCTGGGTATCACGCTGTTCTGGAGCACCGTGCATCAGGTGCAACCGCTGGAATGGCTGGCGGTGCCGCTGACGTTGCTGTTTTTCAATTTCGCGGTCTACCTCGTGCACCGGCATCTGGGCCATCACAAAAGGACCTTTGCGCGGCTGTTCTACGCCCGGCACGCCGGCGATCACCACAGTTTTTTCACCCCCAACCACATGACCTACGACACGGTGCGCGACTGGCGGGTGATTCTGTTTCCGGCCTGGCTGATCGTGCTGCACAGCCTGGTAATCACCCTGCCCGCCTGGTGGCTGCTCCAACACCTCAATGGCAACGTCGCCGGGCTGTTCGCAGGCTGCATGATCCTCGGCTACCTGACCTACGAGGTGTTTCACGCCTGCGAACATCTGCCGCCGAGCAATCCCTTCACCCGACTGCCGTGGATTCGCCAGATGCGCCGTCTGCACGAACTGCATCATCGTCGCGAGCTGATGCAGGAGCGCAATTTCAATATCGTTTTGCCGCTGATGGACTACCTTTTCGGCACGCTGTACTGGGAAGACGAACCCGATCATTCGCACCTTCAAACGAGGCGAGCGCCGATGACCCGCATGCAGCACCAGATCGACATCGCGCGCGACCCAATCGCCGTGCTCGCCTACGCCAGCACCGCGATGCATTGGCCCGAGTGGCACCCTTCATCGCTGAAAGTCGACGGCCAACAAGGGCCGCTGCACGCGGGGTCACGTTTTGTAGAGGAGATTCATGCTGGCGGGCGTGCCGGGCATTTGAGCTGGGAGGTCAACGAATACCTGCCGGGCCGCCGCTGGAGCGCTCGGGCTCAGGGTGATCATGGCCTGGAACTGCTGGTGACGTATGAATGCGCCAGCGAGGGTGATGGCACACGCTTCGTTCGCACCCTGGAATATCGCTTCAGCGGATGGCGGATGCGCCTGGCCAATCAACTGTTGCTCAAGCGGCGTATCGAACACGAATCGGCGGCCTCGATGCTGGCGCTGCGCGATATGGCGCAACGGACGATCCCGGCCCAGACGGGGGTAGTCGCCTGATTAGCGTTACAACCATTAGATCAGGCTGCCGAACAGGGGGCGACACTGCGCCCCCATACGTTGGTCACGTTCTGGCAGTACCGTTCAAACTCCGGGATATTTCGTCTTTGATCGAAAGGCGCTTTTCCTTGAGCTTCCTCACTTCGTCATCTGCCAGAGCCTGGGCTTCTGCCTTCAGGACCAGCTTGTCGATATCCGAATATTTATCCAGCAGCGCGTTCAGGTGGGGATCATTGGCACGCTTTTGCTGAATGACTTCCTTTGAGCAGCTCAGGTCCTGATACAGGTCATGGTTCACCGGCATGGAACACCTCCGTTTGTTGATCGGTGGCGAACGCCTTTGCACGCGCTCGCCAGTTATCAGAATGGCCTCGCTCGGCGGTTGCTGTCGACTATCAATCAGACCAGCGGTGCCCGCTGGTCGGACGTGCCTTTATCGCTACCGACAGCAAACTGTAACCGTCAGCCGCCAAGGACGTTTCGAATCATCGCCATGAGCGTATCCGGGCTATAAGGCTTGCTCAGCAAATGGGTATCGGGGCTGAGCTGATGGTTGTGCGAAATGATGTCGCGGGTGTGGCCCGAAGTGAAGAGCACCGCCACCGGCGGCGTCTGGACCTTGGCCCAGGACGCCAGGTCCGAGCTTTTGATCAGCCCGGGCATGACCACGTCGGTGAAGATCAGGTCCACCGCCACCCCCTCCAGCAACATTTGCATGGCGCAGTCGCCATTGGCCGCGATCAACACCTGGTAGCCCGATTGCTGCAGAAACTCGACCGCCGCGCTGCGCACTTCTTCGTTGTCCTCAACCACTAGAATAGTCTCGTGCCCGCCGCTGTGTTGAGCGCCGCGTGTCGGCAACTCGCGGGTTGCCGGCCGCTCAGTGCGAGGGAAATACATCTGAACCCGCGTGCCCTGCCCCCTGCGGCTGGCAATGTCGATATGGCCGCCGCTCTGCTTGACGAAACCAAACACCATGCTCAATCCCAGGCCCGTGCCATGCCCGTCAGCCTTGGTGGTAAAAAACGGTTCGAAGGCCTGTTTGAGCGTCGCAACATCCATGCCCTCGCCTGTGTCGACCACCGACAGGCGCACGTAATCACCGGTGCTGATGCCCTTGCCCACGCAAAATGCGCGATCCAGCACAACGTTTGCGCCACTGATAATGATCGTCCCTTCACCCTGCAGGGCGTCTCGCGCATTGATCGCCAGGTTCAGCAACGCGTTTTCCAGTTGATTGCGATCGACGTGAATGCACCAGGGATCGTTCGGCAATTGCACGTCGATGTGAATGGTTTCGCCCAACGCCCGTTGTAGCAGCTCCCCCAGACCTTCAAAGATGTGCCGGGGGTTATAGACTGCCGGGGACAACGGCTGGCGGCGGGCAAAAGCGAGCAATTGCGCCGACAGCGTGGCGCCGCGCTCGACCGCAGCAATCGCCGCACTGACCCGGCGCTGCACGTTCGGGTTATCGCGTTCATGGCGCGCCAGCAGGTGCAGGTTGCCGGCGATCACTTGCAACAGGTTGTTGAAGTCATGGGCAACGCCACCGGTCAGCCCGCCAATCGCTTCAAGCTTCTGCGACTGACGCAATTGCTCTTCGGCGGCCAGTCGCGCCTCGACTTCATCCGCGACCCGTTGCTCCAGGTTCTCGTTATCGGCGCGGTAGGCCGCTTCGGCTTGTTGGCGCAGGCGCTCGGACGTTACGTGAGCGGTGGTTTCGACAACAACCGCCATAACCCCGGCAGGCACCCCGTCGTCACCGGCCACCGGACTGTAATAGAGGTCCATGAACACGGCTTCGGGTTTACCGTTGCGCAACAGATCCAGCTCTTTGTTGCGATAAGACAAAGTGCCACCGGCCAGGCACGTATCAAGCACACCGCGGTTGAATTCGGCGACTTCCGGCCAGCCGAGTTCAACCGGCGAACCCAGCAGATAGGGATGGCGGCCGCCAGCAAACACCGAGTAAGCGTCGTTGTAAATCATGTAACCGGGTCGACCCCAGAGGATCACCAACGGCACGGGTGAAGCCAGCAGCAACTGCACCGTGCTGCGCAGACTCTTTGACCAGGTATCGATGCGGCCAAGCTCGGTGAGGGTCCAGTCGAACGCGCGGATACGCCCGGCCATTTCACCGCTCCAGCCGCGACACCCATGGCTTTCAGATAGAAACTGCATCGGCTGACTCGGTGCGCAAAACGCAAAAGTGGAACAACGGGTCGACGCAGGAGGGCCAACGCTCAAAGGTTGAGAGCGCGACCGACGCTGATGGTTTCATTGTTGTATAACTCATTCAGATTGCCAGCACCTGGCAACCTGAATGCGCTACACCTCCACGGTTGTTGCAAGCGTGGACAGATTTTATATAGCCGGCGTAGCAGGTCTACAAGATCAGTCGGTGCCGTACTTCGGCGAACGCGGTCCGTACGAACTTGCCGACCGCCATTGGCACTCGAACACCGGAATAGGCATGACTGGCGTTTCCAACTTTTCTACCGGCAATGCCCGAGAGCTTTCGGTCGCACACCCGGCGATTGCACCCAATACGGCAATCGCTGCCCCTGACACCGCCATTCGAGAGATCATTCTCACTGTGCATTCCTTCTGAAAAACGGTTTATCCCGGCATGGCCGTGCCCAGCCACTGCTGGGCGCGGTGGCGAAAAGCGGTGGGGATTCGAATCGACAATCGACGTGCGGGACGTCGGCGGGCGGCATTACGCCAAAGTGCCATCACTGAAGACAGTGTTTAAATTTTTTGGGCGTCAGTTTCTTGAATGATCATGGCGACTAGTGAAAATCCCGGCTATGCACGCTGATGCCGTTGAGCAACGGACTCAGGTCACTCAAGCGTCCGGCGATCAGGTGCCGGACTTCGCCGACTTTTTCCCAGCGCCCGTCGACCTTGAGCAGTTGCGAGCCAATCAGTGCTTTGCGTTGACGCTCGGCGAGGTCGCGCCAGACCACGACATTGATGTTGCCGAACTCGTCTTCAAGGGTCACGAAAGTCACACCACTGGCCGTGCCCGGGCGTTGGCGGCCGGTGACCAGGCCGGCGATGCTGACGTTGCGCCCATGTTCGACTTCAAGCAGTTCCCGTGAGCTTCGGCAACGTCGGGCACGTAACTCATCGCGCAACAATGCCAGCGGATGCGGGCCGAGTGTGGTGCCAACACAGCTGTAGTCGGCTTGCAGGTCTTCGCTCACGGTCGGCTTGGGCAACACCACGCAAGGCTCTTCCTGGCTCGGTAACCCGGCGAACAATCCAAGTTGTTTCTGTACCCCCGCCACCTCCCAGCGTGCGCGATGGCGATCACCGGCCAGCCTGCGCAAGGCTCCGGCATCGGCCAGTTGCTCTTGCGCACGAGCATCGAGTCGGGCGCGCTCGCCAAGGTCGGCGATGTCGATGAATTCGCCTCGCAAACGCGCCGTTTCGATACGCCGGGCGTCGTCTTCACGAAAGCCCTTGATCATGCGCAACCCCAAGCGAATCGCCGGTTGCTCGCCGTCAGTCGGCTCCAGGCTGCAATCCCAGTCGCTGGCGGCCACGTCCACCGGGCGGATCTGCAAATGATGCCGGCGAGCGTCCTGGAGAATCTGGTCCGGACTGTAGAAACCCATCGGCCAGCTGTTGATCAGCGCACAGGCGAACGCCGCCGGTTCATGGCATTTCAACCAGCAACTGGCGTAGGTCAGCAAGGCGAAACTGGCGGCGTGGGATTCGGGAAAACCGTAGCTGCCAAAGCCCTTGATCTGCTCGAAGATCTGCGCGGCGAATTCCTCCGTGTAACCGTTTTTCAGCATGCCTTCACGAAGGCGTTTCTGGTGCGGTTCAAGGCCGCCATGGCGCTTCCAGGCCGCCATGGAACGGCGCAACTGATCAGCCTCGCCGGGGCTGTAGTCGGCGGCCACAATCGCAATCTGCATGACCTGCTCCTGAAACAACGGCACACCGAGGGTGCGCTTGAGCACGGCCTCCAGCTTCACCGAGGGGTAGGTTTCAGGTTCTTCCTTGTTACGTCGCCGCAGGTACGGGTGCACCATCCCGCCCTGGATCGGGCCGGGACGGACGATGGCTACCTCGATCACCAGGTCATAAAAGTTTTGGGGTTTGAGCCGGGGCAACATCGACATCTGCGCCCGGGACTCGATCTGGAACACCCCGATGGTGTCGGCGCGGCTGATCATCTCGTAGGTTTGCCGGTCCTCGGACGGTATGTTGGCCAGGCTCAGGTCCCGCCCGCGATGGTCGCGCAGCAAGTCGAAGCAGCGACGAATGGCGCTGAGCATGCCGAGGGCGAGAATGTCGACCTTGAGCAGGCCGACCATGTCCAGGTCGTCCTTGTCCCACTGGATGATCGTGCGCTCGGCCATGGCCGCATTTTCCACCGGCACCAGGCTGTCCAGCGGCTGCTCGGAAATCACGAAACCGCCCGGATGCTGGGACAGATGTCGGGGGAAGCCGATCAACTGCCGGGTCAGGCTCAGCACCTGGCGCAGCACCGGGCTGTCCGGGTCGAAGCCACCTTCACGCAAACGCTCCAGCGGCGGTACATCGTCGCTCCAATGGCCGCAACAATCGGCCAGCGCGTTGACCTGATCCGGCGGCAAACCAAGGGCCTTGGCCACGTCGCGAATCGCGCCGGCACCGTGGTAAGTGCTGACCACCGCCGTCAACGCGGCCCGGGTCCGGCCGTAACGCTGGAACACGTACTGCAAGACTTCTTCGCGGCGCTCATGCTCGAAGTCGACGTCGATATCCGGCGGCTCGTTGCGCTCTTTGGAGAGGAAGCGCTCGAACAGCATGCTCGTCCGGCTCGGGTCGATTTCGGTGATGCCCAAGGCGTAACACACCGCCGAGTTGGCGGCCGAACCACGCCCCTGACACAGAATGCGCTGGCTGCGGGCGAAGCTGACGATGTCTTCGACGGTGAGGAAGTAACTCTCGTAACCGAGCTCGGCGATCAGCTTCAGTTCCTTTTCGATCAGCGCCATGACCGTGCTGTCCGGCCCCTCAGGCCAACGTCTGCTCAGGCCCTGTTCGGTCAACCGGCGTAGCCAGGAAGTCGGGGTCTGCCCTTCGGGCACCAGTTCACGCGGGTATTGGTAGCGCAACTGACCGAGATCGAAGGTGCAGCGTCGGGCAATGCTCAGCGTTTCTTCAAGCAACGACTCTGGATACAGCTCGCGCAACGCCTCAAGGCTGCGCAAGTGTCGCTCGCCATTGGGATGCAAACGCTGCCCGGCGTCGGCGACCCGCACATGCAGACGAATCGCCGTCATGGTGTCCTGCAACGCGCGGCGGCCACGGGCGTGCATGTGCACATCACCGCTGGCCACCGCCGGAATCTGCAAGCGGGCAGCCAGGGCCTGCAAATCGGCCAGACGCCGGACGTCGTTCTGCCCGCAGTGCAACTCAATCGCCAACCACAGCCGCTCGCCGAAAATACCTTTAAGCCAGGCGCCGTGTTCCAGCGCATCGACCGTATCCGGCACCCACAACGCCAGCAGCCCGGGCAATGGCTCGCTGAAGTCTTCACGCAGCACCCGGTACTGACCCTTTTCCGTGCGCCGCCGGGCGTGGGTGATCAGCCGACACAGGGCCTGATAACCCTCAAGGTTTTCCACCAACAGCACCAGCTTCGGGCCATTCTCGATGCGCATTTCACTGCCGATGATCAGCGGCAACTCCAGCGCCTTGGCCGCTTGCCAGGCACGGACGATACCGGCCAGGGTGCACTCGTCGGTGATCGCCAAGGCCTGGTAACCCTGGCGTTTGGCCCGTTCGAACAGCTCGCGGGCACTCGATGCACCCCGTTGGAAACTGAAGTTCGACAGGCAGTGCAGCTCGGCATAGTCGGCGCTCATGCGAACCAGCCTTGCAGCCACAGCGGCCCGGCCTCGCCCACCGCACGATAAGCCCAGGCCTTCGAGCCTGCGCGGGTTTCGATCAGGTAGTAATCGCGGCGCACATCAGCGCCATCCCACCAACCGGACTCGATGCGCTCCGGCCCCATGAGGATGCGCGCCGTGCCTTCATGCACGGGCAGCGGTTCGGGCAGCAACCAGCCGGGACGTTGCACATCAGCCAGCACCGGACAGACCTGACTCTGCGCACTCGGCTGCCATGCACGCTCCGGTCGATGGTCGGCCTGAAAACCCAGCCCCTGCACCGCCTCGTCCCCCAGCCGTGCACGCAGGCGTTCGCGCAGTTGCTCCCAGGGCAAGGATTGCTGCGGTCGCTCGTCGAACAGCTCCCGGCGCTGCGGGACGAAGCTCGGCAAGTCCTGCGCCGACAGACGAAAACCGCGCACCGGCGCCTCGACCTGCACCTGTTCCAGCCGACCCCGAGCCAGTTCGAAGAGCATCGCCGGATCGCGCTCGGCGCTCAGCAGGCCGACCTTGATCAGCGTATCCGGCAACCCGGCGTGTTCCAGGTGCAGGTCAAAGCGCTGCACGCCGCTGTCCCGGCCACACAAAAACGCCGAAAGATCGCCGGTCAGCCGGCGTAAGGGGAACAGCAATGCCTGATGGGATTGCACATCGAAATTCAGCTCGATCCGCACGTCGAAACGATCCGGCGGCAGATAAAACCCCAAGGCCAGCGGCCGTTCGCCCAATAAGGTATCGAGGTGCTTGAGCACTTGCGCTTCGAAGCGTCGGGCCAGGGTTTGACGCGGCAGCGCCTGAACCTGGCTCAAGGTGCGCAAGCCCATGCGCGACAGTGCAGTGGCGACCGTTTGCTCAAGTCCGATCCGCTCGATGGGCATCTGCCCGAGCAATTGCCGCAGTGTTTCATTGTCCGGCACCGCCAGACCGTCGTAGGCATTGGCCAGGATCCGGGCGGCCAGCGGATTGGGTGCCGCGACCAGTCGATGGCGAAAACCCAGCGCCGTGAGTTCTGCGCGTAACCGCGCCTCGAACTGCGGCCAGGGCCCGAACAACCCCAGGCTCGACTCGATTTCAAACAGCACGGCACGCGGGTAATGCACGCTGACCTGGGAGCTGAAGCGATAGGCCCAGGCGGCGAGAAACTGTTGCCAATGCTCGATTTCGGCCACGTCATAGTCGGTGCTGGCAAAGGCTTTGCTCAAGGCCTGGGCGGCAGCCATCGACTGGCCCGGGCGCAACCCCAGTGCCCGCGCCGGCTCATTGACCGCCTGCAACACCCGCCGCTGCGCCGGCCCGCTCAGCAGCGCCAGCGGTTCATCAGGATCGCTGCGCTGACGCAACACCGCGTCCAGCGCCAGCTGCGGGAAAAGGATACAGACCCAGCGCATGCCAACCTCACTGCCCCGTGGCGAAGGCAATCGGCGCCGAACGGGCCAGTCCGCCACGGCACTTGAGCACTCTTAACTGCGCAGGCCTCGAATCGATGGCGATGCGCAGGGCCGCCGGCGAAGGGTTGAGGGCGTCCTTGATCGAGCGATAGGCAAACGCCAGGGTCTGCCCGGTTTCCGCCGCCACCTGCAAACGGCGCAAGGCGCGGTCATCCGCCTGTTGCGGCCAGCACAGCACCGCCCCGCAACTGCCCGAACGCAGGCATTGTTCCGCCGCCCACAGCGCCTCACGGTCACTGGCCTGGATGATCGACAACTGGCGCAGATCCACTCCGGCGTTCTGCCAGGCCTGGGGATACGGCACATGCGGCGGCGCCACCAGCACCACTCGCTCACCGGCGGTCGTCAGCCGGGCCAGGGCCGGCCATACCAATTGCAACTCGCCCACGCCCTGCCCGGCGATAAGGATTTCCGTCAGCGCCGCTTCCGGCCAGCCGCCAGTGGGCAAGGCCGCGTCCAGTGCTGCATGCCCGGTCGGTTGTGGGCTGACGCTGGGTGGCGCAGGCCGGCCTTTCCAGACCTGGCCGCCATTGAACAGCGTATCCAGCGCAACGACGGCGCCCATCACCCTTGCCTCACCAGACCACAGAACACCCCTTCAATCGCCAGATCCTGATCGGCGGTGACCACAATGGGGCTGTAAGCCGGGTTGCGCGGCAGCAACCGCACGCTGTCCCCTGCCCGCTCAAAGCGTTTGATGGTGACCTCACCCTCAAGCCGCGCGACGACGATCTGGCCGTTCTGCACCTCGGTACTGCGGCGCACGCCCACCAGATCACCGTCGAGGATGCCGTCGCCGATCATCGAGTCGCCCTGAACCCGCAGCAGGTAGTCGGGCGTACGCGAGAACATTGCCGGATCCAGCCACAAGCGGCTGTGAACCTCGGCATCGACGCCCATCGGCGCACCGGCAGCCACCCGCCCGAGTACCGGGATGTCCAGCAACTCGGGGTGACGCGGCTGATTGAGCAAGCGAATACCACGGGCCTGATGCGGATTGACCTCGATGAAGCCGGCCTCGGTCAGCGCCACTACGTGCTTGCGCGCCACGCTGCGCGAGGCAAAACCGAACGCCTCGCTGATTTCAGCGAGGCTCGGTGGCTGACCTTGCTGCGCGATGCGCTCGCGAATAAAGGTCAGGATGGCGGTACGGCGGGGAGTCAAAGTCGTCATGGAGTACATTTGTACTCCTCTCGACTTTTCCTGACAAGAACCGCCAGTCGTAACGCTTAGCCCAGGCCGCGCTGCCGCAGAAAAGCCGAAATGAAATCGATGAACGCGACCACCTTGGCGGTGGCCCGGCGATGACTGGGATACACCGCCAGGATGTACGAACCGAATGCGTCCGGATCAATCTCGTAGTCAGCCATCAACCGCACCAGCCGACCCTCCGCCAGATACGGCGCAGCACTCCATAGCGGTGTGTGCAGCAATCCGCGTCCTGCCAGCGCACCGGCCAACAGCAAGTCGTAATTGTCACTTTTCAGGCGCGGCCGCGACGGCTGGGGCAAGCTGAGCCGTTGACCGTCGCGCTTGACCCACCAGAATTCACGGCTCAGGTCCGCATGTCGATAGAGCAGCCAGTGATGCTGATCGAGGGTCTGCGGCGTCACCGGGACCGGGTTGCGCGCCAGATATTCCGGGCTGGCACAAAGGGCCAGGCGATTGTCGCCAACGACTCGGGCGATCTGTCCGGGCAGGTCGTCATGACCTTCACGCAATGCCAGGTCGTAGCCGCTTTCGAGCAGATCGACGAACTCGTCGCACAGGTCGATGTGCAAGCTGATTTGCGGGTACTCATCGAGAAAGCCTGAGCATGCTTCGTCGAGAAACGCCCGACCGAAGGCCAGCGGCGCGGTGATTTTCAGCGTGCCCTGCAAACCATGCTGCAGCTGCAGGATCTCTTCGCTGACCTCTTGCAGACGTTGCAACACCTGGCGCGCGGTCTCCAGATAAAGCCGCCCGCTCTCGGTCAACAACGTGCGACGGGTGCTGCGCTCGAACAAGCGCGCACCCAGTTCATCCTCCAGATGGCTGACCGCTTTGGTCAGCGCTGACGGGGTTTTGCCCAGTTGCTGCGCGGCACGGCTGAAACTGCCGTGTTCCGCCGTCGCGACAAACATTTTCAAGGCACTGAGCTTGTCCATGGTTTTTCCATTCAGGCAAAAGGGTTTTGCTGGTTTCAGGCGTTCTACCCAGCGCGCCAAGCCACTAGTCTCGCTTCCAGACGAATAAAAACAAGGCACCCCGCATGAATAGATTGATCCCGACACTCCTGAGCTGCGCCGTGGCTTTTGCCTCGATGGAAGCGATGGCCGCCGCCGACCTGGTATTGATCAACGGCAAGATCTTCACCGCCAACCACGCCCATCCCAAAGTCCAGGCCCTGGCGGTGCAAGACGGCAAAGTGCTGCAGGTTGGCAGCGACGCGCAGATCAAGGCGTTGATCGAGCCCTCGACCCGCGTCATTGACCTGGCGGGCAAAACCCTGATGCCCGGCCTGATCGACAGCCACTCACACGCGATCTTCGGCGGCCTCGAACTGGCCTCGGCCAATATGGAAGATGAGCAAGTCAGCCTCGACGAACTGGAACAACGCCTGCGCGGCTGGCGTGACGACGGTAAGGCCAGGCACGGTGATGTGCTGAGTGTGGCCGGTATGAGTTCAACCTATTGGGCCCAGGCCGAGGCCTTTGCCCAGCGCTTCAATCAGGGTGAATGGGCGCAGGTACCCGTCGTGTTCATCGGCAGCGATCACCACACGGCCTGGGCCAATAACGTGATGCTCATGCGTGCCGGGATCGATGTCGCACTGATCAACAACCTGCCCGCTGCCGAGCGCGACACCATCGGCCGCCTGGCAAATGGCGCGCCCAACGGATTTCTGGTGGATGCGGGTTGGGACCGGGTCGCTTCGGTCATGCCCAAAGCGAGTCCGGCGGACCTGTTGCGCGCCGCCCAGGCTGCGCTGCGGTTCAACAACAGCCTGGGTATCACCGCCTGGATGGACCCGGCTGCCAACGCCGCGCCGGGGGAACCGGTGTTCGCCCTCAAGCCCACGGAAAAAACCGTTGGCGTCTTGCCGGTGTACAAGGCGTTGTCTGAAACCGGGGCAATGAGCGCGCACGTCGCCGCGCTGTTGGTGGCCAATCCGCGGAGCCGCCCGGCTGACCTCGACACGCTGGACATTGTGCGCAAGCAGTTCCAGGGCATCCCGAACCTGAGCCTGCCCGGCATCAAGATCTTCGCCGATGGCGTACTGGAATTCCCGGCACAGAGCGCGGCGCTGATCGATCCCTACAACAACTCGCACAAACAGGGCGAACTGCTGATCGATCCGGCGCATTTCGGTGAGCTGGTCAGTGCCGCCGACCAGCGTGGCTGGCTGGTGCACATTCACGCCATTGGCGACCGCGCGGTACGTGAGTCGTTGAACGGCATCGAACAGGCACGCAAGGACCGACAAAGCGGCGTGACCCACTCCATCACCCACCTGCAACTGGTCAATCCCAAGGAGTTCACCCGTTTCAAGCCACTGAACGTGATCGCTTCGATGCAACTGCTCTGGGCCTCCGCCGACGAGTACACCCTGGACATGATCAAGCCGTACGTCAGCGCGCTCGCCTTCCGCTATCAGTACCCGGCGCACTCGTTGCTCAAGCAAGGCGCAACGATTGCCGGTGCGAGTGACTGGCCGGTGTCATCACCGAACCCGTTCAACGCGATGGCCCAGGCCATCACCCGCGTGGGGCCAAAAGGTGTGTTGAACGCCGCCGAGGGCATCGACCGCGAGACCATGTTCTACGCCTACACCCTCAACGCCGCCCGGACCATTGGCCTGGAACAACAGATCGGTTCGCTCCAGCCCGGCAAGCAGGCGGACTTCATCATCGTCGACCGTGATGTGTTCAAGGTCGATGAAAAAGCCCTGCACGACACTCGAGTCCTGAGCACCTGGTTCGCCGGCCGCGAAGTCTACGCCCCCGCCGCACAGTAAAAAAAGACCGTCCGCACTGCCCGGCCCCGCGCTTGCCGCGAGGGTTCGGGCGGCGCTTTGCCTGCACCTGCCCATAACAACCACAATAACGGGACCGTCACATGAACCGCTTCGCCCTCCTCGCCCTTGGCTGTTTTTCCCTTGCACCGCTGACCAGCCACGCGGTGGCGATCAACGATGAGTTGGCCGTGCAACTGGACCTGACCCTGGCCAGCGATTACCGCAGCCGCGGTATTTCGCAAACCAAGAATGACCCCGCCGCGCAGTTCGGTGCGACCTTGCAGCACATCAGCGGCCTGTACCTGGGGGCCTGGACCTCGAACGTCGATTTCGGCTTTGGTCTCAAGACACGTCAGGAGGTCGAGTACTACGCCGGCTGGCTCTGGCAGATCACTGAACCGGTGAGCCTGGACCTGGGTTACATCAAGTACGCCTACCCCAACGAAAGCCAGTTCAACCAGAGCGAGGTCTACGCCATTCTCAACGCCTACGGTTTCATACTCGGCAATTACTACTCCGCCGACGCCCCCGGTGAAGACAGCAAGCAAAGTACGCTCTACAACTACCTGGGATACGAAACGACCTTGCCACTGGAAACGGGCCTGAAGCTGCGCTACGGAAGGATGGACTTCAAGGATGGTGTTTTCTGGTCGCAGGACGGCAACAGCAGCGAGGCCTACCATGAATGGGAAGCCAAACTGACCCATAAATTTTTCGGCCTGACCTGGGGCCTGAGCTACATCGACACCGACCTGTCGGACAGCCAGTGTGCAAGCAACTACGGATTTACCGACACCTGCAGCGCCACCTGGGTGGCGAGTGTCAGTACCTCGTTCTGAAGTCTTTTATGAGCAGTGCCTGACCTGATTTATCTCAGGTCAGTTGCCGCCAGCAACCTGCGGGGCGGCCAATGTCCGGCTTCAGCCGATATTCAGCGCACGCAAATCCAGCCGATCATTCTTGAGCGGCGGGCACCAGTAGTAGCCGCCGGTGATCGGCCGGCTCATGCGGTACAGACCGTCAACGATGCCGTCTTCCAGGCCACTCATGCGGCGCAGTTGGGCTTCGAAGGCGTTGAAGGAATGTCCGAAGGCCAGGAACATCAGGCCGGCACGATCACCTTCGATCCACGGCATCAAGCGACGCACGATGAAGGCTTCGGGGGTGAAGCTTTCCTGGGCGGTGCGTTTGACGTGAGCGGAAATCGGCGCGTCGTCGAGTTCTTCGTTGTCGCTCTTGCGACGGCCAATGATGTTGTCCTGCTCATGGGACGGCAGCGCATTAAAACCGTTGAGATCATGCTGCCACTGCTGGATCGCGGCGAAACTGCCACCCACCGGACTGTCCTCACCCTCAGCCACCAGCGCTGCGGCAACGGCGGCTTCGTCGTGGGGGTTTTCGGTGCCGTCTTCATAGCCCGTCAGGTCGTGGCCACTCATGTGACGGAAGGCTTCGTTCATCTGCACCAGGCGCAACGCTGGAGCCAGCGCGACTTCCAGGGCACGGCTGCGGTTGAGCAACTCGCCGCGATCCTCACCGTGCAGCCAGCACCACAGCGCGTGCTGGGTCGAAGGGTTATCGACGCCAACGCCGATCATCGCCGGGAACGGTCGAAGCCCCGCTACTTTCACGCCCAGTGCATTGACCAGCGACTTGCCAAAACCGACCACCGCCGACTTGCCGTCCACCAGTTGCATCAGGTTGTCGAGCGCAGCCGGCAGAGCCTCGGCGGATTCGAGAGCGAAAAACAAATGACGCGCCTGAGGCGGAACGGGGGTGGCAAGGATGCCCGGCTGGTAGTAACTCATGAGAACTCCTCTGGAAAGGAGCGAAGTTTAACCGGCACACAGCGATTTGTGTGCGTTGAAAAAGCGCGTCCGTAGGAGCTGCTATAGGTGTTCGGGCTCAAACGGCCTAACGGCCGAAGGCCCGCGATGAGTATCGCGGGCCGTGTTACCGAGTTAACGCGGGGTTATTTACATCCAGTTGGCCGCCAGCACAGGCTGCAACACCTGCTGCTCGGCGGCACCGAAGGTCATGCTCGCCGGTGCCGCCGGCGCGAACGCCGCCATGGCCTGGACCAGGTGCTCGACATCATTGTCCATCAACCGATGGCGGTCCCCGGCCATGATGTCGCGTGGACGCTCAGGAGTACTGGCATACCAGTTATGCAGCGTGACCTCCTGCTTGCTGCCGATGACAGAGATCTGCAGGTCCTGGCCTTTGTGCTGGAACCACAGATGATCGGGGTTGATGTCCTTGCCGAACACCAGATCGCCACTCGCGCCGCTGAACTCGATGTCATTGACCCCGTGCCCGACTTCAACCGTCGGCATGTTGCCGCTGACCACCACCTTATTATTGCCATCCCCCAGTTTTACCGTGGAGAAAGACCCGGAGTCGGTAATGATGTTGTTGCCGTGGCCAACCGTGAGTTTGTCGACATTGCCGGTCACCACGTTATTGCCGTTGCCCAGGGTGATATTGCCCCGACGGCCCGTCACATTGACCTTGTTGTCGCCGTTGCCAGCAAGCACTTTGGCATTGGAGGCCTCGACGTTGATGGTCTTGCTCTCGTCGCCAAGCGTGACATCGGCGAAGAAGCCCTGGACCGTCATGACGTTGGGGTCGCTAGCCACAGGTGCCGGGGCATCTGTCGAAGAGGTTGCCCCGCTGATTCTGTCCCGGATCGCCGCAAGCGCAGCGTTCGAGTCGTCGGTTATCTTGCGAGCGTTATCGACAGTCAGCCGGGGATCTTGCACACCCACAACGTCTGGAACGGTAATCGGTCGATGAGAGAAATCGATCGCCGGAATGTCCGGAATGACAATCGGCCGCGGGCTCGGAATATCAATCGGGGTACGCCCGCCCACCTCACGCCCGACCGGACCGATGTCCGGCAACTTCGACGGTTCCAGCGAACCGACACCGCGCTCGGCGAGAATCTGCTCAATGGTTTTGCGTTCAGGGACCGTCGTCGCACCGCGATTCGCATCACGCTCGGCAAGGATCTGCTCGACGGTTTTATGCTCCGGCACTTTCGGGTTCAGATCAACGCCGCGCTCGGCAAGGATCTGATCGATGGTCTTGGTCTCCGGCAACTTGAAGTCTGGAATCGTGACTGAAGGTCGCAGGACCGGGTCGGGAACGACAATGGTCGGATGCAGATCAATCGGCGGCAGCGGCCCGACCACCACAGGTTTGTCGACACCAGGGCGATCGATAATCGGCGTCAATGTACCCGGCACGGTGACGGTTGGCGGCACGACCACGGGCGGCACCGGTCCGACTGGCTGCACCACAACCGGAGCATGATCGGCAAAAAGGAAGTCCGAGGCACTGACCTGTGCCACATCCAATGCATCCAGATACAACAGCGTGGTGTTCGAATCGCTGCGCGTCACGTACACACCATGAATCTGCGTCAGGCCATTGAAGGTGGCGCGGTTCTGGTGTTCGACGGTCAACTGGCTGAAATCGGTGACGCCGGTCTGACGCAGGTCGATCTTGTCGACGCCATGCCGGAACCCGCGCAAGGCGTTGCTGTAATCCTTGGCGCCGGGTTGAGCCGCCACCACAAACACATCCGACGTCGCGCTGTCATGGCTGTAGATCGTGCCGTTCAGCGAGGCCACGGTTTTGCCCTGAGCGTCGCTGCTGTACATCACGCCTTTACCGCCACCGTTGAGCACCACGGTGCCCAGGCCTTCTTGCGGCTTGACCGCTTGAGCATCGCTGTTGACGTAAGCCGTCGGGGCGACAAAGGTGTCCTGGAATTTGAAGTTCGCTGCGGTGATGCCAGCGAGTGCCTGATTTTTCAGGACGATGCTCTGGCCCTTGCCCAGGTCGACCTTGACGTCCGTGCCCTGCTGCGTCAGCACCAGATCCGCGAACTTCTTTCCGGCGAAGCCCACCAGATCAACGATTTCGCCACGAGCGGCCTCGAAGTTGCTGATGGTATCGCTGCCCGCATCGCGTCGATGGACCACAAAGAAGTCCTTGCCCGCACCGCCCGTCAACGTGTTGTTGCCACGCCCGCCGTCGAGCAAGGCATCGGCCGCACCGGCGACCAGTGTGTCGTTGCCATCGCCGGTGACGATGTTCTGAATGGCCGACGGATTTTTCACCGTCAACGCCGCGCCGCCGATGCTGGCAACACCGGTCAGCAGGTTGACCGAGGTGTCCCCCGAGACGGCTGCCGCATTGAGGGTATTGCGCCCACCCACCACGCCATTGACGGCATCATCGAGCACCGAACGATTGGCGTTCGCGGCCACCGACTTGATGTATTCATCGGTATAGAAATAGGTGTCGTCCGGGCTGGTCTTGCTGCCATACAAACGCAGCGACCAGCTGTTGAGCGTAACCGGCAGACCGGAGGCCGAATCAGTTACCTGCAACGTCCAGTTGCCAGCCGAGCGTTCGCCGAAGTCATGGGTCGTCATGAAGGTGTACTTGAACGCCCCGGACTGCGTGCTGCCAACGTCGGTTGCACTGGCCCCCGGCATGCCGTCCGGGACTTTGCCCTGACGGTTGAGCAACACGCTTTGTGTGCCATCCGGGGAAATCAGTTTGAGGGTCAAATCGCCGAGGCGGCCGACCTGAGCATCAAAGTCGATTTCGACGTGCTCAACATTCAAACCGGCATTCATCGCGATGGACGATGTCAGTGTCGCGCCCGCCGCCAAAGGTTTGCCGAGCGCACCGCTCGATGCACTGTAGACGTGCTCGTTGGCGCCGGTACTCTGGGTCATCCAGGCCTCGGACAAGCGTACGGCGGCGCGAGCATCGACTTCACCAAAACCGTAATCGTTGCTGGTGTGCATGCCTCCGCCGTTCCAGCCGTGGGCAGCGTTATCGCTCCATTGGGTGGACGGGTCATTGATCTTGCGCGCCGACAACGCCAGGATCTGCTGCACATCCCGATAACCCAGGTTCGGGTTGGCCTGGAGCATCAGCGCAACGATGCCGGAGACAATCGGTGCGGCAAAACTGGTGCCTTGCATGCTGGTGTAATCGTTGCCGAAGGTGGAACCGCGTTCGGTTTCCAGCATGTGGCTGGTGGACACGACATTGCTGCCCGGTGCCGACACCAGCAGGCTGGCGCCCGGATTGGAAAACGGCGACGAACCAATCTGCAAGGTCGACAGATCACCCTGTGCGTTGATCGCGCCGACTTCGACCGAGAAGCGATTGTTGTTGGTCAGCGAACCCTGGGCATTGCCGCCAGTCGCTCGGCTGTTGCCGCCCGCCGCCACAATGATCGTACCCAAACCGCCGCGACCGTTACTCGCCGCGTACTGCGCATTCATGCTCAGCGCCGTGGCCGTCGTGAAGTTGCCGTCCTGATAGCTGCTGAGGGCGAAGTCAGAGGTGAAACCCCAGCTGTTGTTGGCAATGTCAAAACTGACCATATACCCCAACCCGGCCAGATCGGCGCCGCTGTTGGCCAGGTAATAACCGCCTAACGTTGCGTCGTAGGCCACGCCCACGCCACCTGCGCCATTCTTGGCCGCGACCATGACGCCCGCGACCATCGTCGCGTGGTTGGACACCAGCCCCGGCAAAGTGCCGCTCGCCTGTTGAGTCTGCAACCAGGTTTTGTCGACGTTCGGCGCCAGATCCGGGTGGGCGATATCAAAGATCTCAGGCGCCGTGGCGAACTGGCCACCCGGCTCGAACTGACCGATGCGCACGCCCTTGCCGGTATAGTCCTTCCACACCGGCAGCACGTTGGTGTCGCTCAAGTACCACTCCTGAGCCGCCAGTGGATCGAGCGGCACTTCAGGGGTCAGCAAAGTGACACCGGCACGCATTGGCGCGGTCTGCCCACTACCGAGGTCCACCACCGACGCCGACAGATTGCCGGCCGCATCAGCGACGCCGTATTTGAAACTGATCAGGCCGGTGTAATGCGCGTCCGGGTTGAACAGCACATCACCCTGGGCCGTGAGGCTGACCGTGCCGCCCACCGCGTCACCGACATTGGCGATACGCAGCGCGCCCTGGCTGTTGAGGTGTTGATCGTTGGCCAACAGGCTCTCTGCAGAAATCAGGTGGGTCTGCGTACGATCGAAGACCTTGCCGTCCTTGTCATGGGTCAGCACATCCGCCACCGGCATGGCGTTGGGGGTTTGCAGGTCGACGGCGGAAATGTCCGAGAAGTTGAGCTTCTGGATGTTTTTCAGGGTCACCGTGCCGTCACGACCGGCGACCTTGTCGGCCACTTCATAGCCGCTGTCGGTGCGGGTGATCCGGTAGTCGCCATGGTTGCCGTGCAGCGTCACCAGGTTGATCCCGCCGTCGCCATCGATCGTCGCATTGCCGTGGCCGACTTCGATCACATCGTTACCGGCGCCGCCGTAGATTTTATCGGCACCGCCACCGGCGTGAATGATGCTGCCGGCTTCGGAGGCGTAAATGGTGTCGCCCTGTGGCCCGGCGTAGATCACCGCTTTGCCACTGCCGCCGATGATAGTGTTGTGGCCGGTGCCGCCAACCAGAACGTCGTTGCCCGCGCCGCCGACCAGGGTCGAATTGCCGGAGCCGCCCTTGATGAAGGCGCTGCCAGTGCCACCGCTCATGATGACGTCGTTACCGCCGCCACCTTCGGCGATGGTCAAACCGGCGTGGGCCATGTTCAACACCACGCCTTTGTCACCGACGATGATCGCCGTGTCGTGACCGCCATTGCCGTGAATATTGACCGGATTGTCAGAAGCACTGATGACAAAGACGTCATCGCCTGCTCCGCCGACATAGGTGTTGCTGCCGGCACCGCCCACCAGCCAACCGCCAGCAGGTGCGGCGATCAAGGTGTCATCGCCGCTGCCGCCGTACAGATTGCTCACGCCCAGTTGCGTCGCGTCCAGGGTTTCACTCGTGGTGCTCTGGCTGGCATACGCAGTGGTGGTGATGCCTTTGGTGGTAGAGGTCACCCGTGTGCCGGTGCCCTGCGTACTCACAGTGTTGCTGACCGGATCGCCAAGGAAATCGACCGCCAGCGCTTCCTGATTCTTGCCATTGATGGTGAACGAACCGGTGGCGAGCACCTTGTTGCCGTCACGAATTTCAGCACTGGTAGAAGCAGCACGCACGTTGATCTGGGTAATGCCCAGCTCGGCCAGCGTCTTCAGTTCACCGGCATCGACTTTTGCATCGTGGGTGCCATCGACCCAGACCCGCAGCTTGCTCCAGATCGGGTCTTTCTGATCGATCACGCCGTCCTTGTTCGCGTCCTCGCTGGCCAACGCCGCGAAACCGTCCTTGAACTTCGTCTCGCCCGCCGCGCCGTTGACGCCGGCCCTGCCGCCGTAATACTCGGAGAACATCTGGCTGACGTCCTTGATCTGGCCGCTGCCATCGTCGATCACCAGCATCCCGGTACTGCGATCCGCCCAACCGCTGCGCTTGAGCGTGCCACTGTGGTCGGTATCGAACAGCACACCGTCGCGGATATCAGTCATGTGCACGCCATTACCGGTCAAATCCAGCAACAGCGGGTCAACGTAAGTGTTGAACGTGGACATGGCCGACAAACCGTTCAGGGTCACGGCATTGCGCAAGCTGAAATCCGGTTTGCTGCTGTTTGGGGCCTGGTAGAAGCTCGACAGATAGGTGTTAGGCCGAGCGTTGGGGTCAAGCTGCATTTCACCGGGACGAATGCCTCCCGAGGCGAGGCTGGCCATTTGGGTGGAGGTGAAATCGGTTTTGTTGAGAATGCCGCCGACGGCGAAAACGTTGTGAGTCGCGGCGTTTTGAATGAAGCCATTGGCAACGTCTTGCTGGGCTTTGCTTTCGCCCTGGATGTGTTGTTGGGGTTGAGGGGAAGGATTGATGTTGATATTAACCAAGTCCTTGCCAGGTGTTGCTTCTACCACCTTATCTTTCTCATACAGCTTATAACGATTATCCGCTATAAAGCTGCTCATTTCCCGCCACAACTTCCACGTAGGACTAACGTCCAGCGCAGAGTCTCTATTTATGACTCGCTCAATCCCTGCCATGTTTGAAATCATGGAACTTATTACGTTTTGCGTAAACTCTGTTGTTGTCTTACCCGCAATCTGAATAAAATCACGCCCCATACCTAAGGGAGGTGGAAGTATATCAGCCAGCGCACCGGGCCATTGCCATGCCTTCAGCTTCAGCGCGTCCTCCATACCGTTCGATTCTAAATCGGTGATAATATCAGCTGACTTTACACCACCCCCCTTCAGCACGTTATTTATTGTTTCGGAAGCCAACTTATCAGAGGCGACCTGAAACGCCTCATTACTCAATGGGCGACCTGTTTTGGCTACAGAGTACTGTATCGACCCACGAACAATATCGTCCAAAAAGTTGCTTCGATCATTCGAGTTGATTGCCTTTGCCGTCACCAACCAATTAGCAACCGCCACCAAGTCACCAAGGTCACTTTCCCTGCCAGCGCTTGCTACCTCGCCAGCAACGATGCCGTGCATATATTCATATGCAGCGGGGTAGTCTTTATTATCCGACAGCCGCTGCAACTCTTTTAGCTGAGCATCATTAAATTTTACCAGTGCCACACACAATCTCCTTATTCTGCTATTACCTTACCAAGGACACTCAGGACAAAATCATCCACAGCCCTGACATCCGTAAGTTCCTTTGGGTATTGATAGAAAACCCACAGTCCGGATTTGTATATTCGATTTGCCCGAACCGTATACGTAAAGTCCGAGACATACACCGACACACCATCTCCCCCTGTAAATTTTCTTTCTTGAAAACCACCAACCTCATAAGTTTCAACCCCATCAACCACCAAAATAGGTCTTTTCCCACTAAGGTGCCTATTGGCGTCAAACCCCTCCATGGATATGTTTTCCATATAAAAAAACACTGGAAACTTTCTTTCCTGCCCATCAGCATCTACAACTTCCATCCCTGGATACTCGACTGTAAATCGAATACTGCTTCTACCCTTATAGATGACGCGCCGACACTCCTCCTGAGTCATGTTAAATCGGTAGAGTCCCCCATATATCTTGCCACTTACAAACTCACACCCCGTGAAACCACCACCATCTTGCAATGAGAAAATTCTCATATAAGGGTTATCTTTCGGCTCTGGAATCAAGCAATACAGAAACAACAATAAAGCCACTACACTACCGAGCCAATACAAGCACCGCCTTGATATTTTACCCACGCCTATCCCTCTCAAAAAAACAACACCTCCACCTCGGTCTTCCCACACACAAAGCAATAAAGTTGGCAGATTTATTTTCCGAAATAAGATCCATTCCTGAAAACAAATCTGTCCCCTCTAGCTGTGCTTAAGAAAGCTCACCACAAATTTATCCATCAACTTTACATCTTCATACATACGCGCATACTGATAAGACACCCTTAGATCTTTAAACAAACGCTTAGCCAGCCAATAATGTTCATGATCAGTAGCAAATACAGTCTCGCCCTCACCTCCGTCAAATGCTCGAGTAGCAAGCCCGCCATAGTCGTAATATTTAACACCTTCAATTGTCTTCGAAGGTTCCACCCCTTCTAAAAATGCGCCCTCCCAAAAAGAGGAACGTAAAATCGGGAACATTCGAATCGTGATGACGGACTTGTCTATTCTCGGCTTTACGACTTTCATACTGGGATAATCAATGGAAACAGTGAGAACATCACCGCCACCGTAATCAACCAACCGACATTCTTCAGGAGGCATATGAAACCGAAATACCGCCCCTGACTGTTTGCCATCTGAAAACTCACAACCAGAAAAAACATCGCCATTCGACAATGAATAAATTTTCATGTATGGATTATCTTTTTTCTCTGGGATCAAGCAATATAAAAATAGCAAGACAGCCACTCCAGCGCTCACCCAATACAAACACCGTCGCGCCAGTTTACTCACGCCGCACTCCCTGAACAAAGAAAGCAATTTCCAACAAAGGGGACACCCATTAGCTTTTTTGAGATCAAATCTCTAATTCACTTATGCGCCAAGAAACTCACGGACACCGCACCGGTTGCATCATGAGTCCGCAACGCCACTTGCCGACTGAATAACGCCGCCCCCCGAATTGAAAACTCAATATGCACCCACGATTGGAAGACCAGACAATATCGGGAGAACTCCGATGATCCGAGAAAGTATCGAAAGGACTTGAAAACACCCGATACCGTTTATCTTTTTGAGCTTGCGCAACGCTCACGGCATTATTGAACACCACGATCTCATCCACGCAGGAAGAGTCCACGACGCCCCCACTTATATAATAAAAATGCGCTGCCTTATATTGACCATCAGGAGAAACATAGACATTGACACCTGGCTCATCTGCCTCACTGCCGGCAGCGCCCATCAACGTAATCAGTGCATAACGGGCAATGGCTAAAAAACCTACGAATGCCAATAGCGATCTAATGACCACCCATAAATTTTTCGCGCTAAAAATCTTCATCATCTGCCCAAGCCCTCCTGAAATAAAATCGTCTATCACTGACAAACTGATAAATACCGCATCCAGCATCCCGTAAAAAACCCAAACAGCGCAAAATTCGTCAATACGTACAATCGGGCAAAATAAACGAGAAACCTTTTCTTCCTTTCCGACAGATAGAGCCCAACGAAAATATTCAAACAAATTAACGTTTTAAGATCTGGATAGATCTCCGTAAAAAACGTATCCGGCGTTCTCATAGCGAACTTCATCATCAAAAAAATGCAACCCCCAAAGACGACCGCAATTAAAGAATATTTATTATAAAAGGACCGCTGTTCCGCATTTAATAACTCCACAGACGGCCTCCTTACTCAGCCATTACCTTATCGAGAACATCCAAGACAAATTCATCCACTGCCCTCACATCCGTAAGCTCTCTTGGGTACTGATAGAAAACCCACAACCCTGCCTTATATATTCGGTTCGCTCGAGACGTATTCACAAAATCCGAAACATACACAGGCACACCATCCACGCCTGTAAATTTCCGCTCCAAAAAACCACCAACCTTATAACTTTCAATCCCGTCAACCACCAAAACAGGCTCTTTCCCAGCAACATGCCTATTGGCGTAAAATCCGTCCATGGAGATGTGCTCCATATAAAAAAATACGGGCGCTTTGTTCCCCTTCCAACCGTCACGCACAACCTTCATGCGCGGATAATCGACAGCAAATTGAATACTGCCTGTATCGTAGGTCACAAGCCGACACTCTTCCGGTGTCATATTGAACCTGAAGAAGCTCCCATTTTTCCCGTCACCTGAAAACTCACACCTCGTAAAACCACCACCATCCTGCGGCGAGTAAATTTTCATATACGGGTTATCTTTCGGCTCTGGAATCAGGCAATACAGGAACAGCAAAATAGCCGCTCCTGTACCGAGCCAATACAAACACCGTCGTGCCAGTTTATTCACGCCAAACGCCCTCAATAAAGAGAGCGATTTCACTCTCCCTTGTAACCGCCACAACCAATCCCATAGCTCCCAACCAACGTCTAGCGATAGGCCGAAAACTTGATCTGTATATTCCCCGACGCATCCAAACCCCGCAGATCCACGTTGCGACTGAATACCCGTGCCCCCCCGATCGCAAAACCGACCTGAAGATCATTATCGGAATCCCAGTGTATTTTTGGGGAACTTTCATGACCTATGAAAGTATCACACTCGGCCGAATAGACTTGATAGTTATCATTTTTAACGACATCACTTACATCCAGCAGACTATTAAAAACAACAACATAATCCAGACAAAATGAGTCTATCGCCCCCCTTCCCGAGCGGACGACGTGTGCAGTACTGTATCTTCCATTCGGAGACGGATACACCGTGACATTTACCTCATCATCGGCATCAGGAATCTGCTCTATCAACGCAATAACGGTATACTTTAAAATAGCCAGAAAGCCGACAACCGCCAATATAAATTTTAGCCAACGAACAATTCTCAACTCCTCCTCCTTGCCATTCATAACGCTCCTTATTGATGCGCATAAAACTCAACACGCACCCCACCTGTTTCATCCATGCCTTTCATCACAACTTTGCGAACGTCGAACTCCGACTCTCCCAAGGCAAACTCCACACGAACTTTACTATCGAGCACCCACTCTAATTTCGGGGAATTACCTCCATCAGAAAACGAAGCACAGAGAGCAGAGTAAACCTGATATTTTTTTTCTTTTATCGCAGTGCGCATATCCAGAACACTGTTAAATATAACGATCTCGTCATAGCAATAAGGCGCAAGTCCGCCTCCACCTGAATAACTAACCAACACCGCTACGACCCCTCCACTTGGAGAGGGATACAATTTTATATAAGGTTCATCTGACGAAGCCGGAATCAGAAAAATCAGAAAAAGTACTAAATGCCAGGCGACCCATCCAACCCCAAGGCAAAAAAAACTAAATTTTATTAACTTGCCCATGTCTACGCCTCTCAAAAAAACCACAAAGCAACCAGCCAACTTCCCAGAGTTAGGTCCACCCTCAAAAACAAACTTACTCCCCCTACCGCTCTCTCAAACTCTCATCCACATGCTGTTGCAACGGACTCAGGAAGTACTCAATCACCCGCCGCTGATCAGTCTTCACTTCTGCCGTTATCGACATCCCCGGTGACAGTGCCACTCGTTGTCCGTTGACCATCAGGTGATCGGTGTTGAGACGAATACGGCTGCTGTAGATCAACCCGCGTTTTTCATCTTCGATGGCGTCGTTCGAGACGCTGAGCACTTCGCCGTCGACGGTGCCGTATTTGGTGAAGGTGAAGGTTTCGACCTTGACCGTGACCGGTTGGCCGGCGCGGACGAAACCGACGTCCTTGTTTTCCAGCATTGCTTCCACTTCGACTGGCTGATCCGCCGGGACAATGACCATCAACGGCTGGGCCGGTGTGACCACGCCACCGACGGTGTGAATGGCCAATTGTTGAACGGTGCCGTCCACCGGGGCTTTGAGGCTGGTCAGGGTTTCCTGATAGCGGGCCTTGGCCAGTTCCTGAACCAGGCTCGCGGCTTTTTGGTTGGCCTCTTGTTGCAGGTCGAGCATGGCGCGACGATTCTGCGCAACGACGCCCTCGCGTCGACGCCGTGCCTCGCCCTGGGCGGCGGTGGATTGCAGGACGCTGGCTTGCTGCACGCTCAACTGACGTTGCAAGTCGAGTCGGGCCTGCTCCTTTTCCAGGTATTCATGACGCGCCACGTACTGTTGCGCCAACAGCCGCTGGTAGTCCTCGGCCAATTGCGTGGCGATCGGCACGGTTTGTCGAAGGCTCGCCACTTGCGCCTGGGCAGACTGGATTTCAGCGCTGCGTTGAAGGATCTCGGCGTCTACCAATTCCAGATTGCTGCGGTATTCCTGATACTGACCTTGTAACCAGCGCTGGGCGCTGAGCACTTGTTCCGGGTTGGCATTGGCAATCGCCCCGATCAGCGATGCCGGTGGCTTTTGCTGGTTGATCGCATCGAGCATCGCGGCACTGCGGGCGCTGTCGATTCGTGCGCCCAGCAGATCACTTTGAATGCGTCTGACGTCAGCATCCGCTGCGGTCGGATCGAGCTCGACCAGTAACTCGCCGACTTTCACCGCCTGACCGTCGTTGACGTGGATCGCCCTGACCACTGCCGTTTCGCTGGATTGAATCAGCTTGGTCTTGCCGTTCGGCACGATCTTGCCCGGCGCCACCGCGACCACTTCGATCTTGCCGATGCAGGCCCAGAGCAGCGCCAACACGGCAAAACCCATAATGCTCCAGAGAAAAATTCTCGGCGCCGGATGCACCGGCGTGTCCTGCAACTCCAGCGCCGCTGGCAGAAACTGCGCCTCATGGGTTAGTCGACGCGGGCTGTCCATGCTTTTGCGCTGGCGCCAGGAGTGTCGCCAGGCATGACGATAGCGCTGCAATAACGAAGGGTGTGCGCTCATGGGAAATCTATCCTTGAATCCGGAATACAGTGAATGCCGCCGCGCCTGATGCAGGGCGCGGTCGACAAACCAGTGACAGGCGATCGAGGGGCTATTCAGCCCTGCTGCATGCGGTGCAGACGCGAGTAGTGGCCGGCCTGATGAGCCAGCAATTCGGCGTGGCTGCCCTGTTCGACGATTTGCCCGCGATCGACCACCAGAATGCGATTGGCGTCGCGCACTGCGGACAGTCGGTGGGCAATGATGATGACCGTGCGACCGGCGCAGATGCTTTGCATGTTCTGCTGGATGATCCGCTCGGACTCGTAGTCCAGCGCACTGGTGGCCTCATCGAAGATCAGAATCCGCGGATTGCCGATCAACGCACGAGCAATGGCGACCCGTTGTCGCTGACCGCCGGAAAGCGAAGTGCCGTGTTCACCCACCATGGTGTCGTAACCTTCGGGCAATTCCAGAATGAACTCGTGGGCTCCGGCCATGCTGGCGGCATGCATGACCGCTTCGAGAGGAGCACCCGGATCGGTCAAGGCGATGTTTTCGCGGATACTGCGGTTGAACAGCATGTTGTCCTGCAACACCACACCGATTTGCCGCCGCAGCGATGAAACGTCGGCCAGCGCCAGGTCCATGCCATCGACCAGCACCCGGCCTCGCTCCGGCACATACAAGCGCTGGAGCAGACGCGTCAGGGTACTTTTGCCGGAGCCGGAACGCCCCACCACGCCAATCACCTCACCGGCCGCGATCTGCAGGCTGATCCCGCGCAGGACTTCGGAGCCATCGGCGCGATAGCGAAAATGCACCTGGTCGAACTCGATCTGCCCCTTGAGTGGCGGCAACGCGCTGCGGGTGGCCTGGGACAGTTCGGTACGGGTGTTGAGGATATCGCCCAGACGCTGCACCGAAACACCGGTTTGTTGGAAGCTGGTCCACAACTGCGCCAGGCGCATGATCGGGCCGCTGACACGTCCGGCAAGCATGTTGAACGCGATCAGTTCACCCACTGAAAGCTGGCCGTCGATCACCAATCGAGCCCCCAGCCAGAGAGTCGCCACGGTGACCAGTTTGCCGATCAGCGACACACTTTCATTGGCGAGGGTGGACAAGGTCTGGGTCTTGAAACCGGCAGCGACATAAGCCGCCATCTGGTTGTCCCACTTGCGAATCGCCTGAGGCTCGACGGCCATGGATTTCACGGTGTCGATGCCGTTCACGGTTTCCACCAGGAACGCCTGGTTTTCCGCGCCACGGGTAAAACTGTCCTGCAACCTGGCGCGCAGCAGTGGCGTGACAAACACCGAGACCAGCACATACAAGGGCAACGACAGCAGCACGATCAGGGTCAGCCAACCGCTGTAGTAAAACATCACCAGAATGAACACCAGGGAGAACAGCACATCCAGCAGCAAGGTAATCGCATTGCCGGTCAGGAAGCTGCGGATGTTCTCCAGCTCACGCACTCGGGCCACCGAATCACCGACCCGTCGCGCCTGAAAATACGCCAGCGGCAGGTTGATCAAATGCCGGAACAACCGCGAACCCAGCTCCACGTCGATACGACTCGCGGTATGTGCGAACACATAGCTGCGCAGGCCGCTCAACGCCGACTCGAACAGCATGATGCCCAACAAACCGGCGGCGATGACATCGAGTGTGGTCAACCCGTGATGCACCAGCACTTTGTCCATGACCACCTGGAAAAACAAAGGCGTCACCAACGCAAAAAGCTGCAGGGCGAATGACACCAGCAACACTTCGCCCAACAATTTTCGGTACTTGACGATGGCGGGAATAAACCAGGTGAAATCGAAACGCGAGGTTTCGCCAGGCAGACCGGCCTCGGAACGCACCAGCACCAGCTCGCCGGTCCAGCGCGCCGCCAACGCCTCGAAGGTGATGACTTCGGGGCGATCCGAACGCGGGTCCTGGATCAGGGCTTTGCCTTGATCCAGCTTGGCAATGATGAAAAACGTCCCGTCGCCATTGGCCGCAATCGCCGGCAAAGGCGTACGGTCCAGCCGCGCGATGGTGGTGTTGACCGATTTGGCTTTGAGTCCCAGTTTGCGGGCAGCGAGCAGCAGTTCGCGTTGGGTGAACAGCTGGTTCGCCGGGGCGAATTCGTGGGTCAGTTGTTCGGCGGACGCTGCCACCGTATGAAAACGGGCCAGCATGACCAGACACACGAGACCGGTATCTGGCGTGGGCGACTCGGCGCCCCTTCCTTGATCACTCATAAGCTTCCATGCGCGCCGCAGTGCGGCAATAAATTCGTAAACCTTTCAACAGGTTGTAACAATTTTGAAACATTAGACATCAATACGCCATCATTTCCTGAGATTTATTTCACTCAGCTGTATGAAATGATGGTCAGAGCGCCTTGCGCTCCTGCATCGGCAGGAAATCCCGATCCGCGTCGTAGTCCTTGGTCAGGTACATCGCCAGGTCGCTCAGGTCGGTTGGACTTAACGTCCCCGCCGCCTGCTTGAGCTTGAGCGTATCGATGATGTAGTCGTAACGGGCGTTGTTGTATTCACGCACGGCGCTGTACAACTGGCGCTGGGCATTGAGCACGTCAGCGGTATTACGCGAGCCCAGATCGCGGCCGACCTGATTGGCCTGGACCGAGGCCTGGCTGGAGCGAATCGTCTGACGCCGGGCAATCACCTGCTCGATATCGGAATGGACGGCGCGATAGAAATTGCGGGTGTTCTGCACCACTTCACGCCGCCGGTCTTCACGCTCATCCTCGCTCTGGGCCAGGCGCTCTGTCGCTTCGCGCACTTGCGAGCGGGTCATGCCGCCGGCGAACAACGGAACGTTCAGCTCCAGTCCGATGCTGCCTTGGGTGACATCGCCCCGGTAGCCATTACGCCCGAAGTCGGTCGGGTTGCTATAGCCGAAGCTGTCGTTGTCGCCCTTGCGCCAGGACGCCACCGCATCGACGGTCGGTGCATAGCCGGCCTTGCGTTGGCGATTGGTTTGCTCGGCAGCAATCACGGCGTAACTACTGGCCTGTAACGCAAGATTCTGACGTACCGCCTGACTCACCCACGTATTGGCATCGCTGGGTGTCGGCAGCTCCACGGGCAGCTGATGTTGAATCCCTTCGATCGCCGAATACTCCTGGCGAGTCAAACGCGCCAGACCTTCAAAAGCATCATCGACCTTGCGCTCGGCCAGTTTTCGATTGGCCCCTGCGTTGTCGTAAGCAGCCTGGGCATCGAGCACGTCGGTGATGCTCGATGCACCATTCTCCAGGCGAGCTTGAGCCTGTTGCTGTTGACGCTTGAGCGCCGCTTCCTCGGCTTTGGAGGCGGCCAACAGATCCAGTGCGCGCAAGGTTTCGAAGTAAGTCTGTGCCGTCGTCAGAACCAGTCCCTGCTCTTTCGCACCCAGCTCAAGTTCAGCCTGTGCTGTACTGGCGTGGGCGGCCTCGAGCTGAAACCAGCGATCGGCACGAAACAGCGGCTGATTCAGATTGGCCTGAAACACCGATGTGCTGCGGGTACGTGTCAGGCCCGGCTCATCTCGTTGCAGCCGGACAGACTCCACCGTGCTCCCCGCATTGAGCGTGGGCAGTAATCCGGCGCGGGCTTGCGGGACACTTTCGCGTCGAGCCTGGTAATCATGTCGCGCCGCTGACAGCTGAGCATCGTGCTCAACGGCCTGTCGATAAACACTCAGTAAATCGGCACGTTGCGGACTTGCGTCGGCCATCAGCGGGGTCGTCGCTACCGCAAGAATCAAAAGCGGCGTAAAAAAACGCGTGGAATGAGTCATAACAATCCATGTTGCAATCTGATAAAACGATTCAGCTATGCTGATGAGGGCGCGCATCCTACGCCGAGCCCAAGGCAGCAACAAGGATGATTTGTAGCCACTGGCCATCATTCTTGGAAAAGACACTGCTGACAGGTCTTGACCTCATGGCAGTGTCTGGCGATAAAAACCTTATCCGCATCACCCAATCCAGACGGGGTAGCGACATGACCACAGCAAACATCCTCGGCAACTTGTTCCCGACCGCCGCCGACATCCCGGAAAAATACCGACTGGGCGATCCGGTCGAGCAACGCGAATATCTCGTCGATGGCGTCCTGAAGATCTGGAACGGCCCCTTGGCGGTGGTTCGCAGCCCGGTCTACCTGGCCAGTGATAACGCTGATGAACAAGTCATTCTCGGCAGCACACCGCTGCTCGACGCCGACACCGCGCTGACGGCCCTCGACGCTGCCGTCCGCGCCTATGACCGTGGTCAGGGCAACTGGCCAACGATGCGGGTGGCCGAACGGATTCAGCATGTCGAAGCGTTCCTTACCCGCATGCGCGAGCAACGCGAGGCGGTGGTCAAGCTGCTGATGTGGGAGATCGGCAAGAACCTCAAGGATTCGGAAAAAGAGTTCGACCGCACCTGCGATTACATCGTCGACACCATCAACGCCCTCAAGGAACTCGACCGTCGCTCCAGCCGTTTTGAACTGGAGCAGGACACGCTCGGCCAGATCCGCCGCGTACCGCTGGGCGTCGCCTTGTGCATGGGGCCTTACAACTACCCGTTGAACGAGACCTTCACCACGCTGATTCCGGCGCTGATCATGGGCAACACGGTGGTGTTCAAACCGGCCAAACTCGGCGTCCTGTTGATTCGCCCGTTGCTGGAAGCCTTCCGCGACAGCTTCCCGGCCGGGGTGATCAACGTGATCTATGGCAGCGGCCGCGAGACCGTCAGCGCGCTGATGGCCAGCGGCAAGATCGATATTTTTGCCTTCATCGGCACCAACAAGGCCGCCAGCGACCTGAAAAAACTTCACCCGAAACCGCACCGTTTGCGCGCCGCTTTAGGGCTGGATGCGAAGAACCCCGGCATCGTGCTGCCCGAGGTTGATCTGGACAATGCGGTCAACGAAGCCGTCACCGGTTCGCTGTCGTTCAATGGCCAGCGCTGCACCGCGCTGAAGATCCTCTTCGTCCACGAACAGGTGGTCGACCGTTTTATCGAGAAATTCAACCATAAGCTGGCCTCTCTCAAACCGGGCATGCCGTGGGAAAGCGGTGTGTCGCTAACCCCGCTGCCAGAGTCAGGCAAGGTCGATTACCTGCACGGGCTGGTGGACGATGCCGTGAGCAAAGGCGCCAAAGTGGTGAACGAGAATGGCGGCCAGGCACGTGGTTCGTTCTTCTATCCGGCGGTGCTGTACCCGGTGACCACCGACATGCGCGTCTATCGTGAAGAGCAGTTCGGCCCGGTGGTGCCTATCGTGCCTTATCGTGACCTGGACACGGTGATCGACTACGTCCTCGAGTCAGACTTCGGTCAGCAATTGAGCCTGTTCGGCACCAATCCCGCCGAGGTTGGGCGGCTGGTGGATATCTTTGCCAATCAGGTCGGGCGGATCAACATCAACGCCCAGTGCCAGCGCGGCCCGGATACCTTCCCGTTCAACGGGCGCAAGAATTCGGCCGAAGGCACGCTGTCGGTGCACGATGCGCTGCGGACATTTTCGATCCGTACGCTGGTCGCCACCAAGTTTCAGGAGAGCAACAAGGAACTGATCAGCGACATCATCCGCGGACGGGAGTCGAGTTTCCTGACCACCGACTATATTTTCTAGAGCGCACACCGAGGATACCCCGCGAACCCGATGACAGCCCTTCGATCATCCCGACTGCCACCGTTGCTGCGCCGGCTGCTACGTCCGCTACTGGACCCGTACCGGCGTTATCGCAACGCGAAACTGATCCACGCCGTGCGGGTGTCGCTGGGGCTGTTGGCGACGATTCTGCTGACCACCGGGATTAACCTGCCCCATGGTGAATGGGCGTCGGTGACCATGTTGGTAGTGATCGGCGGATTGCAGCACCACGGCAACATCGGCAAGAAAGCCGCCGAGCGTGCGTATGGCACGCTGATCGGCGCTGGCGTGGGCTTGCTGCTGGTGGCGCAGCAGGCCTGGCTCGGCCTGCCATGGCTGACCTACTTCGGCATGTCGGTGGTCTGCGGGTTCTTCTCTTACCACGCAATTGGCAAGGGCGGTTACACCGCGCTGTTGTCGGCGATCACCGTATTCATCGTCGCGGGTCATGGTGATAATCCGGTAACCGACGGGCTCTGGCGCACGGTCGATATCCTCATCGGGATCGTCCTGGCCCTGGCCTTTTCCTTCGCGCTGCCGCTGTACGCGGTCTACTCCTGGCGCTACAAACTCGCCAGTGCGTTACGCGATTGCGCGAGCATTTACAGCCGGATCATCAGTGGCCAATCGGTCACCGACGACCACTACCTGAAGATGCTGGGACGCCTCAGCGGCATGATGGTGCAACTGCGCTCGCTGATGCCTTCAGTGTCCAAGGAAGTGCGAATCTCCATGACCGAGCTCGACGCCCTCCAGCGCAATTTGCGGATGTGCATCAGCACTTTGGAAATCCTCGCCAACACCCGCCCCGAAGCAAGCGACGAACAGGCCATGGCACAAATGCAACTGGCACTGAAAGCCGAGCACCGGCAGGTTCGCGTTTTACTGATTGGCATGGCCCGGGCGCTGCAATCCGGTACTACACAACGCCTGGAGCGCACGACCGATGAAACCGCACCGCAGACCGCCATGGGCACCCCGGTCTACAGCGCGCTCGACGGTTACCGATTACTGACCCGACAACTGACCGCCAACCTGAATGACATGCGCCAGCGCTTGGTGAAGACCGCGCCGCGCTGGAAAATCTGAACGTCGGTCACTGCGTCGCGACTTTACGAACGCCATTGCCCCAACCTTGTTGCATACCGGCGGCGGCCAGCAGAATCGCGATCACACCGACCCATTGCAACAGTTCGAGGCGATGGCCGAAGGCGAACCAGTCAACGAAAATCGCCGCAATTGGGTAAATGAACGACAGTGCGCCGGTCAGTGCCGTCGGCAGTTTCTGAATCGCACCGTAAAGCAGCACATACATCACACCGGTGTGCACGATGCCCAGGGTCAGCAAACTGGCCCAGGCACTGGGTTGTTGCGGCAACGCAGAAAAATTCGCCCAGGGCGCAAGCAACAGCACGCCGGTGCAGACCTGAACCAGCGCGATCAAGTGCGGTGGCGTGCCTGTCAGGCGTTTGATGATCAGCGCGGCAAAGGCATAAAGCAGTGCGGCGCCCAAGGCCAGTGCAATCCCCAGCAGGTATTCACCGCCCCCCGCGCCCTGCTCGCCATGCGCACTGACGATTGCCAGCATCCCGAGAAACGAGACACCCAGCCAAAAGAGCTTTTGTGCGGTGATTTTCTCACCCAGAAACAACGCCGCCAGCCCAACCAGCATGAACGGTTGCACGTTGTAGACCGCCGTGCCAATGGCAATCGAAGCTCGGGAATAGGAGGCAAACAACAGCACCCAGTTACCGACAATCGCAACCCCGCTGAGCACCGCCAGCAAGAATGTGCTGCGGCTCAAAATGCCCGGGCGCAGGAAGCCGAACACTGCGCAAATCAGCAGCAAGGTCGCAGCGCCGAACACACAGCGCCAGAACACTACGTCCAGCACGGGCTGGCCGGAGACCAGCACGAACCATCCGATGGTCCCGGAAATAAGCATGGCGGCAGTCATTTCCAACGTACCACGGCGCAGTGTTGTATCCATGATCAGGCTCCTCGATATGAGCCCAAAGTATGCCAATCCACCGCCGCGCTACTCCAGAGTCAAATGCAGGCTAAACTGCCAGTTCACCTTTTTTATCAAGGCAGATTCAAGCATTTGCCTAATGGGGGTTTGCATGACTGACGACATTGACCAACTGCTGATCGCAGCCCTCATGGAAGACTCCCGACGCTCGCTCAAGGCCCTGGCACAAATCAGCGGCCTGTCATCGCCCAGCGTCGCCGAGCGCCTGCGCCGGCTTGAAGAGCGTGGTGTGCTCAAGGGCTACACCGTCGACATCGATCCCAAATGCTTCGGTTATCAACTGCAGGCCATCGTCCGTATCCGCCCGCTGCCCGGTCAGTTGCAGAATGTCGAACGGCAGATACAGGCCATTCCCGAGTTCACCGAATGCGACAAGGTCACCGGCGATGACTGCTTCATCGCGCGCCTGCACGTGCGGTCGATGGAACAACTGGACACCCTGCTCGACCGCCTCAACAGCTATGCCGAGACCAACACCGCAATCGTCAAGAAGACCCCGGTGAAACGGCGGTTGCCGCCGATGGCGTGAGTGCTGTTTTGTTCCGAACCACGTAGATTGAGGGTTTTCCGGCGAAGGATTGGCGGTATGAAAACTCAGGCACTATTGTTGGCGGCGCTGATGCTCGCCGGGTGCGGCACCATTCAAACGGTTGCGCGCCCTGACGCTGTGGCCATAAAGAGCCTCAAGAAACAGAAAAGCTACTGCGGCGCCGTCCCCCGAATCTACAGCGGCGTGGCCTACGATTTCTGCACACTGAATGCTCCACTGCATTCAGGCATCGATGAACAGGACCACAAAAACGCTACGCCCGTCGTCCTGATCGACGCACTCATTTCCGGCGCACTCGACACCCTGCTGTTGCCCTACACCGTTTACCGACAACAGGCCGACGGCAGCATCATCGTCACCGAGTGAGCCCTGCCCGAATGCCAGACAACAAAAAACCCGCCGTAGCGGGTTTTTTGCTCAAGGCTGGCGATCAGTCATCGCGGCTCATGATGCCAAACAGCTGCAACAAGCTGATGAACAGGTTGTAGATCGATACATACAGGCTGATGGTCGCCATGATGTAGTTACGCTCGCCGCCATGAATGATGGCGCTGGTCTGGAACAGAATGCAGACCGAAGAAAACAGCACGAAGCCCGCGCTGATCGCCAGTTGCAGACCGCTGATCTTGAAGAACATGCCCGCCAGCGTCGCGCCCAGCAGGACGAAGAAACCAGCGGTGATGAAACCACCGAGAAAGCTCATGTCCTTGCGGGTGATCAGCACATAGGCCGACAGACCGCCGAATACCAGCGCAGTCATCGCAAAGGCCGAGCTGACCACTTCAGCGCCGCCTTGCATGCCCAGGTAACGGTTGAGAATCGGGCCCAGCAGGAACCCCATGAAACCGGTCAGCGCAAACGCCGACACCAGGCCCCACGCCGAGTCACGGAGCTTGTTGGTCAGGAAAAACAGACCGTAGAAGCCGATCAGCACCACAAACACGTTCGGGTAGCCGACACGCATCTGCTGAGCGACGAACGCCATCACACCGCTGAATGCGAGCGTAAGGGCGAGTAAGCCATAAGTGTTGCGCAGGACGCGGCTAACCTCTAGCTGCTCAGCCTGCACGCTGTTATTAACTGCGTAATCCTGTTCGCGCATGGCGACACTCCTGTAGGTTTGAAACGTTCAGTCGCAAAGATCATAACAGACGCTCTGTAACAAGCTATGCAGAGAGTTTGACAGTGTGTTTCATTCAGGTATTATGGCGCCCGCAACGCAATACGGAGGTGTGGCCGAGTGGTTTAAGGCAACGGTCTTGAAAACCGTCGACTGTAACAGGTCCATGAGTTCGAATCCCATCGCCTCCGCCATATTTGTACGTTAGAGCCCTGATTATTCAGGGCTTTTTCGTTTCTGGGGTTTGAGATTTCTGCGTCGACCTTTCCGGATCGTTTCCGCATCTTTTTGGTCATTTCCGCAACCCTCTCATTTCGCAACACAACCCATCCCGCTCGAAACAAACGAGTCAAAAAGTTTGTAGCGTGTTTTTATTGCACAGATAGCCAGCTCGCGCTTTGCATTAATCTCCGCTCAACATAGGTTCAACTTAATCGACCGGCAACGAAGCCAACATTTCCGCGCGGCACACCTCAAGAATTTCGTCCGCCAGGGCGGAATCATCCGGGCAGGCACGCGACAGGATAATCGCGCCGACGGCCCGCGACAGCAGGTCGATCATCTTCTTTCGCCCCTCACCCGCCTCGGCATCAGGCCCTGTAGGGTATTTCTCGCCCAGAGTTTGCAGGGTGTGTTCAATGCCCTCGGCAAACGTTGCTTTCACCTCATCCGACTGGCGCGCCGCGTCGCCGCCCAACGCGGCCATGGTGCAACCGTCGCCACGCCCGTCGCGATGCTCTCTGTTCACATAGACGTTGATGAAGCCCGCAACATCCAGCGCTTGGGCGCCTGTCAGCGATTTGGCCAGACTGCACGCCGAAGCTTCGGCCATCAGATCGGCCTTAGACCCGAAGTGCTTGTAGAAGCCGCCATGGGTGAAACCGGCAGCCGCCATGAGGTCCGCCACACCGACGCCGTCAAAGCCGCGCTCACGGAACAGCTCTGAGGCTGTTTCAACAATGTGCTCTCGATTGGCCTGCGCCTGGGCCTTGGTCACTCTCACGTGCAATACCTCGTGTTCAGCGGGAAATCCTGCGTCCAATGATACATAGATGTTACCCATAATCAAAACCGTTGACAGTTTAGATTTCGATCATCATCCTAATTGCAGGCACCACCGATCACCATCAACGGGCACGGAAGATTCATCAGATGACCAAGCAGACTCTGTTCACCCCTTACATGCTAGGCAGCCTCACGCTGTCGAACCGCGTCGCTCTCGCGCCGCTGACACGCAACCGCGCCGGCCAAGGTTTCGTCCCCAGCGAATTGGCGGCGACCTACTACAGCCAACGCGCCAGCGCCGGTCTGCTGATCAGCGAAGCCACGCAGATTTCCCGACAGGGCCAGGGTTATCAGAACACTCCCGGGATCTATACCCAGGCGCAGATCGACGGCTGGCGTGCAGTCACCGATGCTGTGCATGCCAAGGGCGGAAAAATCTTCCTGCAACTGTGGCATGTCGGCCGCGTCTCCCACGTTGATCTGCAAGAAAACGGCGCAGCACCGGTGGCACCTTCCGCACTGCGCGCCGCCACCAAAGTGTTCGTCAACAACCGCTTTGAAGACGTCTCCGAGCCGCGCGCACTGGACATCAGCGAACTGCCGGGGATCGTTGCCGACTTCCGCCAGGCGGCGGCTAACGCTATCGCCGCCGGGTTCGATGGCGTCGAAATTCACGGTGCCAACGGCTATTTGCTCGATCAATTCCTCAAGGACAACGCCAATCTGCGCACCGATGTTTACGGCGGATCGATTGAAAATCGTGCACGTCTGTTGCTCGAAGTGACGGCAGCGGTGATAGATGAAATCGGTGCGGACCGCACCGGCGTGCGTCTGTCGCCGGTGTCACCAGCCAATGGCGTATCCAGCAGCGATCCGCAGGCGCAATTCGACTACGTCGCCGAGCAACTCGACGCCCTCGGCGTGGTTTATCTGCATGTCGTCGAAGGCGCGACCGGTGGCCCGCGTGACGTGGCGGCCTTCGATTTCGCTGCCCTGCGCCAGCGCTTCAAAAACACCTATATCGCCAATAACGGCTATGACCTGGACCTGGCGACTTCGAAGCTCGCTGAAGACCAGGCCGACTTGATCGCCTTCGGTCGCCCGTTCATTGGCAACCCGGATCTGGTGGAACGCCTGAAACGTGGCGCGCCGTTGTCCGCGTTCAATCCCGCCACCCTCTATGGCGGCGGTGCGGCAGGCTACATCGACTACCCGACACTGGCTGACTCGAGCGTCAGCGCAAGCTGAGCGCGTTCTGTTTCTCACATTCTGAAAGAGAGATAACCCATGAGCACTCGCCCTACTGTTCTGATCACTGGCGCCTCCACCGGCATTGGCGCGGTCTACGCCGAGCGCTTCGCGCAACGCGGTCACGATCTGGTCCTGGTCGCCCGCGATCAGGCGCGCCTCGACGCACTGGCTGTGCGCTTGCGCAACGAACACGACGTCGCCGTCGATGTGATCCCGGCGGACCTGACCCAACCCGGCGATTTAACCACCGTTGAAAACCGCCTGCGCGACGACGCCCGCATCGGCATCCTCGTCAATAACGCCGGCGCCGCGTTGTCCGGCAACTTCGTCGATCAAAGTACCGACAAAGTGGCGCAACTGGTCGCCCTCAACACCACCGCGCTGGTGCGCCTCGCCAGCGCCATCGCTCCACGCCTGGCCAAGGCCGGCAACGGTGCGATTATCAACATCGGTTCGGTGGTGGGCCTGGCGCCGGAGTTCGGCATGACGGTCTACGGTGCGACCAAGGCCTTTGTCCTGTTCCTGTCCCAGGGCCTGAGCCTGGAACTGTCGCCTCAGGGCGTCTACGTGCAAGCGGTGCTGCCCGCCGCCACCCGCACGGAAATCTGGGATCGCTCCGGCGTCGACATCAACACCTTGAGCGAAATCATGGAGGTAGGCGATCTGGTGGATGCCGCCCTCGTCGGTTTCGATCGTCGTGAACCGGTGACCATCCCGCCGTTGCACGAGGCGCAGCGCTGGCATGACCTGCAGGGCGCACGTCAGGGCCTGCTGGGGCAAATCCGTCAGTCTGCGGTTGCCCAGCGCTACCAGACCCCACAGTGATCTTTAGGTAGCGAGCACTCGCGGCAGATTCGATGCAGGCCCAAGTCACTGCATCGAATCCGACCCGCTGTCCGGAGCAGCAATGAATTCAATTCAGACAAATCCCCTTTCCGCTTCGCCAACGTTGTTCATCAATGCGGCGAACCAGTCGATCACGGTCAACGGCACTCCCTTCGCCTATCGCGACATCGGCCCGCGCGTCGGCGCGCCCCTCGTACTGTTCAACCACTGGGGCGCGGTGTTGGACAACTTTGACCCAGCGATCATCGATGGTCTGGCGCAAACCCGTCGCGTCATTACCACCGACTATCGCGGCATCGGCGGCTCGGGTGGAACCGCGCCACTGACCGTCGGCGAGATGGCTGACGACGCCATCCAGCTGATCCAGGCGCTGGGGCTGGAAACCGTTGATGTGCTGGGTTTCTCCCTCGGCGGCTTCGTCGCTCAGGACCTCGCCCTGAAGGCGCCTGATCGGGTGCGGCGGCTGATTCTGACCGGCACCGGACCGGCCGGTGGCGAGGGTATCGACAAGGTCGGCGCAGTGTCGTGGCCATTGATCCTCAAAGGTTTGCTGACCCTGCGCGATCCCAAGTTCTACCTGTTCTTCACCTCGACAGCCAATGGCCGTCGATCCGCCTCGCAGTATTTGCAGCGCCTGCGAGCACGCAAACACAATCGCGATAAGGGCCCGACGCCCCGCGCTTTCCTGCGGCAGTTGAAAGCCATCACCGCGTGGGGCCAACAGGCGCTGCAAGACCTCGAACGCTTGCGCATGCCGACGCTGATCGTCAACGGCGACACCGACATCATGGTGCCCAGCGTCAACTCGCTTGAGCTGGCCAAGCGAATCCCCAGCGCAGAACTGGTGATGTATGAGGATGCCGGTCACGGCGGCATTTTCCAGCACCACGCTGATTTTGTGGCCAAAGCTCAGGCGTTCCTCGATGCCTGACCACGCGCCGACTACCCTCCTGATAACCGACAAGAGCCGCACCCCGATGAAAGCCTTTCTGATTGACCGCTATGGCAAGCAACCCGGACGCCTCGGCGAAGTGCCCGCGCCCGCAGTGGGTGCTCACGATGTGTTGATCGAGGTCCATGCCAGCAGCGTCAACGTGCTGGACTCGAAGATCAGCAGCGGCGAATTCAAGCTGATCCTGCCCTACGCGTTTCCGCTGGTATTGGGCAATGACCTGGCGGGCGTGGTGAGAGAAGTCGGTTCGAAGGTGACACGCTTCCAACCAGGTGACGAGGTGTACGCCCGCCCGCCGGAAACGCGGATCGGCACCTTCGCTGAGTTGATCGCGGTGAACGAAAACGCGATCGCCCTGAAACCGGCCACTACCAGCATGGCGCAAGCCGCGTCCCTGCCCTTGGTAGCACTCACCGCCTGGCAGGTTCTGGTGAAAACCGCTCGCCTGCAAAAGGGCCAGAAGGTGCTGATTCACGCCGGCTCCGGTGGCGTCGGCACGGTGGCCATCCAGCTCGCCAAACACCTAGGTGCCTTTGTCGCGACCACCACCAGCACCGCAAATGTCGAATGGGTCAAGGCGCTGGGGGCTGACGTGGTCATCGACTACAAAAAGCAGAACTTCGAGAGTGTCCTGCACGGCTACGACGTGGTGTTGAACAGCCTCGGCGCCGATGTTCTGGAGAAATCACTCAAGGTGCTCAAGCCCGGTGGTCAACTGATTTCCATCTCTGGGCCACCCACCGCGCAATTCGCAAAGGAGCAAGGTTTGTCCTGGCCGTTGCAGCAGGTCATGCGCCTTTTGAGCCTGGGTATTCGGCGCAAGGCACGCAAGCAGGACGTCAGCTACACGTTTGTGTTCATGCGTGCCAACGGCGCGCAGTTGCAGCACATCACCGCGCTGGTCGAGGCCGGCATTATCAAACCGGTGCTTGACCGTGTCTTCACCTTTGATTCAACGGCAGAGGCACTGAAATACGTCGAACAGGGACGCGCCAAGGGCAAAGTCGTTATTTCGATCAAATGACTACGCTGCCTTTCGATGAGTCGATTGACGAGCCTGAGCAACGTTCAGCGAACACGCATTCTTCATCCGTGCTGCCCGAAGTGAATGCATCAGCGTTTCAGAAACAGGAAGCGCAGCAAACAGACGCGCTGCCTGTTACGCCACCAGTGATCCTCTGGCGTCGTTTGATGCTTGAGCAGTAGAGACTGGTTGCATAAAAGTAGCCCAAGCGTGGATAGCTTCGAATATCGCTAACGCCACTTAGTTGTTTGTGATGGGAAGGAGTGGAGTGAATGATTCTAGCCGGAAGGGGAAAGTCGGAAACTGCTGCTTTCGGCCAGAAGCGGTCGGTGATCCAAATAAATAAATCTGCCCCCGTTTTCTTAACCGCATGAGATGAGCGTTGCACCTTTGATTTAGAGATGTATCGAATCGGCGTTGGCAATAAATCAGGACACTTTTGAGAGGCAAGCCCTGCAGTCCGGTGTGACTACTTAAAGCCCCGTTGACGAGCAAGAATGGTGAGTGTGCAGCGATTTTCGCCCAAGGGGCCGCCATGCTGATGGTTCTCCGTTCGCACCCTGGCCGTGGGCTAGGAGGCTATTTAGGGCGCTCATGGAATGCAGCAAAAACATCCGCCATAAAATCCATGAAAACGATGGCTCGCTGGGGCAGCAGCCGATTCGCTAAGTATACGACTTGGATCGGGACGGGTGGCGCCACGTATTCGTTAAGCAGCAATTGAAGATTGCCACTTCTCAGCCCTTCCTCATAAAGCCATTGAGGCCCCTGCGCGATTCCCAATCCTGCATTGACGTACTCACGTATCGCCTCAGGCGAGTTGACACGCAGTCGTCCGGAGATCGGGACATCAGTATCCTTAAACCGCCAGTTGGTTCCAGTGGATAGGAGGGTATAAATGAGGCAGTCGTGTTCCTTCAGGTCATCAGGCGAAGAGGGAGAGCCACGTTTCTCTAGGTACGCACGGCTGGCAACGCACACACGCTCGAACCACGCTAGTGGCCGGGCTCGCATTGCACTGTCCTCCAGGTGCCCAATACGAATCGCGAGTTCTGCCCCCTCGTCGACTAAATTGACGTAGCGATCATTGATTTGAAGATCGAGCGACAGTTCGGGATAGCGCCCTAGAAAGCTCGCGACGTGCGGTACGATGAAGGTGTGAGCCAATGCGGTCGGGCAAGCGACGCGCAGTAACCCAGACGGCGCTACGTTCCCTCTCAGTGAGGACTCTGACTGTTCCACTGAGTCCAGAATACGCCGCGCATCTGCGTAGTACCGTTCACCCTCGGGCGTGAGCATCAGCTTTCGTGTGGATCGGTGAAGCAGCCTGGTTTGCAAATGGTCTTCAAGAGCAGCGACGTAACGACTGACGTTCGGTTGCCCTAGTCCTAGATCACGTCCCGCAGCAGAAAAACTACCTGTCTCGACAGCGCGTACAAAACAGCTCATCAGTAACAACCGGTCCATCACGCCCCTTTTCATGCAGATTTTGCATGAGATCTATTCTATTTTCCCATCTTATCAGCGCGCTGGCATGAATACATAGTTGCTCTCAGAAGGTCAGTCGTCCGGCTGGCCGCCCCAAAAGAGAGGAAATTTACATGTCCCGTTTACAAGGCAAGCGTACGCTCATCACTGGCGGCACAAGTGGCATTGGTCTGGAGACCGCCAAGCAATTCCTCGCAGAAGGCGCTCGGGTGATCGTCACTGGTGTTAATCCTGAGTCCATGGCAAACGCCCAAGCTGTCTTAGGCAGCGAGGTTCTGGTGTTACGAGCCGACTCCGCCAGTGTCACAGCCCAGAAGGAGCTGGCGCAGGCTGTTCAGTCTCATTACGGGCAGCTCGACGTTGCCTTCCTCAATGCTGGCGTATCCGTCTGGATGCCAATCGAAGACTGGAACGAGGAGATGTTTGACCGCTCCTTTGACATCAATGTCAAAGGCCCTTACTTCCTCCTGCAAGCACTGCTGCCGGTCTTCTCCAACCCTGCATCGGTGGTTCTTAACACCTCGGTCAGTGCGCACCTGGGCGCCGCGCGTTCATCCATTTACGCCGCAACAAAGGCTGCCTTTCTGAACATGTCGAAAACGCTCTCTAGCGAGCTTCTACCGCGTGGTGTTCGAGTAAATGCGGTCAGCCCTGGTCCGATCGACACGCCGCTGTACGACAAGGCGGGTATCCCCGATGCCTACCGCGAGCAGGTCAACAAAGATATTGCTGCGACTATCCCATTTGGCCGTTTCGGTACGCCTGAAGAAGTAGCTAAGGCGGTTCTGTATCTGGCGTCGGACGAGTCTCGTTGGACGGTCGGAACGGAAATTATTGTTGATGGTGGGCGCTCGCTTTAATGGGCTAGTCACAACTTCGCTTCTATACAGCCCGCTTCCCGCTCGGAAGCGGGTGTTGTCGAAATAACAGTGGGTATTCAAATGTCGCAATCACGGCTCACGCTTGTTAGCCACGGGCTTTGTCCGTTTGTTCAGCGAGTAGCAATTTTACTCTTCGAAAAAGAGGCTCCATTTCAACGGGTTGATGTGGATTTGAAGGACAGGCCCAACTGGTTTCTGGTCATGTCGCCAACGGGCAGAGTCCCGCTTCTAATGGTGCAAAAAGGCGATGAGGAAGCGACTGTACTTTTCGAGAGCGTGGCTATCTGTGAATACATCGAACAGGTGTATCCGGAGCCCGCTTTGCACCCGAAAGATGCAATTTCCCGTGCTCAACACCGTGCTTGGATCGAATTTGCCACTGGTATGCTTGCTGATGCATGGGGATATTTGAACGCAACGGATCAGCAGACAGCGCTTGGTAAGTCTTCAGCGCTGAGGGGAAAGCTGGAGAGACTTGGCGGTGAAAAGATGGAGGGGCCGTACTTCGCTGGCGAGACGTTCAGTATGGTGGATATTGCTGTAGCCACAGTTTTTCGCTACTTCGACATACTGGGATTCGAACCAAGTCATTCATTGTTTGATGGACTTGGTCGCATTGCCGAGTGGCGTCATGCACTGGCCAATCGCGCTAGCGTTCAGGCTGCTGTCGCCGAGGATTATGCAGACCGGTTACGCAAACATCTGCTGGAGGTGAAGGCCATTTTAGTCAGATGAGTCATAAATATCAGTCCAGTGTCTCGTATGGCGGGACTTAGCCTGGTGCGACCGTGGAGCTGGGTCTCCTTTGCGAATTTGCAGGAGGCCCGCTTTCCTATTCTTCAGGAAAGCATATGCGTTTGGGCAGTTTCATTTTACTAGCCTGACTTGGGCGGTTGATCAGATGAAAGTCGCTTTTCATCAAGCGCAGTCTCTCGGTTGCAGATATGAAATTTAGGGCGATCATGAGCCCACCCAGAACACCAAATACCGGCCAAATTCGTTTCCGCAAATAATTACCTCCCCCTTGATTTCAGAGGCCTCCAGAGCATTAACGAACACTGCCTAGCGGAAACGAATACAGCCTAAGGCATTGAAATATATGGATTAATCTTCGGACTTGAAAACCGTCGACTGTAACAGGTCCATGAGTTCGAATCCCATCGCCTCCGCCATATTTGTACGTTAGAGCCCTGATTATTCAGGGCTTTTTCGTTTCTGGGGTTTGGGCTCAAAAGCACTTCTGACGATGTGTTCCATAACTATTCTGGAAGCGTTCCAGAACTAACGCTGTTTTTACCCCTCCTCCGGCGTCCTGCCGACCGAACACAATCACACCTCCCCCGCACCACCGCGGATGAACCTGCGTCACGAATGGGTCAACCACACCAGACGCTCCGCGCCAGACTCGAACGCCAAGGCGATACGGCCCACGCAATCGGCGGTCATTGACTGGCCGTCAACCTAAATATTGTAAATATTGTTGAGCGCGACTTCTGCCTGGGGCATTCTTCGCGACGCACATTTACATGGACGGTAATATTTGATGCGCCCTGCACCTATGGATGTGCCCATCCCGTGCGCCTGCACACTCGATACCTCGCTTCATCCCAGCGGCCTAAAAACCTCATTACGCCTTTATGGGCTAGTTCGCATCGTCGGTTTCGGCGACATACCTGCGAGCACGCCGGTTGAAATTCTTTGCGCGGCGTCCGGCGAAGGCAAGGCGATTCGGGCCTTTGTTTCAAGGCTGGACGCTGAGTTGGTTGCCAGGTCAATGCCTGACTCAGGCTATCGTGTCGTACCGCTGGCACAATTTGACCCCACTGGATTTATCCAGCAACACCAGGGTTGGCTGACCGTCCACATCACCTGTGGTTTTTCCTCGCAGCGCGACACGTTACGACTTGCAGATGGTGACTTGCCAAGCTTGGGCTGGTTTATTTATGCCCAGACAGGCCCCTGGAGTCCGGGGCGCTTTATCCATTGGGGCGAAGAAGTCGCCGAGATATTGCTCAGTGCCTACCGCAGCGTTGGTATGCCCAATTACAACGCCTGGCTCAACCAGCTTGATAGCTATTCCACACAGGCCATGGACAACTGCGTCGAAATCGCCTGGCAGGCGTTGCTGGCCTGCCGTCCCATGCGCGAAAACCACCGAGCACTGTTCAACCCTATGGATGAGTGCTGGCGCTTTTCCGACTCGCCCATCGACCGCTATTACCCCATTTGAAACCTTGAAAAGGAACTTCCCATGAGTGGCAAACCTGCTGCCCGAGTGACAGACCTCACCAATTGCCCGCTTCCGGGGCATGGCACAAATCCTATTGTCAGCGGCTCCCCCAATGTGAACTTCGATGGCCTTGCCGCCGCTCGAATGACCGATAAGTCCGCATGTGGTAGCCCGATCACGGGTGGCGTCAGCGCTACGGTTTTCATCAATGGGCTGAATGCCGCTACTCAAGGCAGTACCGGTGGCCACGGCAACGTAGTTATGGGTGGATCCGGCACGGTCATTATTGGCGACACCTTCGTACCAGCCCCTTTCAGCGGCCTGCTGCCGATGCCAGTGCACTTCAGCGACAAGTTCAGACTGGTTGACCAAAACTCGGGCGAGCCTCTACCCAATCTTGATTACGCCATCCAACGCGCTGACGGCAGCATGGAACATGGTGTAAGTGATCCGATGGGATATACGCATATAGTGAGTTCGCACCTGCCCGAAACAATCAAACTGTTTCTTGAGGACTAAGGCATGACAGCAGATGCCCTTGATACAGCCGATTGCACACACTCCTCCCCAGACCAAAGAAAAAGTTTCATTATTTCTGTTTTCCCAGAGGGGCAGACAGAGAGCGTCAAAATCTATATTGGCGACTTTCATCATGGCTGAAGTGCTTAGCAAGAATGGCAGAAAAATGTCTCCCGTCGCCACAAGAGCGGTGACGCCCGTCAAAGACTCCACCCCAAAAACTGTATCGCTGGACGCCAAGCAACAGGTAAGACGGGCCGAGAATGAGGAGTATTTGAAGAATAAGAACGTGAAGGCATTTTTGGATACCATTGCCGAATCCGAAGGCGGTAACTACCACGCGAAATTTGGTTATGGCTGGGCACCGGGTTTTAAAACTGGAAAATGGACTTTTAGTGATGAGTCCACCCATCCGGGGGCAGGTTACGGCGGATCAACTACGGCATCAGGCAGGTATCAAATTACGATAAATACATGGAAGTTACAGTCTGTTTCAGCAATGGGCTTATCTGACTTCACACCGCATACACAGGACTTGACTGCAGTCGAAATTCTCCGTTCTGTGCGTGCGATCGATTCACTCGTAAATGGCGACATTAAAGATGCAATACGCAAAGCATCTGGACAATGGGAATCTTTACCGATGGGCCCCGGCATGGCTAATCGCCCGCTGAAGGGACATCCATCCGGTCAACCGTATATGCCGTATGACGATGTCTTAACCACTTACGAGAGATTTGGCGGAGCGACAAAATGAAACTACACCCTATTGCTTGCATTCTGCTTTGTTGCGTTAGCATTCTTGCGAACGCAACAGATGTGCCTATTAAAAAAGGAATGTCATTCTTAAATGCACGAAAAGCATTGATTAAACATGGCTGGAAGCCAAGTTTACCGAATGAGATGCAGCCGGTTGGCACTGCAGTAATACTTAAAAACATGGGTATTAGCGAAGTCGAAAGATGCACCCAAGGGGTGCAATATTGCGAGTTCAATTACAAGAAAAACAAGGAGTGCCTAGGCATTACTACCACTGGCGAAGAAGTAAAAGATCTGATAATTGATGCTTGGGATTTCAAGTGCCCTGAGAAGTATTAGGGAGGGGATAGTTACACCAACATCAGCCAGCTATTCTTCGGACCTTGCTAGGGGGGAAGTTGGTCTGTAATTCAGCCTGAAAAAATAAGCTGTTGGCTCGCTCACACCAGAGAACTGTCATCATCGAGCGCGGTGGTAAATCTGAAGGTGTGTGCGAGCGGCGGTGCTTGTATCAGTAGGCCGTTTCTGTCGGGGACTACCGGGTTGTGCAATCTGACAGGCGAGCCAGCGGTTAAAGGCGAACCATTATCCGCCGCAGCCTTATGCCGAGTATTCAGAGTTTTTGGCGAGCTACAAATCGGCTGGAGGGACTGTCAAATGAAGTTTTCAACCCTCGCGCTCGTCGCACTTTATTGCATCGGCACTAGCGCAGCGTTTGCGGATGGCTCGCAGGCGACAAACGACAGGCGCGGGCCGGCAGGCATCGCCGTCGGTGAGCCCTTGGTCGCCGCCAGGGTCAAGCTCATCAAACAAGGATGGAAGCCGACGCGGATGCATACCACCGACGGCTATGAATATAGTGGCGTGGAGCGTGAGCTGGCTGCACACAAGTACTACGAGGTCGATGTCTGCTCTTTTGATAGCTCGCGTTGCATCTTGTTCTACACAAAGAACGGTGTTTGCCTGCGTGTAGACACTATCGGGGAGCAATTCAATGACATGACGGTTACGCGATGGGCCGATGAGTGTCCTGACTCGCCTCCGAAACCAAGCGGGGGCGGCACGGAATAGCGACCGACCATCTTGAATGGGGGGTGACATTTGCCAGAACCTCGCCCCACGCCGAAAATTGCGGTCATTCAGCCTCAGCGCAAGACTTCCCTCACATACGCTTGGCACGCCGCCAGCGCAATCAGTCCCCGATCACCGGAATCGGTGATTCCGATAATTCGTTGAGCATGCGCCGGGGCAAGTCTGGCGCGCGCTCCTCCATGAACCACGGCGCCGGTAACGGCTGGCACTGCGCAACCACTGGCTGAATCCGCTGCGTGATGAGGACTGACAGCCGTAGATCGGAAGTAGCAAGGTGATCGCGCAGGCGAGCCTGGTCTTTTTGAGCGTGGGTCAATCCAGGGGGAAAACTTTCTCGAATGACGCGTAATTGAAGCGCCAGCCAGCCATATGCCCAGCGGAGCCGGGGTTTCTGGCGCATCGAACAAACGCAGCGAGCCGACGCCTTAAATTATCTGACTCGCCAATGGTCAGTACTCCGTTCTCATCAATACCCACTGCCCGGTGGATGACCCTATCAGTGCAGATGATGTAGGCCCCAGGTGACGCGGGGGCGTTATTGTAATGCTCGGTGAGCTTTAGCCACTCGGGCTCCCAGCCCTGCCAGTTCTTGACGCTCATCGATTGCCCCCATTTCTGATAGCATAACAACATCATGACCGGTGCGAGTCCCCAGCAACGCCTCTGTCTTTCAACCAGAAACGACAAAGCCTAGCGCTAGGCTAGACTCTTCCTACACACACCAAGGATTGGTCACCAGATGAAACTAGCCTTCCTGGCTCTTACCGCTTGCTTGATCTTTCAGCCTGCTTTCGCAAGGTCTGATACAGATCCTCGAACAGTAACTCCTGACGAATCGCAACTGGTCGAGCATGGCTCGTACAAAAATAGTGACGGAAAAACCGTACACAGCCCTGCCCATACGAAATCAAATCGTGCCCCTGGGGGCGCAACCGCCAAGTGTCGCGACAATTCCTACAGTTTTAGCCAGCACCGACGCGGTACGTGCTCGCGTCATGGTGGCGTGATGGCTTGGTTGTAGAAACAAAAAAGCCCAGCGGCCTTTCCGCACCTTTCACTCTCTTTTACAAAGGTCGCAAGGAATGGGATCAGCAGAAAAAAGTACTCCACAGCCCAGTCGTATCTCGATATCAGTAATAGGCATTGCGCTGGGCCTGGCCATTGCTGTCTGGATAACCCGAAAAGATGAATACTTCTGGGGTAATTTCGCGGCCTATTGGTTACCGCAAGCTGCAGTTCTTGGTGTGGCTCTGCTATTCAAGGCATCGCGAGAAACGCTAGGTGGAATGGCAATAGCCATGGCTTTGTATTTGTACCTTTTCGACATCTGGGCCACAGAGGCCATGGCTTGGCTTTTTTACCTCTTTAGCTTCCCAGGCGCGCTCATCGGAGCATTACTCGCCATCGTTACCCCATCACGGAAGCCGTTTGAGACGTTGATCGCCTTTGGCTGGGTGGCCCTTGGCATAGTGCTGAATCTAGCAATTTTTTTCGCAAGCATGGTCCCTTAAAGCGTCGCGTGCAGACAGAAACGAAAAAGCCCAGGACGAGAGTTAGGCTTATCACACTCGTTTGAGTCGGTAAATTAACTGTCGCGCCTCACGCCAATTGTCAGGAACCGAAGCCCCTCATCACTCATTGCTTTCATACGGTGAATGCCAATGTCAGTTTGGTCCGGTATACCATGCTGCGATTCTTGCCACTCTTCTTTGACTCATGCATCGCTTCATCGGCTTCGTTCAAGGCCAGATCAACGCCGTCGCATGAGATGCTAATGCCGACGCTGGCTCCGATACCCTGCCCAATGAGGTATTGAGGCGATCGTGACCAAATTTGTCATTGACCTCCGTGAACCCGCCCAGGTCAATGAACAGGGTTGCGAACCCAGTTCGACCTGCCAGTTCATTGTCACTTACCACCTGTCACAGCGGACCGGCATAGCCAAAAACGGCCAGTCACCCAAAGTAAATACTCAACACCGTTCGCTCTGCTTACTAGACTCGCAAAAGCTACGCTTAACCATTGGCCGATTATTGCCCAATGTTGTTGTCTAGCTCCGGGGCGTTCTGCAAGACGCGTTGGTGGTAAGGGAATTGAGGACGCTATGACTGACCGCGAGCAACTCCATCGAGATGGCTATGCGCTGCTCCGTCGAGCGATCCCGGCCGAGTGGCTGGGCGACCTTCGTGCCGTATTCGATGCGGGCGTGAAGCCGGCGGACCAATGGCCAGTGCCGCGTGGCATGGATTGGCGCCATTCGCTGTTGGACTCTGATTCGAAGGTTCAGGCTGTGTGTCGTCTGCCGGAGGTGCTGGCGGTGGTGGGTGAGTTGATCGCAGAACGGTTCTTCCTCTCGCAGGTGGAGGGTCGCGAGCCCCTTGCCGGTGGCGGTCATCAGCAGCTGCACCGCGACCTGTCGGCCCAACGGCCAGGCGACATAGTGAATGCCCTGGCTTATTTCGACGATTATGGCTCCGAGAACGGCGCGACACGTATCGTCCCCGGCAGCCATCGCCCTGAGCAGGGAGAGCCGCCATTCGACTTCAATGACGAGTCCCGGTCTGTGCAGCTTTCTGGCTCCGCTGGTGACATCCTGGTGTTTGATGTCGATTTAGTGCATGCGGGCAGTCTGAACTCAATCGGCGCACGCCGTCGCTCTATCCTGATTAGTTACTTTTCGGAGCCTCTATACGCATCACACCTGGAAACAGTGAGCCTGCGAAGTATTCGGATGGACACGACCGATCGGTTCGATCCCTCGGATTTTGCCTTCGAGGGCTATATAGCCTAACCAGGCTGATATTGCAGTGGTCAACTAATACCAAACACCTCGATAGTTGGGGAATGAATCTATCGAGGTGTCCGGGGAAATCGGACCACTGCAGTAGAGACCGAGCATCCGACCTTCTTGGCATACGCTGCTGGTTTGTCGACTGTTGGATACCCGCTCACCCAAAGAGTCTCCAATGGGAACATCTTTTCGAAGGAAGCGAAGCTGAAACGCCAGCCAGACATATATTTCAATTGGGTAACATTTCTACTGCATAGAAATAAGCTGGACATACTCCAGCAAAGGACGCAGGGCACTCTATGCAGGCCACCTCATAAGGAATCCAGTGTGCAGGTATTAGCCCTATGCCCCGTCACTGCCGTCAACTCGATGCGGTTGCGCCGTGCTCGCCTGTATTTAATTGATTGCAGCCCCCCTTCCAGACTCATTACCGGTCAGTAGCGACAGGCAGAAAACGGCCATATCCGGGCAGTTCGATAGCGCCTGGATTCAAGCTGTGACCGGCAATATGACCTGGCGTTTCTGGCGCCCTGCAACCGAATAGAAAGTCTTAACCCATGGAGTAAACAATATGAGTCTGTCCAAAAAATTGCTTGTCGGCATTGCCTTGACCAGCCTGCTGCTCGGCGGTTGCACCTCAAGAATCACGGAGAAGGAACAGTACTCAGGGTTTCTTCCCAACTACAACAACCTGCAGGAAGTCACCACACCCAGCGGCGAGAAAGCCATGCGTTGGGTGACCTCGTCCTGGAACCCGAACGCCTATGACACGGTGGCCTTCAAACGACTGGAACTGTACCCGGTGCCCAAGCCCAATGAGCGAGTCAACCGCCAGACTCTGGATCAGTTGCAAGCCTACGTGACCGATAACGCCAAGAGCGTACTGAGCCAGAAGTACCGTGTGGTACCGAACGTTCAGTCGGCCCCTGCCGGTTCGCGAGTGCTGGTAGTGCGCGCCGCGATCACTGGCGTCACCGCGTCCAACGAAGGCATGAAATGGTATGAAGTACTGCCGGTCACGGCCGCGATAGGCGCGACTCAGGCGGCCACCGGTCACCGCGACCAGGACACCGAGCTGTACATCGAAGCCGAGATGATCGATGCGAGCAACGGCCAGACCGTGGCCAAAGTCGTGCGCAAGGTCATGGGTGAGCAGGTGAAAAATGCAAGCCAACCGGTAACCGCCAACGACTTCAAAGCGGCGATCAAAAAGCTGAACAGCGATATGCAGGCATTCATCAAATAGCAATGAAGTGTCAGCCAGCTTCCCCGGAAATCCGGAGTCTGATAATGACTCCGGATTTTTATGCCCGTCATACAGGATTTGAGCGCTGTTCCAGAGTTCGCCGAAACATCCAGTTTCCGGCATAGATCCACCTTCCCGGACACGACTCGACTAAGCTGAAATCTCCACCGGAGGATTTTCCAATGTGTGGACGACTTTCACAGTACCGAGGCATCCACGACTTCGTCGCGGCGCTGAGCATGCCCAATGCTCTGCTCAACACTGTGGGCGACCAGCCTTTGGGTCTGTACAACGTAGCCCCCTCGACGCAGGTCGCTCTGTTTCACCTCGAAGGCGAAACCTTGCACGCTGACCGGGTGCGCTGGGGCTGGCGACCGCACGGTTCGAAAGATCACTCCGTCCCCATCAATACCCGGGTTGAGAAAGTCGCACACGGCTCCTTCTTCCGGGCAATCTGGCCACACCGCGCCATTGTGCCTATCGACAACTGGTTCGAGTGGGTCTATGAAGGCGGCCCGAATAAACAGCCCTACCTTATCCGGCGCCGGGATCAGGCCCCCATTCTGTGTGCTGCCATTGGCCAGTACCCCGCGGGGGGACGAGAGCCGAAGGAGGACGATGGTTTTGTGATTTTCACCGCAGACAGTTCCGGTGGCCTGGTTGATCTACATGATCGGCGACCGGTGGTTCTGTCGCCGGAGTTGGCCCGAGAGTGGCTCAACCTCGCAATGCCAAAGGAAAGCGCCGAGCAGATGGTGTTGCATCAGGGTGAGCCGAGCGAAACCTTCGAGTGGTTCAAAGTCGACATGGCCGTGGGTAATGTGAGGAACCAGAGACCTGAACTCATCACGCCGATCGGTAAAATCATTAGCGGCGATCACAAGGGCAACAAGTGATAGCGACTGGCAACACCCAGGTTTCTCGACTAGGATTTTCGCGACATGGAAACACGCCGCGCTGTTAGCGAGCACTTGGTCTGGGAGACGAAAATGAACCCGATTCGAATTGCCGAGCGGACCTATCGCACTTGGTCCAGCCCTATCCTGCTTGAGCTCAAAGAAAGAGAAGATCAGCTTGAACCTTCAGCCCGCCAGGCACTTGAAAATGTAATGGTGGAGAGAAGGCTTTTGAACACCGGCAACCCTGCCGGCAAGGATCGACGCAAACCTGAGTCGACCGATAACTCCTGACGAAAGAGCCCGCAACAAGCGGGCTCCTTTTTGTTTGCGGCTGCTGGAGAAAAGGTAGACAGACATCTCCAGATAATCACCTCACTGTGTGTGGGAAACGGGTTTCACTCTGGTTTTACGGGCGGGCAACGACGCCGCGTAGGCCAGCGCTTCTTCTCGGGTGCCAAAGGACCCGAGCCGGTCATTACGAGTACAGACCTTCCAGAGACCACTGTTGACGCTGACCACTTGATAACCGTTCATGTGCATTTTGCTAAGCAGCGGAACGCTCATAGTCACCTCCATTCACGAGAGATAATCCCGGACCTAACTTACACCCGGTTTAGAGTTCTGTGGGCTTAACAGGTCGAGCGGTCGAGCGGATAAAGCATGAAACATCTTTCACGGTGATTTCAGCCCTTAGCGCTTATATTCCCCGCCGCTCATTCAAGAAACATTCGGCCCGCACCCTCCCGCGGGCTTTTTTTTGCCTTTCAGAAGAGCCTGGTCTAAACCGCCGCAAAAATGTCCTTCATCGCCGCGTACTGCAGCAGCATGATGGTTTTCCCGTCGACGATCTGCCCACTGTAAAACGCCTCAAGTGCCTCATCGAACTTCAGTTCCAGCACCTCAAGGTCTTCAGCTTCCGCCTCCAGCCCACCCCCCGATCCGACGCGTGAAGCAGCATCATATTCAGCTATAAAGAAATGCAGTTTCTCGGTCACCGACCCCGGGCTCATGTAAGCCTCGAATACTTTCTGCACATCATGAACGCGATAGCCCGTTTCCTCCTCCGCTTCGGCGCGAATGCGCTCCTGCGGTGAGGCGCCTTCCAGCAGGCCCGCAGCCACTTCAACCAGCAAGCCGTCATGACCGTTGACGAAGACCGGCAACCTGAACTGGCGTGTCAGCACGATGGTTTTTTGCGCGCGGTTGAACAGCAGAATAGCTGCACCATTGCCACGGTCGTAGACCTCACGGGTTTGTCGCTGCCAAACGCCATTGTTGCGCAGGTAATCGAAGGTGATTTTCTTCAGCAGGTACCAGTCGTCGGACAACACCTGGGACTCGATGATGTTGACGCGCTCGGCCGTGTTCGACATGACAATCCATCCTGTTTGTTGTCAGAAGGCGCCATGTTATTCCACCAGTCGAGGGCTGTGACGGCACGCAAGAAAAAAAGCCCGGCAGCGCTACCGGGCTTTCGGCTCCAATCCTTTAGAGCCTGTTCACGCTACGAACGAAGCCTTACTTGAAGTCCACGTCGAAGGCTTGATAGAACGCATTGCCGGTGTTGGCGACAATCCATAGCAGCACAATGACGTGATGACCTTTCTTGCCCGCGGGCAGCTTCACTTCATGTTCGACTTTGGCTTTGAGTTCGCTGCTGTGTGAGTAGTAAGGCACCTGCGTGTAGAAGTCTTCAGCAAACGGTTTGGCCTCGAGTTGCGCACGGCTGATACGCTGTTTCGGGTCCCAGCCATCCTTGGTGATAAACCAGCTGTAACCGCGAGTGGTGTGAGGTGCCGTGTACTGCCAGGTGACATGGAAGGTCTGACCCGGGTTCACGTTGAGCAGTGGCCAGGTGAAAGGACGATTGAGCTTATTGCTCATTTCCTCGTTGGTGTAGTTGATGCAATCACGAGCATCAGCCTTGCCACCACTGAGAATGAAACCATCAGCCGGTGGTGCAACGCTGGCGCTGTCCGTCTCGTACGGTGCGGGGAATGGCCCGGCGGTCAATGAAGGGAAGTTCTTTCCGCCTTCCATTTCGTTGACCTGCCAACCCTCCAGGAGGCCGACTTCAATAGCGACAGAGCCGCGGCTGGCCGGGGTAGTCACACGACCGTGTTTGAGTTGCGGTTGAGTTTGTGGCTTGTTCATATTTTTCACTCCGTTGATTTAAGAACGTTCCTTCCTGAGGAACGCTTTCAACCTAACCGAATGACGGATGAAGTCCACGGCCGGTTTTTCCGTATTTCAGGAGTGTTGCCAAGCGGGACCCAACAAATACTGGCTATCCATACAGTTAAATATATAAACCCCTACGTCTGGACTGGCAAAAGGACTACAACACGAACCCGCAATCAGAACGATTCGCCTCAGGACCGTTACACGCCACAGGCATTCACTTGGAGAACAGCACGCGGTAATCTCGGCATCGATTGCCCCCAAACCGTTACAAGGACGTCACGAATGAAACTGCGCATCGAGCTATCGCAAAACCCTCTACCCGAAGAACGCCAGGCGATTATCAACCCCTTGCGTGCCTATAACATCGCCCATGCCGGCGAAGGTCATTACCAGGAAATCGCCCTGCTGGTTCGTGATGAACAGAGCAACGAGATCCTCGGCGGGCTCTACGCAAAACTGTTTTACCAATGGATGTTCATCGACCTGCTGTCAGTGCCCGAGCAGGCACGCGGTCAGGGCACCGGCTCACGGCTGATGCAAATGGCCGAGGAGCTGGCGCGGGAGAAGAACTGCATCGGGATCTACCTCGACACCTTCGAATTCCAGGCACCGGAGTTTTACAAGAAGTTGGGGTTTACCGAAGTTGGGCAGATAGCCGACTATCCGCTGGGCAGTAAGCGCTTCTTTTTTCAGAAACGCCTCACGGCCACCGAGCAAAATAGCTAAGCCATCACTGACTCACAAACAGGTGGCCAGTGCTGCCAGTCGGCGCTTGGCAACCCAGTTGTCCTGAGTGGCGTAGTACTTCAATGCGCCGCCTTGCACATCGATGAAGGATTCGGCCGAGCGGGTGTAAACGGTGAAGCCGCCGATTTCGCCGGGTTGCAGGTAGCCACTGGCGTCGACACCGAACACCGCCTCGTCCTGCCAGGCAAACTGCACGCACTGGGCGACGACCAGATCAGGCTTGTTCGAGGCGAGCGTCTTGTAGGGGTTCTGGGAGCGCGCTTCTTTCATCGTCGATCCCGCACACCCTGCCAGCAACACGCCAGCCAGTGCCACCATCAAAATACGCATTGAGTTTCCTTATTTGCAAAACGCTGACTGTATCACCGCAAGCGGCTGTCCCGAAGTGCCAGACTGAGCTGTTCCACATGCCCCGTCCTCGGCGCCGCTCTGCTTTACTTCATGCTTTACTTTATATTGATCGCGACAGGCCGCGCCGATTCGCGCACCCTGTCGCGCCATAATTGGCGCCTCGCGCCTCGCAACTTCTTCTGGAAAGCCCATGACCCCCAATGCCGAGTTCTACAAACCTTCCACCGACTACGCCGACAAACTGATCAGCCAGATCGGCCAGACCCCGTCGTGGATCGCCAAACGCATCGGCGTGACCGACAAGCGCATTCGTTACATCCTCGATGGCGAAAGAACCGTCAAAGGCGAAACCACGCCGATCCAGATGACCTACACCGAGCAGTTTGCTCTGGAGTGCCTGGCGGCGGAGGCCAAAGCCAACAAGAAAAAGATCTCCTGATCCGCGTCAAGGCAAACGCCATCAAGAAGCTCATACTTTCTCTTTGACAAGGATGGTCCATGGCCCCCATCGAATCGCAACACGAACTGGCGCTGCAACGGTTTCTCAATGCGCGACCGGTGTTACGCGAAGAACTCGATCACCTGAACCCTCTGGCCGCCCAAGCCAAAGGCGAAACCATGGAGCAGTATCGCAACGAGCGATTGCATGAAGCCTACGAAGCAGAGGCCGAGCGTCTGGGCCTGTTTGCCTGGGAGCTGACGTTGCAATTGACCGCCGCCACTGTTGAGGACTATGAAGCCCAACGGCTGGAGGTACACAAGGAAGTGGCGCAAATGGCCGGCATGGACTGGGAGGAATATCGCAAACTGCATGGTCTTGAGAACTGACGAATGCTGCCATCTTCACCTAATCGCGCCCATACACCCGGCCTGTTGCACGTGCAGAAATGGCGCGGGCGGATCGGTATGTTGCTGGTCGCAAGCCTCTCGGTGCTGGCCGGCATGACCGACGCCATCGGCTTCATGGCCACCGGCGACTTTGTCTCATTCATGAGCGGCAACACCACTCGCCTGGCGGTGGCGATCAGCGACGGTGATCTGCTCCTGACCGTGCGCTTGCTGGTGCTGGTCGCCATGTTCATCGTCGGCAACGCATTGGGCATTGTGGTCAGTCGCATGGGCGGTCGACGCGCCCTGCCATTGATGCTGAGCATCGCCACCCTGCTGTGCGCCGCGGCTGCGTGGCCATTCGAGGCTAAATACCCGGCGTTGCTGGCGGCGATCATCGCCATGGGGATGCTCAATGCCGCTGTCGAACAGGTCAATGGCTTTCCGGTCGGGCTGACCTATGTCACCGGCGCCCTGTCGCGCTTCGGTCGTGGTCTGGGACGCTGGTTGCTCGGCGAACGCCGGAATGGCTGGCGGGTGCAGTTGATCCCCTGGACCGGCATGTTTGCCGGGGCCGTTCTGGGTGCGGTGCTCGAACACCATCTCGGCCTGCAAGCCTTGTACGCCAGTGGCCTGCTGGCCGGCGTACTCGGGGTTGTTTCGCTGAAGATTCCACGGCGCTGGCAGCTGGGCTACATGCCTCGCTGAATCGCCCTTCGCCGCACCGCCGATAAAGCTTTATCATGGCCGCAGATTTGTTGTCAGAGTTCGCCATGAAGTTCGCCATTGCGCTGTTTTCCGCCGCACACGCGCCCTCCTCGCGCCGCGCCCTGCTGTTTGCTCAGGCAGCGCTGGCTGGAGGGCACGAGATCGTGCGGCTGTTTTTCTATCAGGACGGCGTTTACAACGCGTCGAGCAACGTCGTCACGCCACAGGATGAGCAGGACCTGGCGCTGCAATGGCGCAACTTCGTCAGCGAGCACCAACTCGACGGCGTGGTGTGCATTGCCGCAGCCTTGCGCCGTGGCGTGCTGGATGAAGCAGAAGCCCAGCGTTATCAGCGGACGGCGATCAATGTCAGCGCACCGTGGGAATTGTCCGGGCTCGGGCAGTTGCATGATGCGGTGCAAGACGCCGATCGCCTGATCTGTTTTGGAGGGCCATGAACCATGCCTAAATCCTTGCTGATTATCAGCCGGCAGGCGCCCTGGTCTGGCCCAAGCGCCCGTGAAGCGCTGGATATCGTACTCGCCGGCGGTGCCTTCGATTTGCCGATCGGCCTGCTGTTTCTCGATGACGGCGTGTTCCAGCTGGCCACCCGGCAGAACGCCAAAGCCGTGCAACAAAAAGACCTCAGCGCCAACCTGCAGGCGCTTGGGTTGTTTGGTATAGAAGACGTGTATGTGTGTGGCGACAGCGCAACGGCTCGCGGCCTGGTGCCGACGGCCTTAAGCCTCGACCCGTTGCACGTGCTGGCTGCTGAGCAAATCTCGGCTGTTATTGACCGTTATGACCAAGTGATCACCCTCTGATGTCGACTTTGCATGTGTTGTCTCACTCGCCGTTTACCGATAACCGGCTGACCAGTTGCCTGCGCCTGCTCGGCGCGAGCGATGCGGTTCTGCTCAGCGGCGATGCGGTTTACGCCTTGCAACCCGGCACTGCGCCATTCAGCGCGTTGGAAACACGGCGCGATGCCTTGCGTCTGTTCGTCCTCGACGAAGACGTTCAGGCCCGCGGATTGCAAGTGCCTGACTGGGTCAAAAGCGTCGACTATCCGGCCTTCGTCGAACTGTCGATTCACTACGATAAGGTCAACAGCTGGTTATGAACTCGCTCACCGTAGGTGCACGTCGCATCGACCTGGACAAGGATGGTTACCTGGTTGATCTAGGTGACTGGTCCGCCGAAGTCGCCGCCGCCCTGGCCGCCACCGAAGAACTTGAGCTGAGCCCCGAACACTGGGAAATCCTTGAGCTGCTGCGTGGCTTCTATCAAGAGTTCCAGCTGTCGCCGGCAACCCGCCCGCTGATCAAATACACCGCGCTGAAGCTGGGCCCGGACAAGGGCAACAGCCTGCACCTGAACCGCTTGTTCAAAGGCACTCCCGCCAAACTTGCCGCCAAGCTGGCGGGCCTGCCCAAACCGACGAATTGTCTATGACCGATTTCGCCCCACTGATCACTGAAACACCTGCCGAACACCCTTTCGCGCAGTTCGTGCGGATTCTCGGCAAAGGCAAACGCGGTGCCCGCAGCCTGACCCGCGAAGAGGCCCGTGAGGCCATGGGCATGCTGCTTGACGACAAGGTCGAGGACACTCAACTCGGTGCCTTCCTGATGCTGTTGCGGCACAAGGAAGAAAGCCCTGAAGAACTGGCAGGCTTCACCGAAGCCTTGCGCGAACGGCTGAACGCGCCAGCGTTGGGCGTCGATCTGGACTGGCCGACCTACGCCGGCAAGAAACGTCACTTGCCGTGGTACCTGCTGGCCGCCAAGTGCCTGGCGCAAAACGGTGTGCGGATCCTGATGCACGGCGGTGGTGCGCATACCGCCGGGCGTCTGTACAGCGAGCAACTGCTCGAGCAATTGCAGATCCCGTTGTGCCGTAACTGGCAACAAGTGGGCTCCGCGCTTGAGCAAGGCAATCTGGCGTTCATCCCGCTGGGCGACTGGGCGCCACAACTGCAACGGATGATCGACCTGCGCAACACCCTCGGCCTGCGTTCGCCGATCCACTCGCTGGCACGGATTCTCAATCCGTTGGGCGCGCGCTGTGGCCTGCAAAGCATCTTCCACCCTGGCTACCAGGGCGTGCACCGCGACGCCAGCGGCTTGCTCGGCGATAACACGATCGTGATCAAGGGTGACGGTGGTGAAATCGAGATCAACCCGGACGCCGACAGTCACCTGTACGGCACCACCGGCGGTGAGAGCTGGGACGAGGAATGGCCGCAGCTGTCGGCGCAACGCCACGTCAAACCAGCAACCCTCGATCCTGAACACTTGAAAGCCGTTTGGCGCGGCGATGTGGTCGACAGCTATCCGCAAATGGCGCTGATTTCGACCATGGCCCTGGCCTTGCGCGGTCTCGGTACGCCGCGTGATGAAGCCTTCGTCAAAGCTCAGCAGTTCTGGGACGCTCGCGATAAATCGATTTAACCGATCATTAACGCCCAACCTTTGCGCTTTTTGTTCGAACTCATCCGAATAGACTGAACTCCAACGTTTAACGACTTTGGAGTTCGAGATGGGTTTGCTGATTGAAGGGCACTGGCGTGATCAGTGGTACGAAAGCAGCAAGGACGGCACGTTCCAGCGCGAACAAGCGCAGCGCCGCAACTGGCTGACCGCCGACGGCAAACCCGGCCCCAGCGGCGAAGGCGGCTTCCCCGCACAAGCCGGTCGCTATCACCTCTACGTCTCGCTCGCCTGCCCTTGGGCGCATCGCACGCTGATCCTGCGCAAGCTCAAAGGCCTGGAAAGCCTGATCGATGTGTCGGTGGTCAGCTGGCTGATGCTGGAGAACGGCTGGACCTTCGACAAGGCCTTCGGCTCCACTGGCGACAAACTCGATCACTTAGACTTCATGCACCAGCGCTACACCGCGGATGCCGCCAACTACACCGGCCGCGTAACGGTGCCAGTGCTGTGGGATAACCTGCAAAAACGCATCGTCAGCAACGAATCGGCGGAAATCATCCGCATGTTCAACAGCGCCTTCGACGGTCTGACCGGCAACGGCCTGGACTTCTACCCGCAACCCTTGCGCGCTGAAATCGATGAGCTGAATGCGCGGATTTATCCGGCGGTGAACAACGGCGTGTATCGCGCAGGGTTTGCCACGTCGCAAACGGCCTATGAAGAAGCGTTTGATGAGCTGTTCTGCGAACTCGACTGGCTGGAACACCGACTGGGCGAGAAGCGCTATCTGGCCGGTGAGTACCTGACTGAGGCGGACATTCGCCTGTTCACCACGCTGATTCGCTTCGACGCGGTGTATTACAGCCACTTCAAATGCAACCTGCGGCGGATCGCCGATTACCCGAACCTGTCGAACTGGCTACGCGAGGTGTATCAGTGGCCGAGGATCAGCGAAACCGTGGATTTTGCCCACATCAAAGGGCATTACTACGCCAGCCATCGCACGATCAATCCGACTGGCATTGTGCCGAAGGGGCCGGCGCAAGACTTCACCACCGCGCATGATCGGGGACGGTTGAGCGGGAAAGGGGTTTGGCACAAGGCCTGAGGTTTATGCAGGTTTTGAGGGCCTCATCGCGAGCAAGCTCGCTCCCACATTTGATCTGTGTTTGGCCATGAATCTGTGGCTAAACACGGCCCAGTGTGGGAGCGAGCTTGCTCGCGATGGAGGCGACGCGGTTCTCAGACTTGAGACTGGGCGCCTTCAAACCACGCGAGTTTCTCGCGAAGCTGCACCACTTCTCCCACGATTACCAATGTCGGTGCATGAACCTCATGCTCTGCCACCAGCTGTGGAAGGTCGGCCAGCGTGCCTGTGAAGACGCGCTGATTAGGCGTCGTGCCCTGCTGAATCAACGCCGCCGGCGTATCCGCCGAGCGACCATGCTTGATCAGTTGCTCGCAGATGATCGGCAACCCCACCAGCCCCATGTAAAACACCAGGGTTTGCGCTGGCGCGACCAGATCGCTCCACGGCAGATCCGAGGTACCGTCCTTCAGGTGGCCGGTGATAAAGCGCACCGACTGCGCGTAATCACGGTGGGTCAGCGGAATCCCGGCGTAGGCCGCGCAACCGCTGGCAGCGGTAATGCCCGGCACGACCTGGAACGGGATGCCGTGGGCCGCCAGCTCTTCGATCTCTTCGCCACCACGGCCGAAGATGAACGGATCACCGCCCTTCAACCGCACCACACGCTTGCCCTGCTTGGCCAGGTCGACCAATTGCTGGTTGATCTGGTCCTGAGGCACCGCGTGATCAGCACGTCGCTTGCCGACATAAATCCGCTCGGCATCACGACGGCACAGCTCAAGAATCGCCGGCGCCACCAGACGGTCATATAGCACCACATCGGCTTGCTGCATCAGTCGCAAGGCGCGGAAGGTCAGCAAATCGGGGTCACCCGGCCCTGCGCCTACCAGATACACCTCACCCGGAGCATTGGGGGATTCGCCGTTGATTTTCGCCAGCAACAAGCGCTCGGCTTCAGCGCCCTGCCCGGCCAGTTGACGATCAGCGATCGGCCCCTGGAAAACCTCTTCCCAGAATGCCCGGCGCTGCTGCACGTCCGGGAACAGACCTTTGACCTGATGGCGAAAACGCGCCGCCAACCCGGCCAGTTGGCCGTAGGTCGAGGGAATCCAGGTTTCCAGTTTGGCGCGGATCAACCGCGCCAGCACCGGCGCATCGCCGCCGCTGGAAACCGCAATCACCAACGGCGAACGGTCGACGATCGCTGGGAAAATCACGCTGCACAAGGCCGGCGCGTCCACCACGTTGACCGGCACGCAGCGCCGATGAGCATCCTGGGAGACTTGCGCATTCAGCGGTTCATCGTCGGTGGCGGCAATGATCAACCCGCAACCGTCGAGGTCCGACTCACGATAGCCGCGCAACACCAGCTCGCCGCCACTGTTCTGCACCAGTTCGCGTAGCTGGGTTTCGATCTCGGGTGCAACGACCCGCAGCAGCGCACCGGCATCGGCCAGCAGACGGGATTTGCGCAAGGCAATCTCCCCTCCACCGACGACCAACACACGACTGCCGCGCAGGTTGTGAAACAGCGGCAGAAATTCCATTTAGCCGATGACCTCGAGGCCGCCCATGTACGGCTTGAGCACGGCCGGCACGCGGATCGAACCGTCGGCCTGCTGATAGTTCTCCAGCACCGCCACCAGGGTACGACCGACCGCCAGGCCGGAACCGTTCAGGGTGTGAACCAGCTCAGGCTTGCCGGTTTCCGGGTTACGGAAACGCGCTTGCATGCGACGGGCCTGGAAATCGCCGCAGTTGGAGCACGACGAAATTTCACGGTATTTGTCCTGGCTCGGAATCCACACTTCCAGGTCGTAGGTCTTGACCGCGCTGAAGCCCATGTCGCCGGTGCACAGTGCGATGGTGCGGTAAGGCAGTTCCAGCAGTTGCAAGACTTTCTCGGCGTTGGCGGTCAGGCCTTCCAGCGCTTCCATCGAAGTCGATGGTTCAACGATCTGGACCATTTCGACCTTGTCGAACTGGTGCTGACGAATCATCCCGCGCGTGTCACGACCCGATGCACCGGCTTCACTGCGGAAGCACGGCGTGTGAGCCACGAACTTGATCGGCAGCAGTTTCGGGTCAATGATTTCGCCAGCCACGATGTTGGTCAGCGACACTTCAGCGGTCGGAATCAGGTACAGATCGGCTTCGCCTTCGCGGCTGATCTTGAACAGGTCTTCCTCGAACTTCGGCAGTTGACCGGTGCCCTGCAAGGCCGGCGCCTGAACCAGATAAGGCGTGTAGGCCTCTTCGTAGCCGTGCTCGCTGGTGTGCAGGTTGATCATGAACTGCGCGAGGGCGCGGTGCAGACGAGCGATCGGCCCGCGCAGCAAGGCGAAACGGGCGCCAGACAGCTTGGCGGCGGTTTCAAAGTCCAGCCAGCCGAACTTCTCGCCCAGCGCAACGTGGTCCTTGATTTCGAAATCGAAGGCGGTCGGCGTGCCCCAGCGGCGCACTTCGACGTTGCCGTCTTCGTCGGAACCAATCGGCACCGACTCGTGTGGCAGGTTAGGAATGCCCAGCACAATTGAGTCCAGCTCGGTCTGGATCGCGTCCAGCTCGAACTTGCCAACACCGAGCTCGTTCGCCATGCGCTCGACATCCGCCATCAACGGCGCGATGTCTTCACCGCGCTGTTTGGCCTGACCGATGGATTTGGAGCGCGCATTACGTTCGGCCTGCAGTGCTTCGGTGCGGGTCTGGACGGTCTTGCGCTGTTCTTCCAGCGCTTCGATGCGCGCAACATCCAAGGCATAGCCACGGGATGCCAGGCGGTCCGCTACGTCCTGAAGGTTGCTACGTAACAGTTTGGAATCGAGCATGTCGGTCTCTCGTTTATCAAAGTTTGGTCAAGGATAGGCCAGCCCAGGTTGCGAGCAGCCCGCCGAATACACTGATGGCCAGATAACCGAAGGCTATCGGTGCCTGCCCGCTTTCCAGCAAGCGCAGCGTATCCAGTGAAAAGGATGAAAAGGTCGTCAGACCGCCTACAAAACCGACGATCAGGCCAGCGCGAATTTCAATCGGCACTTCGGGGCGCATCAGAAACAGCCCGTAAAGCAAACCGATGATCAGACAGCCCACCAGATTGACGGCCAGGGTCGCCGCATAAAAATGCCGCGGCCAATTGGCGTTGACCCAATTGCCGGCTGCGAAACGCAGTAATGTACCAGCGATGCCGGCCACGGACACCGCAAGAATAGTTCGAATCACTACTTTCTCCGCTGTTTCGGGCTAAGACGGTCGAGTTGTGCAAGGTGATTGAGCTTCTCGCCAATCTTCAACTCCAGACCACGCGGAACCGGTCGGTAGAACGACTGCGGTTCCAGCTCTTCCGGGAAATAGTCTTCACCGGCGGCGTAAGCGTCCGGCTCATCGTGGGCATAACGGTATTCGTCGCCATAACCGAGCTGCTTCATCAACTTGGTCGGGGCGTTGCGCAAATGCAGCGGGACTTCCAGCGAGCCGTGCTCGGCAGCGCTGCGCATGGCAGCTTTGAAGCCCATGTAAACGGCGTTGCTTTTCGGCGCACAGGCCAGATAGGTAATCGCCTGCGCGACCGCCAACTCGCCCTCGGGACTGCCGAGCCGCTCCTGCACATCCCACGCGGCCAGGCACAGGCTCAAGGCGCGCGGGTCGGCATTGCCGATGTCTTCGCTGGCCATGCGCACCACGCGCCGGGCCAGGTACAACGGATCGCAGCCACCGTCGAGCATGCGCGCGAACCAGTACAGCGCACCGTCCGGGTTGGAACCGCGCACCGATTTGTGCAACGCGGATATCTGGTCGTAAAACGCTTCGCCGCCCTTGTCGAACCGTCGCCGGGTGTCGCCAAGCAGGCTTTGCAGCAGCTCGACGCCGATTTCCGTGCCGTCTTCGGCCAGGTCGGAAGCGTTTTCCAACAGGTTCAACAAACGTCGGCCGTCACCGTCAGCAGCGCTGAGCAGCATCTTGAAACCGTCATCGCCAAGGCTCAGCTGACGCTTGCCCAGGCCGCGCTCTTCGGTCAACGCTCGCTGTACCAGTTTGTGCAGTGCGGTTTCGTCGAGGCTCTTGAGCACGTAAACACGCGCACGGGACAACAGTGCGTTGTTCAGTTCAAAGGACGGGTTTTCGGTGGTCGCACCGATGAAAATCAGCGTGCCGTCTTCGACGTACGGCAGAAAGGCATCTTGTTGAGACTTGTTGAAACGATGGACTTCGTCGACGAACAGAATGGTTCGACGGCCATATTGTCCGGCCTGCTGCTTGGCGACTTCCACCGCCTGACGGATTTCCTTGACCCCGGCCAGCACCGCCGAGACGGTTTCGAAGTGCGCATCCGAGACTTCCGCCAGCAGCCGCGCCAGGGTGGTTTTACCCACGCCCGGTGGCCCCCAGAAAATCATCGAGTGCAAGGCACCCTGCTCCAGCGCCTCGCGCAGCGGCTTGCCGCGAGCCAACAGGTGTTCCTGACCGACATACTCGTCCAGATTGGCGGCCCGTAAACGGGCGGCCAAGGGCTGAGCTATCGGAGCACTGCGAAACAGGTCCATCACTACTTATGAAACCTCTACTGGGTCCTGATGCCGATCAGTTAAGAATCTGGGCGACGCAGTCCTTGTGGGAGCGAGCTTGCTCGCGATGGCGGTATGACATTCAACATCCATATTGACTGATACGACGCCATCGCGAGCAAGCTCGCTCCCACAGGTTTTGCGTCCTGCAGTTTATTCCTGGATCACATCGGCACCCTTGGGGATGACGAACTTGAACTTGGAGGCCGGAATCGGCTCGTTGGCCTTGACCCCGGTGAACAGGATATTCGTGCGCTGGCCGACGCTGTCGATCATCTGCATGTCATTGACCATGCCGTTGCGGAACGACAGACGCAGGCTGTCGAACAGCGTGTCTTTGGTCTTGGGCTTGAGCGTGAAGTCGATCACGCCGCCGGCTTCCTTGGATGTGATGGCGAAGCTCTGGCTGATTTTCGACACATCACCGGACAGCAGCAGGGCCGGAGTCTGGGTCAGGCGCTGATCGAGGTTCTTGATGGTGACTTGTTGCAGATCAGGGTCCCACAGGGAGACCTTCTTGCCATCCGAAACCATAAGCTGCTCTTGTGGCGCATCGGTGTGCCAGTAGAACAGGCCCGGACGCTGCAACGACATCTCGCCAGCGGTTTCCTGCAACTGAGTGCCGCTGCCGTCGAGGGTCAGCTGAGAGAAACGTGCGGTCAGTGTCTGCGACTTTTCGAGCAGTTGGGTAAGACGCGCCACGTCCTTGTCATCGGCGTGGGCCGAGAGCGTGGTTAAAGCCAGTACCGGCAGCAGCAACATGCGGATAAGACGCATGGGAGTCCTCTTTGATATTCGTTTGAATGGCGTGCCGCGTGTTATCACGCGGCACCGGTCAGTCACGCATTGGGCCTGGTGCAAGCACTTCGCGCGAGCCGTTGGTATTCATGGAGGTCACGACCCCGGCCATTTCCATGGCCTCGATCATGCGCGCAGCGCGGTTATAGCCAATCTTCAGCTTGCGCTGAACCGCAGAGATCGAGGCGCGGCGGCTTTCCAGCACGAACTGCACCGCTTCGTCGTAAAGCGCGTCGGTTTCGCTGTCATCGTCGCCACCGCCGCTGCCGCCTTCGAAGCCGCTGCCCGCCTCTTCGACACCGTTGAGGATGTCATCGTTGTACTCCGGTGCGCCGCGCAGTTTCCAGGCTTCAACTACCCGGTGAACTTCATCGTCGGAAACAAACGCGCCGTGAACCCGAATCGGCAAACTGGTGCCCGGCGGCATGTAGAGCATGTCACCGTGACCCAGCAATTGCTCGGCGCCACCCTGGTCAATGATGGTTCGCGAGTCGATCTTGCTCGATACCTGGAACGCCATACGGGTCGGAATGTTGGCCTTGATCAGACCGGTGATCACATCCACCGACGGACGCTGGGTTGCAAGGATCAAGTGAATACCGGCCGCACGGGCTTTCTGGGCGATCCGGGCGATCAGTTCTTCAACCTTCTTGCCGACGATCATCATCATGTCGGCGAATTCGTCGACCACCACCACGATGGTCGGCAACTTGGTCAACAGCGGCGCTTCGTCGTGGATGCTTTCGCGGTTGTACAACGGATCTGTCAGCGGTGTACCCGCCTCCTGCGCCTCTCTGACCTTCTGGTTGAAGCCCGACAGGTTACGCACGCCCATCTTCGCCATCAGCTTGTAGCGACGCTCCATCTCGGCCACGCTCCAGCGCAGCGCGTTGGCGGCGTCCTTCATGTCGGTGACCACCGGGCACAGCAGGTGCGGAATGCCTTCGTAGATCGACAACTCAAGCATTTTCGGGTCGATCATGATCAGCTTGGCGTCTTCCGGGCCCGACTTGAACAGAATCGACAGAATCATTGCGTTCACGCCCACCGACTTACCGGAACCGGTGGTACCGGCCACCAACAGGTGAGGCATTTTTGCCAGGTCGACGATGATCGGCTTACCGCCGATGTCGTGGCCCAGGGCCAAGGTGACCGGGGACTTGGCGTCATCGTATTCCGGCGTCGACAACACTTCGGAGAAGCGCACGATCTGCCGGTCTTCGTTGGGAATCTCGATGCCGACCGTGGTCTTGCCGGGAATCACTTCCACCACCCGCACACTGGTCACTGCCAGCGAACGCGCAAGGTCTTTGGCCAGGTTGGAAATACGACTGACTTTTACCCCGGCCGCCGGTTGAATCTCGTAACGGGTAATCACCGGGCCCGGGTGTATCGAATCCACCGAGACTTCAACGCCGAATTCCTTGAGTTTGATTTCCAGCAAGTGGCCGACCGCTGCCAGCGATTCAGGCGAATAGTTGAGCTGTTTCTTTTCTGCCGGGTCGAGAATCGAGATCGGCGGCAAGGTGCCCTCCACCGCACTGTCAACGAACAGCGGCGCCTGTTTCTCTTTCTCGACACGCTTGCTTGGAGGCGGCGCTTTGGCAGGCGCCGGGGCAATCACCGGCGGGACCTGCTTCTCGCGCTCGGACATGTGCTTGCTCAGGGCCTGCTCGCGCTCGATCAGGCGCTCCTTGACCTTGGCTTGCTCGCGTTTATCGGTCACGGTCGGCGCCACGACGTCGTGCACCCGATCGTCGACTTCACGCAGTTGAGCGACCAATTGCTTGCGCTCGGTGCGCGCCGCCCACCAGCGATTGGCGGCGCCCTGAAACAGCTCGAACAGGTCGAGGGTGATCTTGCCGGTGACGTCCATCACCTTGAACCACGAAAGGTCGGTGAACACGGTCAGGCCAAACAGGAACAGTGCGATGAACATCAGGGTGCTGCCCTGGATATTCAGCGCGTTCTTCGCCAGATCGCCGAGGCTTTCGCCCAGCGCACCACCGGCGCCGGCCGGCAAACCGGTTGGCGCATGGAAATGGATATGCGCCAGGGCCGCGCCCGACAGCACCAGAAACACCAGGCCGATCAGGCGCCAGGAAAACAGCCAGCCACTCCACTGCCACGGCTCGTGGCGTTGACGGAATATCTGGTAGGTCTTGATCGCCAGCAACAGCGGGAAGATGTAAGCGAAATAACCCAGCACCATGAACAGAATATCAGCGCTGTACGAGCCGGCCGGCCCGCCGAAGTTCTGTACATCGTCGATTTTGCTGTTATGGCTCCAGCCCGGATCGTCCTTGCCATAGGTCAGCAAGGCCATCATCAGGAACAGGCACAAGGCACCGATGGCGATCAGTGCACCTTCCTTGAGCCGGTAGTGCAAATGCTGACGCCAGAGTGGAACTACTGTTTTAGGTGCTGCGGTGGATTTCTTCAAAACGCGTCTTTTCCTGCGCCTGTAGCGCGTCCAACTGTTGATTGACTACAAAAACTGCCCAATCCGGGCAGGTAACAAAGTTAACGAACGCAACAGAGACTACTTTTAACACTCCGACATCGAAATCTAAATCCGTAGGAGCTGCCGAAGGCTGCGATCTTTTATTTCGGAACATCCCGATACAGATCGGCATTGTACGGGTTTGCCCGCACGATGCCACGCTAGAGCAGCTAAGGTGTAGCATAGCCAAAAGTATGTTGCGCGCGCTTCAATTTGAGCATGCATTCTCTTTTGTGACAAAGGCTTATGAGGTGTTTTTATGAGCGAAGCCAAGCATTCACGCCTGATCATTCTGGGTTCCGGCCCTGCCGGTTACAGCGCTGCCGTTTATGCCGCTCGTGCCAACCTCAAGCCGACCGTTATCACGGGCCTGCAAGCCGGCGGTCAGTTGACCACCACCGTTGAAGTCGACAACTGGCCAGGCGATGTCGAAGGACTGACCGGCCCGGTGTTGATGGAGCGCATGCAAAAACACGCAGAGCGTTTCGACACAGAGATCGTCTACGACCACATTCACACCGCAGAGTTGCAGCAACGGCCGTTCAGACTCACTGGCGACAGCGGCACTTACACCTGCGACGCACTGATTATCGCGACCGGCGCCTCGGCGCAATACCTGGGATTGCCCTCTGAAGAAACCTTCGCCGGCAAAGGCGTGTCTGCCTGCGCCACCTGCGATGGTTTTTTCTACCGCAATCAGGTGGTCGCGGTGATTGGCGGCGGCAACACCGCCGTTGAAGAAGCGCTGTACCTGGGCAACATCGCCAAGGAGGTCCACCTGATCCATCGCCGCGACAAGCTGCGCTCAGAGAAGATTCTTCAGGACAAACTGTTCGAACGCGCCAAAAACGGCAATATCCGTCTGCACTGGAACCAGAACCTTGACGAGGTTCTCGGCGATGCCAGCGGCGTGATCGGCGCACGCCTGCGCGACAGCCTGACCGGCGAGATGAAAGATCTGGAGCTGACTGGCGTGTTCATTGCCATTGGCCACAAGCCCAACACCGACCTGTTCCAGGGCCAGCTGGAGATGCATAACGGCTACCTACGCGTCCGGGGCGGCAGCGAAGGCAATGCCACCGCCACCGAGATCACAGGTGTGTTTGCCGCCGGCGACGTAGCCGACCATGTCTACCGCCAGGCGGTGACTTCCGCCGGTGCCGGTTGCATGGCAGCACTGGACGCTGAAAAATACCTCGACGACAACTGACAAGACATTCATTGCGGCGGGCCCCAACCTGCCGCTGCCCTCCCCTTCTGCAAGCCCGGATGCCATGCTGACCTGGTTACAACGCGACTCCCTGAACTTCCCGCCGCTGGAAAAAGCCATGCGTGACCCTAACGGCTTGCTTGCCGCTGGCGGCGACCTTAGTGCTGATCGGCTGATCCGGGCTTATCGCCACGGCTGCTTCCCGTGGTTCTCGGAGGGTCAGCCGATCCTCTGGTGGTCACCCGATCCACGCACCGTATTGTTTCCCGACGAACTGCATATTTCTCGCAGCCTTGGCAAACTGCTGCGGCAAAAACGCTACGAGGTGACCTTCGACCAGGACTTCGCCGCCGTCATCAACGCCTGCGCCGCGCCACGGGAGTACGCCGACGGCACCTGGATCACCGACGCTATGCAAGCCGCCTATACGGAGCTGCATGCTCGTGGGTACGCCCATTCGGTTGAAGTCTGGGATCAAGGGGTGCTGGTGGGCGGGCTCTATGGCTTGGCAATGGGTCAGCTGTTTTTTGGTGAGTCGATGTTCAGCCGCGCCGACAATGCCTCCAAGTTCGGCTTCGCCACACTGGTCAATCACCTGAAGGACGCCGGTTTTGTGCTGATCGACTGCCAGATGCCGACCGATCATCTGCACAGCCTGGGTGCCCGGGCGATCCCTCGTCGCGAGTTTGCTGGTTATCTTCAGCAACATCTTGACCAACCCAGCCGTGCCACATGGGTTTGCTGAGCGACTTTTGCAGCCGTGGCTTACACTTAATTGAACAGCTATTCCCGAGGGTTGATTCATGACCGAGTTGGCGCGCCTCAAGTTTTATGCCACTCAACCCCACTCTTGCAGCTATCTGCCCGATGAACAGGCCACTACGCTGTTCCTCGACCCTAGCCAGCCCATGGATGTGCATGTCTATGCAGACCTGTCGGAAATGGGTTTTCGTCGCAGTGGCGATCACCTGTACCGGCCGCATTGCCAAAATTGCAATGCGTGTGTGCCTGCGCGCATTCCCGTTGCGCAATTTTCGCCTAACCGTCAGCAGAAACGTATTTTCAAACGCAATGCCGACCTGCAGGTTCGCCCCGCCAAACCGGGTTACAGCGAAGAATATTTCGACCTTTACCAGCGCTATATCGAACAGCGTCACGCCGATGGCGACATGTACCCCCCCAGCCGCGATCAATTTTCGACCTTTCTGGTCCGCGATCTGCCGTTTTCGCGATTCTATGAGTTCCGCCTCGAAGGTCGCCTGCTGGCGATCGCCGTGACCGACCTGCTGCCCAACGGTTTGTCGGCGGTTTACACCTTCTATGAGCCCGAAGAAGATCGTCGCAGCCTGGGGCGTTACGCGATTCTCTGGCAAATCAACGAAGCCCGGCGCCTGGGGCTGGATGCGGTCTACCTCGGATACTGGATCAAAAACTGCAAAAAAATGAACTACAAGACCCAGTATCGCCCCATCGAGCTGCTGATTAATCAACGCTGGGTGGTTCTAAACTAGAAGCCCTTGGCTTAAACCCCATTTTTCGGGCACAATGCACGCCGCTTTTGCCTGGCGCAGTTGCACCGGGCCATTCATTGGATACCGAGGGCTTTACTGCATGTCGAAAGAAGACAGCTTCGAAATGGAAGGCACTGTCGTCGACACCCTGCCCAACACCATGTTTCGTGTGGAGTTGGAAAATGGGCACGTCGTAACCGCGCATATTTCCGGCAAGATGCGCAAGAATTACATTCGTATTCTTACCGGTGACAAAGTGCGCGTCGAGCTGACGCCCTATGACTTGAGCAAAGGGCGGATCACTTACCGCGCTCGTTAATCAAGTCAATACAAAACGCCCGGCTCTGCCGGGCGTTTTTGTTTGTCTGCGATTTGATGGCGTCTTTTTGTTTTGGGTGTATATCCGTTGCTGCGGTAACGGCGGCTTAGGGTTTCGCTCTTACAGCGACTCACTTTTCCAGACGCCGAAAAGTAAGCAAAAGGCTTCGCCCCGGCGTACGGCCCCTCGCCAGGGCTCGGTGTTCCCTCGCTACGGTGCCCATCAGGGGGCATCGCCTACGGTCTGCTTCGCTACGACCTCCTCTCGATGTGTTCGACTTCGTCGAACGGCGCTACGCGCCTACCCCCTGATGAACACCTACACTCGGCCTGCCGAAGGGGCGAGAGATCAGAAGCAGATCAACATCAAAAGCCAAAGCCAAAGCCAAAGCCAAAGCCAAAGCCAAAGCCAAAGCCAAAACCAAAACCAAAACCAAAGCGTTCCGTAGCCCCAATATAATTCGAGTACACCCACCAGAAACCGGTCAACAGTCAGGCCGCCATCGCGGGCAAGCCTTGCTCCTACAGTTATTTGATCACCCCCAACGCTCTGCGTAACATCCAAAGCCAAACACGCCCCAACCACTCAGGCCGACCGGTAGGTCGCTGTGTTATTGCTGTTGATCTTGATCCACCCGCCCCCTCGGGAGGCCGAGTGGAGGTGTTCATCAGGAGGTTGGCGCGTAGCGCCGTACGGCGCAGCCGGACACATCGAGAGGAGGTCGTCGCGAAGCAGACCGTAGGCGATGCCTCCTGATGAATGCCGGAGCGAGGGAACGCCGAGCTTTAGCGAGGTGCCGTACGCTCGGGGCGAGCGTTTTTTTGCTTACTTTTTTTAGGCGCTTGTAAAAAAAGTGAGTCGCCGTAAGGGCGAAACCGCCAGCAGCCCTAACCGCAGCAACGGATATACACCCCCAAACCGCAGACAGCAAAAAGGCGCCAACAGGCGCCTTTCGCTTTAAAGCAACAGCAACAACCGTCAGGCCATTTCCGCAGTGGTCTCGAAGTCAAAGGTCAACTCGCCATCCTTGATGTCGATGTGTACCACACCGCCATGCTCGGCCAGTTCGCCAAAGAGAATCTCCTCCGCCAGCGGACGCTTGATCTTGTCCTGGATCAAACGCGCCATTGGCCGCGCCCCCATGGTCGCATCGTAACCACCCGCCGCCAGCCAACTGCGCGCAGCGTCGGTGACCTCGAGCAGAACACGCTTGTCTTCCAGTTGCGCCTGCAGTTCGGTAAGGAACTTGTCCACCACGCTTTTGATGACCTCATGGCTGAGGCGACCAAACTGGATAATGGTGTCCAGACGGTTACGGAATTCCGGCGTGAAGCTCTTCTTGATCACTTCCATCGCGTCGGACGAGTGATCCTGATGCGTGAAGCCGATAGAAGCCCGAGCTGCGGTTTCGGCACCGGCGTTGGTCGTCATGATGACGATCACATTACGGAAATCCGCCTTGCGCCCGTTGTTATCGGTGAGCGTACCGTGGTCCATGACCTGCAACAGCAGGTTGAAGACTTCCGGATGCGCCTTCTCGATTTCATCGAGCAACAGCACGCAGTGAGGCTGCTTGGTGATCGCTTCAGTCAGCAGGCCGCCCTGGTCGAATCCGACGTAGCCTGGAGGTGCACCGATCAAACGCGAAACGGTGTGGCGCTCCATGTATTCGGACATGTCGAAGCGAACCAGCTCGATTCCCAGCGCCTTGGCCAGTTGCCGAGCCGCTTCGGTTTTACCGACACCGGTAGGGCCGGCAAACAGGAACGAACCGACAGGCTTGTCAGGCGACTTCAGGCCGGCACGGGAGAGCTTGATCGCGGTCGACAAGGAATCGATCGCCGCATCCTGGCCAAACACCGTCAACTTCAGATCGCGTTCAAGGTTACGCAGCAGCTCTTTGTCGGAGCTGGTGACGTGTTTTGGCGGAATCCGCGCGATCTTCGCCACGATGTCCTCGACCTGAGGCACCTCGATGCGTTTCACACGCTTCTCGATTGGCTGCAGACGTTGATAGGCGCCCGCCTCGTCGATGACGTCGATGGCCTTGTCCGGCATGTGCCGATCATTGATGTAGCGTGATGCCAGTTCGGCAGCGGCACGCAGGGCTTCATCACTGTATTCGATGTTGTGATGGAGTTCGAAACGCCCCTTGAGACCGCGCAGAATACCAATGGTGTCTTCGACCGAAGGCTCCGACACGTCGACCTTCTGGAAGCGCCGAGCCAGGGCACGGTCTTTCTCGAAGATTCCACGGAATTCCTGGAACGTGGTCGAACCGATGCAACGGATATCACCCGACGACAGCAGCGGCTTGAGCAGGTTCGAAGCATCCATGACACCACCGGACGCAGCGCCCGCACCAATAATGGTGTGGATCTCGTCGATGAACAGGATCGCCTGTGGACGTTTTTTCAGCTCATTGAGCAACGCCTTGAAGCGTTTCTCGAAATCGCCGCGGTACTTGGTCCCAGCGAGCAACGCGCCCAGATCGAGCGAATAAACCACACTGTTGGCCAACAGATCAGGCACCTGATTGTCGACAATGCGCTTGGCCAGACCTTCGGCAATCGCGGTTTTACCCACGCCTGCCTCGCCAACCAGCAACGGATTGTTTTTACGCCGGCGCGCCAGAATCTGCGCGACACGCTCAACTTCCATTTCACGCCCTACCAACGGGTCGATACGGCCCTGGCGTGCAAGTTCGTTGAGGTTGCTGGCATAAGCATCCAGAGGATTGCCAGAAGAAGAAGACTCACCGCCCTCGTCGTCCTGCATATCTTGCTCACCTTCAGAGTGTTCGCCATGCCCTGGCACTTTCGAAATGCCATGAGCGATGTAATTGACGACATCTATGCGTGCAACGCTCTGCTGTTTCAGCAGGAACACTGCTTGACTCTCTTGCTCACTGAAGATTGCGACCAGCACGTTGGCGCCAGTCACTTCGCGTTTGCCCGAGCTCTGTACATGAAAGACAGCACGTTGCAGTACACGCTGGAAGCCCAGGGTTGGCTGGGTTTCGCGATCCTCGTCATGAAGGGGGATCAAAGGCGTGGTGGAGTCGATGAACTCCTGCAGGTCATGCTTGAGTTTGTCGAGGTTTGCGCCGCAGGCACGCAAAACGGTGGCGGCAGCCTCATTATCCAATAGAGCCAACAGGAGGTGTTCGACGGTCATGAACTCATGACGTTTCGAACGCGCCTCCTTGAAGGCGAGATTGAGGGTGACTTCGAGCTCGCGGTTTAACATAGCTTCACCTCATACCCAAGTGGTCGGCGTTAACCGTCCTTCTCGATTTCACAGAGTAGCGGATGCTGGCTTTCCCTGGCGTACTGGTTGACCTGCATGGCCTTGGTCTCGGCGATGTCGCGGGTAAACACTCCACATACTGCCCGTCCTTCTGTGTGAACGGCCAGCATGACCTTGGTCGCCAGCTCGCGATTCAGGTTAAAAAACACCTCGAGCACTTCGACGACGAAATCCATCGGTGTGTAGTCATCATTGAACAAAACCACCTTGTACATCGGCGGCGCCTGTAACGCAGGCTTAGCCTCCTGTACAGCAATGCCTGCTGAATCGTCGTCGTGTAAATCAGGGCGATCCTGATTGAATGTTAGTCGAATCTGGCTGATTGCATGCATGGAAAGAAAGGTTCGTTAGTTGAGCTGAATACAGTGGTGGGGGCGGCCCCAGAGCTTTTCAACTCCGACTGCTTGGTCACCTTGACTATCGGCAAATCAGTGTTACAACCAATAGAGCCCACAGTGGGTAAAAAAGGTCCGCGGCGTCAACCCCATTTCAGGGTTGATGCGGATTAACTGGATGATACTCCAGTGATGGAGTCTGTTGCAGAGGGATATGAGCATGGCTAGCGGTAAGGTCAAATGGTTCAACAATGCCAAGGGATATGGCTTCATCAACGAGGATGGCAAGGAAGAAGATCTCTTTGCCCACTACTCGGCCATTAAAATGGACGGTTACAAGACCTTGAAAGCAGGCCAACCCGTGAGCTTCGAGATCATCCAGGGTCCCAAAGGTCTGCACGCGATCAACATCGACTCAGCTACAGTAAAGGCCAATGCGCCCGCGCCGGCAATGACCGTCCAGCACGAGCCTGCGTTGAGCTGACACCACCAAACTTCCAGACATAAAAAAACCGGCCGACTCAATCATTTGAGTCGGCCGGTTTTTTATTTAACGCATAGTGGCCTGTGTGGCCACTGGTCGCTTACATGTGCGAGATCAGCGCATCGCCGAACGCGGAAGAAGACAGCAATTTGGCGCCTTCCATCAGACGTTCGAAGTCGTAGGTCACGGTCTTGGCCGAGATGGCGCCGTTGGTGCCTTTGATGATCAGGTCGGCCGCTTCGGTCCAGCCCATGTGGCGCAGCATCATTTCAGCCGACAGAATCAGCGAACCCGGGTTTACCTGGTCCTTGCCGGCGTACTTCGGTGCAGTACCGTGGGTGGCTTCGAACATCGCCACGGTGTCGGACAGGTTGGCACCTGGCGCTATACCGATACCACCCACTTCAGCCGCCAGGGCGTCGGACAGGTAGTCGCCGTTGAGGTTCAGGGTCGCGATCACATCGTATTCAGCCGGGCGCAACAGGATCTGCTGGAGCATGGCGTCGGCGATGGCATCCTTGACGATAACGTTCTTGCCGGTTTTCGGGTTCTTGAACTGCATCCACGGGCCGCCGTCGAGCAGGGTTGCGCCGAATTCTTCGGCCGCCACTTCGTAGGCCCACTCCTTGAAGGCACCTTCGGTGAACTTCATGATGTTGCCTTTGTGGACGATGGTCAGCGAATCGCGATCATTGTCGACAACGTATTGCAGAGCCTTGCGGGCCAGACGCTTGGTGCCTTCCAGGGAAACCGGCTTGACGCCGATACCGCAGTTCTGGTCGAAACGGATCTTGGTGACGCCCATTTCTTCTTTAAGGAACTTGATGACCTTGGTCGCTTCCGGCGAACCGGCCTTCCACTCGATACCGGCGTAGATGTCTTCCGAGTTCTCGCGGAAGATCGTCATGTCGACGTCGCCAGGTTTTTTGACCGGGCTAGGCACGCCTTCGAACCAGCGCACAGGACGCAGGCACACATAAAGGTCGAGTTGCTGACGCAGAGCAACGTTGAGGGAACGGATACCGCCACCGACCGGCGTGGTCAGCGGGCCCTTGATGGAAACCACGTAATCCTTGACTGCATCCAGAGTTTCCTGAGGCAGCCAGGTGTCCTGATCGTAAACCTGAGTCGCTTTTTCCCCGGCGTAGACTTCCATCCAGGAAATTTTGCGCTCGCCGCCGTAAGCCTTCTTAACAGCAGCATCGACAACCTTGATCATGACCGGGCTGATATCAACGCCAATACCATCACCTTCAATGAAAGGGATGATCGGGTTGTTAGGAACATTGAGAGAATGGTCTGCATTGACGGTGATTTTGTCGCCGACTGCTGGAACCTGAATCTTCTTGTATCCCATGCTGAACTCCATTGTTTGGATTGAACATCTGGCTTCGTCCGAGCGTACCCCAGTTAAATCGGCACGCAAACCCTATGTTCCATCCATCTGCCGCAAAGCTGCGCAGTTCGCGACGTACAAGTCTGAAAGCAAAGGGAAAAGCGCCAAACTCAAGCACGGTGCAAGACTCTACGCCCCACACCCCCCTGCGACCTTTAGACCAATGGACGACATAGGTTGCATATGAACCATCGGCAGATTGCCAGCTACCTATGTATAATGCCGCCGCTGACCACAGGGTCACGACGGCTGAGCGCTCTATTGCGAGACTTTCCGCCCGATAAGCCGAGCTGTTATCGCAGCCCGACCGCTTGACGCTCTACTGATGCACCCAACATCACCGCGAAGAAACCTCGACATTCGGCTCATGGATGACTTTGAACGAACGCGCTTACCCGGCGCCCCTCGAGTTTCTGCGCACGCTTTAGCAAAGAAGAGAGAGTTAATCCGAATATGCCCACCCGCTCGAAGATCATCTATACCTTCACCGACGAAGCCCCAGCCCTCGCCACCTATTCACTGTTGCCTATCGTAGAGGCCTTCACCGCCTCCGCTGATATCGCCGTGGAAACTCGCGATATCTCTCTTGCAGGGCGCATTCTGGCCAGCTTCCCCGAGCAATTGGGTGACAAAGCCGTAGCCGACCACCTCGCCGAACTGGGCGCCCTGGCCGTCACGCCGGAAGCGAACATTATCAAGCTGCCGAACATCAGCGCTTCGGTTCCGCAACTGCAGGCCGCGATCAAAGAACTGCAAGCCCAGGGCTATGCACTGCCGGACTACCCGGAAACCGTGACCAGCGACGCTGACAAGGACGCCAAGTCCCGTTACGACAAGATCAAGGGCAGCGCGGTAAACCCGGTTCTGCGTGAAGGCAACTCGGATCGTCGCGCACCGCTGTCGGTCAAGAACTACGCTCGCAAGCACCCGCACAAAATGGGCGCCTGGGCAAAAGACTCCAAGTCTCACGTCGCTCACATGAGCACCGGCGATTTCTACGGCAGCGAAAAAGCCGCCCTGATCGACGCCGCTGACGCCGTCAAAATCGAACTGATCGCTCGGGATGGCAGCACCACTGTCCTGAAAGAAAAAACCACCGTACAAGCCGGTGAGATCCTCGATTGCGCCGTACTGAGCAAAAATGCCCTGCGCAGCTTCATCTCCGCCGAAATCGAAGACGCCAAGCAAAAAGGCGTGCTGCTGTCGGTTCACCTGAAAGCCACCATGATGAAGGTCTCCGACCCGATCATGTTCGGCCAGATCGTTGCCGAGTTCTATAAAGACGCCCTGGCCAAGCACGCTGACGTGCTGGCACAGATCGGCTTCAACCTGAACAACGGCATCGGCGACCTGTACGCCCGCATCAAGGCTTTGCCTGCCGAGCAGCAAGCCCAGATCGAAGCCGATATCCAGGCGGTCTACGCCGCTCGTCCGTCGCTGGCAATGGTCAACTCCGACAAAGGCATCACCAACCTGCACGTGCCGAGCGACGTCATCGTCGACGCCTCGATGCCGGCCATGATCCGTGACTCCGGCAAGATGTGGGGCACCGATGGCCAGTTGCACGACACCAAGGCGGTGATCCCGGATCGCTGCTACGCGACCATCTACCAGGCGGTGATCGAAGACTGCAAGCTGCACGGCGCTTTCGATCCAACCACCATGGGCAGCGTGCCAAACGTTGGCCTGATGGCGAAAAAAGCCGAAGAGTACGGCTCCCACGACAAGACCTTCCAGATCAAGGCTGACGGCGTGGTTCGCGTTTCCGACAGCGCTGGTCGCACCCTGCTGGAGCAGTCGGTTGAAGCCGGCGACATCTTCCGCATGTGCCAGACCAAAGACGCGCCGATCCAGGACTGGGTCAAACTGGCCGTCAACCGTGCTCGCGCAAGTGCAACGCCAGCGATCTTCTGGCTCGACCCAATGCGCGCTCACGACGGCGTAGTGATCGAGAAAGTTCAGGCTTACCTGAAGGATCACGACACGTCCGGCCTAGATATCCGCATCATGTCGCCTGTCGACGCGATGGCCTTCACCCTGGCCCGTACTCGCGAAGGCCTCGACACCATCTCGGTGACCGGTAACGTACTGCGCGACTACCTGACCGACCTGTTCCCGATCATGGAACTGGGCACCAGCGCCAAGATGCTGTCGATCGTTCCGCTGATGAACGGCGGTGGTCTGTTCGAAACCGGCGCCGGCGGTTCGGCGCCGAAGCACGTTCAGCAGTTGCTGGAAGAAAACTTCCTGCGCTGGGATTCCCTCGGCGAGTTCCTGGCCCTGGCCGCCTCCCTTGAGCATCTGGGTGTTACTTACAACAACCCTAAAGCGCTAGTGCTGGCCAAGACCCTGGATCAGGCCACCGGCCAGTTCCTGGACAACAACAAGTCGCCATCGCGCAAAGTCGGCAACATCGACAACCGCGGCAGCCACTTCTACCTGGCGCTGTACTGGGCTCAGGCCCTGGCTGCCCAGACTGAAGACGCAGCGCTGCAAGCGCAGTTCAGCCAACTGGCGAAAACCCTGACCGAGAACGAGGCGACCATCGTTGCCGAGCTCAACGCCGTTCAGGGCAAGCCAGTGGACATCGGCGGTTACTACCACGCAGACGCCGAGCTGATCAGCAAGGCCATGCGCCCAAGCAATACCTTCAACGCGGCGATTGCTGCGCTGGTTTAAGGTTGTAAGGGAACATCACAAGCCCCGGCCTCGTGCCGGGGTTTGTGTTTGTGGCCTTTGTACATTTTTATCTGCGGAACCCGGACCAATGTGGGAGCGAGCTTGCTCGCGATTGCGGTTTATCATTCAACATTGATATTGACTGACTTACAGCTATCGCGAGCAAGCTCGCTCCCACACTGACTTCCATCAACCCATACACCGAGAATCACCCATGGATTGGCTACCCCACATCACCGTCGCCACCATCGTCGAAGACAATGGCCGCTTCCTGATGGTCGAAGAACTCAAGGGCGGACGCGCGGTACTCAATCAACCGGCAGGCCACCTGGACCCAAATGAAACCCTGACCGAAGCCGCCATTCGTGAAACCCTAGAAGAAACCGGCTGGGACGTCGAAGCCACTGGCGTGGTGGGGATCTACCTCTATACTGCCCCGAGCAACGGCGTGACTTACCAGCGCGTGTGTTTTGCCGCCAAAGCCTTGAAACACCACCCCGACTATCAACTCGACGACGGCATCGTCGGCGCAAAATGGCTGACCCGCGACGAACTCCTGGCGCAACGCGATCACTGGCGCAGCGAGCTGATTATTCGCTGTATCGACGATTATCTGAGCGGTAAACTCTTTAGTCTCGAACTGATCCGCCCTTCTCTTTAGCCTTGCAGGCTCGGGCCTGATAGAATCGCGTCCTTTTTCAAGACACTCATTAAATCCCTATGCGTGATCCAGCCCCTTCTGACACACAAAAGAAGCGCGTCATTGTCGGCATGTCCGGCGGCGTGGACTCTTCCGTTTCCGCCCTACTGCTGATCGAGCAGGGTTATCAGGTGGAAGGCCTGTTCATGAAGAACTGGGAAGAGGACGACGGAACGGAATACTGCACCGCCATGGACGACCTGGCCGACGCCCAGGCCGTGTGCGACAAGATTGGTATCAAGCTGCACACCGCCAACTTCGCCGCCGAGTACTGGGACAACGTGTTCGAGCACTTCCTGGCCGAATACAAGGCCGGCCGCACGCCGAACCCGGACATCCTGTGCAACCGTGAAATCAAGTTCAAGGCGTTCCTCGACTACGCCATGATGCTCGGCGCCGACCTGATCGCCACCGGCCATTACGTGCGCCGCCGCGACATCGACGGCCGTACCGAATTGCTCAAAGGCCTGGACCCGAACAAGGACCAGAGCTATTTCCTGCACGCCGTAGGTGGCGAACAGATCGCCAAGACCCTGTTCCCGGTCGGCGAACTGGAAAAACCCGAAGTTCGCGCGATTGCCGAGAAACACGACCTGGCCACTGCGAAGAAGAAAGACTCCACCGGTATCTGCTTTATCGGCGAACGACGCTTCAGCGACTTCCTCAAGCAATACCTGCCGGCGCAGCCAGGCGAAATCAAAACCACCGAAGGTGAAGTGATCGGCCGCCACCATGGCCTGATGTACCACACCATCGGTCAGCGTCAGGGCCTGGGCATCGGCGGTTTGAAAGACGCCGGCGACGAGCCGTGGTACGTGCTGATCAAAGACCTGGAACACAACGAGCTGATCGTTGGCCAGGGCAATGACCACCCCTACCTGTTCTCGCGCGCGCTGCTCGCCTCGGACATCTATTGGGTCAACCCGGTCGACCTGAGTTCGCCACGCAGACTCACGGCGAAAGTCCGCTATCGCCAGAGCGACCAGCCTTGCACCCTGGAAAAAACCGCCAACGGCTACCGCGCCACCTTCGATGACCCGCAGCGCGCGGTCACCCCAGGTCAATCGGTGGTGTTTTACGACGGTGAAATCTGCCTCGGTGGCGGCGTCATCGAAGTCGCCGAACCCTGGAGCAGCAAGGATTCGCGCGCATGAGCCCGACTCAGGAACAACTGACGGCGCTCGGCGGCGTGTTTCTCGCTGCCGTTCTGGTCGACAAGATCGCCAAGACTGGCCAGGTCACTGAAGCCGGCCTGACCTGCATGCTCGGCAGCTTGTTGATCATCGACCCCAAGGACACGCTGGAAGTCTATGGCGGTGACGATATCAATCTGCGCGAAGGCTATCGCGCATTGATCGGCGCCCTCGAACGCGACCCGAGCACCTTGCAGCGCGAGCCACTGCGCTATGCACTGTCGATGCTCGGCCTTGAGCGACAACTGGCCAAACGCGGCGACATGCTCGAAGTGATCGGCAAGCGCTTGCCGCAGATTCAGTCCCAGGTCGAGCATTTCGGCCCGGCCCACGAAAACGTGATCGCCGCCTGTGGCGCGCTGTATCAGGACACCTTGAGCAACCTGCGCCAACGTATTCAGGTGCACGGCGACATGCGCAACCTGCAACAGCCGAGCAACGCCTCGAAGATCCGCGCCCTGTTGCTGGCCGGCATCCGTTCGGCACGCCTGTGGCGGCAGTTGGGCGGTCATCGCTGGCAGTTGGTGATCAGCCGCCGCAAACTGCTCAAAGAGCTTTATCCGCTGATGCGCAGCAGCTGAACTGCGCCCGTAATACTGTTTTTTAGCCTGTAACGCGTAAGACGCTGGTCAGTTGGCAACGGACCTGCGGATTTTTTCATGTATGATACGCGCCCCATTTCGTTGCCCGACTGTCCGAGAACACCCCATGCAGCTCTCTTCGCTCACTGCGGTTTCCCCTGTTGACGGCCGCTACGCCGGCAAAACCCAGGCCCTGCGCCCAATTTTCAGCGAATACGGTCTGATCCGTGCTCGCGTCCTGGTTGAGGTCCGCTGGCTCCAGCGCCTGGCCGCTCACCCTGCCATCAGCGAAGTGCCGGCGTTCTCCGCCGAAGCCAATGCGGTGCTGAACACCCTGGCGGAAAACTTCTCTCTGGAGCACGCCGAGCGTGTCAAAGAGATCGAGCGCACCACCAACCACGACGTTAAAGCCATTGAGTACCTGCTCAAGGAACAGGCTGCCAAGCTGCCTGAACTGGCCAACGTCAGTGAGTTCATCCACTTTGCCTGCACCAGCGAGGACATCAACAACCTGTCCCACGCGCTGATGCTGCGTGAAGGCCGTGATGACGTGATGCTGCCGCTGATGCGCCAGACCGCCGAGGCTATCCGTGAGCTGGCAATCCGCTTCGCCGACGTGCCGATGCTATCGCGCACCCACGGTCAGCCGGCGTCGCCGACTACCTTGGGTAAAGAACTGGCGAACGTGGTTTACCGTCTGGAGCGTCAGATCGCTCAAGTCGCTGCCGTACCGCTGCTGGGCAAGATCAACGGCGCCGTCGGCAACTACAACGCACACATTTCGGCCTACCCGGAAATCGACTGGGAAGCCAACGCCCGCGCCTTCATCGAAGACGAACTGGGCCTGGGCTTCAACCCGTACACCACGCAGATCGAACCGCACGACTATATCGCCGAGCTGTTCGACGCAATCGCGCGCTTCAACACCATCCTGATCGACTTCGATCGCGATATCTGGGGCTACATCTCCCTGGGCTACTTCAAGCAGCGCACCATTGCCGGCGAAATCGGTTCCTCGACCATGCCGCACAAGGTCAACCCGATCGACTTCGAAAACTCCGAAGGCAACCTGGGTATCGCCAACGCACTGTTCCAGCACCTGGCGAGCAAACTGCCGATTTCCCGCTGGCAGCGCGACCTGACCGACTCCACCGTACTGCGCAACCTCGGTGTCGGCTTCGCCCACAGCGTGATCGCGTACGAAGCAAGTCTCAAGGGAATCAGCAAGTTAGAGCTCAATGCTCAGAAGATTGCTGCAGACCTGGACGCGTGCTGGGAAGTCCTGGCCGAGCCGATTCAGACCGTGATGCGTCGCTACAACATTGAAAACCCGTACGAAAAGCTGAAAGAACTGACTCGCGGCAAGGGTATCAGCCCTGAAGCGCTGCAGACTTTCATCGATGCGCTGGACATGCCTGCCGAAGCAAAGGCCGAGTTGAAAAAGCTCACCCCGGCCAACTACATCGGCAACGCCGTGGCGCAAGCCAAACGCATCTGATCGACCGCTTGACCCTTTGAGACGCCCGGCAGCGCCGGGCGTTTTTATTCCCGTCTGAAAAGTGCTTTTTTTCAATAGGTTACACATGAATCCTGATATTCCTCTTCAACTTCTGGGCGGCATCACGGCACGGGAATTCCTGCGCGACTACTGGCAGAAAAAACCGTTGCTGATCCGCCAGGCGATCCCTGATTTCGAAAGCCCGATCGACGCCGACGAACTGGCCGGTCTGGCGCTGGAAGAAGAAGTCGAATCGCGCCTGGTCATCGAGCACGGCGAGCGTCCTTGGGAACTGCGCCGCGGCCCGTTCGCCGAAGACGAATTCAGCAAGCTGCCAGAGCGTGAGTGGACCCTGCTGGTGCAGGCTGTCGACCAGTTCGTGCCGGAAGTCAGCGAACTGCTGGAGCACTTCCGCTTCCTGCCGAGCTGGCGCATCGACGACGTGATGATCAGCTTCGCCGCCCCCGGTGGCAGCGTCGGTCCGCACTTCGATAACTACGACGTGTTCCTGCTGCAAGGCCACGGCAAGCGCAACTGGAAAATCGGCCAGATGTGCGATTCCGACAGCCCGCTGCTGCAACATGCCGACCTGCGCATCCTCGCCGACTTCGAAGCCACCGACGAGTGGACCCTTGAACCGGGCGACATGCTTTACCTGCCGCCGCGCCTGGCCCACTGCGGCGTGGCCGTCGACGACTGCATGACCTACTCGGTCGGCTTCCGCGCGCCAAGCGCCGCCGAAGTGCTGACCCACTTCACCGACTTCCTCAGCCAGTTCCTGCCTGATGAAGAGCGCTACACCGATGCCGACGCACAGCCAGCGATCGACCCACACCAGATCCAGCATGACGCACTCGACCGCCTGAAAAGCCTGCTGGCCGAGCACATGAGCGACGAGCGCCTGCTGCTGACCTGGTTTGGCCAGTTCATGACCGAGCCGCGCTACCCGGAACTGGTGGTGGGTCCGGAGCTGGAAGAAGACGACCTGCTGAGCAGCCTTGAGCAAGGCGCCGTACTGATTCGTAACCCAAGCGCACGCCTGGCCTGGTCCGAAGTCGACGACGATCTGCTGCTGTTCGCCAGCGGCCAGAGCCGCTACCTGCCGGGCAAGCTGCGCGAACTGCTGAAAATGATTTGCGCCGCCGATGCGCTGCACGTCGACAACCTTGGCCAATGGCTGAGCGATGAAGATGGCCGCAACCTCCTGTGCGAACTGGTCAAGCAAGGTAGCCTGGGATTTGCCGATGAATAAAATTCGCGTACGTGTCGCAGACTGGCAAAAGGATATCGCCGAGATCCGGCGCATTCGTGAAGCGGTGTTCATCGCCGAGCAATCCGTTCCGCCTGAACTGGAATGGGATGCCGACGACGCGAGCGCCGTGCATTTCCTCGCCTTCGAAGGCGACTTTCCGATTGGCACCGCCCGCCTGCTGCCCGATGGTCACATCGGCCGGGTGTCGGTGCTCAAGGACTGGCGCGGCCTGAAAGTCGGCGACAAGCTGATGCAAGCAGTGATCGGTGAAGCCGAGAAGCGCGGGCTCAAGCAGCAAATGCTGAGTGCTCAGGTTCAGGCGACAGCGTTCTATGAGCGTTTGGGCTTCAGCATTGTCAGTGAGGAGTTTCTGGAAGCAGGGATTCCGCATGTGGACATGGTGCGTCATTCGGCTTGAGACCTAGGCGCGACCATCGCGAGCAGGCTCGCTCCCACATTAGATTTGTGAGCTGCCACAGACTGCAGCAACACCATCAATCCACTGTGGGAGCGAGCTTGCTCGCGATGGCAATTTTAGGAACACCACAAAAACGCCTCGCTATCCTCAGATAGCGGGGCGTTTTGCTGTCTAGAATTCAACTTGCCCCACCGCAGGCCGACAAACTGGCAATATCAAGCCTTTGATCGCGGAGATAACGGACATGTCCCTACGCACCCTGCTCACCACGCTGCTGCTGACCTGCAGTTTTTCGGTCATCGCCGCTACCGAGGTGGTGCAGCTCAACAATCGCACCAGCGCCGACCTGCTGCCGGTTGCGCAGAATTTTATCGGCAGGGATGGCAAGGTCAGCGCCTATGGCAACCAACTGATCGTCAACGCCGAACCCGACAAGATCGACGAACTCAAGGCCCTGATCGCACAGCTCGACACCGTGCCAAAACGCCTGCTGATCACCGTCGACACCAACGAAAACAACCAGCAAAACAACGCCGATCAGCAGACACAGATCATCACCTACAGCACCGACAGCCGCGAAGGCGGCATCCAGCAGGTCCAGACCAGCGAAGGCACACCGGCTCTGATCCAGGTCGGCCAGAGCGTGCCGCTGACCACCACCCAGACCGATGCCTACGCTGCACTGCCAAACCAGAGCAACACCTCCGGCCAGCCGCAAAACCTGCCCAACAACTACGCCCACCTGCAAAACCAGACCCAATACCGCAATGTCACCCAGGGCTTCTACGTCACCGCCAGCGTCACCGGCGACATCGTTCACCTGGCAATCAGTACCAACCGTGACCGCATGAGCCAGGAACGTCCCGATGTAGTGAACGTGCAAAGTACCGACACAACCGTCAGCGGTCGCCTGGGCGAGTGGATCACTCTGGCCGGCGTCAACCGCCAGACGCAAGCCGACAAACAGCGCCTGAGCCGCAGCTACTCGACTCAGGGCCGGGATGACATGACCTTGCGAGTGAAAGTCGACGCCCTGGACTAACACACCGAAAACTGACTGATTAGTCGTATTAGACCAAAGATGTAGTGCTTGAAAAAAAGCACTACAAAATGTTTGACGAGCCAAAAAAGCAAAGGCATGATGGCCTCGCTCCCGCTAATCAGAGGCCCCGGCAAGGGCCTTCGAATCGCGCTCTAACCTTACCGACCTGAGCCGATTCGTGTCTGTACCGCCCACAAGGTGTGTTTGACGAGGTTGCGACTGGAACGAAGTTGTCCCGAGGGACGGAAGCGTAATAGGTAGCCCGGCAACACACTGATGATCGTATAAAGGCCCACGACGCCCGAATGCGCCCGCCAGTTCGCCCTTACCTGCTCAGCTTTCATCCTCGAGCCCATCGTTCATCCCGTCGCCTTCCCCGCCAGACCCGACTTGACCGCCTAAGCTTCTGGTCAGCGAGCAGCCATCTACGCCCCATTTGAATGTGCGTATTGGCAACTGGAATTTTCCACCAAGAACCACTTTCCACAAAAGACGCGACGAGGTTTATCTCCATGGCACTGACACGCGAACAGCAAATTGCAGCCCTTGAAAAAGACTGGGCTGAAAACCCGCGCTGGAAAGGCGTGACACGCACTTACTCCGCTGCTGACGTCGTCCGTCTGCGTGGCTCGGTTCAACCTGAGCACACCTTTGCAAAAATGGGCGCCGAGAAGCTCTGGAACCTGGTAACCCAGGGTGCCAAGCCTGCCTTCCGCCCCGAGAAAGATTTCGTCAACTGCATGGGCGCCCTGACCGGCGGCCAGGCTGTGCAACAAGTCAAAGCCGGTATCCAGGCGATCTACCTGTCGGGCTGGCAGGTCGCTGCAGACAACAACTCTGCAGAATCGATGTACCCGGACCAGTCGCTGTACCCGGTCGACTCCGTACCGACCGTGGTCAAGCGCATCAACAACTCGTTCCGTCGTGCTGACCAGATCCAGTGGAAAGCCGGCAAGAACCCGGGCGACGAAGGTTACATCGACTACTTCGCACCGATCGTTGCCGACGCTGAAGCCGGTTTCGGTGGCGTTCTGAACGCCTACGAACTGATGAAGAGCATGATCGAAGCAGGCGCTGCCGGCGTTCACTTCGAAGACCAACTGGCGTCCGTGAAAAAATGCGGCCACATGGGCGGCAAGGTACTGGTTCCTACCCAGGAAGCCGTACAGAAGCTGACCGCTGCCCGTCTGGCGGCTGACGTTGCCGGTACTCCGACCATCATCCTGGCTCGTACCGACGCTAACGCGGCTGACCTGCTGACTTCCGACTGCGACCCGTACGACCAGCCATTCGTGACTGGCGAGCGCACCCAGGAAGGCTTCTACAAAGTTCGCGCCGGCCTCGACCAGGCTATCGCTCGCGGCCTGGCCTACGCGCCGTATGCCGACCTGATATGGTGCGAAACCGCCAAGCCGGATCTGGACGAAGCCCGTCGCTTCGCTGAAGCGATCAAAAAGGAATACCCGGACCAACTGCTGTCGTACAACTGCTCGCCTTCCTTCAACTGGAAGAAAAACCTGGACGACGCGACCATCGCCAAGTTCCAGCGCGAACTGTCCGCCATGGGTTACAAGCACCAGTTCATCACCCTGGCCGGCATTCACAACATGTGGCACAGCATGTTCAACCTGGCGCACGACTACGCCCGCAACGACATGACTGCCTACGTGAAGCTGCAAGAGCAGGAATTCGCTGACGCCGCCAAGGGTTACACCTTCGTGGCTCACCAGCAGGAAGTGGGCACCGGCTACTTCGACGACATGACCACCGTGATTCAGGGCGGCTCGTCTTCGGTTACCGCGCTGACCGGCTCCACCGAAGAAGAACAGTTCCACTGATCTGATTCGAACGAGCAAACGGCCCTTCCGGACCGAATAGAAAGCTAACCGGAATGCCGCACATCTAACGCCCCGACTGGTTCGGGGCGTTTTTTTGCGCGCGATTTGAAAGGAACCACCGAACCCTGTGGGAGCGAGCTTGCTCGCGATAGCGGAATGTCAGGTAGCACAGTATCGAATGGAAGGCCGCCATCGCGAGCAAGCTCGCTCCCACAATGGACGAAGGCGGGCAAAAGAAAACATTGATCCAGAGCGGTATTTCGATCGGCAAAACAGGGTAAAACGACCCCGCGCGTTACTTGCAGTAGCAGGGATGTAAGCGCAACTTTCCAGCCACTACCCCGAATAACGGTTTAAAAACCACTGCAAATAATATTGATTATCATTTAGCGACAAACATGTTCGTTGCAACACACACAAAACATTATTGACAAAACCCCGGCTAATGCCCGCAACGCATGGGCTGCGGGGTTTTGGAGGTGCGCTATGTCCTTATTCTTATAAATAATTTCGCCACAGAAAATTTACTTGCTCGGTGTTTAGCCATAAAATCACCGCGATTGATTGCTGCGACATATCGTCACTGCTTTGTTTCTTTTCAAGCTCAGAGACCTTTGCTCTCTGTTAAGGATTACCAGCATGCCCGAAGCGACAGGACTCATGGCCCACAACTGGGGCTTTGCCATTTTCCTTCTGGGTGTCGGCGGCCTTTGCGCCTTCATGCTCGGCGTCTCCAGCCTCCTCGGGTCAAAAGCCTGGGGCCGCAGCAAAAACGAACCGTTCGAGTCCGGCATGCTACCTACCGGTGGCGCCCGCTTGCGGCTCTCAGCCAAATTCTATCTGGTCGCGATGCTTTTCGTGATCTTCGATATCGAAGCCCTATTTCTCTTTGCCTGGTCTGTGTCCGTCCGCGAAAGCGGCTGGACCGGATTCGTCGAAGCTCTCGTTTTCATAGCAATTCTGTTGGCAGGTCTTGTCTACCTATTTCGAGTGGGCGCCCTTGATTGGGCTCCGGCAGCTCGTCGTAAGCGGCAGGCGAAGCTGAAACAATGAGGCTTTGGCAATGCAATACAATCTCACCAGGATCGACCCGGATGCTCCTAACGAGCAGTACCCGATCGGCAAGCGGGAAACCGTTTCCGATCCGTTAGAAGATCAAGTCCACAAAAACATTTTCATGGGCAAGCTCGAAGACGTGCTTAACGGCACGATCAACTGGGGGCGCAAGAACTCCCTGTGGCCGTATAACTTCGGTCTTTCGTGCTGCTACGTGGAAATGACCACCGCCTTCACGGCGCCCCACGACATCGCGCGCTTTGGTGCCGAGGTTATCCGGGCATCGCCGCGCCAGGCGGATTTCATGGTTATTGCCGGAACCTGCTTCATCAAGATGGCGCCGATCATTCAGCGTCTCTACGAGCAGATGCTCGAGCCGAAGTGGGTTATCTCCATGGGTTCGTGCGCCAACTCCGGTGGCATGTACGACATCTACTCCGTCGTTCAAGGGGTGGACAAGTTCCTGCCCGTGGACGTCTACGTGCCTGGCTGCCCGCCCCGCCCTGAAGCTTTTCTGCAAGGCTTGATGCTGTTGCAGGAGTCGATTGGCCAGGAGCGTCGCCCACTTTCCTGGGTCGTTGGTGATCAAGGCGTTTATCGCGCCGAGATGCCATCGCAAAAGGAACAGCGCCGCGAACAGCGTATTCAGGTAACCAACCTGCGCAGCCCCGACGAAGTCTGATCCAGATCTGTTCCTGCAAAGAAACGAGAAACTGGCTTCATTCTTTACGTTGACCGAAAGCGATAAAAAAACCATGACTACAGGCAGTGCTCTGTACATCCCGCCTTACAAGGCAGACGACCAGGATGTGGTCGTCGAATTGAACAACCGTTTTGGCCCTGAGGCGTTCAGCGCCCAGGCCACCCGCACCGGCATGCCGGTGCTTTGGGTTGCCCGTGCCAAACTCGTCGAAGTCCTGACCTTCCTGCGCAACCTGCCCAAGCCGTACGTCATGCTCTATGACCTGCATGGCGTGGACGAGCGTCTGCGCACCAAGCGCCAGGGTTTGCCGAGCGGTGCCGATTTCACTGTGTTCTATCACTTGATGTCGATCGAACGTAATAGTGACGTAATGATCAAGGTCGCGTTGTCCGAAAGCGACCTCAGCTTGCCGACCGTGACCGGTATCTGGCCAAACGCCAACTGGTACGAGCGTGAAGTGTGGGACATGTACGGCATCAACTTTGCCGGCCACCCGCACCTGACCCGCATCATGATGCCACCGACCTGGGAAGGTCACCCGCTGCGCAAGGACTTCCCGGCCCGTGCCACCGAGTTCGACCCGTTCAGCCTGACCCTGGCCAAGCAACAGCTTGAGGAAGAAGCCGCGCGCTTCAAACCTGAAGACTGGGGCATGAAGCGTTCCGGTCCGAACGAGGACTACATGTTCCTCAACCTGGGTCCCAACCACCCTTCGGCTCACGGTGCGTTCCGCATCATCCTGCAACTGGACGGCGAAGAGATCGTCGACTGCGTGCCGGACGTCGGTTACCACCACCGTGGTGCCGAGAAGATGGCCGAGCGTCAATCCTGGCACAGCTTCATCCCGTACACCGACCGTATCGACTACCTCGGCGGCGTGATGAACAACCTGCCGTACGTGCTCTCGGTCGAGAAGCTGGCCGGCATCAAGGTGCCAGAGAAGGTCGACGTCATCCGCATCATGATGGCCGAGTTCTTCCGGATCACCAGCCACCTGCTGTTCCTGGGGACGTACATCCAGGACGTCGGCGCCATGACTCCGGTGTTCTTCACCTTCACCGACCGCCAGAAGGCGTACACGGTGATCGAAGCCATCACCGGTTTCCGTCTGCACCCGGCCTGGTACCGCATCGGTGGTGTCGCTCACGACCTGCCACGCGGCTGGCAAAAACTGGTCAAAGACTTCGTCGAGTGGATGCCAAAGCGTCTGGACGAATACCAGAAAGCCGCACTGGACAACAGCATCCTGCGTGGCCGGACCATCGGCGTCGCCGCCTACAACACCAAAGAGGCCCTGGAATGGGGCGTCACCGGTGCAGGCTTGCGTTCGACCGGTTGCGATTTCGACCTGCGTAAAGCCCGTCCATACTCCGGCTACGAGAACTTCGAATTCGAAGTGCCGCTGGCCGCCAATGGCGATGCCTACGATCGTTGCATCGTGCGCGTTGAAGAAATGCGCCAGAGCATCAAGATCATCGACCAGTGCCTGCGCAACATGCCGGAAGGCCCGTACAAGGCGGATCACCCGCTGACCACGCCGCCGCCCAAAGAGCGCACGCTGCAGCACATCGAGACCTTGATCACGCACTTCCTGCAAGTTTCGTGGGGCCCGGTCATGCCGGCCAACGAATCCTTCCAGATGATCGAAGCGACCAAGGGCATCAACAGTTATTACCTGACGAGCGATGGCGGCACCATGAGCTACCGCACCCGGATTCGCACCCCAAGCTTCCCGCATCTGCAACAGATCCCTTCGGTGATCAAAGGCAGCATGGTCGCGGACTTGATCGCGTACCTGGGTAGTATCGATTTCGTTATGGCCGACGTGGACCGCTAAGCATGAACAGCACGCTTATCCAGACAGACCGTTTCGCCTTGAGCGAAACCGAGCGCTCGGCCATCGAGCACGAGCTGCATCACTACGAAGACCCGCGCGCGGCGTCGATCGAAGCCTTGAAGATCGTCCAGAAGGAACGTGGCTGGGTGCCTGACGGCGCGCTCTACGCCATCGGCGAGATCCTCGGCATCCCGGCCAGCGACGTTGAAGGCGTGGCGACGTTCTATAGCCAGATCTTCCGTCAGCCAGTCGGCCGTCACATTATTCGCGTCTGCGACAGCATGGTCTGCTACATCGGTGGTCACGAGTCGGTGGTCAGCGAAATCCAGAGCAAGCTGGGCATCGGCCTGGGTCAAACCACCGCCGACGGTCGTTTCACCCTGCTGCCGGTCTGCTGCCTCGGCAACTGCGACAAGGCGCCGGCGTTGATGATCGACGACGACACATTCGGCGACGTGCAGCCTGCTGGCGTTGCCAAATTGCTCGAGGGCTACGTATGACCCTGACTTCCTTCGGCCCTGCCAACCGCATCAAGCGCAGCGCAGAGACCCATCCGCTGACCTGGCGCCTGCGTGACGATGGCGAGGCAGTCTGGCTCGACGAGTACCAGGCCAAGAACGGCTACGCGGCAGCGCGCAAAGCCTTCGCCGACATGGCCCAGGACGATATCGTCCAGACCGTGAAAGATTCCGGTCTCAAGGGTCGCGGCGGCGCAGGCTTCCCCACGGGCGTGAAGTGGGGCCTGATGCCCAAAGACGAATCCATCAACATCCGCTACCTGCTGTGCAACGCGGACGAGATGGAACCCAACACCTGGAAAGACCGCATGCTGATGGAGCAACTGCCCCATCTGCTGATCGAAGGCATGCTGATCAGTGCTCGCGCGCTGAAAACCTACCGTGGCTACATCTTCCTGCGTGGCGAATACACCACCGCCGCCAAGCACCTGAACCGTGCCGTGGAAGAAGCCAAGGCAGCAGGCCTGTTGGGCAAGAACATCCTGGGCAGCGGCTTCGATTTCGAGCTGTTCGTCCACACTGGCGCCGGGCGTTATATCTGCGGTGAAGAAACCGCACTGATCAACTCCCTGGAAGGCCGCCGCGCCAACCCGCGCTCCAAGCCGCCCTTCCCTGCCGCCGTAGGCGTCTGGGGCAAGCCGACCTGCGTGAACAACGTAGAAACCCTGTGCAACGTGCCGGCGATTATTGCCGACGGCGTGGACTGGTACAAATCGTTGGCGCGCGAAGGCAGTGAAGACATGGGCACCAAGCTCATGGGCTTCTCTGGCAAGGTCAAGAACCCGGGCCTGTGGGAATTGCCATTCGGCGTCACCGGTCGCGAGCTGTTCGAAGACTACGCTGGTGGCATGCGCGACGGTTACACGCTCAAGTGCTGGCAGCCAGGCGGCGCCGGTACCGGTTTCCTGCTGCCGGAACACCTGGACGCACAAATGTACGCCGGCGGCATCGCCAAAGTGGGCACCCGTATGGGTACCGGCCTGGCCATGGCGGTGGATGACAGCGTCAACATGGTGTCCCTGCTGCGCAACATGGAAGAGTTCTTCTCCCGTGAATCGTGCGGTTTCTGCACCCCGTGCCGTGACGGTTTGCCGTGGAGCGTCAAGCTCCTGCGCGCCATCGAAAACGGTGAAGGGCAAGCCGGCGACATCGAGACCCTGCTGGGTCTGGTCGGCTTCCTCGGCCCAGGCAAGACCTTCTGTGCTCACGCACCGGGCGCCGTGGAGCCATTGGGCAGCGCAATCAAATACTTCCGTCCAGAGTTCGAAGCCGGCATCGCGCCTATCAGCAGCGTTGCCGTCCCGCCTCTGGCAAAGCCGATCCTGGTCGGCGCTTAACGCTTTAAAAAGGCGAACGGTCCGTGCCGTTCGCCTTTCGTCCGATGACGCCTTTTCAGGCTGTTTGGATTTGGACGGATAACAAGATTCCATTAGCCACGCCCGCTGACACCGGGCCAACGAAGAACTTTGAACCATGGCCACTATCCACGTAGACGGCAAAGAGCTCGAAGTCGATGGGGCAGACAACCTGTTACAGGCATGTCTGTCGCTAGGCCTCGATATCCCTTATTTCTGCTGGCACCCCGCCCTCGGCAGCGTTGGCGCTTGCCGCCAGTGCGCCGTCAAGCAGTACACCGACGAGAACGACAAGCGTGGTCGTATCGTCATGTCCTGCATGACCCCTGCGACCGACGGCAGCTGGATCTCCATCGATGACGAAGAAGCCAAAGTGTTTCGCGCAAGCGTCGTCGAATGGCTGATGACCAACCACCCGCACGACTGCCCCGTGTGCGAGGAAGGCGGTCACTGCCACCTGCAAGACATGACGGTAATGACCGGCCACAACGAGCGCCGTTACCGCTTCACCAAGCGTACCCACCAGAACCAGCAACTGGGCCCGTTCATTTCCCACGAAATGAACCGCTGCATCGCCTGCTATCGCTGCGTACGTTTCTATAAAGACTACGCCGGCGGTACCGACCTCGGTGTATTCGGCGCCCACGACAACGTGTACTTCGGTCGCGTTGAAGACGGCACCCTCGAAAGCGAGTTCTCCGGCAACCTCACCGAGGTCTGCCCGACCGGTGTGTTCACCGACAAGACTCACTCCGAGCGCTACAACCGCAAGTGGGACATGCAGTTCTCGCCGAGCATCTGCCATGGCTGCTCCAGCGGTTGCAACATCAGCCCGGGTGAGCGTTACGGCGAACTGCGTCGCATCGAAAACCGTTTCAACGGTTCGGTAAACCAGTACTTCCTGTGCGACCGTGGCCGTTTCGGCTATGGCTACGTCAACCGCGAAGATCGCCCACGTCAGCCATTGCTGGCCAACGGCGCGAAGCTGAGCCTGGACGAAGCGCTGGATAAAGCCGCTGATCTGCTGCGCGGTCGCAACATCGTCGGTATCGGTTCGCCGCGTGCCAGCCTTGAAAGCAACTACGCGCTGCGCGAACTGGTCGGTGCCGAGCACTTCTATTCGGGTATCGAAGCTTCCGAGCTTGAGCGTATTCGTTTGGTCATGCAGGTGCTGAAAGACAGCCCGCTGCCGATTCCGAACATGCGCGACGTCGAAGACCACGATGCGATTTTCGTCCTCGGTGAAGACCTGACGCAGACCGCTGCGCGTATGGCCCTGGCCCTGCGTCAATCGGTCAAAGGCAAAGCCGAAGACATGGCCGACGCGATGCGCGTTCAGCCTTGGCTCGACGCCGCGGTGAAAAACATCGGTCAGCACGCGCTGAACCCGCTGTTTATCGCCAGCCTGGCTGAAACCAAGCTCGACGACGTGGCTGAAGAATGCGTTCACGCCGCTCCGGACGACCTGGCACGTATCGGTTTCGCCGTGGCTCACGCCCTCGACGCCAGCGCTCCAGCCGTTGAAGGCCTGGACAGCGAAGCCCTCGAACTGGCTCAGCGGATCGCCAACGCCCTGCTGGCGGCCAAGCGTCCGCTGATCATCGCCGGCACTTCGCTGGGCTCCAAAGCCTTGATCGAAGCGGCGGCGAACATCGCCAAAGCCCTGAAACTGCGCGAGAAGAACGGTTCCATCAGCCTGATCGTGCCAGAGGCCAACAGCCTCGGCCTGGCCATGCTCGGTGGCGAATCGGTCGACGCAGCCCTGCAAGCGGTGATCTCTGGTCGTGCCGACGCCATCGTGGTGCTGGAAAACGATCTGTACACCCGTACCGACAAAGCCAAGGTCGATGCCGCCCTGACCGCCGCTAAAGTGGTGATCGTTGCCGACCATCAAAAAACCGCTACCAGCGATCGCGCGCACCTGGTTCTGCCAGCCGCCAGCTTCGCTGAAGGCGACGGTACGCTGGTCAGCCAGGAAGGTCGCGCCCAGCGCTTCTTCCAGGTCTTCGACCCGACTTACCTCGATGCAAGCATCCTGGTTCACGAAGGCTGGCGCTGGCTGCATGCCCTGCGCGCTACCCTGCTGAACCAGCCGATCGACTGGACCCAACTGGACCACGTCACGGCTGCCTGCGCTTCGAGCACTCCGCAACTGGCCGCTATCGTCAACGCCGCGCCGTCTGCTTCGTTCCGGATCAAAGGCCTGAAACTGGCCCGCGAACCGCTGCGTTACAGCGGCCGAACCGCCATGCGCGCCGACATCAGCGTGCACGAGCCGCGTACTTCCCAGGACAACGACACTGCGTTCTCGTTCTCCATGGAAGGTTACTCGGGCTCCGTCGAACCACGTCAGCAAGTGCCATTTGCCTGGTCGCCAGGCTGGAACTCGCCGCAAGCCTGGAACAAGTTCCAGGATGAAGTCGGTGGTCACCTGCGCGCCGGTGATCCGGGTGCTCGCCTGATCGAAAGCCAGGGTGATTCGCTGAACTGGTTCGCCAGTGTTCCGCGTGCATTCAACCCGGCTCAAGGCACCTGGCAGGTTGTGCCGTTCTACCACCTGTTCGGCAGCGAAGAGAATTCTTCGAAAGCCGCTCCGGTCCAGGAACGCATTCCAGCCGCTTACGTATCGCTGGCCAAGTCCGAAGCCGATCGTCTGGGCGTCAATGACGGTGCCATGCTGAGTTTGAACGTTGCCGGCCAGACCTTGCGTCTGCCGCTGCGCATCAATGAAGAGCTGGGTGCCGGTCTGGTAGCGTTGCCTGCGGGTATCGCCGGCATTCCACCGGCAATCTTTGGCAAATCCGTTGACGGTCTGCAGGAGGCAGCTCAATGACCTTGTTCACTCCTGAAGTGATCGACATCATCATCGCGGTCCTCAAGGCCATCGTGATCCTGCTCGCCGTGGTGGTTTGCGGCGCGCTGTTGAGCTGGGTCGAGCGTCGTTTGCTCGCCCTCTGGCAGGACCGTTACGGTCCGAACCGCGTCGGCCCGTTCGGCGCGTTCCAGATCGCGGCCGACATGATCAAGATGTTCTTCAAGGAAGACTGGACGCCGCCGTTCGCCGACAAGGTGATCTTCACCCTGGCGCCGGTCGTGGCCATGAGCGCCTTGCTGATTGCCTTCGCGATCATCCCGATCACCCCGACCTGGGGCGTGGCGGACCTGAACATCGGCATCCTGTTCTTCTTCGCCATGGCCGGTCTGTCGGTCTACGCGGTGTTGTTCGCCGGCTGGTCGAGTAACAACAAGTTCGCCCTGCTGGGCAGCTTGCGGGCCTCGGCACAAACCGTGTCGTACGAAGTGTTCATGGGCCTGTCGTTGATGGGCATCGTGATCCAGGTCGGCTCGTTCAACATGCGCGACATCGTCGATTATCAAGCCCAGCACCTGTGGTTCATCATTCCGCAGATCTTCGGTTTCCTGACCTTCTTCATTGCTGGCGTCGCCGTGACTCACCGTCACCCGTTCGACCAGCCGGAAGCGGAGCAGGAACTGGCCGACGGTTACCACATTGAATACGCCGGCATGAAATGGGGCATGTTCTTCGTCGGCGAGTACATCGGCATCGTGTTGATTTCGGCGCTGCTGGTGACCTTGTTCTTCGGTGGCTGGCACGGTCCGTTCGGCATTCTGCCGCAGATCCCGTTCATCTGGTTCGCACTGAAAACCGCGTTCTTCATCATGTTCTTCATCCTGCTGCGCGCCTCGATTCCACGCCCACGGTATGACCAAGTGATGGACTTCAGCTGGAAGTTCTGCCTGCCGCTGACCCTCGTCAACATGCTGGTGACCGCTGCGATCGTGTTGCTCAACACGCCCGCCGTCGCGGCTCAGTGAGGATAGAGAATCATGAAGTATATTTTTGACATCGTGCATGGCTTCTTCACCCAGCTTCGCAGCCTGGTGATGATTTTCGGCCATGCCTTTCGCAAGCGCGACACGCTGCAATATCCGGAAGAGGCGGTGTACCTGCCGCCGCGCTTTCGTGGGCGTATCGTCCTGACCCGCGACCCCGACGGTGAAGAGCGTTGTGTAGCCTGCAACCTGTGCGCCGTGGCATGCCCGGTCGGTTGCATCTCGCTGCAGAAAGCTGAAACCGAAGACGGCCGCTGGTACCCGGAATTTTTCCGTATCAACTTCTCGCGCTGCATTTTCTGCGGCCTCTGCGAGGAAGCCTGCCCGACCACCGCGATCCAGCTGACACCGGATTTCGAAATGGCCGAGTTCAAGCGTCAGGACCTGGTTTACGAGAAAGAAGATCTTTTGATCTCCGGCCCCGGCAAAAACCCTGACTACAACTTCTATCGTGTTGCAGGTATGGCCATTGCCGGTAAGCCGAAAGGCGCTGCGCAAAATGAAGCCGAACCGATCAACGTGAAGAGCTTGCTGCCTTAAGGAAGAAAGATGGAATTCGCTTTCTATTTCGCGTCCGGAGTTGCCGTTGTGTCCACGCTTCGCGTGATCACCAACACCAACCCAGTGCACGCCCTGCTCTACCTGATTATTTCGCTGCTCGCCGTGGCGATGACCTTTTTCAGCCTCGGTGCTCCATTCGCCGGTGTTCTGGAAGTGATCGCCTACGCCGGCGCCATCATGGTGCTGTTCGTGTTCGTGGTGATGATGCTGAATCTGGGCCCCGCCTCGATTCAGCAAGAGCGCGTCTGGCTGAAGCCCGGTATCTGGGCGGGTCCGGTGGTACTGGCTGCGCTGCTGCTGGCTGAACTGCTGTATGTGCTATTCAGCCATTCCAGCGGCACCGGCCTCGGCCACACCACCGTAGACGCCAAGGCCGTGGGCATCAGCCTGTTCGGTCCTTATCTGCTGGTGGTCGAACTCGCCTCGATGCTGCTGCTCGCCGCAGCCGTCACGGCGTTCCACTTGGGCCGCAACGAGGCGAAGGAGTAACTTTATGCCTGCTATCCCTCTCGAGCATGGCCTGGCGGTTGCCGGCATCCTGTTCTGCCTCGGTCTGGTTGGCCTGATGGTCCGCCGCAACATCCTTTTCGTGCTGATGAGCCTGGAGGTCATGATGAATGCCTCCGCACTGGCTTTCATCGTTGCCGGTAGCCGTTGGGGCCAGCCGGATGGACAGATCATGTTCATCCTGGTGATCAGCCTGGCAGCCGCCGAGGCCAGTATTGGCCTGGCGATTCTGTTGCAGCTGTATCGCCGCTTCCACACTCTCGATATCGACGCTGCCAGCGAGATGCGCGGATGAACCTTCTCTATCTGACTTTCGTATTCCCCCTGATCGGTTTCCTGCTGCTGTCGTTCTCACGCGGCCGTCTCTCGGAAAACCTCTCCGCCTTGATTGGCGTCGGTTCCATTGGCCTCTCGGCCATTGTTGCCACTTACGTGATCTGGCAGTTCAACGTCGCGCCGCCTGAAGGCGGTCACGTCACCCAGGTGTTGTGGCAGTGGATGTCGGTAGGCGATTTCAAGCCGAACTTCGCCCTGTACCTGGACGGTCTGTCCGTGACCATGCTCGGCGTGGTCGTCGGCGTGGGCTTCCTGATCCACCTGTTCGCGTCCTGGTACATGCGCGGTGAAGACGGTTACTCGCGCTTCTTCGCCTACACCAACCTGTTTATCGCCAGCATGCTGTTCCTGGTGCTGGGCGATAACCTGTTGTTCCTGTACTTCGGCTGGGAAGGCGTGGGCCTGTGCAGCTACCTGTTGATCGGTTTCTACTACAGCAACCGCAACAACGGTAACGCCGCACTCAAAGCCTTCATCGTTACCCGTGTCGGTGACGTGTTCATGGCCATCGGCCTGTTCATCCTGTTCCAACAGCTGGGCACGCTGAACATTCAAGAGCTGCTGGTCAAAGCGCCTGAGCACTTCAAGACCGGCGACTTCTGGATCGTCATGGCGACCCTGATGCTGCTGGGCGGCGCTGTCGGTAAATCCGCGCAACTGCCGCTGCAAACCTGGCTGGCGGACGCGATGGCCGGCCCTACCCCGGTTTCGGCACTGATCCACGCCGCAACCATGGTGACCGCTGGCGTCTACCTGATCGCCCGTACGCACGGTCTGTTTGCCTTGGCGCCAGACATCCTGCACCTGGTCGGCATCGTCGGCGGTGTGACCCTGGTCCTCGCCGGTTTCGCAGCCCTGGTCCAAACCGACATCAAACGTATCCTCGCCTACTCGACCATGAGCCAGATCGGCTACATGTTCCTGGCGCTGGGCGTGGGTGCCTGGGAAGGCGCGATCTTCCACCTGATGACTCACGCGTTCTTCAAGGCCCTGCTGTTCCTTGCTTCCGGCTCGGTGATCGTTGCCTGCCACCACGAACAGAACATCTTCAAGATGGGCGGTCTGTGGAAGAAACTGCCACTGGCCTATGCCAGCTTCATCGTCGGCGGTGCGGCCCTCGCGGCCCTGCCACTGGTGACCGCGGGTTTCTACTCGAAAGACGAAATCCTCTGGGAAGCCTTCGCCAGCGGTAACCACGGTCTGCTGTACGCAGGTCTGGTTGGTGCCTTCATGACGTCGCTGTACACCTTCCGCCTGATCTTCATCGCGTTCCATGGTGAAGTGAAGACCGAAGCCCACGCCGGTCACGGCATTGCTCACTGGTTGCCACTGTCGGTGCTGATCGTGCTGTCGACCGCCATTGGCGCGATGATCGTTCCGCCACTGCACGGCGTGCTGCCGGAAAGCGTTGGCCATGCCGGCGGCGAAGCCAAGCACAGCCTGGAACTCGCCTCGGGCGCTATCGCCCTGTCGGGTATCCTGCTGGCCGCGCTGCTGTTCCTTGGCAAGCGTCGCTTCGTCACCGCCATCGCCAACAGCGGCATCGGTCGTCTGCTGACTGCCTGGTGGTTCGCCGCCTGGGGCTTCGACTGGATCTACGACAAACTGTTCGTCAAGCCGTACCTGGCGATGAGCCACATGCTGCGCAAAGACCCGTTCGACCAAACCATCGGTTTGATCCCGCGTATGGCCAAAGGGGGTCACAACTCCCTGAGCCGTACCGAAACAGGTCAACTGCGTTGGTACGCCGCCTCGATGGCTGCTGGTGCCGTGCTGGTTATCGGCGCTGTCGTGCTGGTAGCGGTCTGATATGAACCTTGCGAACTTGCGAAAGGAAACGAGCCCGTCATGATTCTGCCATGGCTAATCCTGATCCCCTTCATCGGCGGCCTGCTGTGCTGGATGGGTGAGCGCTTCGGCGCTACCCTCCCCCGCTGGATTGCGCTGTTGACCATGACCCTGGAACTCGCTCTCGGCCTCTGGCTGTGGGCCCACGGTAACTATTCATTTGCTCCGGCGCCTGGCGCCGACCCGACTTGGGCGCTTGAGTTCAAGCATGTCTGGATCGAACGCTTCGGCATCAACGTGCACCTGGCCCTCGACGGCCTGTCGCTGTTGATGATCATGCTGACCGGTCTGCTGGGTGTCCTCTCGGTACTCTGCTCATGGAAAGAAATCCAGCGTCACGTTGGCTTCTTCCACCTGAACCTGATGTGGATCCTGGGCGGTGTCGTCGGCGTGTTCCTGGCCCTCGACCTGTTCATGTTCTTCTTCTTCTGGGAAATGATGCTGGTGCCGATGTACTTCCTCATCGCGCTCTGGGGTCACAGTTCTTCGGACGGCAAGAAAACCCGGATCTACGCGGCGACCAAGTTCTTCATCTTCACTCAGGCCAGCGGCCTGATCATGTTGGTGGCGATCCTGGGTCTGGTACTGGTCAACTTCAACAGCACGGGCGTGATTACCTTCAACTACGCCGACCTGTTGAAAACCAAGATGTCGCTGACCACCGAGTACGTCCTGATGCTCGGCTTCTTCATCGCCTTCGCGGTGAAGCTGCCGGTAGTGCCGTTCCACTCCTGGTTGCCGGATGCTCACGCACAGGCACCGACCGCGGGTTCCGTTGACCTGGCCGGTATTCTGCTGAAGACCGCTGCGTACGGTCTGCTGCGTTTCGCCCTGCCGTTGTTCCCGAACGCGTCGGCCGAGTTCGCGCCGTTCGCCATGGCCCTGGGTCTGGTCGGGATCTTCTACGGTGCGTTCCTGGCGTTCGCCCAGACCGACATCAAGCGTCTGGTCGCCTACTCCAGCGTTTCGCACATGGGCTTCGTGCTGATCGGCATCTACTCCGGTAGCCAGTTGGCGCTGCAAGGCGCAGTGATCCAGATGCTCGCGCACGGCCTGTCGGCAGCGGCACTCTTTATCCTCTGCGGCCAGCTCTACGAGCGCACCCACACTCGCGACATGCGTGAAATGGGTGGCCTGTGGTCGAAGATCGCCTACCTGCCAGCCGTCAGCCTATTCTTCGCTGCGGCCTCGCTGGGCTTGCCGGTAACCGGTAACTTCGTCGGTGAGTTCCTGATCCTGATCGGCACCTTCGCCAGCGCGCCATGGGTCACCGTGATCGCGACCGCAGGCCTGGTGTTCGGTTCGGTCTACTCGCTGATCATGATCCACCGTGCCTACTTCGGCCCGTCCAAATCGGACGCCGTGCTGCACGGCATGGATACTCGCGAACTGATCATGGTGGTTGGACTGGCGGCACTGCTGATTTACATCGGCGTCTACCCGCAACCGTTCCTCGATACCTCTGCCGCGACGATGCATGGCGTGCAGCAATGGTTCGGTACCGCCTTCACTCAACTCGCTTCGGCCCGGTAAGAGCGCTATGGACTTTACGATTCAACACTTTATCGCGCTTGCGCCATTGTTGATCACCAGCGCCACGATCATCGTGGTGATGCTGGCGATCGCCTGGCGTCGCAACCACTCACAGACCTTCCTGCTGTCGGTAGCGGGTCTGAACCTGGCCTTGCTGTCGATCCTGCCAGCCCTGAAAGTCGCGCCTCTGGCCGTGACTCCATTGCTGCAGATCGACAGCTTTGCCTGTCTGTACATGGCGTTGATCCTGGTCGCCACCCTCGCTTGCGTCACCCTCGCCCACGCCTACCTCGGCGATGGCGGCACGGGTTACCCGGGCAACCGTGAAGAACTGTACCTGCTGATCCTGATGGCCGCCGCCGGTGGCCTGGTTCTGGTCAGTGCGCAGCACCTGGCCGGGTTGTTCGTCGGTCTGGAACTGCTCTCGGTGCCGGTCTACGGGCTGGTGGCCTATGCCTTCTTCAACAAGCGTTCACTGGAAGCCGGCATCAAGTACATGGTGCTGTCGGCAGCCGGTTCCGCGTTCCTGTTGTTCGGCATGGCCCTGCTCTACGCCGAAGCCGGCACCCTGAGCTTCAGCGGCATCGGCCAGGCCCTTGCGGCCACCGGCCTGCCAAGCCCGCTGGCGCAAATGGGTCTGGGCATGATGCTGATCGGCCTGGCATTCAAGCTGTCGCTGGTACCGTTCCACCTCTGGACTCCGGACGTCTACGAAGGTGCTCCGGCACCGGTTGCAGCGTTCCTGGCGACCGCCTCGAAAGTTGCCGTGTTCGCGGTGATGGTGCGTCTGTTCCAGATCTCGCCAGTGGCCAACAGCGGTGTGTTGAGCACCGTGCTGACCGTGATCGCGATTGCCTCGATCCTGTTCGGTAACCTGTTGGCGCTGACCCAGAGCAACCTCAAGCGTCTGCTGGGTTACTCGTCCATCGCGCACTTCGGTTACCTGTTGATCGCCCTGGTGGCGAGCAAGGGCCTGGCCATGGAAGCCATCGGTGTGTACCTGGTCACCTACGTGATCACCAGCCTCGGCGCTTTCGGCGTGATCACCCTGATGTCCTCGCCGTACAAAGGTCGTGATGCAGACGCGCTGTACGAGTACCGCGGCCTGTTCTGGCGTCGTCCGTACCTGACCGCTGTACTGACCGTGATGATGTTGTCCCTGGCCGGTATCCCGCTGACCGCAGGCTTTATCGGCAAGTTCTACATCATCGCGACTGGCGTCGAGTCTCACCAATGGTGGCTGGTCGCTTCCCTGGTACTGGGCAGCGCCATCGGCGTCTTCTACTACCTGCGCGTCATGGTCACCCTGTACCTGATCGAGCCAAACCTGCGTCGCGTCGACGCCCAGCTGCACTGGGAACAAAAGGCAGGCGGCGTCATGCTCCTGGCCATCGCAGTGCTGGCGTTCTTCCTCGGTCTGTACCCACAGCCGCTGCTGGCACTGGTTCAGCAGACTGGCCTGGCGGGTTGATCGCTTAAGCAACACGCAGCAGAAAACACAAACGGCACCTTCGGGTGCCGTTTTTGCGTTTGGGCTGGAGAAATCTGGTATCTGGGATGGCCCCATCGCGAGCAAGCTCGCTCCCACAGTTAATCACAGGCATGCACAAATAGTGTGCTGACAGTAGATCCCCTGTGGGAGCGAGCTTGCTCGCGATGGCGTCAGCCCAGACGCTGCTGCACTTGTGCCCTGCTCATAAACAAAAACCCGCACAAGGCGGGTATTGTTTTTAGCTCAAGCAGGCTTTAGTCAGCCAGACGCCAGGTCGTGCCGCCCTTGCCGTCTTCCAGCACCACGCCCATGGCGGTGAGCTGGTCGCGGATGCGGTCCGATTCGGCCCAGTCCTTGTTGGCACGGGCTGTCAGGCGAGCCTGAATCAGTGCATCGACTTCTGCCGCATCGACCCGGCCTTCAGCGCCGGCTTGCAGGAAGTCATCGGCTTCGAGCTGCAACACGCCGAGCACGCTGGCCAGTTCTTTCAGACGAGCCGCCAGACCTGCCGCCGCATTAAGATCGCTCTCACGCAGGCGGTTGATCTCGCGCACCATCTCGAACAACACCGCGCAAGCTTCCGGCGTGCCGAAGTCGTCGTTCATCACCTGGGTGAAACGCTCGACAAAGGCTTCGCCACCGGCGGCCGGAACCGTCGGCAGGCCTTTCAATGCGTGGTAGAAACGCTCCAGAGCGCCTTTGGCGTCCTTGAGGTTGTCTTCCGAGTAGTTGATCGCGCTGCGGTAATGGCTCGACACCAGCAGGTAACGCACGACTTCCGGGTGGTACTTGTCGAGCACATCGCGAATGGTGAAGAAGTTGTTCAGGGACTTGGACATCTTCTCGCCATTGATGCGAATCATCCCGCAGTGCATCCACGCGTTGGCGTAGGTCTTGCCGGTAGCCGCTTCGCTCTGGGCGATTTCGTTTTCATGGTGCGGGAACTCGAGGTCGCTGCCGCCGCCATGAATATCGAAGGTCTCACCGAGGCAGCAGGTCGACATCACCGAGCACTCGATGTGCCAGCCCGGACGCCCGGCGCCCCATGGCGATTCCCAGCTCGGCTCGCCCGGTTTGGCGGCTTTCCACAGCACGAAGTCCAGTGGGTCCTGTTTCGACTCGTCGACTTCGATCCGGGCGCCGATGCGCAGGTCTTCGATTTTCTTGCGCGACAGCTTGCCGTAACCCATGAACTTGGCGACGCGGTAGTACACGTCGCCGTTACCCGGTGCGTAGGCATAACCCTTGTCGATCAGGGTCTGGATCATCGCGTGCATGCCGGCGATGTGGCCGGTGGCGCGCGGTTCCATGTCCGGTTTGAGGATGTTCAGGCGCGACTCGTCTTCGTGCATTGCCGCGATCATGCGCTCGGTCAACGCTTCGAACGACTCGCCGTTTTCACGGGCGCGATTGATGATCTTGTCGTCGATGTCGGTGATATTGCGCACGTAGGTCAGGTCATAACCGCTGAACCGCAACCAGCGGGTCACCAGGTCGAACGCGACCATGCTGCGGCCGTGGCCCAGGTGGCAGTAGTCGTACACGGTCATCCCGCAGACGTACATGCGCACCTTGTTGCCATCCAGCGGCTTGAAGACTTCTTTGCTCTTGGTGAGCGTGTTGTAGATCGTAAGCACGATTGTTCCTTGGCTCTAAATCACTGGCCCCACGAATCACGCAGGGTCACGGTGCGGTTGAATACCGGGTGACCGGGTTTCGAGTCCTTGATATCCGCGACGAAGTAACCTTCGCGCTCGAACTGGAAACGGTCTTCCGGCTGTGCATTGCCCAACGAAGGCTCAGCACGACAACCGGTAAGCACCTGCAGCGAATCAGGGTTGATGTTGTCCAGGAAACCGGCGCTGTCTTCGGCCTTCTCAGGGTTCGGCGAACGGAACAGTCGATCGTACAGACGCACTTCACACTCGACGCTGGCCGCCGCCGGCACCCAGTGAATCACGCCTTTGACCTTGCGGCCTTCAGGGTTCTTGCCGAGGGTTTCCGGGTCGTACGAGCAACGCAGTTCGACGATGTTGCCATCGGCGTCCTTGATCGCTTCGTCGGCGCGGATCACGTAGCTGCCACGCAGACGCACTTCACCGGCTGGCTCCAGGCGCTTGTAGCCCTTTGGCGGCTCTTCCATGAAGTCTTCACGGTCGATGTAGATCTCACGGGCGAATGGCAGAACCCGCACGCCCATGTCTTCTTTCGGGTGACACGCCAGTTCGAGGTTCTCGACCTGACCTTCCGGGTAGTTGGTGATCACGACTTTCAGCGGACGCAGCACGCACATGGCGCGTGGCGCGCTATGGTCGAGGTCGTCACGGATGCTGAATTCGAGCATGCCGAAATCGACGACGCCGTCGGAACGGTTGGTGCCGATCATTTCGCAGAAATTGCGGATCGATTTAGGCGTGTAGCCACGGCGGCGGAAGCCCGACAGCGTGGACATGCGTGGGTCGTCCCAGCCATTGACGTGTTTTTCATCGACCAGTTGCTTGAGCTTGCGCTTGCTGGTGATGGTGTAGTTCAGGTTCAGGCGGCTGAATTCGTACTGGCGCGGGTGCGCCGGTACTGGCAGCGCGTCCAGGAACCAGTCGTACAGCGGACGGTGGCTTTCGAACTCCAGGGTGCAGATCGAGTGGGTGATGCCTTCGATGGCGTCCGACTGACCGTGGGTGAAGTCATAGTTGGGGTAGATGCACCACTTGTCACCGGTCTGGTGGTGATGCGCGTGACGGATGCGGTACATGATCGGATCGCGCAGGTTCATGTTCGGCGAGGCCATGTCGATCTTGGCCCGCAGCACGCGTGCGCCGTCCTGGAATTCGCCGGCCTTCATGCGGGCGAACCAATCCAGGTTTTCTTCCACGGAGCGGTCACGGAACGGGCTGTTCTTGCCCGGCTCGGTCAGGCTGCCACGGTATTCCTTGGCCTGCTCGGGGCTCAGGTCATCGACGTAGGCCTTGCCGGCCTTGATCAGTTCGACGGCCCAGTCGTGCAACTGGTCGAAATACTGCGAGGCGTAGCGCACTTCACCGGACCATTCGAAGCCCAGCCATTTGATGTCGCTTTCGATCGCGTCGATGTATTCCTGGTCTTCCTTGGCCGGGTTGGTGTCGTCGAAACGCAGGTGCGTCACGCCACCGAACTCCTGGGCCAGCCCGAAGTTCACACAGATCGACTTGGCGTGACCGATGTGCAGGTAGCCGTTGGGCTCAGGCGGGAAACGGGTGACGATCTGCGTGTGCTTACCCGAGTCCAGGTCCGCCTGGATGATCGGGCGCAGGAAATTGACCGGCACGGCAGGGCCAGTCTTGGAATTCGAGGTAGGGTCGACAGTGGGCTTGCTCATAGGATCCTTGAACGTACATGTGCGTGGCCGGAACAAAGGCCTGACAAAACAAAGCCGCTATCATAGCCGATGCGGTCAAGCGCCTGACAGAGCAGGCCCCAAAACTGCTGCTTTTAATCCACCGGATATGAAAAACAGCCTCGAAATTCGCAGCCATCACGCTAAACTGCGCACCTTGGCGTTTTTTTGCCAAACAGGTACGGGCTCGCACGCGTCTTGCAGCGCCCCGAAAGCCACGAATTCCTTGAATAGAGTACCCATCATGACTCAAGTCAAACTGACCACCAACCACGGCGACATCGTCCTGGAACTGAACGCCGAGAAAGCCCCGATCACCGTGGCCAACTTCATCGAATACGTTAAAGCCGGTCACTATGAAAACACCGTTTTCCACCGTGTCATCGGCAACTTCATGATCCAGGGCGGCGGTTTCGAGCCAGGCATGAAGGAAAAGAAAGACAAGCGCCCAAGCATCCAGAACGAAGCCGACAACGGTCTTTCCAACGACAAGTACACCGTCGCCATGGCGCGCACCATGGAGCCGCATTCGGCTTCCGCGCAGTTCTTCATCAACGTCGCCGACAACAGTTTCCTCAACCACAGCGGCAAGAACGTTCAGGGCTGGGGTTATGCCGTGTTCGGTAAAGTGACCGCCGGCACCGACGTCGTCGACAAGATCAAAGGTGTTTCGACCACCATGAAGTCCGGCCACCAGGACGTACCAGCAGAAGACGTGATCATCGAGAAAGCCGAGATCATTGAGTGATATTGCTGATTTCAGATTTACATCTGGAAGAGGAGCGCCCGGACATTACCCGGGCGTTTCTGGATTTGCTCGCCACCCGCGCCCGCGCAGCGCAAGCGCTATACATTCTCGGCGACTTTTTCGAGGTGTGGATTGGCGACGACGCCATGACCCCCTTCCAACGCTCCATCTGCCAGGCCCTGCGCGAACTTAGCGACAGCGGCACGGCGATATTTCTGATGCACGGCAATCGCGACTTCCTGCTCGGCAAGGCCTTCTGCAAAGCAGCCGGCTGTACCCTGCTCAAAGACCCGAGTGTCGTGCAGATCCATGGTGAGCCGGTGCTGTTGATGCACGGCGACAGTCTGTGTACCCGTGACGAAAGCTATATGAAACTGCGCCGCTACCTGCGCAACCCCATCAGCTTGTTCGTGCTGCGCCATCTGCCATTGCGCACCCGCCAAAAACTGGCGCGTAAGCTGCGCAGCGAAAGCCGTGCGCAAACCCGGATGAAAGCCAATGACATCGTCGATGTGACCCCCGAGGAAATCCCGCGGATCATGCAGCAGTACGGGGTGAAAACCCTGGTCCACGGCCACACCCACCGCCCCGCCATCCACAAATTGCAGATTGGCGAGCAGGCGGCCAAACGCATTGTGCTGGGGGATTGGGATCGTCAGGGTTGGGCGTTGCAGGTGGATGAGCAGGGGTTTGCGCTTGCTCCATTTGATTTTGCCCCGCCACCGCAGCTGGCAGCGCCCGCTAACTGACAGCAAAACACAAAACCCTGTGGGAGCGAGCTTGCTCGCGATAGCGGATTCATATTCAACATCTTTGTTGACTGATCCACCGCCATCGCGAGCAAGCTCGCTCCCACATTGGCCGCGTTTCGCTACATCAATGTCCGGCCGCCTCCGGCCCCGCCTTCGCCGCAAACGGCGGCTTGGCCAGCCACACCAGCAGAATCAAGCCCATGAAGCCCCAGCCCAACAGCGTGAAGTAATCCACGGTGGAGAGCATGTACGCCTGACTGGTCAGCACGTGATCGAGCTGCGCATACGCCGGATTCCCCGCCCCCCCCAACGTATTCAACGTGTCGCGGGTTGCCGGATCGAAGGTGCTGAGGCTTTCGCTCAGGTAAGCGTGATGCTGATCGGCGCGACGGATCCAGATCCAGGTGGTCAGCGATGCCGCGAAGCTGCCGCCCAAGGTCCGCAGGAACGTCGCCAGGCCTGCACCATCGGCGATCTGATGCGGTGGCAGGTCCGACATCAGAATGCTCAGGGTCGGCATGAAGAACAGCGCCACGCCAATCCCCATAAACAGCTGCACCAGTGCCACGTGCTGGAAGTCCACCTCATTGGTGAACCCGGCGCGCATGAAGCAGCTCAAGCCAATCGCCAGGAACGCCAGCCCGGCCAGCAGCCGCAGGTCGAACTTGTGCGCGTACTTGCCGACAAACGGCGACATCAGCACCGGCAGAATACCGATCGGCGCCACCGCCAGCCCGGCCCAGGTTGCGGTGTAGCCCATCTGGGTCTGCAGCCACTGCGGCAGAATCAGGTTGATGCCAAAGAACCCGGCGTAACCCAGGACCAACACGATGGTGCCGATCCGGAAGTTGCGATGGGCGAACAGCCGCAGGTTGACCACCGGGTGCTTGTCGGTCATTTCCCAGATCACGAACACTGCCAGCGCGATCGCTGAAATAGCCGCACCAATGATGATGAAATTCGACTCGAACCAGTCCAGGTCATTGCCCTTGTCGAGGATGATCTGCAACGCGCCGACACCAATGATCAATGTGATCAGGCCGACGTAATCCATAGGTTGGTAACTCGTCACCACCGGCCGCGCCTTGAGTTGCTGGCGCACGACCATTACCGCGAAAATCCCGATGGGCACGTTGATAAAGAAGATCCACGGCCAGCTATAACTGTCGGTAATCCAGCCGCCGAGAATCGGACCGGCTATCGGCGCCACCACCGTGACCATCGCCAGCAACGCCAAGGCCATGCCGCGCCTGGCTGGCGGATAGACCGCGATCAGCAAGGTCTGGGTCATCGGATACAAGGGACCTGCCACCAGCCCTTGAAGCACGCGAAAGCCGATCAACTCGGGCATCGAGGTGGAGATACCGCAGAGAAACGACGCCAGCACGAACAAAATCGTGGCCCAGAGAAACAGCTTCACCTCGCCGAAGCGCCGGCTCAGCCAGCCCGTCAATGGCAATGCAATCGCGTTGCTCACGGCGAACGAAGTGATGACCCAGGTGCCCTGCTCCGAACTCACGCCCAGGTTGCCGGAAATAGTCGGCAAGGCCACGTTGGCGATGGTGGTGTCGAGCACTTGCATGAAGGTCGCCAGCGACAGGCCAATGGTGCTGAGCACCAGGCTGGGCGGCTTGAAAGACGCATTATTGCTCATCGCGAATCCTTTGAAACGAGACAGTCGCTGCGACCGTTACGGCCGCAGCTGACGGATTGGCGAATCAGCGTTGAGCGGTTTTGCTCGCCACTGAACTGTTGTCGTGGATCAGGCGGGTGATCATCGCGTCGGCATCAGCCAACTGACGGTCATAGACGTTGGTGCTGAACGAGGCCTTTTGCGGCGGCTGTTGCGCCAGCACCGGACCGCTCTGGTCGCGCAGGTTGACGTTGACCATCGTCGACAGGCCAACCCGCAATGGGTGCTCGGCCAGTTGCTCGGCGTTGATGTGAATCCGCACCGGCACCCGCTGAACGATCTTGATCCAGTTACCCGTGGCGTTTTGCGCCGGCAGCAAGGCAAACGCGCTGCCGGTCCCGGCGCCGAGGCTGTCGATGGTGCCGTTGTATTTCACTGCGCTGCCGTAGAGATCGGCTTCGATGTCCACCGGCTGACCGATGCGCATGTCACTCAGTTGGGTTTCCTTGAAGTTGGCGTCGATCCACAGTTGATCCAAAGGGATTACCGCCATCAGCGCAGTGCCCGGCTGAACCCGCTGGCCAAGCTGCACAGTGCGCTTGGCCACATAACCGGTGACCGGTGCAATCAGCGTGCTGCGGGCGTTGGTCAGGTAAGCCTGGCGCACTTGCGCGGCGGCAGCCTGCACATCCGGGTGGGACGACACCACGGTGTCATCGACCAGTGCATTGGTAGTGTTAAGTTGCTGTTGGGCGTTGGCCAGGGCGTTTTGTGCCGAGGTCAGGTCATCCCGAGCGTGGGACAGTTCTTCCTGCGAGATCGCCCCGCCGGCCGCCAGATTCTTCCGGCGATTGAAGTTGTCCTGAGCCTTTTGCACTTCGGCTTTCTGCGCGTTGACCTGAGCTTTCATGCCGTCGACGTTGCTGTACAGGCCGCGCACCTGACGCACGGTGCGGGCCAGATTGGCCTGGGCACTTTGCAGTCCGACTTGCGCGTCGTTCGGGTCGAAGTTGACCAGCACCTGGCCTTCGTGAACCAGATCGCCGTCATCGGCACCGATGCTGACAACCGTGCCGGTAACCAGCGGCGTGATTTCCACCACGTTGCCATTGACGTAGGCATCGTCGGTGCTTTCGCTCCAACGTCCGTAGAGCTCGTGCCAGCCCCAGACACCGAGGCCGCCAAGAATCACCAGGATCGTCAGCACCAGCAGCATAAATTTACGTTTGCCTGGATTGCCCGTGTCTTGGGCGCTTTCAGGGGTTGAGTTGGTTTCGACAGTGGCCATGACAAGTACCTTGAATTATTGATTCAGCGTGGCAGGCGCTGGGGATGGAGTGGCCGCGGCCAGGGTGTCGGCTTGAAACCCGCCGCCCAGTGCCTGCATCAATTGAATCGACAGATCGATCTGCTCGGCATTCAGGTTCGCCAACTGACGCTGGGTCTGGAGCAATTGCTGCTCGATGCTGAGCACATCCAGGTAGTTACCGATCCCGGATCCGTAACGCTGGACCACCGTGTTGTAAGAATCCTGGGCAATGTCGGTGGCGTGTTGCTGCGCGCCGATCTGCCGCCCAATGTCACGCAACTGGGAAATCGTGTCGCTGACATCCCCCAACGCTTTCACCAGCGTCTTGTTGTACTGCGCGACAGCGAGGTCATAGTCGGCGTCCCGCGCATCGAGGTTGGCGCGCAAGCGGCCGCCATCGAAGATCGGTAACGACACGGTGGGCATAATGTTGAAAAAGCGGCTCGCCGAGCCAAACATCGCGTCACCCAACAACGACTCGGTACCGGCGGCCGCGCTCAGGTTGAGATTCGGGTAGAACTTGGTTTTACCGGCATCGATATTTTTGCTCGCTGCCTCGACTCGCCAGCGTGCGGCGATCAGGTCCGGGCGACGACCGAGCAACTCGGCCGGCAGCGTCGATGGCAACGCCACGGCGCTGGCCTGAAGGACTTTCGGCCGGGCAATTTCATTGCCGCGATCCGGGCCTTTTCCAAGCAACACGGCCAGAGCGATTTTCGCGCTCTGAAGGGTCTTTTCGGCGTCGATCAACGTGGCTTCGGAACTGGCTTCCAGGCTTTCGGTTTGCTGATACTGGTATTGGCTGTCGATGCCGGAGCTCAGCCGACGCTTGCTCAGATCGAGCATTTGCCGAGTGCGCTTGAGGTCATCATTAGCCAGGTCATTGACGATATGAGCCTGGCCCAGGTTGCTGTAGGCGCGGGCAACATCGGCCGACAAGGTCAGTTGCGCGGCTTGCTGATCGACTTCGGCAGCACGGGCCTGGCCCAGCGCCGCTTCCCAGGTGGCACGCTGGCCGCCCCAGAGGTCGAAGGTGTAATTGAAGCTGGCGCCGATACTGCGCACCGTGGAGTAAGTGCCACCCACGCCGGTCGGATCCTTGTCGCGAGCCAACCGCGAGCGGCTGACGCTGGCGCTGGCATCGAGCGTCGGCATCCGCGCGGCGTCGGCAGCATAGGCGGCAGCGCTGGCCTGGTGGGCGCGAGCGTCGGCGATCTGCATGTCCGGACTGTCGTGCAGGGCTTCACGGATCAGACCGTCGAGCTGTGGGTCGCCGAGGTTTTTCCACCAATCGCTTTTCGGCCAGGCCGCCGGCGAAAGCGTGACGCCGTTGAGGGATTGCCCGGCCTTGAGGGTTTTCGCATCAAGGCTCACGCCCTGAGTGTTCAGGCCGCTGTAGCTGGCACACCCGGCCAGGCTCATGGCCACCAGCATCAGGCTGAGGCCGGTACGCAAGGTTTGACTGCTCATTTGTCACCTACCCGCAGCAAAGTGATCGAGTCACCGGCCGCCAGCAAAATTTTCTTCAGGATCTGCTCCAGGGTTTTCAACTCTTCCGGAGTGATGGCGCCTGCCAGTTCGTTCATCGCCTCGGCACCGATATGCGGCAGACGGTCGGCCAGCGTCTGGCCCTCCTCGGTCAGCACCAGTTGCACCTGACGTCGGTCGCCTTCGGAGCGTTGGCGGACGAGAAATCCCTTCTGTTCCAGACGATCGAGCATGCGAGTCATCGAACCGCTGTCCAGCGACAGATGCCGACATAGCTCGGCCGGCGTGTCGACGCCGAACTGGGCCATGATGATCAGCACCTTGAACTGCGCGGCAGTGATGCCGTGAGGTTCCATGTGCGTGTCGATGATCCGGTCCTTGAGCAGCGCGGCGCGCCCGAGCAAGAGACCGAGGTGGCAATTCTGGAATTCGTCTGGAGTGAAATGCTTCATCTGACCACCCGTTAGCTGCCTAGGCAGGGAATGTATGTCCAGATGTTACTGCCTAGGCAGCGAATGTCAACGTAATAGTTAGGAGGCTTGGTAATTAGCTGATAAATGGCACAGTAGATCGTTCCCATGCTCCGCGTGGGAATCCCGCCATGGACGCTCTGCGTCCGCTTTGAAAGTGACGCGGAGCGTCACGGGATGCATTCCCACGCGGAGCATGGGAACGATCACTCAGAAGGAAGGACGGGAGGGTTAGAAATCCCGCTTGTAGAAGATATCCAGCGAACTGGCGACGCCGCTGGCGGCTTCCAGGTAGACCATTTTGCTCAGTTTGTAGCGCAGCGCGATGGTGTTTGCCGGTTCGAATACGCCGACCCCATAACGCAAACTGAGTTTTTCGGAGAGGTTGCCGCTGGCCACCACACTGGTGGTGGTGCCGCTGCCGTGAGTGTCGAGCTGGAAGTCCTGAATGCCCAAATCCTTGGCCAAACTGCCGGTCAGATCGGAACTGCCCATCAAGCCCAGCCCCAGCGCAGCTTGAGCGAGCATGTTGTTGTCTTCGCCATTGCTGCTCAGCGGACGTCCGAGCACCAGATAGGACAGTGCCTGCTCCTGGCTCATCGCCGGTTCCGAGAAGATCTGCGTGGTCGGCTGCTCGGCGCTGCCGCTCAGGCGAACACCGGCGATCACGTCGTCCGTCTGGCGCACTGCTTCGATGTCCAGATATGGCTGATCGATGGGGCCGGCAAACAACAGCCGCGCACGCCGTACCGTCAGGCGCTGGCCATAGGCGCGATAACGGCCATCGTTGAGCCAGAGCTCGCCACGAGTATCCATGTTGTCACCGATGTGTACCTGGCCTTGCAGGTTCGCCGTCAGACCGAAACCGGCAAAGCTGAGCTTGTCCTCGCCCACCACCACATCGATGTCCATCGCCATGGCCATCGGCGGTTTGCCCTCTTCAGTCTGGTGGCCGACGATCACCGTGTCATCGGAGACCTTGACCGTCGACGGCGGCAACTCACGCACGGTGATCTCACCCTTGGGCACATGCACCTTGCCGACAATCGCCAGTTTGTCGTTGTTGATCGAGATTTTCAGGTCCGGCGCTACTTCCAGCGCAGCGTACGGCTCGACCGTGACCGGCAGTTGAGTACCTTTAAGACTCAGATCCACCACCAACGCCTGGCCCCAGGCAACATGCCCACTCAAGCTACCCTGCCCGGCCTTGCCACTTTTCCAGCCGCCGTTGAGCTGCACGCTTTCGCCGGCAATCTGCGCCTGAAGCTGCAACGCCTCGAAACGCGTTGGCAGTTGTGGCCCGGAGATTTCACCGTCGCTGAGGGTCAGGTTGCCATTGACCTGCGGCGCCAGCAGCCCGCCAGACAAACTACCGCTGCCATTCAAGCGTCCGGTCAGTTTCTCGACCATCGGCACGAATGGTCGCGCCACCGACAGGTCCAGACCGCTCAGACGGAACGAGCCGTTCAGCGGTTTGCTCTTGGATAATGGATTGATCTGCGCCTGAACCATCAGTTCGCCCAACTTGCCACCGACGAAGTCGAGCTGCGTGTCGATGCGTTTCGGGTTCAGGGTGCTGGTCAGTTTCAGCGTCTGATAAGGGAAATCCAGCCACTGATCCTTTTCCTCCATCCGCAGCGTACCGCCGCTGGCATCGACCATGATCTGGCCTTTCGGGCCGCTGGCCGGCAGGTCGAGTTGCACATCGGCGTTGAGCTTGCCGTGCCAGGCGAAGTCTTTCGGCAACCATTGCGCGAGACTGTCAATCGGGAACTGCTTGAGGTGGTAACGCAGTTTCGGCTCGGGCATCAGTCGCTGGTCTTCACCGCACAGGCTGGCCGGCCCGGACATCCAGCAATGGGCGCCAAAGGTCAGCTTGCCATCGGCCAGACGTTCGATTTTTGCCGGACTTTGCAGCTTCCAGTCCTGACCGCCGGCCTGTATATCGCCACTGGCCAAGCGTCCGCGCCAATTGCCTTTATCCAGATTACCGTCGAGTCCCAGCGCCAGCTTCAGCAACGGACCTTGCAGATCCAGTTGCAGCTTCTGGCTTTTGATGTCGCCCTGACCGCTGGCAGTCAGCGTGCCCAGTTGAGTGTCGCCGGCCTGAATGCCGCTGCCCTTGAGGTCGATCTTTGCTCGCTGCGCGCTGTCGAGGTTGGCGTCGAGATTCAGGCTTTGCAGGCGATTATCGTTGAACGCCAACTGCATGCCTTGCAGGCTGAGTTTGCCTTGCGGTGCCTTGAGGTTGCCAGCAACGTCGACCCTACCGTTGAGCTGACCACGCAACTGCGGCCAGAGCTGGCCGAGACGCGGTGCCTTGATGTCGATCTGGCCGGCGAGTTTCTGTTGCAGGCTGCCGCTGCCGTCAATGCGGTTGTCGCCGAGACGGATGTGCAGCGCGCTCAGGCTCCAGCGCTCGCCCGCACCGTCGGCCTTGGCTTGCAGGACCGCCGGCTGACCGCGCAGTTTGCCCTTGAGGTCGAGGTCAGCGTTGAGGCTCAGTTGTTGGTTTTTCATCTCACCCTTGCTGCGCAAAGGACCGGCCAGGGTTCCCGGCAGCTCCGCCAGCCAATACGCCGGGTTGATCGCCGACAGGTCCAGCGCGGTGTCCCAGGCGACGCCATCGGCGAACTGCAGGTTCAAATACCCTTCGGCCTTGCCCTGCCCGGCAGCCAGTTTGAATTCTGGCAGGAAGATTTTCGTCAGGTCGCCGCTGAACGGGCTGCTCAAGCTGAACGCTCCGGCCGGGCCATCCAGCGCCGCCTTGAAGTTGCCCAGATAGTTGCCGTCACGGTACGACACCTCACCATTGAAGCTGCGCAGCGCCACCTGAGGTTCGTCGATCAACGGGTACAGCCGATGCCACGGGAAGTCCAGCCAATCGATTTTCGCCTCGGCACTCAAGCCCTCGGACCAATCGAGTTGCCCGCTCAGTTTCAGGTTTTGCGTGTCGCTGGCGCTCAGATCAAGCCCGGCGATCTGCGCGCCCTTGGCGTCAACCTTGCCTTGCAGCAGCAATGCGACCGGGCCTTGCTCGGCAGGCAATGTCGCCTTGCCGAGCAATTGGTAACCGTTTTTCAGATCACCGTTGCCGGTCAGTTCCAACTGATTGAGCTGCAAGGTGTCCGGCAAGTCGGCGCTGGCCTTGAAGCCATCGGCGGTAATCCGCACCTTGGCCGGCAGGTTCTCCACCAGCGGTTGCAGCTCACCCGTCAGTTGGCCTTGCAGATAGCCGCTGCTGTCAGCCTTGAGGTTCAGGGTTTTCAGCAAGTCGCCGTCGATCTTCAGCGCCAGCGCCCAGGGTGTTTTACCCGGCGCCGGCAGCGTCAGCTGGCCTTCGGCACTGAGCGGCCAGTTGCCGGTCGGTTGCAACAGCCCGGACAAATCCAGGCTGAGGTCATCGCGTTGCAGGTGTACGGAGTCGATCTGTAAGCCCTTGGCAGTCCAGTGCGCGGCCAGTTGCAGGTCTTTTAGCTGCTCGCTGCCGTTGAGCAACAGGCTGCCGATCTGCACCTCACCCAACTGGATTGCCACCGGTAGCTTCAACTCAGGCAGGCTGATCGGCCCGCTGCTGGCTTCGCTGCTCGGGGCAAACTGCAGAATCACCTGCTGAACCTTCAATTGTTCGATGCACAGGGTCATGCGCAGCAGGCACAGTGGCGACCAGGCGAGCACTGGCTTACTCAGTTCAACCCGACTGCCCGCTTGCTGCCAGAGCAGATGATCGGCACTCCACTGGCCGCCCAGGCGACCCTGGAAGTTCTCCACGGTCAAACCCGGCACCTGGCCCAGCGCCCAACGGCTGCCGGTTTGCGTTCCGAGCAAGGCACCGACTGTCAGCACCAGCAACACCACCAGCGAGAGCATCGCCAGCAGCGCTATTTTCAAACCACGCTTCACAGCTCAGGCCCCATGGAAAAGTGCAAACGAATACCACCGGGTTCATCCAGCGCATGGGCCAGGTCGAGGCGGATCGGCCCGACTGGCGAGACCCAGCGCACGCCAACGCCGACCCCGGTCTTGAGGCTCGGCAGCTCCAGCGTGTTAAACGAGTTGCCCTGATCGACAAAGGTTGCGATCCGCCATTTTTCGGCGATGGAATATTGATACTCGACACTGCCCGCCACCATGTAACGCCCACCCACGCGATCGCCAGCGGAGTTTACCGGGGACAGGCTCTGATAGTCGTAACCGCGAACGCTCTGATCGCCACCGGCGAAGAAGCGCAATGACGGTGGAATGGTTCGATAGCCATTGGTGGCACTACCACCGAACTGCGCGCGAGCGAGGAACCGATGGTTGTCCCACACCGTGGTGATGCCTTTGATCAATGCGGTGCCATACACCACGTTGGTGTCCGAACCCAACCCTTCCTTGGCCACCTTGCTCTCGAATTGCAGGCGATAACCGTTGTGCGGGTCGATGCGGTTGTCGCTGCGCAAATAGGAATAACTGATGCCGGGCATCAGCAAGGTACTCAGGCCCGAATCGTCGCCGAGGCGGTATTCCTCACGCTGCCATTTCAACGAAATCACCCGCTGCCAGCCGCTGGGCAACTTGCTGTGCCATTCAGGGCCCAGGGTCAGCAACTTGCTCAAGCTGTCGGTATTGGCCAGCTCTTCATATTGATAACCACCGGCAAAGCGCAGTTTGTCGGTCAGCGGCGGATCCAGTGGCACGTCGTACCAGAGGCCGACGTTCTGCCGTGGCGCCGAGACTTCCGCTTCCCAGCCATAACTGTGGCCTTGCGCATTGACCCAGTGCCGGGTCCAGTTGGCCTTGGCCCGTGGCCCGACGTCGGTGGAAAACCCCAAGCCCAGGCCCATGGTGCGCGGCTTGCGCGTGTCGAGTTTGACCGCTACCGGAATCACGTCGTTGGCCGCAGCGGTCGGTGCCGCATCCACCCGCACCGCGTCGAAATAACCGCTCGTTTGCAACGCCTGATTGAGTTCGGCGATCAGTTCGGAGTCATACGGGGCGCCGCTCTTGAACGGCACCATGCGTTGCAGCAGGTCTTCGTCGAATGGGGTATCGCCAGTAAAACTGACCTTGCCCAAGGCATAACGCGGGCCGCTGTCGTAAATCAGCTCGATGTCCGCGACACCGGCACGCGGGTCGACCAACAACTTCTGGCTGGTAAAGCGCCCACTGAAAAAGCCGAAGCGCGAAGCCTGATTCTGGATCAGCCGCTTGGCGTCTTCGTAATGGCCGTGATTGAGTACAGCCCCGGATTTGAGCAGATCGCTCTTGGGCACACGAAAGGATTTGAGGGCGGCAGCCGGACCATCGACACGAATGGTCACGTTGCGCAAACGCACCGGCTCGCCGGGGTCGACGTTCAACACCAACCGTGGCGACTTGCCGTTTTTGACTTCGCTTTCTATATGGGGCTGGTAATAACCCAAGGCCTGGGCGGCCTTGCGTGCCTGCTCTTCGGCGCCACGACGAAAGCGCAACAGGGCTTCTTCATCGCGATCGCCGAGGCTGCCGATATAGCCCTCTATATTGGCCTTCAGTTCATCGTTGGACGGTTTGATCCTGACGTCCAATTCACTTTGCGCCAGGGCCGCTACGCTGCTGAACAGCACGAGCAAGCCACTGGTAATTCTTCCTGGAAACTTCATAGGCGCGGATGCTATCACGAGCGTGGGAGCGTGATAGAGCGAACAATCTGAACAATAGTTCGACCTCAACCTGTTGCGCTATGTAACACCTGAGGATTGGCGTGGAAAAACACGTGTTCGAGAACCGGCCCTACAGCCACCTCACCAATCTCCTCATAACCCTGACGTTTATAGAACTCCAGATAACGCGGATTTCCCGTGTCGAGTACCACCCCTTGGGAATGCTCATCGACGGCGCACCAGTTATGCACGGCTTCGAGCAACTGCTCGCCAAAGTGCTGGCCCTGAAACTCCGGATGAATCCCCAGCAACGGCAGAACATGCACCGAGTCCGATGGCAGGCACGCCGCCACCGCCGCGTGATACTCCAGATAACGTCGGGTGCAACGCAATCCGGTGCTGAGCACCATCCGCAAGCGCCAGGCCCAACTCTCGGTGATGCCCAGGCGACGTTGCGGCGGCGCGATCAGCGCAATGCCGATCAGCCGGTCATTGACCAGCAGACCGATCGCCGGCAATTCCTGCACAAAATGCTGTTCGACCAGTTCGCGTACCGTGGCCCGGATCCGGTGCTCGTAGCCAGGGCGCTCGGCTTCGAACAGGAACTTGAAGGTCGGCTCATGTCGATAGGCGTGGTACAGCAAGGAGCGTGCTTCGTGCGAATAGCCACTGTCGAGCCTATGAACATCGGCAATCGTGGTAGAGGTTTCAGGCATGACGGCTTATCTCCCCTGGGCGAGACTCAAATGGCCCCGTTCTTATAAGTACGAACCCGCTACAGCGGTGATCGTTCCCACACTAAAGGACATTAGCAGTGCATCTGACCTACCGCCACGCTGGCCCCCGTCCTGCATGTCAGCTAGCATCGCAGTTTTGCCAGGACTGCCGACCATGAAGATCGTCTCGTTCAACATCAATGGCCTGCGCGCCCGCCCCCATCAGCTCGCGGCACTGATCGAGAAGCACCAGCCGGACGTCATCGGTTTGCAGGAAACCAAGGTGCACGACGACCAGTTCCCGCTCGCCGAGGTTCAGGCGCTGGGCTATCACGTGTATTACCACGGCCAAAAAGGTCATTACGGCGTCGCCCTGCTGTCACGTCAGGAGCCACTCGCGCTGCACAAAGGCTTTGCCAGCGATGAAGAAGACGCCCAGCGCCGCTTCATCTGGGGCACATTCGCCGATGCCAACGGCGTGCCGGTGACCATCATGAACGGCTATTTCCCACAAGGTGAAAACCGCGACCATCCGACCAAGTTCCCGGCCAAGGAGCGCTTCTACAACGATTTGCAGACGCTGCTCGAAAGCCAATTTCGCAATGACCAGCCGCTGGTGGTAATGGGCGATGTGAACATTTCCCCGGAAGATTGCGACATCGGCATCGGCCCGGACAACATGAAGCGCTGGCTGAAAACCGGCAAATGCAGCTTCTTGCCGGAAGAGCGCGAGTGGATGGCCCGTTTGAAGAACTGGGGCCTGGTGGACAGTTTCCGGCACCTGAACCCGGACGTAACGGATCGCTTCAGCTGGTTCGACTACCGCAGCCGCGGCTTTGAAGACGAGCCCAAGCGCGGCCTGCGCATCGACTTGATCATGGCGTCCCAAGGGTTATTGCCACGGGTCAAGGCGGCCGGGGTCGACTACGAACTGCGCGGCATGGACAAACCCTCGGACCATGCGCCGATCTGGCTTGAACTGAGCTGAGAGATGTAGATCCCGGTGCAGACGCGGGCAAACCCGCGTCTGCGCACAGGGCGCGTTGACGATTACGAATAGCGCAACGCGGTCGCCGGCTCGATCTTCGCTGCGCGCCAGGCCGGGTATACCGTGGCCAGGAAGCTCATAATGAAGCCCGCCGAGCAGATCAGCAGCACATCACCGCCCTGCAGCTCCGATGGCAAGTTGCTGACGAAGTACACGTCGGAACTGAAGATATGCTGCCCGGTCACCCGCTCCAGCCAGCCCACCAGCTCACTCACGTTCAACGCGGCGATCACCCCGAGGACGCCGCCAATCAGCGTGCCGACGATGCCGATCACCGTACCCTGAACCATGAAGATCGCCATGATCTGCCGAGGCGTGGCGCCGATGGTCCGCAGGATCGCGATGTCGGCACCCTTGTCGTTCACCACCATGATCAAGGTGGCGATGATGTTGAACGCAGCGACCGCCACGATCATCAGCAGCAACAGGCCGATCATGGTTTTTTCCATTTTCATGGCGCTGAACAGACTGCCCTGAGTGTGGGTCCAATCGTCGGCCTTGAAGTCGGCGCCCAGGCCACCAGCAATGTCTGACGAGACCTTGGGTGCGGCGTACAGGTCTTTCACCGCCAGGCGCACGCTTTGCACCTGATTCGGTTCCCAATGCTGCATTTGCGCCGCATCGGCGACATGAATCAGCGCCATCGAGCCGTCCAGCTCTGCGCCGACCTTGAACACCCCGACCACGTTCAGCCGCTGCATGCGCGGCGTGATGCCGCCCGGTGCGGTGCTGACTTCCGGCACGATCAGGGTGATCTTGTCGCCGACGTTCAAGCGGAAACGCCGTGCAGTGATTTCACCGACCACCACCCCGAACTCGCCCGGCTTCAGGTCCTCCAGGCGCCCCTGCACAATGTGCTGGGCGACGATGGACACCTTGCCTTCCTGCGCCGGATCAACGCCGCTGATCTGGATCGGCTGCATCGAACCCTTGTACGACAGCATGCCTTCCATCTCGGTGAACGGCACGGCGGCCGTCACTTCAGGGTTCTTCATGGCGGCGGCCGCAACGGGTTGCCAATCGTCGATCGGCTTGACGCCAACGATGGTCGCGTGGGGCACCATGCCGAGGATGCGCGAGCTCATTTCGCGCTGGAAGCCGTTCATCACCGACAACACCACGATCATCGCCAGCACGCCCAGGGCGAGGCCGATCATCGAGGTCATCGAGATAAACGAAACAAAGCGATTGCGGCGCTTGGCGCGGGTATAGCGCGTGCCGATAAAGATCGATAACGGTCTGAACATTCGCTGGGGCACCGTATAAAAATAAAAGACCCGACACGCTTTTCAGTCGTGCCGGGTTTCGGCCAATCAGATGGGCGTCAGGCGACCTTCCTGCAGGTGCAGGACGCGATCCATCTGGCGAGCCAGGTTCATGTCGTGAGTCACCACCAGGAACGCGGTGCGCATCGAGGTGCTGAGTTCCAGCATCAAATCCTGAATGCCCTGGGCGGTGTGGGAGTCGAGGTTGCCGGTCGGCTCATCGAGCATCACCAGCCCTGGCTTGTTCACCAGCGCCCGGGCGATGGCCACGCGCTGACGTTCGCCACCGGACAGTTCGGCTGGTTTGTGTTCCAGACGATGGCCCAGCCCTACCCGCTCCAGCAAGGCCGTGGCGCGCTGACGGGCTTCCGGGATCGCGGTGCGGCCGATCAACAGCGGCATGCAGACGTTTTCCAGCGCGGTGAACTCGGGCAACAAGTGGTGGAACTGATAAACGAAGCCCAGCGAGCGGTTACGCAACAAGCCGCGGGCCTTTTCGTTGAGTGCCGACAGCTCTTCACCGGCCAGCCAGACGCTGCCCTTGGTCGGCGTATCGAGGCCGCCGAGCAGGTTGAGCAAGGTACTCTTGCCGGAACCGGAGGTACCGACAATCGCCACGCGCTCACCCGGATGCAGCTCCAGCTGCAAACCGGACAACACCACCACCGACTCCGGGCCTTCCTCGTAGGATTTACCCAGATCGCGGCAACTCAAGACTGCTTTAGTACTCATACCCAAATCACTCATAACGTAGCGCCTCCGCAGGCTGGGTGCGCGCAGCACGCCAGGCTGGATACAGGGTGGCGAGGAAACTCAGGACCAACGCCGCGCCGCAGACCATCAATACGTCTTCAGCCATCAGTTGCGACGGCAGGTAGTCGATGAAGTACACATCGGCGTTAAGGAATTTGTGCCCGATCAGGCCTTCGAGGACGGAAATCGCGGCGCTGACATTCAGCGCGGCGAACATCCCGACCACCGCACCGATTGCCGTGCCGACCACGCCGATCACCGTGCCCTGGACCATGAAGATCGCCATGATCTGACCCGGCGTGGAACCGAGGGTCCGCAGGATCGCGATGTCGCCCTTCTTGTCGTTCACCACCATCACCAGCGTGGAAATGATGTTGAACGCGGCCACTGCAACGATCAGCAACAACAGCAGTCCGATCATGGCTTTTTCCATGCGGATCGCCTGATACAGATTGCCGTGGGTGCGGGTCCAGTCGCGGGCGTAGTAATGGTCTCCGTCCAGGTTTTGGGCGATGTTCCATGCAGTGCGAGGCGCCTGGAACAAATCGTCGAACTTCAACCGCAAGCCCTGGACCTGGTCCGGCTTCCAGCGATGCAGACGCGCCAGATCATCAAGATTGGTCAGGCCCAGATAGCCGTCCAGTTCACCGGCGCCGACATGGAAGATGCCGACCACGGTGAAGCGCTTCATCCGCGGGAACATCCCGGCCGGGGTCACAGTGACCTCCGGGGCGACGAAAGTCAGCTTGTCGCCAAGCCCGACGCCGAGCTTGGTCGCAGCCTTGTCACCGATCACGATGCCGAAGCTGCCCGGCGACAAGTCGTCGAGTTTGCCCTGCGTCATGAAGTTGTCGATGATCGAGACTTTGCGCTCCTGAGCCGGGTCGACGGCATTAAGCAGGACTTTCTGCACCTGACCGTTGTTGGTCAGCAAACCCTGCATCTGGGTGAACGGCGCAACCGCCACCACCTGCGGGTTCTGCTGGACCTTGGCGGCCAGGCTTTGCCAGTCGCTGATAGGCTCACCGGACTCGATGGTCGCGTGGGGCACCATGCCCAGCACGCGGGTGCGCATCTCATGATCGAAGCCGTTCATTACCGATAGCACCACGATCATCACGACCACGCCAAGGGCGAGTCCGATCATCGAGGTCAGGGAAATGAACGACACAAAATGATTGCGACGCTTTGCACGGGTATAACGCGTGCCGATAAATACGAAGAGAGGTCTGAACATGTCGGGGCTTGTTCGGAGGGAAAAGGAACGTCCTTGTGGCGGGGGTCGATAACCAGCTTTACACTCAGACCACCGCCGCTACCATGGGTTCGCCATGTCGACATTAGATGAAGAAGATCGCCGCGAATACTACCGTATCGAGGACACGATCGCACTGGAAATTCGGCCCCTGTCTGCCCCCGAAGCCGCAGGCCAGGAAGTGTTGCAGGATGCTTCCCCGCTGTTCAACCTGCTCAGCGAACTGCACCTGAGCGAATTCGAGTCGCAGCACTTGTTGCGCCAGATCAGTGAGCGGGATCGAAACACCGCCAACTATCTGAAGGTAATGAACAAGCGCATCGACCTGCTGAGCCAGGTCGTGGCACAAACCGTGCTCGGCAAGTTCGGCGAACCGCAGCACGTGGTGCTGTCGGAAGGCGGTATCGAGTTCGAGCACCACGTCGCCTACCCGGCCGGTAGCCATGTGGCGATCAAGCTGTTGCTGATGCCGCAAGCGCTGGGCCTGCTGTTGCGAGCCAAGATCACTCACTGTGAACCGGAAAGCTTCGGCACCTTTGCAATCGGCACCGAGTTCGAAGCCCTGACCGATGCGCAACGACAGCTGTTGGCCCGCTATATCTTGCAGAGACAGGCCCATGATCGACGTCTTGCACGCGAGCAAAACGAATCAGGCAATTAATTAAGGAAGAACCGTGACCCTAATCTACGGCCACCGCGGCGCCAAAGGCGAAGCACCGGAAAACACCCTGACCAGTTTCCAGCAATGCCTCAAGCACGGCGTACGCCGATGCGAACTGGACCTGCACCTGTCCATGGACGGTGAGTTGATGGTCATCCACGACCCGACACTCAAGCGCACCACCGAGCGGCGCGGCAAGGTGGTCGAGCATTCGGCGGCGGAGCTTGCGACCTATGACGCACGCAAGGGCGGCCCGGGCTGGATCAAGCCCTGCCCGATTCCTACGCTGGAAGAACTGTTCGAAAAGTGCGATTTCGAGCACTGGCAACTCGAAGTCAAAAGTGCTTCACGCACCCGTGCCGCGACCACCGTGCTGGCGATTCGCGAAATGGCGCAACGTTTCGGCCTGCTGGACAAGGTCACCATCACCTCGAGCTCGCGCGAAGTGCTGAAAGCCGCAGTGGATCTGGTTCCGGATGTGTCCCGTGGACTGGTCGCCGAATACGCCTGGCTCGACCCGCTGAAGGTCGCGCAGGGTTATGGCTGTGAGATCCTGGCGCTGAACTGGACCCTGTGTACGCCGGAACGCCTGCAGAAGGCGCAGCGTCAAGGGCTGCATGTGTCGGTATGGACAGTCAACGAACCTGCGCTGATGCGCAGGCTCGCTGATTTCGGCGTTGACAGCCTGATTACAGACTTTCCCGGTTTGGCCAGCGCCACGCTCGAGAATTGCTGAAATCGGTCTCCCCGGCCGGCTCAGGCCACCGGCCGGAGCCGCTCAAAAAAGCCGGTTGAGGCCGTCGTAGGCCGCTACCCGATAGGCTTCGGCCATGGTCGGGTAGTTGAACGTGGTGTTGACGAAGTACTTCAACGTGTTCAGTTCGCCCGGCTGGTTCATGATCGCCTGACCGATGTGAACGATCTCCGACGCCTGATAACCGAAGCAGTGAACGCCGAGCACTTCCAGCGTTTCGCGATGGAACAGGATCTTCAGCATGCCTTGCGGCTCACCGGCGATCTGCGCACGCGCCATGCTCTTGAAGAACGCCTTGCCGACTTCGTACGGCACTTTGGCCTGGGTCAGCTCTTGCTCGTTCTTGCCGATCGAGCTGATCTCCGGAATGGTGTAGATCCCGGTCGGTACGTCATTGACGAAGCGCCAGCTGCCATTGTCGACAATGCTGCCAGCCGCCGAACGCCCTTGGTCGTGAGCGGCACTGGCCAGGCTCGGCCAGCCGATCACGTCGCCTGCACCGTAGATGTTCTGTATGCAGGTGCGATAGTTCTCGTCGACTTCAATCTGGCCACGGCTGTTGACCTTCACGCCGATGTTCTCAAGACCCAATGCATCGGTGTTGCCGGTACGGCCGTTGCACCAGAGCAAGGCGTCGGCCTTGATCTTCTTGCCGGACTTGAGGTGCAGGATCACCCCGTTGTCCACGCCTTCAACACGATCGTAATCTTCGTTGTGGCGCACGGTGATGTTGTTGTTGCTGAAGTGGTAGCTCAACGCCTGGGAGATTTCCGAGTCGAGGAAGCTCAGCAGTTGACCGCGGTTGTCCACCAGCTCTACCAGCACGCCCAGACCACTGAAGATCGAAGCGTATTCGCAACCAATCACGCCGGCGCCGTAAACGATGAGTTTGCGCGGGGTGTGGCCGAGGCTGAGGATAGTGTCGCTATCGTAGATACGCGGGTGGTGGAAATCGATGTCGGCCGGGCGATACGGACGCGAACCGGTGGCGATGATGATGTGCTTGGCCACCAGTTTTTCGACCACGCCGTTGGCGCAGACCACTTCGATGGTTTGCTCGTCAGCGAAGCTGCCAGTGCCGAAGAACACGTCAACCCGATTGCGCGCGTAGTAACCGGTGCGCGAGGCGACTTGTTTGGAAATGACTTTTTCTGCGCTTTTCAGCACGTCCGGGAACGAGAACCAGCGCGGCTCACCAATGGCCCGGAACATCGGGTTGGTGTTGAACTGCATGATCTGCCGGACCGAGTGACGCAAGGCCTTGGACGGGATGGTGCCCAGGTGGGTGCAGTTGCCGCCGACCTGGCGACGACTATCGACCATCGCCACTTTGCGCCCTGCTTTGGCGGCGTTCATTGCCGCGCCTTCTCCCGCCGGGCCGGAACCCAGCACCACCACGTCGTAGTTGTAGACAGCCATGCGTACTCCTCAGAACAGGCCGCGGCGCCCCGTTGGCACCTGCGGCTAAATCATGCCGGCCTTGCGGCATGAAGGAACAATTTGGGGTCAGTCGAGAACCCGGACACAGTCTATAGAAGCGTCAACGCCGCGCACATTAACCCTTGGTCGCGTCGTAGGCTAGTTTTGCCTGCACTACAGCACCAGCAATTGATGCCAATGACGCCGTATTCACTTGGTTTTTTCGGCGTTCAGACGATCAAAAGCCTGACTGGTTCGCGTGACAAAGCCTGTATCGGTTCGAATCACAAAAAATGCACCGATGTCATGTTTCTCGGCGTAATCCCAACCACGCTCGGGGCCGAGAATCAGCAACAGCGACGATAAGCCATCGGCCATCAGCGTCGAAGGATGAATCACCGTGACGGACGCCAGGGTATGGGTGATCGGTGCACCGGTTAGGGCATCGAACGTGTGGGAATAGCGCCGGCCATCCTGCATGAAATAATTGCGGTAGTCGCCTGAGGTCGAAACACCGTTGCCGTTCAGCACAATCACCCGTTCGACAACCTGCTGGTCATCGCGCGGCTCCTCCAGCGCAATCTTCCAGGGCGTACCGTCGAGTTTCTTGCCGACGGCCTTGAGCTCGCCCGTGGCATCGGCGATGAAGCTGTCGATGCCCATTTCCTGCAACTTCGCAGCGATCCTGTCGATGGCGTACCCGGCGCCAATGCTGCCGAAGTCAACCTCGACCGGCGCGTCTTTGCACAACTGATCGCCTTCAATCCGCAGATGAGCATAACCGACGCGTTGTCGGGCCAGAGCCAAGGCCTCGGCGCTCGGGACTTTTTCATCGCGCGATTGTGGGCCAAACCCCCAAAGGTTCAGCAGCGGCTCCACCGTCAGGTCGTAGGAACCGTCGCTCGCCTCTGACAGTTGCTCGCCAACCTTGACCAACTGCAAGACCGGCGCCGGCATTGGCTGACAGCTATTGGCCGGCAAACCGTTGAAGCGCTCAATGTCGGAGTCACTGCGGTAGGTCGACATCTGCCGGTCGATCTCGGCCAGAATCAACTCGACCTGCTTCTGCACCTCGACCGGCCCGGGAGTACCCGGATGGCGGACGTATTTGATCGAATAAGTACTGCCCATGGTCGGGCCGCCAAAGCTTTCCATCGAGTCGCCATTGCCGCACCCCGACAGAACCCCCATCAATACCGCCAGACCAGCCAGCCGCCCGCTCAACACATTCACGCTCCCCCAATGCCCCCTGACAGAACGCCAAGGCTGTCCATTATGCGATAGAAGTGTGGGAGCGAGCTTGCTCGCGAAGAACGATAACGCGGTTTACCTGATAAACCGCAGCGCCCCCTTCGCGAGCAAGCTCGCTCCCACATGATCGGCGTTGCCCGCCTCATCGTTTTAATTCGTTCAAGTCCGTGAATCACACCGGCTAATGGCTATAACGTTTAAGCAGCACGCTAACTATTGGTTGCCTACCGTTCTTGTTACACATATCGTTACAAAACTGTTCGCGGCACCGGCACAGACCATACCCGGCAGTGAGGATGTTTCAAGACCAGGGATTTCTAACAAGACAGCCAAAGTGAGTAAGATCAAATGGCCTCGACTACGGGCAAAGGCAAAGCGATATTTCGCGTTGTCAGCGGCAACTTCCTAGAGATGTTCGACTTCATGGTCTACGGCTTCTATGCCACGGCCATCGCCAAAACCTTCTTCCCCGCCGACAGCGCTTTCGCTTCCTTGATGTTGTCGCTGGCGACCTTCGGTGCCGGCTTCCTGATGCGCCCACTGGGGGCGATTTTTCTCGGTGCCTACATCGACCGTCACGGCCGTCGCAAAGGCCTGATCATCACTCTCGCGCTGATGGCTGCCGGTACAGTGCTGATTGCCTGTGTGCCGGGTTATGCGACCCTTGGCGTCGCTGCGCCGCTGATCGTACTGTTCGGCCGCTTGCTGCAAGGCTTCTCGGCCGGCGTGGAACTGGGCGGTGTGTCGGTTTACCTGGCAGAAATCTCGACGCCTGGCCGTAAGGGCTTTTTTGTCAGCTGGCAGTCCGCCAGCCAACAAGCCGCCGTCGTATTTGCCGGTTTGCTGGGCGTAGGCCTCAACCACTGGCTGAGCCCTGAGCAAATGGGTGATTGGGGCTGGCGCGTACCGTTCCTGGTCGGCTGCATGATCGTTCCGGCGATTTTCATCATTCGTCGTTCGCTGGAAGAAACCCCTGAGTTCCAGGCGCGTAAACATCGCCCTTCCCTGCAGGAAATCGTCCGTTCGATTGGTCAGAACTTCGGTATCGTGCTGGCCGGCATGGCGCTGGTGGTGATGACCACCGTGTCGTTCTACCTGATCACCGCATACACCCCGACGTTCGGTAAAGCCGAACTGCATCTGTCGGACTTCGACGCGTTGCTGGTGACGGTGTGCATTGGTCTGTCGAACTTCTTCTGGTTGCCGGTAATGGGTGCGCTGTCCGACAAGATCGGTCGTAAACCGCTGCTGCTGGCGGCGACCATTCTGGCGATCCTGACCGCCTACCCGGCGCTGTCCTGGCTGGTAGCCAACCCGAGCTTTAGCCATCTGCTGATCGTCGAGTTGTGGCTGTCGTTCCTGTATGGCTCGTACAACGGCGCAATGGTCGTGGCCCTGACCGAAATCATGCCGATTGAAGTCCGCACCACCGGTTTCTCCCTGGCCTACAGCCTGGCGACCGCGACCTTCGGCGGCTTCACCCCGGCGGCCTGTACCTACCTGATCCACGTGCTGGACAACAAGGCTGCACCGGGCATCTGGTTGAGCGGCGCTGCGGTGCTTGGCCTGATCGCAACGCTGGTGCTGTTCCGTGGCAACCGGCATGAATTGCGCACCGCGCAGGCGGCTGTAGTCGGCGGCGCCCGCTAAATCGCCATCGCGAGCAAGCTCGCTCCCACAGGTTCAGCGGTGTTTACACAATCGTGATCACACCGCAATTCCAATGTGGGAGCGAGCTTGCTCGCGATGAGGCCAGCGCAAACACCCCACATCATCGATTCGCCATTTTCACAGACTGACTCCACCCCCCGCCCAGCGCCTTGTACAAGTCCACCTGATTGATCTCCCGCGCCAGCTCCAATTGCGCGAGCTTCTGCTGCGCGTCGAATAACGAACGCTGCGCATCCATCGTCGAGAAGTAGCTATCCATCCCCGCCTCGAAGCGCAATCGGGATTGTCGGTAGGCTTCCTGATAATCCCCCACCAGACGCTTCTGAGACTCGACCTGGGTGAGCATTTCCTGACGGGCGTTGAGGGCATTGGCAGCTTCGCGGAAAGCGTTCTGCACCGTGGCTTCGTACGCCGCCGCCTGCCCGTTGAACCGCGCATGGCTGGCGTCCACCTGCGCCTTTCGCGCACCGCCGTCGATCAGGGTCAACGACCCCGCCAGAGCCACCGACCAGAACTCGGCCGGCGCACTCAACAATCGCGAAAAATCACCGGTCAGGCCGCCTACCGCCGAGGTCAGCGAAAAGGTCGGGAAGTAAGCGCTACGAGCTGCGCCAATGTCCGCGTTGGTCGCTCGCAACAAGGCTTCGGCCGCCATGATGTCGGGCCGCCGCGCAATCAGTGACGACGGCAACCCGGCGGGCACATCGGCGGTTGCCAACTGCTCACCCAGCACGCCAGTGGGCAACAACCCAACCGGCACCGGCTGCCCGACCAACACCTGCAGCGCATTCATGTTCTGCGCCACCTGCATGCGGTACGTATTGATCTGAACCGCCGCCGTGTTGGTCTGCGCATCCGCCTGGTGAACATCGATTCGTGCACTGGAACCCAGGTTGTAGCTCTTGCGCAACAACTCACCGTAGTGGTCCTGGGACTTGTAGGTGTTTTGTGCGAGGTCGAGCAGATTCTGATTGGCCTTGAGGCTAAGCCAGGTGCTGGCCACTTCACCGATCAACGCCAGGCGAGCCGTCTGATAGTCCGCTTCGGTCGCCTCGAAGCGTGCGCCTGCGGCGTTTCGCTGACTGCGGATGCGCCCGAACAGGTCCAACTCGTAAGACGTGAAGCCACCGCTGGCCTGAAAGGTGTTGGACGTGCTGCCTGAACTGACGCCGCCTCCCTGCGTCCTGACCTGTGACGGAAACTTGCTGCGGCCGGCGTAGGTGTTGAGTCCGATGGAGGGAAACAGCCCGGATTCGGCACCGGCGTACCCTGCCCTCGCCTCCTCGACGCCCGCCTCGAACTGACGCAGGCTGCGATTGTTCTTCAACGCCAGGTCGATCAACTGGCGCAGTCGGTCATCGAGCACGAAGCCGTGCCAATCCTTGTCGAACGCCTGCTTGGCGCTGCAACAGTCACTGGCCGAACTGGCTGGCCATTGCTGATCGATCGGCGCCTCCGGTTTCTCGTATTTGGGTTCCAGAGAACAACCGCCGAGCAATAACAGCGACACGAAACATGAGGTGGATAAGCGTCTGTTCATGAGGCGCACCTACAAACGTTGGCCGAGCAAGGCTCGTAACGGAGTGAGAAGGAAAGCCCAAAGACCTGAGCGGGTAGTGCTGATTTGCGGCAGTGGTTGCTGACGCGAACGGAGGCTGATCGGGCGTAAACCAGGCAGTGAGCTGTAGGACGGCGCCTTGACCGGCCGCCGCGAACGCGGTGCCGTGCGCTTCTCGCCGAGCAACGAACGCCGCAACAAGGTGCCGAAAGCCAGGCCTGGTTCAGCCTTGCCGACCACGTTGACCGGCGCGTCACTGAACAGCCGCGCGATCAGCCGGCGCCGAAGCGTTTCGTCAAGGTCGACGAACCTCAAGCCTAAACGGTCCTCGCCGTGATGACGCATGACCTCGATATCCAGCCAGCCGAGCTTATTGATCCACACCTGCCCCCGCAGCCCGGGCTTGATCAATGACGCAACAGCACAGGAAATGGAGGCGCCACTCAGCGAAATATCCACCAGTTGGCCCGCCAGGGTTTTGCCGGCGAAGCGCAACCCACTGGGTTTATCGAAAGGAAAGCGCTCTTCGCCGTGCAAGCGCGGCCGGTCAACACACGCCACCAGGGTGGCCAGGTTGTAGATCAGCGCGACCACCGTCCAGCACAGGTTGAACAGCATATTGCCGTCGAACGCAGCCGCGTTACTGATGGTGATGTAAGCGCCGATCTGCGAGAACAGTGTCAGCGCAAAAAAGAATCCGAACAGTTTCCAGTGGACCGTTGTGCGTGAACGATCCAGGCCCTTTGCCGTGACCTTGAAGGGTCGCCCGAACGGCCGGACCATGGCGCTGATGATCGTCGCCGTCACCGCCAGTGAGGCGACGATTTGGGTGACCTCGGTAAAAATCGGCAAGGTTCGCCGGTCAGTGACCCACGTCCCGTAGCCCCAGAATGCAATCAACGCCGGCATACCGAAGGCCATGAAATCCGCCGGATGGGCGTAGAACCCGGCAATACCGAAATACCAATACAACACCGGCGACACCAGCATCATCAGGATGAATGGCTTGGAGAACCAGTGCATCAAGCCATGCACAAAGTGCAGCCGTTCATTGAGTGAGTAGCCACGACCGCGCAAGGGGCCCTCTTTGAGCAGCGCGACCTGGATCGTCCCCAGGCACCAGCGCCCACGCTGATTGATGTACTCGGTCAACCCCTCGGCGGACAAACCGATCGACAGTCGCTCATTCAACCAGCGGGTGACGTAGCCTTTTTGCTGCAGACGGAGGCTGGTGTAGATGTCTTCGCAGACCGAACCCGTCGGAAAGCCACCCATTTCAGTGATCAGATCACGCCGCACGACAAACGAAGTGCCCACGCAAAACGCGGTATCCCAACCATCCTTGGCCGGCTGGTAGACGTCGAAGAACACTCGCTGCTCATCGACCCAGCAGTTGGATGAACCGAGGTTGTGCTGAATCGGATCGGGGTTGTAGTAGAACTGCGGCGTCTGCACCAGGCCGACCTTGGGATCTTCGAACAATCCCAGGGTGCGCATCAGGATCGGCTGCTGCGGGGCGAAGTCGGCGTCGAGCACCAGTATGTACGGCGCATTGCTGCTGGCCGCCGACAGACGCAGGCCGTTGTTCAGGTTACCGGCCTTGGCGTGGGAATTGTCGGGACGTCGAGCATACTGCACGCCGACCTCGGCGCAGTAGTCGCGCAACCAGTCGCGGCGAGTGTCGTCCAGCACCCAGATGGTCACGTTGGGGTAGTCGATCGCCTGGGCGGCGATGATGGTTTTTTCCAGGATCTCGAGGCCTTCGTTGTAGGTGGCAATGAACACATCCACCGCCGGCACCGAGTGGCCCAGAGCGCGCAAGCGTTGCTCCCCGGCATCGGCACTGGCGTGGTGATCCGAGCGACAGAGCAGGACGATGATCGAAAATAGCGTGTAGCCGATCGCCAGCATTTCGAAGAACAGGAACGTGTAAGCCCAGACCGTGGCAAACCCGGAGTGTCCATCGGGCAAGGTGTCGCGAATCCGCCAGGCCACGTAATTGATCAACAACAGCGCGGTCAAGGCTCCGAAACCGGCACGTGCCATCCATTGATCACGGTGCGTCAGGCTGGCGAACAAAATCACCGCGACCACGGTCCAGAAATTGATTTGCACAAGTTGCAGCGTGTCCAGTGCCTGCATGTCAGTCAGCCTCTTGAAAACCGGTAAAGGGGTTGATGCCGGTGGCAGCGATCGCAGCCCAAGCTGTAGCGCCCAAGTGAGGCAGGTGGTAATAGAAAAAGTCGTTGGTTGTTGAGTCCGGGCCGATGGCCAACCCGGTACTGATACGCGGGGCGGGTGTTGCAAACAGCCAGCCATTGCCGGCCTGTTGGGCCAGCAACACATTCCACAGCGGCTGCGCCTTTTCCTTCATACCGCTCAAGCCCGCCACGGCGGCGGTTTGCGCGGTGCCCTCGGTCCATAAACCGTCCGGGTCGCGGTTGAAGCCATACCCGGCACCCGAGCGGTGCGCCTGATCGACAAACGTGAAGACGCGCCGCCAGTCCGCCGGAGGATCACTCAAGGCGATCAGGGGCCAGATCTGTGCATCCAGTCCCGAACGCTGGCGATCCGAGGTTCGACCATCCTTCCCGGTACCGATCAGAAAGCGCCCTTCCCCCGCATCCCACTGACTCGACACGAATTGCCGGGCAATCTGCGCCTGATGCGCCGAGCCCGGGTCGGGTGCAACCGTGTTGAGTGCAGCCCAGGCCGCCGCCAGGTCGACGTTGTGTTCGGTGGACTTCCAGGTCTGCTGGATCTGCTTGGGGAAATACCCGTAGTAACCGCCGCTGAAACCCGCCGGAGCCTGTCCGTCATAAGTGTTTTTCCCGGACCACTGCAACACTCTGCGAGCGGCCTCCAGATAAGAGGAATCACCGCTCTGGCGCAACGCCTCCAATAACGCCAACGCGGCCCAGGCCTGATTACCGGTGGCACTGCTGACCTGATAGGCGTCCTGATTCCAGGCATTGCGCTCGATGCTCCAATAACCTGGCAGGCGCATCGACGACGAACCCACCGGGCCTGCCGCGTAGGCATTGCGCAAGCGTCCATCCTGATATTCCGGGTCATGAGTCGTGGCGAAAGCCAGTGCATCGGCAATCCGTCGCGCCGACTCGGCTTTGCCGCAGGCAAACAAGGCGATGCTGGCCAAGGCGTTGTCGTAGGTGAACGCAACCCCGCGTAACGCCTGGATTGGCGCCGGCTGACCATCCAGCGGCGGGTAGCTGGCCAGCAACACCGGCCCCGCCGCTTGCGATTGCACCGCATGATCCAGCGCTGCACACGTCATCGCCGCCAATTGCGGCTTGGCCGGCGTCGCCAGCGCAGATCCCCCGCCGCTCATCAGCATCACCCCGATCAGGCCCGGCAGCCACGGCCATTGCACAACGTTGCGCGGACTCATGAGTGAGACACCTCGGCGCTGGCCCACAGCCCTGGATTGCAGGTCATGGCGCGCTGACTGTCGGTGAGGTCAGCGGCAAAAGTACCGACGACGTACACCGAGTTCTGCTCGGCATACGGGAAAGGAACGCTGTAGCTGTTAGGGCGAATATCCTTAGTGCTGGATAACAACTGCACGACATTGGCCTTGAGTGGTTCGTCCAGGCCATGGATTCTCACCGTCAGGACACTGTCGTGATCAATCTTGCTGGCCATGCGTTCGGGAAACACTGCGACGACATAGCTTTCCTGGCAGTTGGTGGCGCGCAGCAAGGTCGACCCGGCTTGCACCACCGTCCCTTGGGGCGCCAACAGCTCTTGAACCGTACCGGACGAATACGCCGTGACCTCATAGCCAGCCGTCAACTTGACCCGATTCTGTTCGGTTTCGATCAGGTGGTTGAGATTGTCGAGTTCGCGTTGATAGGTCTCGCGGTTGCGGGCCTGATTTTCCAGGCTCAGTTTCAGGGTGGTCATCTGCGCGCTGAGGTCGAACATGCGCAACTGATCAGGGTCAAGGTAGACCTGCTTATTGGCGGCATTGACATCACCGTCATTGATTTGCAGCTGTGAACGGACAGACTCTGCCGCGCCTTGTAACGAGGCCAACTTGGCTTTCGAGGAGGCGACCACCGCGCCACTGACTGCCCCTTGAACGAACAACTCAAGGTTGCGGTCGACGGTTTCCTGCGCGTCCGTCAATCGGGCGCTGGCGGCACTGCTCTCGGCCTTCAGCGCACGTTGCGCATAGAGCTGACGAGTATGAAACGCCGATTGATAGCGCTGACTGGTTTTCTCCAACTCGTCGTAATACTGCTGGTCGTGCTCGGCCTGGCTGGCCGATGATGATAGCTCCTGCTCCAGGGTCAAACGCCGGGTTTGCAGGGTCAACAATGTCTCCTGGTTAGCCCGCGGGTTTTCAACCACCGCAATCTTCTGGCCCTGGGCGAAGGTCGAGCCGGGTTTGACCTCAAGTGAATTCACCACCCCCTCGATGGGTGTCGTCAGCAGAATGACCGGCGCATTCAAAATTGCCCGTGTCGCCGATGTCGACACCAGCGGCATCAGCAACGTCGAGAGCAACAGCCAGATGATAAATACCAGGACACCCAAGCCCACCAGACGCGGCAACAGGGACCATGAAAAAAACCTTGAGCGTTCTTCTGCCATGTTTAATTCTCCCAATAAGCCATGAATACACACGGCTATATGTCAGCACTGCGCAGCCGTCATGCCCGATTAGAACGTAACCGCAAAACACATTAAGCAGGATCAACGAAAGCGGATCATCAACTCCCCGGACAGCAATAAAGCCCGCACGGTTTATTTAGATTCAGTGTGATGTGAGCAGGAATAAGTTCCCTGTCTTTTTGGAGTATTAGTTGCCATCATGACGCACATTAAAACGCCACCATCTTTAAAATAGCACTGCCAAAGTTGTGCCAAAGTTTTGAAAATTACCGTGAGTACTTGCCCGACAATACAGGCCATTTGCTGTCACCCAGCCCCGATCGGTGCCGGAACTGTCAGGGGGAGACACTAATTTCAGCACTAGTCGCTGTCAAGCATCGACCCATTCAATAAAATGGCGTCAATTATTGAACGCACCCTGTATTGGATCCATATAAAGCAAGTAACAACACTCCCCCATTGCAACTGCTTATTTTATTTGAGGATTTTTTTATTATTGAATTTTTATAGCCGTGACCTGTCGGGATTTACAGTGTTCTGATTTGGCACACATCAAGAACAAAACGATATAACTACATCGCACCGACCGGACATAGCAGATGACACATGAACACTTCCAATTTAATAGATGATGTCTAATGGCTCCTTATAATGAACCACTGCACATGAAAACGCCCCGACAAGTCAGGGCGCTTTCATGTGCAGCCAGGGCTTAGCGCAGCAACGCTGGCGGGGTCACACCGGCCGCCACTCAGTTCTCTGCCAGTTCACTCAGGATTCGATGCGCCAGGCGCACCCGGGGTTCGTTGGGGTAGCTCTTGTTGGCCAGCACCACAATGCCAAACTTCTTCTCGGGGACGAAGGCCACATAAGCAGAGAACCCGCCGGTCGCCCCCGTCTTGTTGACCCAGACCGCCTCTTGTGGTGCCAGTGGCGGATTCAATGCCGTGACGACATGACTGTCGTAAATCATCTTGTCGGCGTTGCCTTCAACCAATGCACTCAGTTGTACCGGGTAGTCGTACTGCTCCCAGATCAGGTCTTGAGTCATCGGACCTACCTGGAAATAACCCTTGTGCGTCTCCAACAAGGCGCGCCCGAGTTTTGCTTCGACCTTCGCGACGCCCAGATTGGCCTCGACAAAGCGAATCAGGTCCGTGGAGCTGGTTTTTACCGAGTAGGCCTCGTCACCCAGCACACCGGAATTCAACCTGACCGGGGCATCCTGCTTGTTGTAACCCTGAGCATAGAGCGACAGCTTGCTCGCCGGGATGTTGATGAAGCTATTAGGCATACCGAGTGCCGGGAAGAGTCGCTGTTCCAGCGCCACCGCGAACGGCATCTTCATGCTGATTGCGGTAATCATGCCCAACGCCCCGATGCTGGGATTGGCATAGGTTCTTTGGGCTCCCGGCGCATACGTCGGCTGCCACGCCTTGAAGTAGTCCATCAGTTGTTGGTTGTTCTGTACCTGATCAGGCACCTGCAGGGGGAAGCCGCCTGCGGTATGGGTCGCCAGGTTGATCAGTGTCACTTTATCGAACGGGCTGCCCGCGAGTTCGGGCAGGTACTTGCCCGGGTGGTCAGTGAGTGAAAGCTGACCGTTGACCTCGGCGTAGGTCGCCAGGGTGACCGTGAAGGTTTTACTGATCGAGCCGATTTCAAACAGTGTGTCGCTCGTGACCTTCTGCTGTGTTTCCTTTGAGGCCACGCCGAAATTATAGAACTGCTGCTTGCCATTCGCGGTCACCGCAATGGCCAGGCCGGGAATGTTGTACTGCTGCATGACCTTCTGAGCGGCATCTTGCACGATGCTGTCGATATCCGACCGCTGGGCATTCGCCATGGCGAGGTTGCCGAAAGAGACGGTGCTGGCCAGCAATAGCAATGCTGCGCAAGGCTTTGCGATAAAACGCATACAAGTGGTCCTCAGGTCTTTTTGATCGCGGGCAAACCTATCACTTTGATGCGACGGCTCCGGAAGCGATTTATCACAAAATATTTCGCCGACTCCGTAGGCCAGCCAGGCAAGCCACACAAACAAAAACGCCCCGACAAGTCGGGGCGTTTTCAGGTGCGGCTAAGGCTTAGCGCGGGAATGCTGGCGGGTTTACACCGGCCATGTCTTCCATCACACGAACCACCTGGCAGCTGTAACCGAATTCGTTGTCGTACCAAACGTACAGAACAACGCGGTTGTCTTGGCTGATGGTCGCTTCAGCGTCCACTACGCCGGCGTGGCGCGAGCCAACGAAGTCGGTGGAAACCACTTCCTGCGAGTTGACGAAGTCGATTTGCTTATGCAGATCGGAGTGCAGCGCCATGTAGCGCAGGTACTCGTTCATCTCTTCACGGGTGGCGGCTTTCTCAAGGTTCAGGTTGAGAATGGCCATCGACACGTTCGGCGTTGGAACACGGATCGCGTTACCGGTCAGCTTGCCGGCCAGCTCGGGCAGGGCCTTGGCAGCAGCGGTAGCAGCACCGGTCTCGGTGATTACCATGTTCAGCGCGGCGCTACGACCACGGCGATCGCCTTTGTGGAAGTTGTCAATCAGGTTCTGGTCGTTGGTGTACGAGTGAACCGTTTCAACGTGACCGTTGATGATGCCGAACTTGTCGTTAACAGCCTTGAGCACCGGCACGATGGCGTTGGTGGTGCAAGAGGCTGCGGAAACGATCTTGTCGTCAGCGGTGATTTCGCCGTGGTTGATACCGTGAACGATGTTCTTCAGCTTGCCTTTGCCAGGTGCGGTCAGAACAACGCGGTCGATACCCGGGCAGGCCAGGTGCTGGCCCAGGCCGTCGGCGTCACGCCAAACACCGGTGTTGTCCACCAACAGAGCGTCTTTAATGCCGTACTGGGTGTAGTCCACTTCAGTCGGGTTCTTCGCGTAGATAACCTGGATCAGGTTGCCGTTGGCGGTGATGGTGCTGTTGGCTTCGTCGATGGTGATGGTGCCGTTGAACGGACCATGAACCGAATCGCGACGCAGCAGGCTGGCGCGTTTGATCAGGTCGTTTTCAGCGCCTTTGCGCACAACGATGGCGCGCAGACGCAGGCCGTCGCCACCGCCGGTTTTTTCAATCAGGATGCGCGCCAGCAGACGGCCGATACGACCGAAGCCGTACAGTACAACGTCAGTGCCTTTGCGTGCGGAAGCGTTCTGCTGGCCTACAACATCGGCCAGTTCTTCACGGACGAACTGCTCGGCAGTACGACCTTTGCCTTCGGTCTTGAATTTGACCGCCAGCTTGCCCAGGTCTACCGAAGCAGCGCCGAGCTTGAGCTCGCTCATCGCTTTGAGCAGCGGGAATGTTTCGTGAACGGACAGTTCGGCGTCATCGGACTGACGATGGCGAGCAAAGCGGTGAGCTTTGAGAATCGCGATGACAGACTGGTTGATCAGGCTGCGGCCATAGATCGAACTCACCACGTTGTTATTGCGGTAGAGCTGACCGATAAGCGGAATCATCGCTTCTGCGAGTGCTTCACGGTCGATCCATTCACCAAGACACTGGTCGGGCTTCTGAGTCACGGGAACCTTCCACATGTAGGGGCTGAAAAAAGGGGCTACATTATGCCGCCGAGTCGTCTGCGGAGCAATGCACGCCTATCGCAACATGGTTTTCCTTTCGTCGGCGGTAGTCTGCAACTGACAGCCGGCACCTTCGCCCGCTACAATTACCGACTTTGTCGCAACGCTGGAGCTCAACCTTCCGTGCCCGTTCTGCGTCTACCGCTTCTCCCTGCCGCGGCAGGTAAACAGCACTGGGGCAACCTGCCCGGTGCAGCCCTGAGCCTGGCCATCGCCGAGGCCGCCAGCGCTGCCAAGCGCTTTACCCTGCTACTGACCGCCGACAGCCAAAGTGCCGAACGGCTGGAACAGGAGCTGAGTTTCTTCGCCCCCGATTTGCCGGTGCTGCATTTCCCGGACTGGGAAACCCTGCCTTACGACCTGTTCTCGCCGCACCAGGACATTATATCGCAGCGCATCGCCAGCCTGTATCGCCTGCCTGAGCTGAGCCATGGCGTTTTGGTAGTGCCGATCACCACCGCCCTACATCGCCTGGCACCGACCAAATTCCTGCTCGGCAGCAGCCTGGTGCTGGACATCGGCCAGAAACTCGATGTCGAGCAAATGCGCACGCGGCTGGAGGCCAGCGGCTACCGCTGCGTCGACACGGTGTATGAGCACGGCGAATTTGCGGTGCGCGGTGCGCTGATCGACCTGTTCCCGATGGGCAGCAAACTGCCCTACCGCATCGACCTGTTCGATGACGAAATCGAGACCCTGCGCACCTTCGACCCGGAAAACCAGCGTTCCATCGACAAGGTCGAATCGGTCCGGCTGCTGCCCGCCAAAGAATTCCCGCTGCAAAAAGAGGCCGTGACCCGCTTCAAGGCACGCTTTCGTGAGCGCTTCGATGTCGATTTCCGTCGCTGCCCGATCTTCCAGGACCTGAGCAGCGGGATTACACCGGCCGGTATCGAGTACTACCTGCCGCTGTTCTTCGATGAAACCTCGACGCTGTTCGACTACCTGCCGCAGGACACCCAGGTGTTTTCCCTGCCGGGCATCGAACAGGCGGCGGAGAATTTCTGGAACGACGTGCGCAACCGCTACGAAGAGCGCCGCGTCGATCCATCCCGGCCATTGTTGCCGCCAGCCGAACTGTTCCTGCCGGTGGAAGACTGCTTCGCACGCCTCAAGAGTTGGCCACGGGTGGTTGCCAGCCAGCAAGACGTCGAAACCGGAGTCGGCCGCGAACGCTTCCCGGCTACACCGTTGCCGAACCTGGCCATCGAAGCCAAGGCCAACCAGCCGCTGGAAGCACTGTCGAACTTCCTCGATGGGTTTCCCGGTCGCGTGCTGTTTACCGCCGAGTCGGCCGGTCGCCGTGAAGTGCTGCTGGAACTGCTCGAACGCCTGAAGCTGCGGCCGAAAACCGTCGACAGCTGGCCGGATTTCGTCGCCAGCAAAGAACGCCTGGCGATCACCATCGCACCGTTGGACGAAGGCCTGCTGCTGGACGATCCGGTGCTGGCACTGATCGCCGAAAGTCCGTTGTTCGGCCAGCGTGTGATGCAGCGTCGTCGTCGCGAGAAACGCGCCGACGCCAATAACGATGCGGTGATCAAAAACCTCACCGAACTGCGCGAAGGCGCACCCGTGGTGCATATCGATCACGGCGTTGGCCGTTATTTGGGCCTCGCGACTCTGGAGATCGAAAACCAGGCCGCCGAGTTCCTGACCCTCGAATACGCCGAAGGCGCCAAGCTTTATGTGCCGGTGGCCAACCTGCATTTGATCGCCCGCTACACCGGCAGCGACGATGCACTGGCGCCGTTGCACCGCCTCGGTTCCGAGACCTGGCAGAAAGCCAAACGCAAAGCTGCCGAACAGGTACGCGACGTCGCCGTCGAACTGCTCGACATCTATGCTCGCCGCGCGGCCCGTGAAGGTTATGCCTTCGCTGACCCGAAAGCCGATTACGCAACCTTCAGCGCCGGCTTCCCGTTCGAAGAAACCCCGGACCAGCAAACCACCATCGACGCGGTACGCGAAGACATGCTCGCGCCAAGACCGATGGATCGACTGGTCTGCGGCGACGTCGGCTTCGGCAAGACCGAAGTGGCGATGCGTGCGGCATTCATTGCCGTGCACGGTGGACGTCAGGTGGCGATCCTGGTGCCAACCACCCTGCTCGCCCAGCAGCACTACAACAGCTTCCGCGACCGCTTCGCCGACTGGCCAGTGACCGTGGAAGTGATGAGCCGCTTCAAGTCGACCAAGGAAGTGAATGCCGCGGTCGCCGATCTCGCCGAAGGCAAGATCGACATCGTCATCGGCACGCACAAGCTGCTGCAAGATGACGTCAAGATCAAAAACCTCGGGTTGGTGATCATCGACGAAGAACACCGTTTTGGTGTTCGTCAGAAGGAACAGCTCAAGGCTCTGCGCAGCGAAGTCGACATCCTGACGCTGACCGCCACGCCGATTCCGCGCACGCTGAACATGGCGGTGTCAGGCATGCGCGATCTGTCGATCATCGCCACGCCGCCGGCGCGACGTTTGTCGGTGCGTACCTTCGTCATGGAACAGAACAAGAGCACGGTCAAAGAGGCCCTGCTCCGAGAGTTGTTGCGTGGCGGTCAGGTCTATTACCTGCACAACGATGTGAAAACCATCGAGAAATGTGCCGCCGATCTCGCTGAACTGGTGCCGGAAGCACGGATCGGTATCGGTCACGGGCAGATGCGCGAGCGCGAGCTCGAACAGGTGATGAGCGACTTCTACCACAAGCGCTTCAACGTGCTGATCGCCTCGACCATCATCGAGACCGGCATCGACGTGCCGAGCGCGAACACCATCATCATCGAGCGTGCCGACAAGTTCGGCCTGGCGCAGTTGCACCAGCTGCGTGGCCGCGTCGGTCGCAGTCACCACCAGGCTTACGCCTACCTGCTGACACCGCCGCGCCAACAGATCACGCCAGACGCGGAAAAACGTCTGGAAGCGATCGCCAACACCCAGGACCTCGGCGCAGGCTTCGTGCTTGCCACCAACGACCTGGAAATCCGCGGTGCCGGCGAATTGCTGGGCGACGGTCAGAGCGGGCAGATCCAGGCCGTCGGTTTCACCCTGTACATGGAAATGCTCGAGCGCGCGGTGAAATCCATCCGCAAGGGCGAGCAGCCAAACCTCGATCAACCGCTGGGTGGCGGTCCGGAGATCAACCTGCGCTTGCCGGCGCTGATCCCGGAAGACTACCTGCCGGACGTCCATGCACGACTGATCCTCTACAAACGCATCGCTTCGGCGACCGACGAGGATGGCCTCAAAGACCTGCAAGTAGAGATGATCGACCGCTTCGGCCTGCTGCCGGAACCGACCAAGAACCTGGTGCGCATGACCTTGCTGAAACTGCAGGCCGAGCAACTGGGGATCAAGAAAGTCGACGGTGGCCCGCAAGGCGGTCGTATCGAGTTCGGCGCGCAAACGCCGGTCGATCCGCTGGTGCTGATCAAGCTGATCCAGGGCCAACCCAACCGTTACAAATTCGAAGGCGCCACGATGTTCAAATTCATGGTGCCGATGGAACGCCCGGAAGAGCGCTTCAATACATTGGAGGCACTGTTTGAGCGCCTCACTCCAAAAACTGCTTGAAGGACGCCGCATGCGCCTGTTTCGCTCATTGACCCTGTTGTTGACCCTCGTCGCCCCGACAGCGTTTGCCGACAGCCTGTATCAGGTTGAAATGATCCTGGTCCGCCAGAACGCCGTACCGGCCAATGTCAGCCGCGCCGCGCCCGAGGATTGGGCTGCCGGCGCGCGGCCGGTAAACCCCGACAGCCTGCGTACTCCAAGCCTTAACGCCGAGGCGCAGAAGCTGCGCGCAAGTAGCGATTACACGGTGCTGCTGCACAAGGCCTGGCAACAGAATCTCGGTGAGGCCGAGAGCAAAGTCTCGATCAGCGACGGTAAGGAACAGTTTGGTCAGTTCCCGATCGAAGGCACGCTGAACCTGAAACTCGGCCGCTTCACCGACGTCGACGCGAACTTCTGGGTCAACCAATTCAACGCCAATGGCCTGGTCACCGCCAGCGAACGCCTGAAGCAGCAAAGCCACACTAAAAACGGCCAGCTCAACTACCTCGACAACGGCCACCTGGCCCTGCTGATCAAGATCACTTCGCTGACTGCACCTGCGCGTCCGCCAGTCCCTGACGTTCTCCCGGACTGATTGAAGTCCCTATGCCCCCGAGCCTGAGCAAACCCCTGGCCCCTTCCTGGGTCAGCCGATTCAAGGAACAAAGCCTGGAGCGTGGCCGCCGCTACGCACTGGAAAACCGCGCCAGGATCGTCGAGGCCGGCGACAGCACCATCACCGCCAGTTGCGAAGGCTCTGGCGGCAATGTTTACCGTCAGACCATTACGCTGCGCGAATCCGCCAAAGGCACTCTGTTGTTGGTCGATGCAACGTGCAGTTGCCCGGTGCGCGTTAACTGCAAGCATTGCGCTGCGGTGCTGCTGAAAGTCCAGGAAACCCTTGAGTACCCGGCCGCTACCAAAGATGCCGAGCTACTGGAAAAGCTTCAGGCGGTTCTGGAAAATCGCACGCCCGCACCGCTGCCGCAACAATTGGTGGACAACGTGCAACCGGTGCCGCGCCTGTGGCTGGCGAGCATCGAGTTCAGCGCCTTCGAACCGCGCAACGGTAAAATGCAGCGCTACATCCAGCACCGTGCCGCGTTGTCCTTCAGCTATCTGGATGAATACGTCAGCGGGCAGAAAAATGCCGACATCCTGATCCGACAGGAACAGCAAACTTTACGGATCAAACGCCAGCCGGACGTCGAAAAAGCCTACCGCGAACAGTTGCGAATCCTCGGCTTCAAAGTCGCGACGAGGCAAAGCAAAGCCTTGCCGGAAAGTGCCGGCGAACTCTATGAGATGGTCAACGACAGCGCATGGCTGACCTTTACCCTCAATGAGCTGCCCAAGTTGCGCGCCCAAGGCTGGGAACTGCAGATTGACGAAGACTTCGGCTTTGACCTGACAGCGGTCGATGACTGGTACGCCACGGTCGAAGAGGCGCCGGAACGCGACTGGTTTGATCTGGAACTGGGGATTATCGTCAATGGCGAGCGCCTCAGCCTGCTGCCGATCCTGCTGAACCTGATGCGCTCGCATACCGAGATTCTCAACCCGGAACGCCTGGCCAGACGCCGCGACGACGAGTTGATTCTGGTGAACATCCCGCACCGTCCGAACTCCGAATACGGCCCGTTGCAGGTCGCGCTGCCGTTCGGTCGTTTGAAGCCGGTGCTGGCGACCCTCGGCGAGTTCTACTTGCAAGAGCCCGGCGAAACCCGATTGCGCCTGAGCAGCGCCGACGCCACCCGCCTGAATCCGCTGGAAGATATGCCCTTGCTCTGGGAAGGTGGCGAGCACATTCGCACCTTCGCCCAGCGCCTGCGCGACATCAAGGACTACACCACCGAGGCGCCCGAAGGCCTGAATGCCACATTGCGGCCTTATCAGCTTGAAGGTTTGAGCTGGATGCAATCGCTGCGGCAACTGGAAGTCGGCGGCATCCTTGCGGACGACATGGGCTTGGGCAAAACCCTACAGACCCTGGCGCATGTGCTGACCGAGAAAAACGCCGGACGCCTCGACCGGCCGTGCATGGTGGTGATGCCCACCAGCCTGATTCCCAACTGGCTCGATGAAGCGGCGCACTTTGCTCCACAGCTCAAAGTACTGGCGCTGTATGGCGCCGGCCGTAAAAAACACTTCGAGCATCTGGCCGAATACGATCTGATCCTCACCACCTATGCGCTGCTGCCCAAGGATGTCGAACGTCTGGCAGTGCAGCCATTGCACGTACTGGTGCTCGACGAAGCGCAATACATCAAGAACCCCAACAGCAAGGCCGCTCATGCGGCGCGAGAGCTCAACGCCCGCCAGCGCCTGTGCCTGAGCGGCACACCGCTGGAAAATCACCTGGGTGAGCTGTGGTCGCTGTTTCACTTCCTGCTGCCCGGCTGGCTGGGCGACGTGAAAAGCTTTAATCGCGATTACCGCGTGCCGATCGAGAAACGCGCCAGCGACGTACGACTGCAACACCTGAACGGTCGGATCAAACCATTTCTGCTGCGCCGAACCAAGGAACAGGTCGCCACCGAACTGCCGCCGAAAACCGAGATCATCCATTGGGTCGAGCTCAACGAGGCGCAGCGCGACGTTTACGAAACCATGCGCCTGGCCATGGACAAGAAAGTCCGCGACGAGATCACCCGCAAAGGCGTGGCTCGCAGCCAGATCATTATTCTTGAAGCGCTGCTCAAGCTGCGTCAGGTGTGCTGCGATCTGCGCCTGGTCAATGAGGCTGCCCTGCCCACGCGCGGCAGCACCTCGGGCAAGCTCGACAGCCTGATGGAAATGCTTGAAGAGCTGTTCGAAGAAGGCCGCAAAATCCTGCTGTTTTCACAGTTCACCTCGATGCTGTCGCTGATCGAAGCCGAGCTGGATAAACGCGGCATCGCTTACGCACTGCTGACCGGGCAAACCCGCGATCGACGCACACCCGTGAAAGATTTCCAGAGCGGAAAGCGTCAGATTTTTCTGATCAGCCTGAAAGCCGGTGGCGTTGGCCTGAACCTGACGGAAGCCGATACGGTGATTCACTACGATCCGTGGTGGAACCCGGCGACGGAAAACCAGGCCACCGACCGGGCTTACCGAATCGGCCAGGAGAAGCCGGTGTTCGTCTACAAGATGATTGCTCGCGGCACCGTCGAGGAGAAAATCCAACATTTGCAGAAGGAAAAATCCGACCTGGCGGCCGGCGTACTGGACGGGCGTACGACCGGGGACTGGAAGCTGCAGAACGACGATATCGAGGCGTTGTTTGCGCCGTTGCCGGACAAGTCGAAAATTTAGCGGCGACTGCAAGATCGCCATCGCGAGCAAGCTCGCTCCCACACTGGACCGAGTTCTGACGCAAGACTCTCGGCATACACTGATCTAATGTGGGAGCGAGCTTGCTCGCGATGGGGTCGACTCGACATTACTGGTACTCAGCCCGCCAACACCCGTGCCAATGTCGATTTCACCTTGCCCATCCCGTCATGCAGCGCCTGTTCGATCTCGGCCATGGTAATCACTGCCGTCGATTTGCCCGCCGCCGGGTTCACCACCAGCGCCAGACACGCGTAATCCAGTTCCAGCTCACGGGCCAATGCGGCTTCCGGCATGCCGGTCATGCCGACGATATCGCAACCGTCACGCTCCAGACGGGCGATCTCGGCAACCGTTTCCAGACGCGGCCCCTGCGTGCAGGCATACACACCATGACTGCTGTAAGCACAGCCTTCAGCCGCCAACGCGGCAATCAGTTGCTCGCGCAATGGCTCACTGTAGGGATAGCTGAAGTCGATGTGGGTGACCTGCTCCAGGTCATCGGCAAAATAAGTGTGCTGGCGACCGCTGGTGTAGTCGATCAACTGATGGGGCACACAAAAATGTCCGGTGCCCATGGCGGCATGAATCCCACCGACCGCGTTGACCGCCAGAATGGCCTGCGCGCCCGCCTGCTTCAGCGCCCACAGGTTGGCCCGGTAATTCACCTGATGCGGCGGAAAACGGTGCGGATGGCCGTGACGAGCGAGGAACAGCACTTCACGCCCGGCGTACTCACCGATCTGGATTTCGGCCGACGGCGTACCATACGGCGTGTCCAGGGCCAGTGACTGGCGAATGCTCAAACCTTCGAGCTGGGTCAGACCGGTGCCACCGATTATCGCGTAAACCGTCATTGCAAAAAGTCCTTAATCAATCAGTTGGGCATCTTTGAGCGCGCCAAGGGCGGTAAGCCAACGCGGATCCTGTCGATAATCAGTGCTGGCGAACGACTGGCTACGCATCCGCGCGATGCGTGCAGACGGTTTGACCTTCAAGCGCTGAGCCGCGCTCAGGGCCAGTTCGGCGGCCGCACGATCATTGCACACCAGGCCCATGTCACAACCGGCAGAAAGCGCCGCTTCGATCCGGCTGGCAGCGTCGCCGACCACATGGGCACCGGCCATCGACAGATCATCACTGAAGATCACCCCGTCAAACTGCAACTCGCCGCGCAGGATGTCCTGCAACCAGCGGCGCGAAAAGCCGGCCGGCTGCGAGTCAACGTGCGGATAGATCACGTGAGCGGGCATCACGGCCGCCAGCTGCTTGCTCAAGCGCGCGAACGGTACGAGGTCCTTGGCGCGGATTTCATCGAGACTGCGCTCGTCATTTGGAATGGCGACGTGCGAATCCGCCTCCGCCCAGCCGTGGCCAGGGAAGTGCTTGCCGGTAGCCGCCATGCCTGCGCTGTTCATGCCGCGAATGAACGCCCCTGCCAGCAAGGCTGCGCGCTCTGGATTGCCTTCGAACGAACGGGTACCGACCACGGCGCTGCGCTGATAATCGAGATCCAGCACCGGAGCGAAGCTCAGGTCGAGGCCGACGGCCAGCACTTCGGTCGCCATGATCCAGCCACACTGCTCGGCCAGGTATTCGGCATTTGGGTTGTCAGCAATCGCCCGCATCGCTGGCAGACGCACGAAACCCTGACGCAGGCGCTGCACCCGGCCGCCTTCCTGGTCCACCGCCAACAGCAGGTCGGGACGCACCGCGCGGATCGACGCACTCAACTCGCGAACCTGACGAGGATGCTCGATGTTGCGCGCAAAAATGATCAGGCCGCCCACTTCGGGCTGACGCAACAGTTGGCGATCTTCGGCCGTCAGCCAGGTACCGGCGACGTCCACCATCAACGAGCCTTGCAGGCCAGCAGTCATAGAAATTCCTTGATAACGAAAAGCGCACGCGGCGCATCTTTGAAGAGCCCGGACCGATGCAGACACACGACTTCGCCGCCAAGAGCTATGCCCGGCGGGATGTGGTCGGTAAAAGTGAAATCGAGCGGGTCTGAAACGAGAGTCGGCATGGGCGGCTAGCTTAGCGGATGTAAGCTGCCGCGCCCACCCGTGTGCGGTTAAACCTTGGCGGCCACGGGTGCCGATTTGCTGCGAGGACGCAACTGGGCGCTCGCCATGGCATCGTCGGTGACGCCGGTTTCGGCGCGCATGCCAGCGGCCAGGAACGGCACCATCAGACGCATCACCTGCTCGATCGAGGTGTTCACCCCGAAATCGGTCTCGGCGATCGCGCGCAAGGCCTTGATCCCCGACATGCTGAACGCCGCGGCACCGAGCATGAAGTGCACCCGCCAGAACAGCTCGATAGGCGGAATACGCGGCGCGGCATCATTGACCAGCATCATGTAACGACGGAACACCTTGCCGTACATGTCTTCCAGGTAACGACGCAAGTGCCCCTGGCTCTGGCTGAACGCCAATCCCAACAGGCGCATGAAGATCGACAGGTCATTGCCGCTGCGTGGCTGCACCACGAGGGCTTGTTCGACGAGTATTTCCAGCAGTTCTTCGAGGCTCGGCTTGTTGTCCGGTCTGGCCTGACGGCGCTCCAGCTCGCGATCGAGGCTGCTGCAGAAAGGCCCGAGAAAACGCGAGAAGACCGCTTGAATCAACGCCTTCTTTGAGCCGAAATGATAGTTCACCGCCGCCAGATTGACCCCAGCCTTGCTGGTGATCAGCCGCAATGAAGTTTCGGCAAAACCTTTTTCCGCGAACAACTGCTCGGCAGCATCGAGAATGCGTTCAACGGTTTCCGACTGGGCCATGGCTACTCCGCCTGACAAACACTTGTTTGAAACATACGTTTCAGCCTGTGCATTGTCAAGCCTGCCAGTTCGTTTTGCGAACGGTCGGTCAGCTATTTAACCATACAAGTCGGGAGCTGTAGCCAGTCCTACAGACAGCGAGCTGACGATCTGCAAACCGACCGTCCAGCGGCCGGGTAAAAAAGGAGGATTGCCAAGATCACTTCACTGTATATAATCCCAGTCACTGTATAAAAAGACAGAGCGATCGACATGCTAAAACTGACGCCACGCCAAGCTGAGATTCTGGCTTTTATCAAACGTTGCCTCGAAGACAACGGCTATCCGCCGACCCGCGCAGAAATCGCCCTGGAGCTAGGCTTCAAGTCGCCTAACGCGGCTGAAGAACACCTCAAGGCACTGGCGCGCAAAGGCGCGATCGAAATGACGCCCGGCGCCTCGCGCGGCATTCGCATCCCGGGCTTTGAAGCCAAAGCCGATGAATCCACTCTGCCGATCATTGGTCGGGTTGCTGCTGGCGCTCCGATTCTCGCTCAACAGCACATCGAAGAATCCTGCAACATCAATCCTTCCTTCTTCCATCCACGCGCCGACTATTTGTTGCGCGTTCACGGCATGAGCATGAAGGACGTGGGGATTTTCGACGGCGACCTGCTCGCCGTGCATACCACCCGTGAAGCCCGTAACGGCCAGATCGTGGTTGCACGGATCGGCGACGAAGTAACCGTCAAACGCTTCAAGCGCGACGGCAGCAAGGTCTGGTTGATTGCCGAAAACCCCGAGTTTGCCCCGATCGAAGTGAACCTGAAAGATCAGGACCTGGTGATTGAAGGCTTGAGTGTCGGCGTCATTCGCCGCTAAAGGAGGCGTTATGCAGTTCCCTCACACACCACAGCACGCACAACTTCCGCTGTTCGAAGCGTTCATGGCTCAGCCGCTGGCGCCGATTCTCAAAGACGTGGTCGAGTCGCCCTGGAGCGCCGAACCTGAAGCGTTCAGTGAGCTGTCATTGCGTGGTGCGGCCGGAAACTGCCTGAACCTTCTCGCCCCTATCCTCAGGGAACTGAGTCAGGATCAGGACGCTCGCTGGCTGACGTTGATTGCACCCCCCGCCAGCCTGACTCAAGCCTGGCTGCGAGATGCCGGCCTGAACCGCGAACGCATTCTGCTGTTGCAACCGCGAGGAACTCAAAGTGCTCAGCAACTGACTTGCGAAGCCTTGCGCCTGGGTCGTAGCCATACCGTTGTGAGCTGGCTGAACCCGCTGAACTCCAGCGCACGGCAACAGTTGATCAGCGCCGCCCGTACCGGGGATGCGCAAAGTCTGAATATTCGACTGGGTTAAGTGACACGCACTGTGCGCTTGAAAAGCGCAGGGCTTCTCCAGGACAGAGAAGCCAATCTGTAACTTTGATATGAAAAGATGCCCTACGAAAAGCCGACAAACGGAATCAATGAAGAATCCGCGGCCCTTCTTCTTTGTCGAATTCGCCTTCAACCAAGCGCCCAGCCATCTGCACACCCACGCTCAACATCGCCTTGGCGACTTCAACGTGCTGGCCTTGCAGGAACGCCTTGGCGTCTTCAGAGAAGTCCAAAGTCACCAGAGAACCCTCGTCCTCAGCTCTGCGCAGCTCAATACGGCCGTCTGGCAGCTCGACAATTTCTAGAAAGGACGTTGGCATAAAGGTCTGTTCTCCACGAAAGGCGGGGATTATATAGTCATCAGCGCAGCTTCGCTCGGGATCTTGACCGGCTGCACGCCTCCGAACTCGATTGCTGGAGATCATCCCTGACCCATCGGCACCCATGAACACGCAGCGTTCAGAGCAAGACTCAACACTCGTTCAGGCCTTCACGAAACCGAATGGCCAGGCTTTTAAGGTTCTGACGCCAGCTCTCAAGCTCCTCTCTGCTCAGCTCAGCCTCGGGCTCATCATCAAGACTCACCGCAACGATCAGCGGCTGTGTCACATCACCCTTGGGCTTGTGCGGCACGCGTGGTGGCTGAAACAGCGCGGCATGGGCAGCCAGAAGCTTTGCCAGCCAGGTTTCAGGGTTGTGCGCCAACTCGACCATTTCCGCCATCTCCGGAATAGCGATGGTTTCGAGCACTTCACGGGTCAGCAGCAATTCTGCTCGCGGCGCATTGGCCTGAGGCAAGCGGTAGAAACCGGCGATCTCATGACACAGGCCCAGCAGCGCGCCGTACAAATGAAACAACGCTGACTCGCGCCCTGCCTGGATCAGCGCCGGGGAGTTCATCGCCCGCCCCTCTTCCGCTCGGGCCAGTGCCTCAAGCGACAGACCGGCGAAGTAAATTTTCTGATTGGTACGGGTATAGAGCTCAAAGGCCATGACGGCAGTCTCCACAACGAAATAAGACGCGTGATGCAGGTCTGACAGTGTCAAGGATCAGACGAGTCCACTGCAAGCCCAAAACAAAGGCCGCATGAAAACCCGAGGGTTCGCATGCGGCCTTTTGCATCGCATTGCCCGGTTACTTGGCTACGCGCTTGTCTTCAACCACCCACTTGCCACCGTCATAGAACGCCTTCCAACCGGTAGGCTTGCCTTCGACTTCGGTCTGCACGTACTGCTCCTTGGTCTTGCGGCTGTAACGGATCACCGCCGGGAGACCATCCGGATCTTTCTTCGGCGCTTCGCACAGGAAGTGGTACTTCGGATCGATCTCATCCTTGTGCGGCACAATCTCGATCACCAGCGGAGCACGGGTCTCGCGGTTTTTCGGGAACTGGCTCGCCGCCAGGAACAGACCGGAAGCACCGTCACGCAGAATGTAGGTGTCGTTGACCTTCTCGCACTTGAGTTCGGGCATCTTCACCGGATCCATCTTCGGCGGCGCCGCGTCACCGCTTTTGAGCAGTTTGCGGGTGTTCTTGCAGGTCGCGTTGGTGCAACCGAAGAACTTGCCGAAACGGCCCGTCTTCAACTGCATTTCGCTGCCGCACTTGTCGCATTCCAAACTCGGACCTTCGTAGCCCTTGATGCGATAGCTGCCTTCTTCGATCTCGTAGCCGGCGCAATCCGGGTTGTTACCGCAGATGTGCAGCTTGCGCTTCTCATCCAGCAGGTAAGCGTCCATCGCGGTGCTGCAGATCGGGCAACGATGCTTGCCACGCAACACCAAAGACTCCGACTCTCCCTCGTCGTCCGCAGCGATTTCATCGCCCGGCACCAGGTTGACGGTGGCCTTGCAGCGTTCTTTTGGCGGCAGGCTGTAACCCGAGCAACCGAGGAACACACCGGTCGAGGCAGTACGAATTTGCATCGGACGACCGCACGTGAGACACGGAATGTCGGTCATGACCGGCTGGTTGGCGCGCATGCCGTTTTCCGCGCTCTCGGCTACTTCGAGTTTCTTCTTGAAGTCGCCGTAGAACTCGTCGAGCACGTTTTTCCAGTCACGTTCGCCCTGGGCGACGTCATCGAGGTTCTCTTCCATGCCGGCGGTGAAGCCGTAGTCCATCAGGTTCGAGAAGCTTTCGGACAGGCGCTCGGTGACGATGTCACCCATCTTTTCCGAGTAGAAACGACGGTTGTGCAGCGCGACATAGCCGCGGTCCTGGATGGTTGAAATGATCGCCGCGTAGGTCGAAGGACGACCGATACCGCGTTTTTCCATCTCTTTAACCAGGCTCGCTTCCGAGTAACGCGCAGGCGGCTTGGTGAAGTGCTGGCTCGGATCAAGCTTGATCAGCTTCAGTACATCGCCCTGCGCCATGTCCGGCAGCACATCGTCATCGCCAGGCTTGGCCATTTGCGGCATGACGCGGGTGTAACCGTCGAACTTCAGGATGCGGCCCTTGGCACGCAGTTCGAAGCCGCTAGCTGCGACGCTGACGGTGGTCGACAGGTATTTCGCCGGCAGCATCTGGCAAGCGACGAATTGGCGCCAGATCAGCTCGTAGAGACGCTCAGCGTCACGTTCCATGCCAGACAGCTTGCTTGGATCGGTATTCACGTCAGAAGGACGAATCGCTTCGTGAGCCTCTTGCGCGCCTTCCTTGCTGCTGTAGACGTTCGGTGTTTCCGGCAGATACTTGCTGCCGAACTCGCCTTCAATATAAGTACGCGCCATCGCCACGGCATCGGCCGAGAGGTTGGTCGAGTCGGTACGCATATAAGTGATGTAGCCAGCTTCGTACAAACGCTGGGCCATCATCATGGTTTTCTTCACGCCAAAGCCCAGGCGATTGCTGGCAGCCTGTTGCAGCGTGGAGGTGATGAACGGCGCCGACGGCTTGCTGCTGGTCGGTTTGTCTTCGCGTTTGGCGATGGTGTAGCTGGAAGACTTGAGCTTCTCCAGCGCGGCCATGGCCTGGGCTTCGTTGAGCGGCTTGAAGGCTTCGCCGTTTTCACGGGCCACTTCAAAACGCACATTGGCGCCCTTGGCAGTGCCGAGGTCAGCGTGGACTTCCCAGTACTCTTCCGGGTTGAACGCGCGAATCTCGCGCTCACGCTCCACCACCAGCTTCACGGCTACCGATTGCACGCGACCGGCGGACAGACCGCGAGCGATCTTGGACCACAGCAGCGGCGAAACCATGTAACCCACCACGCGGTCGAGGAAGCGACGCGCCTGCTGAGCGTTGACCCGATCGATGTCCAGCTCGCCTGGCTGTGAGAAGGCTTCCTGAATCGCCTTCTTGGTGATTTCGTTGAACACCACGCGCTTGTAGCGGCTGTCGTCACCACCGATGGCTTCGCGCAGGTGCCAGGCAATGGCTTCCCCCTCGCGATCCAAGTCGGTTGCGAGATAGATGGTGTCAGCATCCTTGGCGAGCCGGCGCAGCTCTTCGATGACCTTTTCCTTGCCTGGGAGGATCTCGTACTTGGCTTTCCAGCCATGATCGGGATCGACACCCATGCGCGAGACCAGCTGCTTGCGCGCCTTTTCTTTTGGCGACAGCACCGGCGCTTCACCAGCAGCAGCCTTGCCACGCTTGGCGGCAGGCTCTTTGCTGGCGCTAGCCGAACCGCTGGTGGGCAGGTCTCGGATATGGCCGATACTCGACTTCACCACGTATTGGTTACCCAGATACTTGTTGATGGTCTTGGCCTTAGCCGGGGATTCCACAATGACCAGCGATTTGCCCATGGATCAGAAAATTCCTGAATTCTAGAAGTGAAAGGCGGTTGGCGCCTGACGCGGCACCGCTATATATAGTGGCAACAAGGTGAGGTCAAGCGCAGGGTTCTGCGCGCTCTCAGCTTATGGCCTTGAAAAAAGGCTCGGTTCGGCTTGCACCAAAGCAAAGCGCGGGACCTGTTCGCCGTCAACTTCGACCGACTCCAGGAACATGCTCAAGGGACGCACCCAAAAGCCGTAATCGCCATACAGGGCTTGGTAGAAGACCACTTCCTCTTCGGTCTCGGAGTGCCGCGCAACACTGAATACGCGGTACTGCGGACCTTTGTAATGCTGGTAGAGCCCTGGTTGTATCGGCATGGTCTGGCCCTCACTCAAATCTCTTGAAATAAAAAATAAAAAAAACTTCAGAAAAACAAAAACCGGGGCACATGGCCCCGGCTTCCGTCGACGAATCGCTTAAACGCGTTCGAAGACGGTGGCAATGCCCTGGCCGAGGCCAATGCACATGGTCGATACACCGAAAGTGCCGCCATTCTGCTTCATTACATTGAGCAGGGTGCCGGAGATACGTGCACCGGAGCAACCGAACGGGTGGCCCAGGGCGATCGCGCCGCCGTGCAGGTTAACCTTCTCGTTCATCTTGTCGAGCACTTTCAAATCTTTCAGCACTGGCAGGGCCTGTGCAGCGAAAGCTTCGTTGAGTTCGAGGAAGTCGATATCGGCAATTCCCAGACCTGCACGCTTCAGTGCTTTCTGTGTCGCCGGTACTGGACCATAGCCCATGATCGCCGGGTCCACACCCGCCACTGCCATCGAACGGATCACCGCCATTGGCTGGATGCCCAGGTCCTGTGCACGCTGTGCCGACATCACGATCATGCACGAAGCACCATCGGTGATCTGCGACGACGTACCGGCTGTCACGGTGCCGCCCTTGGGATTGAACGCCGGCTTCAACGCCGCCAGGCTTTCCAGGGTGGTTTCCGGACGGATGGTTTCGTCGTAGTCGAACAGCTTCAGGAAACCGTTCTCGTCGTAACCCTGCATCGGGATGATTTCGTCTTTGAACTTGCCTTCCACCGTCGCTTTATGGGCGAGTTGGTGGGAGCGCACGCCGAAGGCATCCTGCTGCTCACGGGTAATGCCGTGCATCTTGCCGAGCATTTCCGCAGTCAAACCCATCATGCCCGAGGCTTTCGCCGCGTACAGCGACATGTGCGGGTTCGGATCGACACCGTGCATCATGCTGACGTGACCCATATGCTCGACGCCGCCAACCACGAATACGTCACCGTTACCGGTCATGATCGCTTGCGCTGCGGTGTGCAGTGCACTCATCGACGAGCCACACAGACGGCTGACGGTCTGACCTGCAGCGGTGTGCGGGATCTGAGTCATCAGGGACGCCATGCGGGCGATGTTCCAGCCCTGCTCCAGGGTCTGGTTCACACAGCCCCAGATCACGTCTTCGACTTCACTCGGGTCGACCTTGACGTTGCGTTCCAGCAATTTGCTGATCAGGTGCGCCGACATGTCTTCAGCGCGGGTGTTGCGGTGCATGCCGCCCTTGGAGCGGCCCATCGGAGTACGACCGAAGTCGACAATCACGACGTCTCTAGGATTCAAGCTCATATAATTTCACTCTCGCTCTAGTGTGGGCGCTTAACCGAAGAAGCTCTGGCCGTTTTCGGCCATCTCGCGCAGCTTCGCGGTCGGGTGGTACAGCGCGCCCAAATCAGCGTACTGGTCAGCCAGGGTAACGAACTCTGCAACACCGATCGAGTCGATGTAGCGCAGTGCGCCGCCACGGAATGGAGGGAAACCAATACCGTAGACCAGACCCATGTCGGCTTCGGCAGCGGTTTCAACGATGCCGTCTTCCAGGCAACGCACGGTTTCCAGGCACAGCGGGATCATCATCCAGTTGATGATGTCTTCGTCGGTCACTTCACGCTGTTCGAAAACGATTGGCTTGAGCACTTCGAGCACCGACGGATCGGCTACTTTCTTCTGCTTGCCGCGCTTGTCGGTCTCGTAGGCGTAGAAGCCCTTGCCGTTCTTCTGGCCCAGGCGCTTGGCTTCGTAGAGCACGTCAACGGCCGAACGACGGTCGTCTTTCATGCGATCCGGGAAACCTTCAGCCATCACGTCACGACCGTGGTGGCCGGTGTCGATACCGACCACGTCCATCAGGTACGCCGGGCCCATTGGCCAGCCGAATTTTTCCATGATCTTGTCGATACGGACGAAGTCCACACCGGCGCTGACCAACTTGGCGAAACCACCGAAGTACGGGAACAGTACACGATTGACCAAAAAGCCCGGGCAGTCGTTGACGACGATCGGGTTCTTGCCCATTTTCTTGGCGTAGGCAACAGTCGTGGCAACGGCCAGCTCGCTGGACTTCTCGCCACGGATGACTTCAACCAGCGGCATCATGTGCACCGGGTTGAAGAAGTGCATGCCGACGAAGTTTTCCGGACGCTTGAGGGCTTTGGCCAACAGGCTGATGGAAATGGTCGAGGTGTTCGAAGCGAGGATAGTGTCCTCTTTGACCTTGTCTTCGACTTCGGCCAATACCGCTTGCTTGACCTTGGGGTTCTCGACAACCGCTTCGACGACCAGGTCGACGTGGCCGAAATCACCGTAGGACAGGGTTGGACGAATGCCATTGAGCACTTCGGCCATTTTGGCAGCGGTCATGCGACCTTTATCAACGCGGCCAACCAGCAGTTTCGCGGCTTCAGCCAGGCCCTGCTCGATACCGTGCTCGTTGATGTCCTTCATCAGGATCGGCGTGCCTTTGGACGCCGACTGATAAGCAATACCGCCACCCATGATACCGGCGCCGAGTACGGCAGCCTGTTTCACGTCTTTGGCGATTTCGTCGTAGGCCTTGGCCTTTTTCTTCAGCTCCTGATCGTTCAGGAACAGACCGATCAAGCTCTGCGCGGCAGAGGTCTTGGCCAGTTTGACGAAACCGGTAGCTTCAACCTCCAGAGCCTTGTCACGACCGAAGTTCGCGGCTTTCTGGATAGTCTTGATCGCTTCGACCGGTGCCGGGTAGTTCGGACCAGCTTGACCGGCCACGAAACCTTTGGCGGTTTCGAAAGCCATCATTTGTTCGATGGCGTTCAGCTTGAGCTTTTCCAGCTTCGGCTGACGCTTGGCCTTGTAATCGAACTCGCCGGAAATGGCGCGCTTGATCAGCTCCAGGGCTGCTTCCTGCAGCTTCTCTGGAGCCACGACCGCATCGACTGCGCCGACTTTCAGCGCGTCTTCCGGACGGTTTTCCTTACCGGCGGCAATCCACTCGATGGCGTTGTCGGCACCGATGATGCGCGGCAGGCGAACAGTACCGCCGAAGCCTGGGTAGATGCCCAGTTTGACTTCCGGCAGACCGATCTTGGCCTTGGTGGACATGACGCGGTAGTCCGCCGCCAGGCACATTTCCAGACCGCCGCCCAAAGCAATGCCGTTGATCGCGGCTACGGTCGGGACATTGAGGTCTTCGAAATCGCTGAAAATCTTGTTGGCTTCGAGGTTGCCAGCAACAAGCTCTGCATCCGGCAGCTTGAAGTTGTCGACGAATTCGGTGATGTCGGCGCCGACGATGAAAACGTCCTTGCCACTGCTGACGATCACACCCTTGACCGACGCATCTGCCTTGATGGCGTCTACGGCCGAACGCAGTTCGTTCAGGGTTAGACGGTTGAACTTGTTGACGGACTCACCCTTGAGGTCGAATTTCAATTCGACGATGCCACTTTCAAGAGCCTTAACCGTGATGGCTTTACCTTCGTAAATCATCAACTGATCTCCACGATATGGAAGCTGAACAGTACACGTCGGACGCTGACGTTCTGGCTCGGCATGGACGTTACCGTCGATGCTAACGCCATTCCACCAGGCACACCCGCCAACGCGATAGTCGGGATTCTGTAGGAGCTGTCTGTAATACAAACGCTCAATTCATACGCCCGTTTGATTTGGGTACGCCACCTTCACGGAATTTCCGACAATTGTCAATCGCCCAAAATGCGGGTTGTAACTCGACTTTGCGGTCATATCCGTACCACGAAGACCTGCAACACACGGATGCATGTGCAGCCATTCATAGAATCAATATTTAGAAACGTCGCCCTAATTAGCTGCGCAACTGGAAATACACAGCTACGCTGGCGGGGACGATAAACGGAAAACAGAGGCGCTTATGGCGAACGCCAAGCGCAAGATCAGCGCCACGCCTCGGATAGCGTGACGATTCAGCGAATTTCCGGCCTGCCTGGCCAACTCCAGCCCGATGAAGATGTCGGGCTTTTTATTGCCTGAGTTTATGTGTGCATGTAGGAGCTGCCGAAGGCTGCGATCTTTTGATCCTGGCAGTCTTGAAGATCAAAAGATCGCAGCCTTCGGCAGCTCTACGGGGGATTGCGTTTCAGGCTAATGCCTTCAGCACTGCATCGATTTCATTCAAAACACTGGCCTCGCCCCGCTCCCCCCAATACAAAGTGATCATTTGCTTGTCGGCCTCAACCTTGTAGACGTTGGCCGGCAACTTCCGGAAATGAATCAGCAACGACTCATCCTGACAAACTTCCCGCCATTGATTGACCCACACGCCCGGTGCACTTTGCCAATAGATCCAGCACGCCGGCTGATTACCACGTCGCGGCCGATGGTATTGCGCACACGGGCTGGGAGGCTCTGGTTCCAGCCAATGCGGCCACTCCTGCGGCGCCAGTTGCATGGCCAGGCCGATACGTCGCGCCTCCATGCGCAAGGCCATCTGCCCACCCTGTTTACGCGAAGGCCGCAGCCATGCCAGCGGACTCAGCACCACCGCGAGGATTGACACCACTATCCAGACCGTCATATCTGTACTCCCGATTCTTGATGGGCAGATTGATCCATGCCGGAACCAATCCGCTTGAAACCAGCCATACTTACCGTTATCGCAATCCTCAGGAGGAGCACCTCATGCCCTACCACCATATTCTGGTCGCCGTAGATCTAACCGAAGAGTGCGATCCTGTGATTCACCGTGCTCGCGAGATATCGGTCGGCAGCGGTGCCAAATTGTCCCTGGTTCACATTGTCGAACCGATGGCCATGGCCTTTGGTGGTGACGTGCCGATGGATCTGTCGCAGTTGCAGCAGCAGCAATTTGATCAGGCCAAGGAGCGCCTTGAGCGCCTGATCAACAAGTATCCTGAACTCTCCAAAGAAAACAGCCACCTGACCTATGGCCAACCACGCCAGGAAATCCATCATATGGCCAAGGAACAGGAGTGCGACCTGATCGTCGTCGGTAGCCATGGCCGCCACGGCCTCGCACTGCTGCTGGGCTCCACCGCCAATGACGTGCTGCATGGTGCGCCTTGCGATGTACTGGCAGTGCGCCTGATCAAAAGCTAAACCCCGTGCCCCTGTGGGAGCGAGCTTGCTCGCGATGGCGGCTTGTCAGTCAACATTGATTTCGACCGACAGGGCCTCATCGCGAGCAAGCTCGCTCCCACAATGAATTTATTTCGGTCTGCAGACCGTGTTCCATATGAAAAGCCCGACGTTCAGTGATGAACGTCGGGCTTTTTTACATCAGCAGCGGATCAATCAGGCATCCAGCTCGGCCCAGCGCTCGACCAATACGTCGAGTTCCGCTTGCAGTTGCTCAAGCTGTGCGATGACCTTGGCGGTTTCGGCAGCCGGACGCTGATAGAAACCGGCATCGGCCATTTCGGTTTGCACCGCGGCGATCTGCTGTTCCTTGGCGTCGATATCGCCCGGCAGCGCTTCCAGTTCACGCTGCAGCTTGTAGCTGAGCTTTTTCTTGGCCACTGGCGCTTCTTGAGCAGCCACTGGCGCAGGCGCCGCAGTGACAACCGCTGAGCTCAGGTCGGCCTTGCCGGACTTGCTCTCGGTCACGCCCAACAGACGCGGCGAACCGCCTTGACGCAGCCAGTCCTGATAACCACCGACGTATTCACGAACCTTGCCTTCACCTTCGAAGACCAGGGTGCTGGTGACCACGTTGTCGAGGAATGCCCGGTCGTGGCTGACCATCAGCACGGTGCCGTTGAAGGTCAGCAAGACCTCTTCCAGCAGCTCGAGAGTTTCCACGTCGAGGTCGTTGGTCGGTTCGTCGAGTACCAGCAGGTTAGCCGGCTTGCTGAACAACTTGGCCAGCAACAGACGCGCACGCTCACCACCGGACAACGCCTTGACCGGCGTGCGAGCACGCTGCGGGCTGAACAGGAAGTCGCCGAGGTAGCTCAGTACGTGACGGCTCTGACCGTCGATATCGATGAAGTCGCGACCTTCGGCGACGTTGTCGATCACGGTTTTTTCCAGATCCAGCTGATGGCGCAACTGATCGAAATAGGCCACGTCGATTCGAGTGCCCTCCTCGACTTTACCGCTGGTTGGCTGCAAGCCACTGAGCATCAGCTTCAGCAACGTGGTTTTGCCAGTACCGTTGGCGCCCAGCAGACCGATACGGTCGCCGCGCTGCAGGACCATGGAGAAATCCTTGATCAGGAATGGGCCGTCCGGGTGAGCGAAGCTGACGTTATCGAGAACCATCACCTGCTTGCCGGACTTGTCGGCCGTTTCCAGCTGAATGTTGGCCTTGCCGGTGCGCTCACGACGCTCGCTACGCTCGACGCGCAGGGCTTTCAGGGCACGCACGCGGCCTTCGTTACGGGTGCGGCGGGCCTTGATACCCTGGCGGATCCAGACTTCTTCCTGGGCCAGACGCTTGTCGAACAGCGCGTTAGCGGTTTCTTCGGCCGCCAGCGTGGCTTCCTTGTGAACGAGGAAACTGGCGTAGTCGCCGTTCCAGTCGATCAGGCCACCGCGATCCAGTTCCAGGATGCGGGTTGCCAGGTTTTGCAGGAACGAACGGTCGTGCGTAATGAACAGCACAGCGCCCTGAAAATCCTTCAAGGCCTCTTCGAGCCAGGCAATCGCACCGATGTCCAGGTGGTTGGTCGGCTCGTCGAGCAGCAGCAGATCCGGCTCGGAAACCAGAGCCTGGGCCAGCAAGACGCGGCGACGCCAGCCGCCGGACAATTCGGCGAGGGTTTTGTCAGCCGGCAACTGCAAGCGGCTCAAGGTACTGTCGACCAATTGCTGCAAACGCCAGCCATCGCGGGCTTCGAGGTCGTGCTGGACGTGCATCAGCTTGTCCAGATCGGCTTCGGTAACGCAGTTCTGACTCAGGTGGTGATACTGCGCGAGCAATTCGCCCACACCGTCCAGGCCTTCGGCAACCACGTCGAATACTGTCCGCTCGTCGGCCACCGGCAGTTCTTGCGGCAATTCGCCAATCTTGAGGCCAGGTGCGCGCCAGACTGAGCCGTCATCAGGCTTCTGATCGCCCTTGACCAGCTTCATCATGCTGGATTTGCCAGTGCCGTTGCGGCCGATGATACACACCCGCTCACCACGGGCGATCTGCCAGGACACCTTGTCCAACAACGGCATAGCGCCGAAAGCAAGGGACACATCGCTGAATTTGAGCAGGGTCATGAGCTTCTCCAAAAACCGGGCGCGCATTCTACCTGACTTGCGACGTCAGAAGGCTGGCATTTTCAATGTCGAAGCGCTAGGGGGCGTTCTCAATCAGTTTCCCCGCCGCGTTGTCGCCTTAAAGCGGGCCAGGCAAGGCGCAGGCCGCTGGGAATGGCGCTCCCTTTCCAAGGCCTGCAACGCAGCCTGGCCCGCTTTAAGGCACAACCCGAAGGGCCGGGCCTGCTGTTGCGCAGGGCTGCGTTGCTCGAAGCTTATTTGGAATGACCAAACCACGCTTCTCGCGCCTTGCCCTGCACAACAGCAGACCCGGCGCGGTGGGGAAACTGATTGAGAACGCCCCCCAAGCACAACAATTGTTGCGAACTTGTGCCAACGAGCCGGCAAAGCTTTCACCGGTTGCTGGCAAAAGGCTAAGCTACAGGCAATCAGTGCTGGCACCTGCTGGCACTTGTCATGATTTCTCTGCCCGGATGTCTCATGCGCAGTCGCATTTTCAGCTTGTTATCCTGTTTGCTTCTTTCTGCCACTGCCGTCCAATCCGCCCAGGCGGTGGACCTGTTCACCCAGCGCCAGTATTACGATGAGGCCAAGCGCGCCTTGGCCAAGGGTGATACGGGCCCGTATTTTCGCTACAGCCAGGCCCTTAGCGACTATCCGCTGGAGCCTTACCTCGCCTACGACGAATTGACCGCCCGCCTGAAAACCGCGAGCAACGACGAAATCGAAAGATTCCTCGCCGAGCACGGCGACCTACCGCAAGCCAACTGGATGAAGTTGCGCTGGTTGCGCTGGTTGGCTGATCGCGGCGACTGGTCGACCTTCGTCAAGTACTACGACCCCAAGCTCAATTTCACTGAACTGGACTGCCTCAACGCGCAATATCAGATCGGTCACAACCTCAAGTCCGAAGGTTACGCCAACGCTGAAAAGCTCTGGCTGACCGGCAAATCCCAGCCTGAAACCTGCGATTCATTGTTTGCGCAATGGGCCGCCGAGGGCCAATTGACCGAACAAAAACGCTGGGAGCGCGTCAAACTGGCCGCTCACGCACGCAACTATGCGTTGGCCAACAGCCTGATCAATAACATGACTACCCTGGCACCCCGCGGGCGCTTATTGGTTGAGGTCGCGCAGCGACCTGAAATGCTCGACCAGCCTTCACGCTTCACCCCGGCCGATGAAGCCATGTCCGACATTGTCAGCCTTGGCCTGCGCCGCTTCGCGCGCCAGGACCCGGACCGGGCGATGGCTCTGCTCGACAGTTACGCCAGCAGCATGCATTTTTCCCGCGATGAAAAAGTCGCTATCGCCCGTGAAATTGGCCTGACTCTGGCCCGGCGCTTCGACAGCCGCGCCCTTGATGTAATGACCAAATACGACCCGGAGCTGCGCGATAACACCGTTTCCGAGTGGCGCTTGCGCTTGCTGCTGCGCCTGGCGCGCTGGGACGACGCGTATCAGTTGACACGCCGCTTGCCGCAGGATCTGGCCACCACCAACCGTTGGCGCTACTGGCAGGCCCGCAGCCTGGAACTGGCCCAGCCACAGAACCCGGAAGCGCAAACCCTGTACAAGAGCCTCGCGCGTGAGCGTGACTTCTATGGATTCCTTGCCGCTGACCGCTCGCAATCGCCTTATTCGCTGGTCAACAAACCACTGGTGTTGAGTCAGGCACTGATCAACAAGGTTCGCAACACGCCGGGCGTACGTCGGGCGCTGGAGCTCCATGCTCGCGGGCAGATCGTCGACGGGCGCCGCGAGTGGTACTACGTCAGCCGCCATTTCAGCCGTGACGAAATGGTTGCCCAGGCGAAACTGGCCTATGACCTGAAGTGGTATTTCCCGGCGATCCGCACCATCAGCCAGGCGCAATACTGGGACGACCTGGACATTCGCTTCCCGATGGCTCACCGCGAAACCCTGGTACGTGAAGCCAAGGTCCGTGGCCTGCATTCGAGCTGGGTGTTCGCCATTACCCGTCAGGAAAGCGCGTTCATGGACGACGCCCGCTCCGGCGTCGGCGCCAGCGGCTTGATGCAACTGATGCCTGGCACCGCCAAGGAAACCGCGCGCAAGTTCAGCATTCCGCTGGCCTCGCCGCAGCAAGTGCTGGACCCGGACAAAAACATCGAGCTCGGTGCGGCCTACCTGAGTCAGGTCCACAGCCAGTTCAGCGGCAACCGGGTCCTCGCTACCGCCGCCTACAATGCTGGTCCCAGCCGTGTTCGCCAGTGGCTAAGCGGTGCCAACCACCTGAGCTTCGATGTCTGGGTGGAAAGCATCCCGTTCGACGAAACCCGCCAATACGTACAGAACGTGCTGTCCTACTCGGTGATCTACGGCCAGAAGCTCAACTCGCCGCAGCCGCTGGTGGATTGGCATGAGCGGTATTTCGACGATTTGTAAGCGGTAATGCCGGTTATGTAGGAGCTGCCGAAGGCTGCGATCTTTTTGTTGAAGCATCAAAGCAAGATCAAAAGATCGCAGCCTTCGGCAGCTCCTACAGTGGTCATTCAGCCCCGAAAAGATCGCCGCCTTCGGCAGCGCCTACAAACTGCAACGCCGCCAGCCGCGCATACAGCGCATTGCTGGCAATCAGCTCGTGGTGCGTGCCAATCGCTACCAGTTTTCCCTGATCCATCACCGCGATCCGATCAGCGTTCTTTACTGTGGCCAGGCGATGGGCGATGACCAGCGTGGTGCGGTTTTTCATCAGGCTGGGCAGCGCCTGCTGGATCAAGTGTTCGCTCTGCGCGTCGAGGGCACTGGTGGCTTCATCCAACAGCAGGATCGGCGCATCCACCAACAACGCTCGGGCAATGGCCAGGCGCTGGCGCTGACCGCCGGAAAGACCAAGGCCGCCGTCACCAAGATGAGTCTGGTAGCCATCGGGCATTTTTTCGATGAAATCGTGAGCATAGGCAATCTTCGCCGCTTCCTGGACCTGGGCCAAGGTCGCCGAGGGTTTGCCATAGCGGATGTTCTCTTCGATGCTGCCAAAGAACAGCGCCGGATTTTGCGAGACCAGTGCGAAGCAACGACGCAAATCCATAGGATCAAGTTGAGTCAGCGGCACGCCATCCAGCAGGATGCGGCCAGCTATCGGATCGTAGAAACGCAGCAACAGGTCATAAACCGTCGACTTGCCAGCCCCCGAAGGCCCGACCAGCGCGAGGGTTTCGCCCGCCTTGACCGCGAGACTCAAACCATCGATAGCGTAGCTTTCGGGCCGTGAGGGGTAGGAAAAACGCAGATCTTCGAGCAGCAAATCGCCACGCACTCGATCAGGCAATGTCACCTGCCCCGAGACCGGTGGCTGGATGATGTTTTCCGAACGCAGCAACTCGGCAATCCGCTCAGCCGCACCGGCCGCCCGCTGCAGCTCACCAATGACTTCGCTCAAGGTGCCGAAAGCGCTGCCGACGATCAGGCTGTAGAACACGAACGCCGCCAGTTCGCCCGCGGAAATACGCCCGGCCATCACGTCCATGCCGCCGACCCAGAGCATCACCGCGACCGCCCCCAGCACCAGCATGATTACCAGGGTAATCAACCAGGCGCGCTGGACGATACGCTTTCGCGCGGTATCGAAAGCCTCTTCCACGGTGACTGCGAAACGCTGTTCGTCCTGCACCTGATGGTTGTAGGCCTGCACGGTTTTGATCTGACCGAGGGACTCCGCCACATAGCTGCCGATGTCGGCGATACGGTCCTGACTCAAACGCGACAGGCGGCGCACCCGGCGACCGAAGATCAGAATCGGCGCGATCACCAACGGTAGCGCCACCACCACGATGCTGGTGAGCTTGGGATTAGTGATAAACAGCAACACGATCCCGCCGATCACCATCAGCAAGTTGCGCAAAAACAGCGACAGCGACGAACCGATTACCGATTGCAGCAGCGTGGTGTCGGCGGTCAGGCGCGACTGGATCTCCGAGCTGCGATTGTTCTCATAGAACCCTGGGTGCAGGTAAATCAAGTGATTGAACACCTGCTGACGGATGTCCGCCACGCAGCGCTCACCGATCCACGACACCAGATAAAAACGCATAAAGGTGCCGATCGCCAGACCGAACACCAGCAACATGAACACGCCAATGGACTGATTGAGCAACTGCGGTGACTGGGTCATGAAGCCCTGATCCACCAACAGGCGAATGCCCTGCCCCATGGACAAGGTGATGCCGGCAGTGACGATCAGCGCCAGCAAGGCACCGAGCGCCTGCCAACGGTACGGCGCGACAAAACGACTGGCCAGGCGAAGCGCACGGCGGTGACGAGCAGAAAGCATGAGGATCATCCGAAAGCGAAAACTGAAGGGATCAATCCAGTCAAGCCTACACCGGTCGATCCGCCGCAACCCTGTAAATCACAATGAGTCAGGTTAAATATGACCGCCGACAATAGAGCCTAGATGTTATTGGTCTAAAGTCCGGCTAGAAGTCCAAGGCTATTTCTGGTGGACTGGTATGGCCGCCTTGTCACCCTGTAGGGAGCTGTCACAGCTTGGTCATTTGGTGGTTTTAGAGTAAGCGCACAACCTGATGAGGAGACAGGCCATGTCCTTGCAACATAGCAGCGACGACAAGATTCAAGTGATCCGCACCCAGCCCCACCAGTCTCTGGGCTGCGCCATTATTGACGCCCAAGGGCGCGAAGTACCGATCACTGAAGATATGATCCAGAGTGCGTGCCGCGAACTGGAACAACGGTTGGTCAAGCCTGCCAAGCAAGACTGATGCATAGCCTTACGTCTTCCGAACCGGCCGTCTGGCCGGTTTTTTTATGCTAGCTATACGCCGCCTCATAACGTCAGGCGCTGGTCAGCCTCAAACCGTCACATGTCATCACGCCGCAGCAGTCCTCCAGGATTCCATCGTCATCCGGCTGAAAGGCATCTTCGTCCCTAGGGCTGACAGGGTGGGGATTGATGGAGGGCAGCAGTTTTGCCAGATCGAGCGGAACCGGGTCATCGTCGAACCAGACCGACCCACCACGGGCGATCAGATCCAGATGCAGGCGGCAGTCATAGCCCACCCGTTCGGGATCCTGATTGTGCTGACCAAACCCGATGTGAACACCAGGGCAGCGTTCATTGATGTGCGAATTCAGCTTCAGGCTGGCCGTGATGCCAATGTTGGTACCGAGTCCCAATTCGCCCACATTCCGAACGCACAATTGACTGAAGCACTCATCCAGAAAGCGCTGAACCGACTGGTTCTGGCATGCCCAATGTACCGCGCGTCGTTCATTTATCTCCACCGTCACCGGGTGATCCTGCAACCGGGCATCTTGAGAAGTGAGAGCATTGACGTTGAACGCGAAGTCAGCGACGAGAACACCGTCAACGGAAGCGGGAAAAGTGGCCACTTCGCCCGCTGGCAGCACCACGGTACCTCCTGGACGAGCGCTGCCGCGATTACTGACCCAGCGATACTGATTGTTATCCAGCACGATCCGCAAATCTGTTCCACCAGGCGATGTGATCCTCATTCGGTTCGACACCAGCGCACGCTCCAGGATCGCGGTGTTGCGCGCTGACAGTGTGTCGGGACCCACCTGCAATGCAGTCGAGAAAAGTGCCTCGCATGCATTGATGATCCGAAACACCAAGCGACGCGAACGCTCGTAAGGGGCCAATGCGATGCGCAGCTTTTCATGATGGGACAACGTGTCCCGTTCCAATGTAATCACGACGATACGCCCGCGGAATGAACTCGGTGATGGCATTGCACTCAAGAGCCGCTCCTGGAAGCCCATGTCGCGCAGAGGCTGCATCCAGACCCGACAAAAAGCGATTTGCCGGCATTCCAACGCGACACTTATCCAAGCCGCCTGCTCTTCACTATCGCTGGCGTAAATCACCATCACCCGGTCATCGGGTCTTACTTTTACGTAGTCATCCAACAGCCTTTGCACACCCCGCCAAGCCTCAGTGTTCATCTATCACCTCCAGAATGCGTGTGCCCATGAACAGCGCATGACCCGCCCCCCCCAATAGAGCCGGGCCACACTGAGCTTCATTGGTTTTGATCTTTACTCCTCGTAGCCCAGGTAATTTCCCAGGGCGGTCCGTCCTCTCGATTCGTGTAACGCAGCACGCTTGTTACCTGGCGACTGGACTCCTGCCTTACCTGAGCGGTAGTCCGATCCAACAACTGTTGCACAGCCTCAGTGAGCTCAAGCATCTCGTTCTCCTGTGATTACCCGTGCCTGCTGAATGCAGACAATTTGACTGTAGGTACAGGAGAAAATAGTGCGCATAGGATGCGGCCCTACATCGCGAAGGCAATCAGTGTGTTTTGCGTAGGAAATATCAACCAGCCCTACCGGGTGCACCCAAAGCCTGACAGGTGCCGGACACACATCCCTGTGCGGGAGAGCCCCTCCTTGGTGAGCAGGGAAATCCAGCGGTCTCAAGCAAAATATCGCTCTTTCGCAGGCGTTGCTTGTGGCAGCAGCTCAAACAATAAGCCCAACGAAACTAATGGCTCTTTAATATCAACTCTTAGTGATTTTATTCCACAACCAGACAGAACAACTGCAAGTTCACAGACTTGGCTTTTGACATAAAATGTTACAAACATAATAGAAGTCAATTAATATAGACCCCCACCCACTCGCTCTAAAAAGAGGCGAGACTTGCATTGAACGCCTCCGAGCGTGCACCAGCATCGGCCATAGAGCTCCGTGGAACATCCTTATAAGTCAACTCCAACACTCAGAAATGTGTACCCCTTCTCAATTCATACGCAAACTTTTCAGTAGTGCCTCTCTCTGTAGCCTGATCCGAGAGATCAGTCACACCGCCCTATTGCCCAGCTAGTGCGACATTGGGAAATGTCAACCGAAGAGCCTAATCCGAGTGAAAGCGGCACATCAACTAAGTCTGATATGACAAAAACAACTGGAATGGCGCCCCAGCAGTTGCCTATGCCATTGAATTAACTGAAGCCACTAGCGATGGAGTGGTCCGCTTGGGCGTCTGTTCACGACCGGGAAATGTTATAAAACGTCAGATAACATCAGAATTTTGTGTATTAAGATTGCAACGCCAGCACATATAGGTAATTTCACGATGAACACCGAGAGCACGATCAAAAACAATCAGAGGGGTATTCTCGCTATTGGGCGCACCTGGCGTTCGACAGAGAAACTAAAACAGCTGTTTGTGCCAAACTTTACACATATTTACACACTGGACCATCCGCCCACCCTGTCACTTGATATCGACACTCAAACTCTCGATGCAATTCTGATAGAAATTGAAAGTCCATCGACGCTCAATGACAGCCTGAAACTGATTAAAAAATTACGTATAGAACATGTAAAGCCGGCCATTGTTGTCGCCATCAATTATCGCTCTCCGCACACAAAAGTTGAATGTTACCTGGCTGGCGCCGATCACTGTATCAATGTACCTAACGACCAGAATGAAAAGACAAAACTAATTTCAACATTGCTCAGAAGCCCTGAATGGCAGCCCACGGCCAAGTTGACGCTGGATAATACGTGCCTACACTTATATGACGACGAACACAAACTGGATCTCGCCTACCAGGAAATGAAAGCTCTGGATGCACTGATCAACGCAGCCGGTAATATCTTGCACCATGATTGCTTGGCCGACTCCATGGGATTGAATATAAAGCTCTACGATTCACGGGTCCTGGAAAAATCCATAAGCCGGCTTCGAAACAAAATAAAAAAGAACTTTGGCATTAACATAATTCACAGTGTTCGCGGTTATGGCTACCGACTACTTCGAGGGGTCGTATCTGTAAAACAAACAAATTTTCACTCTTAAAGGGACTGAGTCATGGCGTCAAGCAGGCAGCACATAGCACAAGAAAGCTTCGCTTTGATTTTCTTCAGACAATCGATTCTCAAACGAAACGATGAACTGTTCGGCAGTGAAATATATGCCAAGGCGACACAACAGGATATTCCCCTGGGCCAGGGGTATCAGCCATTGCATCCCGATCATCCACTGACGATCTATCGCGAAATACTGACACGGATCCAGCTGAATGCCATTTCACAAATCGAGGCCATGCCATGCCCTTCCGTCAATACTCCAAACAAGCTGTTCGTGACCATGAATCAGTCCTCTTTATTGGACAAGGCACTCATCAAGGAAATGCACAACGCTCAAGCGACACTCAAAGAGCATGAGAAACAGCTGATCCCCAGCCTCAACAGCAGCTCGTTTAGCTCGCTCAACTTAAAGGAAAAAAGAACCATTATCAATCACATCCATTTATTAAAAGACAATGGGATCGAGATCGCTTTTGATGGTTATGACTTAAGCGATAACAGCGCCGAAAAGCTGATCAGCCTGGCATTGTTTGATTATATAAAAGTGGATCTGACCCGCTCCAACTTTGACATCATGGTCGAAAACAGTCAGGACTTTTTCAACAGGTCCTACGACTGCCTGAGCCGTATGATCCATGACAGCAAGATCAAGTTCATCGCGGACCGAGTCGAGCACAAAGCGCTACACACGCTGGCCCGCAGCATGCCTTTCGACTTTTTCCAGGGGCGATACTACTCACCGACCGAGGTTATTTAAGCTCTCAAAAGCTTCACTATTCCAGGAAGGAACCTAATGATGAATACGCCAAATAACAACTTTTTAATCTTCACCCGAGACCAACTGGCACGACAAGCAATAGAGTCGCTTCTTGCACAACGCCTGTGTTTAGCTTTTGAAATCGAGTCCGGTAAACTCAGCAGCGAGCGAATCAGAAAGAATCGCTTCACGCACATCCTGCTCGATCAGGCGGACATATCGCTGAGTGATGTCAGCTTTATCCGCAAGAATCAAAAAGATGCGGAAATCATACTCATAACGCCCAACGCGGAGCCTTCGGAACTCCATCACTTCTCGCACTTCGGGATCGATGGCTTTCTCAAGAAGCCGGTGGCCGACGAGGAGTTCATCTCGGCAGTAAGCCGGGTTAAAGAGCCACAAGCCAATCCTGAGATCTGGTGGTTTAGCGCGGAAGAGCGAACCCTGGTCAAAGAAAATATAACGATCCCATTGACGGGTACCGAATCGTTGATGCTCACACAACTGGTTATCAGCGATCGTCGGGTACTCAGCAAGACAGATCTGATTCTAGGTATTGATAAGGACCCGGAACGCTACAGCGGTCTTGAGATGTGTTTGAGCAGACTGCAAAAAAAGTTCAAGGACGCCGCCAACGGAGAGCGTCTTGTTCGTTCGGTGAGAAACCGCGGTTATTGCCTGGCCCAAAGGATAAGAGTCGCTTATTGAGCGAGTTCGCAAAAACAATAACAATAAATGCGACTCCCAGCCCCGATCAGATACACAGACATCACTTAACAGCCTCCCCTCCTCGCGCGGCTGCTTCTGCCTCCCACCTTTCGTACATCATCCACGCCATAGTTCCTGTCCAGCATCCTCCCCTCGCCTCCTCCCCGGCAAGCACCTGCCGGAACGCTGTAATTATATAGACGACTTTGCCATGTACTCCAAACCAAAGAGCACGACCTTTTATAACAAAGCCCACGACAGTGCGACCGTTATAATTCGTCAGACACCCACAAAGATTAAGGTACTAGTATAAAAACCGGACACTGAGACAACCGTATCAGCTGACACCTCTATATAAAAAACAACCTCAATGGTCAGTCACCAGCCCACCGCTCCCGAACGCTAATAACAAAAACAACTTCGTATGAAATCGCGCCCGCCAAGCCTTTTCCCGTGACTGCCATTTATCAACCGTCAACTGATACATAACGTGGCGCACGCCCGAGGGATACCGCTATGGTACATAATCGTATTAATCGGAACAGCATAACTAAAGGACTTACCTTCTGGGGGCAATGGGCAATTGCCATAACGTCGGTCAGTGCATTGCTATTTGCGCTGGCGCTGTACCAGACCGGAGAAATCGACGCCCATTATCGTGTGCTGGCGGTTCTTACGTTTCTGGGTTCGGTCCCTTCCTACTCCCTGCTGCAGGTCTATCACAAGCGGCACGGTTACCTCACAGGCCTTGGACGCCTGCTGCTGGGTTGGCTGCTGACGCTGACCGGACTGACCAGTATCGGTTTTCTGAGCAAGACCAGCGAATTGTTCTCCCGGGAAATAGTCCTGATCTGGGCCGTGACCGGTTATTGCCTGCAGGCCTTGCTGTACCTGCCCCTGCATGGTTTTTCCAGGCACTACCATCGGCAATTGCACAGCCAATACAACACCCTGATCATCGGCACCGACCAACTGGCGGTGAAACTGGCAGACAAACTGGCGAAAACCGAATATCCGCCGCTGGTCGGTCTGATCAGCTCCAAACCCAACGAGCTGTCGACCAACGTCAGTACTCACAGGATCGTGGGCCAGTTGCAGGAGCTGCGCGAGCTGATTCGGGTTCACGATATCCGACGGCTGTACATCGCGCTGTCCTTGAGCGAAGCCAAACAGGTCGAAGCGCTTTACATCGATCTTCTCGACTCGAATGTGGATGTGGTCTGGGTTCCCGACCTGGGCAGCATGACCTTGCTCAATCACTCCGTCAGCGAGCTCGACGGCCTGCCCGCCATCCACCTCAATGAAAGCCCGCTAACCAGCTACCCTACGGCGGCGCTGAGCAAGACCCTGCTCGACAGAAGCCTGGCCGCCCTGGCGCTGATCGGCTTCAGCCCACTGCTGTTGGTGATTGCCGTCGCGGTGAAAATCTCTTCCCCGGGCCCGATTATCTTCAAACAGGAGCGGCATGGCTGGAACGGCAAGATCATCAAGGTCTGGAAATTCCGCTCCATGCGCCTGCACGACGACCACCAGGTCCAGCAGGCCGGCCGTCAAGACCCGCGCATTACCCCGATCGGACGTTTTATCCGACGCACTTCCATCGATGAACTGCCGCAGTTTTTCAATGTGCTGCAAGGCCATATGGCACTGGTCGGGCCTCGCCCACATGCGACCGCCCATAACGACTACTACACGGGCAAGATCCGCGCCTACATGGCCCGCCATCGGATCAAACCGGGCATTACCGGGCTGGCCCAGATCAGTGGCTGCCGTGGCGAAACCGAAACCCTCGACAAGATGCAGAAACGCGTGGAGATCGATCTCAACTACATCAACAACTGGTCGTTGTGGCTCGATATAAAGATCCTGATCAAGACGCCCTTCACGCTCTTTTCCAAGGATATCTACTAGCTGCTGCGACACTCGCGCCCGCCCATAGTCTGTCTATTCTTCAGTCTGTTGCGAACGGGGTTGCGATCCCCGCAGTCAGGTCACTGACTGCGCCGGAGCGCCCCGCCCATCCTGGCCCATCCCATTTCAGGTTGACTCATGCGCCCTATCACCCGACGCCAACTACTAGCCGCCACAGCCTGCGGGGCTGCAGGCCTGACGATTGGGCAGTTGGCGCTGCTGCAACCGAAAGAACCGGCGCCGCACGAGCACGATCTGGCCCCGCTTGAACGGGTCAACGCAGCGTGCGAGCAACTGTTCAACAGCATGCACATTGTGGCTCCCCTGAGCCTGGCGAACCTCTAATGTCGACCGATCCCACCCTGGAAACACTCATGGCCAATACCACGCTGATAGCCCAGGCTGCCCAGCGCTCGGATGCCGCCTCCCGGATACAGCACCGCTTCGTCCATGGCGGGGCTGATGAAAGCATTCCCACCGAGTCCGGCCCGCTGCCAACGCTGAGCAAATGGAAAGCCGATACCGATCAGGTGTTTGCCCAGGTAAAGGCGATGGCCGACTCGAATTCTCGCCGAGAGACCTCTGACCCCACCACTCGGGCGGATGGCAGCCCCTTGCAGAGCGGCGATGAATACTTCAACACCCAGGATGTGCTCAAGAAGGTCTATAACGGCACGGTGTGGTACGTCCCGAATGCCGATGGGCAGATGATCCAGAGGAACCTGGCCAACGCCGCCGACCCGGATACGGGTCCGAACATGGTGGGTTTTCTGCAATCGGGGACGGGCACGCAATCTCGCACCGTCGGCGATAAGCTCAGGGAACGTCACAGCCTGTTCGATTTCATGACAAAAGCAGAGCGAGACGATGTGACCTCCGGGGCCTCGCGGCTCAACCACACGGCAGCAATCAATCGAGCCTTTGCCTCGGGGTATGAAATCGAGCTGCCGGACGGGGTGCTCAATGCCGAGTACATCGATCTGGTGGACGGCACTCGTGCCATCGGCAAGGGGCATATCGCCGGTCGTCTGGGTACCGAAAGCTGGAACGGCACGGTAATCAGATCTCTGCCCTCCGCAGAACGGAAATTCATCCGGATGCCCGCGGGCAAGATCAGGGGGGTGTTGCTGGAAGGCTTTACCCTGGCTGGAGACTACGTGCATAACCCCTTGCAGGACGGCATCAGCCTGGAGGCAGTGGTTTCGGGCCGCGACGGCGGCTTGTGGGATTTCGAGCTGCGTCGCCTATTCATCAAAGATTTTGCCGGGGACGGTCTACGGCTGGTGGGGGGTTATAAGAATTATCAGGCCCCCATGCAGTTCGGCCATGTCGCTCATGTGCTCGTTCAGCGATCCGTGGCGACAGCACGGAGCCTGGTGCTGATGGGGCAGTGCGAACATATCGAATTCGACGAGTGTCGATTCGATGGCGCGTCTGGCCTGGGGCCTGTGGGCCTGGGTTCCTATATCGGCAGGTTCGATCCCGCCTATGACATCAGACCCAACAACATAACCTTCACCAACCCGAGCTTTCAGCACGCCGATGTCGGCATCGAAATCGATCGCTGCGAAAACATCGTGATGATTGCACCCTGGTTTGAAACGGTTAAAACCGCGATCGAGCAAAAGAACTCATCGGCCGGGCTGGAGCTGATCGCGCCACGCTTCGCCAATGTCGTCACCGGCCTGGATTGCGGCAAGAACTGCCAGGCATCGATCCGCTCCCCCATCGTCGCGGGGAGCATGTCGAATCTGGTGGTCGGCAGCAACCATGCCGGCGTCAGGCTCGATTCACCGTCCAAGGCTGGCGTCGGGAGCAGCGGTGTTCATTCCACTGTGTCGTTCAATGCCGGACGCCGCCTTGAGGTCAAGGCCCATGCCTTGGTCAACGTCGAGTTTGGCCCGGGGCTGACAATAGAAACGATCGACGGTTATCACATGCCGGGAGAAACCTTGACCCTGCTGGTCAGTTCCAACCCGGTGAGATTCGCTACCGGGGGAAACCTCGCCCTGGGCAGCCTGGGGCCTTATAAAGTGCTTGCCCCGGGCAGCACCATTACCTTCATTCGAACAGACGCACCCGGCGTCGCTCCCTGGCAATGCATAGGGCTGGTATGAGGTAGCAACTTCGCCCCGCCCACCCCATACCAGCAGACCGCCAAGCGCCTCAACACCTGTTCAACGCAACCAGCGCCAGGCGATCAGCAAGCCCGTCAGCACGCCAAAACTGTTTGCCAGCATGTCGTAGGGCGAAGCCGTGCGCAGCGGCATCAAACCTTGCGCACCCTCGATGAGCAAACCAGTGAGCAAACAGCCCAGGGCTATCCAGAGCAACTTCACTCGGGGAAAGGCCAGGCGGCAACTGCAGGCAAAGACCAGGAAGCCGAGCCAGTGATGAAGCTTATCCTCTTGGGCAAACAGCTCCGGGATCGGCTGAGAGCGCAAGCCCGCGGTCAGCAGAATCGCGGTCACCCCCACAAAGACCAGGCCCCGCAGCCAGAATGGCATCTCGGTCAAACGCGTTAGTCTCGCCATCATTCGGTAATTTTCTCGAAGTTGTTGTAGAACCGGTCGCTGTCACGCCCGTCGGTCATGGTCTGTAGCGAGTAGGCACGGCCCAGGCGCGCGCCGCCGTCCCGGGTCAGCGGAGCCCAGACGATATTGGCCCGGCGCATGGTCGAAGTACTCATCAACTCGTCGAACGGGATGGAAATATAGATCCCCTTGTCGAAGCTGCCCTCACCATATTGTTCTTTCGAGGCGGTGGTCAGGGTGACCCAGGCACCAAATTTCACTCCGTTATTGAACTCCCGCGACAAGTCGACGGTGGTACCCCAGTCCCGCGCCAGATAACGCCCGACACTGACCGCCGCTTGCAAGTCATTGGGCAGCTCGGTATAGCCGGTGACATGGCCCGTCACGGTCCGGTAATCACGCAGACCGAAGCCCTGATCAAAATCACGCTGACGCACGAAGTTCAGATCGGCGCCCACTGACCAGCGTTGTCCCATGGGTCGATACAGCACTTCGCTGCCGACCCCGGCAAACATGGATTCCAGGTAGCCGCCGTAGACCATCCCATACAAATCCTTGTCCAGCTGCACTGCATGGTTGAGCTGGAACGTCGGCATCGTCACATCGGAGGTGGTCAGGTATTTGCGCAGATCGGTCCGCACCCGGGGCAATCCACTCGGCGCGTCGTAAGTGAACTTGTCGTAGTTGTTCAACAGGTTGGCGCTGAGCAAGCCGTTCCACCAGGTATTGCGGGTAAAACGGTACTCCGCGTCGGCATCGGCGGTGAACTGATAGAGCAGTCCGTCGGGGCCGCCGATGTTCTGTTTGTAACCCAGGCCGAAGCCGTAGCTGAACGGATCCAGGGCCTGGGTGTAGAGCGTGGTTTCCCGGTGCGCAACCGCCGGATTGACTTCGGTTGAGCGGTGCAGATCTTTCAGCGACTGCTCGTTGTTCACTACCGCGCGGAACGTTTCCCGGGGCAGGCTGGTTTCCTCTATCGACATGTCATAACGCTGGTTCACCAAGGTGAACCAGTCGATATCCTGATTGACGCTGTTGTCGAGAATCCGGCTGGCCCGCCCCACGGCCTTGGCCGGGTAAAAGTAGCGGGACTGCTCGCCATACACCATCAGCTCCGAACCGCGCTGGGTGATACGCTTTACCTTGTAGCCGGCATTTTGCTGCAGCCGGTTGGAGACATTGGCCCAGTTGACCTGGTCGGCCGGGGTCGACGGCTCCCGTGCCGGCAGCGGCTCGGCGGGAGGGTCGTAGGTCTTGGCCGGCGCCTTGCGGCTGGCAAAATTGGTGTGCAGGGTGATGCCGAACATCGCAGTGTTGCCACGCTCCCAGCCGGCACTCAGATCGACGCTGTCGGCGAGCTTGTAGACCACGCCGATATTGATCGGCAGATCTTGCTTGATCGGGTTGTTCAATGGCTCGTTCCGGTAGTCGTTGCCCTCATACTCGACTTTCAGGCTCAGCGGTTCCCACGGTGTTTGATAGGCAATCCCGCCAAACAACGATGGGCGTCCCTTGAAATAAGCATTGGAGTTCACCCCACCTGCCCTGGCGACGGCTGCATCGCTCTGCGGCCGATCATTGAACTTGCTGCCAAGCACCGCCAGCGGGTTGCTGAAATCCCCCCGATTACCCAGATTGCCCCAGGCAATGCCGAGGCTGAAGTCCAGATTGTCATAACGCTTGTTGGCGACGAAATACTCACTGGAAAACAACCCGGTACCACCGATATCCCGGGCCCCGATTGCGATCTGCGGTGCCCAGTGACTTTCTTCCCAAAGCCGTGCCTTGACGTCGATGGCCTTGTCTTTGAAGCTCTGATTGCCACTAAACGCCTCGGGGCCGTATTTGCGGTTGGTGATCGCGGTGTAGCGAAACGAACTTTCCAGCCAATCGAACGGTTGCAGGGAAAAGCTATAGCGCGAGTAAGGGTCGGTACGACTGGCAGTGGCACTCAACTCCCCGGCGGGGGCCATGCGCGCGGTGGGTGTCTGTAACAGACCGACACCACCGAAATCGTTCTGGGTGTAACGCGGTTCGCCATGAACCAATCCGCAGGGCAAGAGCAATACAGCAGCAAAACGTAACTTCAAGGGGCCACCTCAGCCAGGGGTTGAGTGGCGAGAAACTCGGCCAGTTGTTGATTGAGCTCAGGGGTCGGCGAATCGGGATCGTCGTTCTTGATCGGCACCAGGATCCTGCTGCCGGGGGCCGGCACGACGCCCTCCTCGCGATTCCATGCCGCCACGCCCACGCGCCGCACCTGACCATCGGGCTGGATCAGCCACAGATAATCGCTCTCGGCATCGCTGAGGATGGCGCAGTGTTGGGCATAGATGCGGGCCTCCTGCATGGCGCTGTAGGGCACATGACAGGGCTGCGCGACGGCCCCCCAGACTTCCACGGTGGACGGCCGCGCGGGATAAATCAGCTGGTCGCCATCATCCAGCAGAGCGTTACGGGCGAACCCCACCTCCAGGGCGATCGGATCGAGTACCGCGACCTCGCGCCCGGTGGCCGGCAACCGTTCGATCTGCTCATACAGGCGCGCGCTCAAGGTCGCTCGCGTGCTCCTGTCATCGAGCAAGGCAACCCGCTGCAGCAGTTTCAGATCGAACAATACCCCGGCCTTCAACCGGGTCTGCTTGTCCACCAACGAGCGGTGCAGCCATGCCGCGCCCAGCCAGTAGCTTTCGGCGTTGGGTTGAGATGCGCTAATGACGTCCAGCAAACGGGCACCGGGTTTGACTTCAAACTGGCCGGAGCTGCGGACATCACCGCTGACGGTAACGGCCGCCTGGCCCACGCCCGGACCGATCAATAACAGGCCAAGCAACAAAAGGTTCGAACACTTCACCGGACAGCTCCCCGATCAGGGCGCAACTGCACAATTTTCAGGGACAGTTGCGGCGTCAGATGCTGCTCGCTGCGCATGATGAAACCGTCCTGAGGGTCGACCCAGTAGCGGTTGGTGGCGTGGAAATCCAGGGTGGGCGCATCCACCTGCTCATCGATCCGCAGCAAGGCGTAATCCTTGTCGAGAATTCTGATGTTCTCGATGTCGTGGGTGCTGAAGCGGCTGTTGATCGGGATGCCAACACGGGAACCGTCGTAGATATCGATCCAGCGAGTGCTGGCGTAGCCGTCGGGCAAGTGCTGAAGGCCGCGCTTGAAGGGCGATTCGCCGCTGAAGCGAGTGCCGTCCAGGGAAACGCCCAGCCCGACAGTGCGCACCACCAAACCGTTACGCAGCATCAGCACTTGTTTACCGGAAGCGACCCAAAACTCCAGGTCGCCACGTTGACGAGCCATGGCCATCACCCCCTCGTTGGTGGCGGTGGTGACCAGGATCTGCGGATAAGGCACGGCATCGACCTGAGCGCGGGTCAACTCGATGGAAGCGGGCCCCGTGGCAGACGCTTTAAGCGTGTCCCAGGAGGCCTGCATCAAAGGGTTGCACCCGCACAGCAGTAGCGCCATCGTCAGATAGGCGCTGATAGGCAAAATGTTCACTGCTTGATTGAGCCTTATCTGCTGTTAGCTTCGCTGAGGTTGTTGACGGAGCTGGCGCCGGTCCCGAGGACACTGGCCGTAGGCAGAAGTTGGCTGATCAGACGGTTCCAGCGCGTCACGCCGGCCGGGCCGACATAAACGATGTCTTGCGGCTGCAAGTCGAAACGGGTGGCCAGCACCAGGGCAGACGGTGATTCAGCATCGAGCTGGAAGACCTTGGCCGGCTCGGTTTCCAGATTGTCCGCGCCGCGAATCACATACACCGCATTGCCATTGGAGGTGGTCTGGTTCAAGCCCCCCACAGTGCCCAGGGCGTCGGTGAGGTTCATCGATTTGCTCTTGAAACTCAGCGCGCGGGGCTGATTGACCTCGCCCATGACATAGATCCGCTTGAGATCGTTATAAGGCAGATACAGCTGGTCGCCCCCCTTGAGGTAGACCCTGTGCAACTGCGAGTCCTGACGATTGAGGGTGTCCAGATCAAGCCGGTACTCACGCCCGTTGCGGGTCAGCGTCAGGCCCGACAGGTCTGCGTTCAGCGGATCCACCCCGGCAACCCCAATGGCCTCTACCACGCTCAGTGGGTTAGTGGTGATCGGCTGTTGACCGGCCCTTGCCACGGCGCCGGAAATCACCACCGTCTGGCTGGCGAAACGCAATACGCTGACGTCGACCTGGGGGCTTTCGACAAATTGCGACAGGCGCTCGGCGATAAAGGCTCGCAGCTCTTCGATGGTTTTACCGGCAGCCGGGACATTACCAATGTAGGGATAGAACAACGTGCCGTCTGGACGCACCAGTCGACCGTTGGCATCGATTTGCTGTTGCGGCCCCGACGGTGCCGTCAACTCGGGGTGATCCCAGACCGTGATAAACAATAAGTCATTGGCACCCACGCGATAACCGTCCGGCGAATAGGACAACAACTCCGAAGGCACCGACTCGCGAACACGTGCGGCGGTATCCATGGCAATCAATTTAGGCGTGATGGGAATAAGTTCCACCCGGCTACTCTCCGAAGAACCGTCACGAACCAATGGCCGGGTATCCATATGTTGGCCAGGCGAAAACATACAACCGTGCAAGCTAATACTTGCCAGCATTACAACAGAAAACCTACGGATCATAATGGCACTACGCTAGTCGAGGGCAAGTCTGAAACAAGATCACCCAGAAAGTTCTGAGTGATCTTGAGCAACACACTTCAGAGGGTATCAATGGGTGCCAGTCGTTCCGGTAGTACCCGTGGTGCCGGTAGTTCCGGGCGTTCCGCCATTGGAACTGCCACCCGAGTTTGCAGCGGCCACCGCCGCAGCGACAACAGCGGAGCCGACCAGCACACCTCCTCCGACTGTGACGCCACCGATCAATGGGGTACTCAACGAGAGGGGGGCTTCCGCAGCCACTTCTGGGGCCACCTCCGGGGTCGCAGCCACCGGGGCAGTCAAGGTCTGGGGTTCTGCCGCCAATGCTGCGGTGCTCATGACCGCCAGCAAGCCAACCGCAAGTAGTTTCTTCATATCAAACTCCTTCTCGACATCAACTCTTCATAAGATTTGATACTAAGTGGCCAGGAATGGAACAGCCGGTATATAAACTGTTCCCCTGGATTGAACGGGGCAGTTCATGCACATTGCCTCCTTTGGAGCATGTCATTTACAGGTGTTGCACGCTATAGACCGACAATCGACAGCCCCTGAGCCAAGCGTCTGCGCAGAACAGGTACTATTGACGACCTTCTACGACATTTAGCACTTTACGAGGCATTTTCAGCGCAAACTGGCGAGCAACAGCCATTCGCTCCTCAGGCCTATTGTTATTATTAGTCAGGATTCTCCCACCGCATTGACCTTGAGGGTTTTATCGCGATGGGAAGTTCCAGGTAAAACAGCGCCCATTAATAACATTCACTGTTAAATATAGACTGTTAATAACCATAAACTGAATGTCCGCCCACATAGCGGCAACGCGAATGTTCAGGCCTCGGAAGCTGTTTTTCCCAGTTGCTGCAGCACCTGTTGCAGCTCGCGCGCCCAGCTTTGAGGGGCCAATCCATGAGCGTGCTCAAGGGCTTGGCAATCCAGCACGGACCAGGCGGGTCGTTTGGCCGGAGTCGGATACTCGGCGGTGGTGATCGCCTTCAAGGTCGGGCGTTTTTCCAGTACACCCAGCGCCTGAGCCTGGTTGAAAATCTCATCGGCGAAGTCGTACCAAGTGCAGGCGGAAGCGCCGCTGTAGTGATACAGGCCCCACTTGAGTGCACCGTCGCGTTGAAAAATCTCTGCGAGGGCCCACAAGGTATCGGCAATACTGCCAGCGGAAGTCGGACAGCCACGTTGATCCGCCACCACCGCCAGCTCATCCCGATCGCGCCCAAGGCGCAGCATGGTTTTGACGAAGTTGTTGCCATGGGCACCAAAAACCCAACTGGTTCGCAGAATCACATGGCGCGAACAGTGTTGCTGCAGCGCCTGCTCGCCGGCCAGCTTGCTCACCCCATACACACCTGAGGGAGCAGTGACATCGCCGGGTTTGTAGGCACTGTCGCTGTCGCCACTGAACACATAGTCGGTGGAAATATGCAGCAGCGGAATACCAAGCTCTTCGGCCGCCAACGCCAGGTGCGCAACGCCGTCCCGGTTCACCCCGTAGGCCCGCTCGACCTCGCTCTCAGCCTTGTCCACCGCGGTATAGGCCGCCGCGTTGATCACCAACTGTGGCTTGATTCGCGCCAAAACCTCCTGGACCTGAGCCCGGTCGCTGATATCCAGATCGCCCGAGCCGCAGCCAATCACGCTGAACCCGGGCGGTACTCTTTGCAGCAACTCGCGCCCGACCTGCCCTTGCGCTCCGGTCACTAGAACCCGCATGGTCACTCCCCGCTCAACAGTGTGCGCAAGCGCGGATGGCGCTGGTCTTTTTCCGAGAGTTGAGGCGACTTCAAGGGCCAGGCAATGTTCAGGTCCGGATCATTCCAGAGAAGGCCGGCCTCATCCTCGGGGTAATACAGGTCAGTGCATTTGTATTGAAAATCGGCCGTATCGCTGAGCACACAGAAACCATGGGCATAACCTGGCGGGACCCACAACTGAAGATGATCATCGGCGGTCAACTCGATCCCCACATGCTCGCCGCACGTGGCAGACTCTGGGTTGATGTCCACTACCACGTCGTAAACCGCGCCACGGGTTACCCGAACCAACTTGCCCTGGGGCCGGGTCTGCTGAAAATGCAGACCACGCAGTACGCCATACTGGGAGCGCGAGTGATTGTCCTGCACGAAAGGCAACTCGATTCCAACATCGCGATAACGCTGCTGGTGATAACTCTCGAGAAAGAACCCACGAGCATCGCCGAACACCTTGGGCTCGATAATCAGTACGCCAGGCAACCGGGTTTTGATGACATTCATTTCGCAGGCTCCGTGGCCAGTACCTGCGCCAGATATTGACCGTAACCGGTTTTGTATAACGCAGTAGCTTGTTTATCCAGTTGCTCGGCCGACAACCACCCCTGGTGGTAGGCCACTTCCTCAAGACACGCCACTTTCAGTCCCTGGCGTGCTTCAATGGTCTGGACGAAATGCCCGGCCTCCATCAATGAATCATGAGTCCCGGTGTCCAGCCAGGCAAAACCACGCCCCAGCACGCTGACGTGCAGGTCCCCGCGTTGCAGATAAGCGTTGTTCACGTCAGTGATTTCAAGCTCGCCGCGAATCGAGGGCTTGACGTGTTTGGCGATGTTCACCACGTCGTTATCGTAGAAATACAAACCCGTGACTGCATAGTTGGACTTCGGACGTTTAGGCTTCTCCTCGATCGAAACCGCCTTACCCTCGCCGTCGAACTCGACAACACCAAAACGCTCGGGGTCGTTGACTCGATAACCAAACACGGTAGCGCCGGTCTGTCGTTCTGACGCTTCGCGCAACGCGGCGCTGAAACCGTAACCGTAGAAGATGTTGTCGCCGAGAATCAGCGCCACATTGCTGTCGCCGATAAAGCGCTCGCCGATCAGAAAGGCTTGCGCCAAGCCATCGGGGGAAGGCTGTTCGGCATAGCTGAGTTCAATACCGAAAGCGGATCCGTCACCCAACAAGCTCTGGAAGTTGGGCAAGTCCTGCGGGGTGGAAATAATCAATATCTCGCGAATGCCCGCGAGCATTAATACCGACAACGGATAATAAATCATCGGTTTGTCGTAGATCGGAAGCAGTTGTTTGGATACACCGCGGGTAATGGGATGCAAGCGGGTGCCGGAGCCTCCCGCGAGAATGATGCCTTTCATATGGGGGATTCCCTTCGAAGCCTGGTAAGAATAGAGGCAGTACTTGTCTGTTTCAGGCGGTTTGGCCAAGACGCTCCGGCCGGTACTGTCCGTTAAGTACCCGTTGCCACCATGCTTGATTGTGCAAGTACCACTGAACCGTTTTGCGTAGGCCGCTTTCAAAGGTTTCCTGTGGCCGCCAACCGAGTTCACGCTCGATCTTGTCCGCGTCGATGGCATAACGAAGATCGTGACCCGGTCGGTCCCCGACGAAGGTAATCAGCTCGCGATAGCGCTCGACGCCGGCGGGCTTGTCGGGAGCGAACTCTTCGAGCAGATCGCACAGGGCTTCCACGACTTCAATATTGGTTTTTTCATTGTGGCCACCGATGTTGTAGGTTTCACCAACCTTGCCTCGGCACACCACCTCGCAGAGCGCGCGCGCGTGATCTTCTACAAACAACCAGTCGCGGATCTGCAAACCGTCGCCATATACCGGCAGAGGCCTGCCGTGGATGGCGTTCAGAATCACATGGGGAATCAACTTCTCGGGGAAATGATAGGGACCGTAGTTATTCGAGCAATTGGTGACCAATACCGGCAGACCATACGTACGTTGCCAGGCCCGAACCAGGTGGTCCGAACTGGCCTTGGACGCCGAATAGGGTGAACTGGGCGCATAAGGCGTCGTTTCACTGAACAGGCTATCGGTGCCTTCCAGGTCGCCGTAGACCTCGTCCGTGGAGATATGGTGGAAGCGAAACGTTGGTTTTACCTGCGCCGACAACCCGTTCCAGTAACGCCGGGTCGCTTCGAGCAAGGTATAGGTCCCGACAATGTTGGTCTGGATAAAGTCGGCGGGACCGTCGATAGAACGATCGACGTGCGACTCCGCGGCGAGGTGCATCACCGCATCCGGTTGAAACGCACTGAATACTTGATCCAGTGCCTGAGCGTCACAAATATCGACGTTAAAGAAGTGATATCGCGGCGACTCGGCGACGCTGGCCAAGGACTCCAGATTGCCGGCATAAGTTAATTTATCGAGATTGGCCACTTCGTATCGAGTGTTTTCGATCAGGTGCCGAACGACGGCAGAGCCAATAAAGCCGGCTCCGCCCGTCAGGAGAATACGGATAGTCATAATCGTCTCTCTACCGACTGACGGGATACCAGTCAGTAAATAATTTTCCATACTGATGCAAGATTTGATTCCACGTGAAGCGCTCATGAAAACGCGTAAGACTGGCCGCTTTCATCTGCGCAAGCGTTGAATCGTCCGTAAGTAGTTGCTCAAACAAGGCAGCACAAGAGGCTTCATCCTTGAAGTACGCGGCACCGCTTTCCGTCACCCAGCGATTGAATGGGTTGTCATGGGCAATAACTGCACACCCCGCACCAAGCGCCTCGACCAACGATGGGTTGGTTCCACCGACACGATGCCCATGCAGGTAAAACCGACAATAAAAGCGCAGTGACTGTACGACTGCAGCCTCGTAGATCGCTCCGGGAAAGATGACCTCTGCGCTGGCCACGTCCATAACCTGTTTATGGTATGGATTATTATTGGGTTGAAAGTTGCCCAGAACGACAAGCCGGTGATTGCGAGGGGTGGAACTGAAGGCGCGAACCATCTCGAGGAACGAGTTTTCGGGTTCTGGTCGGGCGATGACCACCGAAAACTTGCCGGGCTCTATCGCATAAGTGGCCAATAAACTCGCGTCAGCACTCAGGACCCTATCGCCTCCATAGGGAATCATGGTGATCCTGGATTCGCAAACCCGTGTCGCAAGGTGCTGTTTTATCTTGGGGTGATCTGCAACAAGGTGATTACCCATCCAGCAACCGACACGTTCATTGAGCCAGAACCAGGTCTTGGCAATGGCTCCCCACTTGTCACGCCGCCATTCAATACCATCCATATTGATGATATTGGTCTGCCCTTTAATCCTTTGCAGCAAACTGAAGATGGCGGTGTTGTAACCCAGAGTCAGAAACAAACCCTTTTGCGATGTCGCATGACGCGTGGCTTTCCAATCAAAAAAAACCGTGCCCAGCGTCCCTTCCTGGGTAACCGGGATATGAATCCTGTTGACCCCATTCCAGATACTCTCAGTAATTCCTCCACAGCCCTCTTCCTGGCAGTAGACATACACCTGCCAGCCGTACGCCGTTAAATAAAGAGATAATTTTTCGGCGAAGGTTTCGAAGCCACCATGTTGAGCCGGAACACCTCTTATGCCCAGGATATAAATCTTTTTAGGTATCATGCTGCATCTCGTTGAATAAGGTTGAGAACTTACGCTCGAACACGTCCTGATTAAACTCCCGCGTACGGGCCAACGCACTATCGGATAACATCTTGTATTTTTCCGGATCCAGCGACATCTTGCATACCGCGCTGTAAAGTTCCTCAATATCGTATGAAGAGATTAAATAGCCTTCGATATCATTGCGTACCAATTCGGCGGGACCACCCACAGGAGGAACGATCACCGGCAAGCCATAGGACATGCCCTCGAGAATGGTCAAACCGAATGCTTCTATACAGTCATCCGGTCGGGTAAGGCTTAAAAGCAAATCGGCTCGCGAATAAAAACCTGACATATCCGTTTGGCGAGAATAAATCGCCAAATTATCCGGAATGTCGATACCGGAAAAATAACTATCGATTTCACTTCGATCGGCATTCAGTACCAGGGTGAAATTCAGGTGCTTGTCACCCTGACTACGCAGTGCAAGCGCCAGAAACTCCATGATGCCCTTGTAAGTCTTCAAGGAGCAGACCATCAAAGAGGTAAAACCCGCCTCTTCCTTGAGTCGACATGTGTGCTCAACCTTTGTATCCAGGGCATTATGAATAACCACTTGGGGAAGCTTGGCGAAACACTCCACCTGCATCAGATAGCTCGAAACAAACACAACCTTTTTACTGGTCTTTTCAATGACAAACCTGAGAAAGCGTTTCAGAATATTGGGCTTTATCGAGGTTTCATGCACATGATAATAAACCGGTATCCTCAACAACTTTCCCGCCAATGCCGCACCAAAAGGCATCATGGTATTGACATAAAACACCACGCCCTGCCTCTTGTATTTCAAGCATTGAATAAATAACAACCCTTGAGAGATTACATAATAGACAAGGGTCAGCAACTTATTCTCCGACCTTTTATAAAAAAGCCTGCTCTGCACATCGGCCACATCCGACAAAAAACCGTCACCATGGGCGCTGGTGATCACCTCGGTGGCTATATTGTTATTAGCCGCCACCTTGATCACTTGAGACAACACCTTGGGGCTTCCACTTCTGTCATTGAATAGATGAATGAAAACCAGCTTCTTTGAATTCATGTTTATGTTCTTTTGATGAGGGAACGACTGAGTGTTGAAAACCGCTCGGTAAGGGCCATGCACACCCAAAAAATGGCGATCGAATGCGCGGGAATGGTCTGACTTGAGAAGGCCATGGCGATAAAGAACGCGACCAGCGCTGCCCCCACTCTTACTTGATAGCGGTCGACACTTTGATCAATCGCCATCCTCCTGACCGCGGTCAAGCCACGTTTAATCACCAGAATGATGAACGAGAAGAAGACGATGAAGCCGAGGACGCCTGTGTCGTTAAGTATTGCCAGGGGCATATTGGATATCCAGGCACTGCGATGATTCTCCGAACCGACCAGCTCCGGTGCAAAGGAATACATTTCGCTAAAACTATAGATACCACTTCCGAACATGGGATTTTCCAGAATGGAATTCGCCGCCAATGCCCACATGACAAAACGCGTCTTGACCGAGTGGGTTCTACTGACCAGTTCATAATCGCCAAAAGAAGAGGCAATGAAATACGACAGGAGCGACATTACCGCCACCAAAAGGGTTGCCCCCAACAGGTACTTCACCAGGTCCCTGTTCTTGTACTTCCTCGGGTAGCTCAGCCCGTGATAAAGCCAGACGGAAATAATGTAGGAAACCCACGGTGCTCTTGAGAATGAAAAAAGCAGCGAAGTGTGCAAACCAATCACCAGGATCCACCACCATAATTTTCGGCGATAACCCAACGCCAGCACCGTCAGGGTAATAAGCGATACAAACACCCCGAACAGATTCGCCTCATAAATTGCGCCACGGATACGCGTCCCCCCGCTCCCCTCTTGCAGCCAGTGAATGGCCAGATCGGGAAGAGGAAACTTCAACAGTGAAAGCACATAAATCAACGATAAAAACGGACCTGAAAACCATGCCAAAAGCAGATAGGTCCTGGATTTGAATACCGTAAAGGGATTGGCCTTTAACCAGATCACCACGTAATAAAATGAAGCCGCCAGGAGTAAGCCGGCATACATTTTCAAGGACCAGGCCGCAACCGGACCGGAGGCTGATGAGTAGAAGGCCAGCACAATCCACAGGGTCAGGATGATCCCTGTCCTGGGCAGGCGCAGGGGAATATTCGAGCCGACCAACAGCAATACGACGATAAAAAAAATAGGGGCGGCCAGCACCCTTTCCAAGGTCAGGTTGTTACCGCCCAACGACCATTCAATATTGTTAAAAACCACTGTTATGCCGATGATGACAGCCAGTACATAACGCGGACTGATACTCGAGGAGTTCGAGCTAACGGAACCGTGGCTCATCATGAAATTTTAATTGGCTTTTTTTCAGTTTTGGTTGTAAGCGCCCCATCAAGATAACGCCAGGTCATCAACCTGAGTGCGTCCAGCTTTTCATGGCTGATTGTGAAGTTGATTGTTTTACCGACAACCGAGTCGACTTCACTCACGCTGCTCACCAGGCGATCGGCCAAATCAACTTTATCTAAAAGGCCTTTGATTCTATTCAACCCGGTTTCAGGCAGCGCCGTAACAAAGGGAATACCGAAGTTCAGAGCGAATGCGGTGCCATGGAACGAATTAGTGATCACAAAAGAGGCATTGGCGAACAGCGAAATATAATCAACAGGACTGGCATCCATTATATGCCTGTCGCTCTTGTAGCCAAGGAAAGGGTCCTGATCGATTGCCACGACTCGCATCCCTAATACAGCTTTTATTCTGTTTATCGTTGCTCTGACCAGCGCGTCTTTCTTCAGGGTATAAACAAGAATGTATTCATCATTGTTTCCCGCTGCTCTTCCGGAAAGCTGCAGGCTCTGCATCCACTCCTGCTTGTTCAGCATCAAGGTAGGGTCCAGGGTGTGATCAACCTGTTGATTGCCGAGCATGCTACGCAGCTTTCGCGCAGTGTCCTCTTCCCGGACGGAAATGCTGTCAAATGTCGACAATGCCTTTCTGACCTTGATCACCTCCTCATCGGAATAGTGATAGGAGCCCGCGCTTGAGGAAAACGAGACCTTCTTTTTCGCCCGCGAAAACGCCAGCATATAGTTAAGATCCAGACACCCCGTAATATTCGGGTTCCATATCTGGTCGCTGCCACAGACCACACAATCGAAGTCACTTGACAGGGTTTGAAGCGATTGCAAGTCCGGGCATACGGGGGTCAACTTATAATGGACCCGCATAAACTCCCTGAACTTCGCTATCAACCTCTTGCGGGGAATGATTCGAAAAAAATCCTTGCCTGCTCTAAGAAAGCTGCGCGGACTGTTGTCCACTCGAATCAGCTTCAAGGTGTTTTCCAGCTCTTTACTTTTATAATCAATAATCTTGACGTCGCCATACTTCGACAACACTTTCTGGCTGGCGAGCGCTTGGAGAGTCCCACCATAACTATTGGCGTGGTGTATCGTTATCAATGCAATTTTCAAGGTACTGAGTCCTTTGCGACCTGGGATGAGTACTTACTGACTGGACAGCTTGGTATACACTTCTGTTATGGGCCGACGCGAAGAAGCACACACCGTGTTCTGCTCATTCGGATAACCTATCGCCAACATCATAATCACCGAATGTTGCGGACTTATTTTGATCACTTTACGAAAATTGATATCCGCTTTCCCCGACTTGCTCCAATTCAAACAGCACGACGCAATACCTATTGAATGCAGGGCCAGGATCAACGACATGGAAAACATCCCGCCATCAATCCAGTGCTGGTAACGTTCTCGAGCGGAAACGAAGGCACGCAAGTCTGTGGTGATAATCAGCAAGTCTTTTATTTTGTGCCCGAAGCCACGGTTACCATCTTGAAAAGCCAGCGCTTGTTGTGCCAGTTCACCCTCCAGATGATAGACATGCCAAGACTGCATGTTGCACGCAGAAGGTGACTTCATGGCCATCTCCAGCGCTCTGCTTAATTCTTCCGCGCGTATTTCTGCGTCGGAGAACTCTCTAAGCGAGTACCTGGACAGGAAGAAATCTTCTGGGGCGATCAATCGCCCTTTATTGAACTCCGCCCTGGCGTAATTGAGCGCCCCGCTGTTGTCATGGAACGGAATGGCTTGCTTGCTGAGGCTCTCGACTTTGACGAGGCGTTTTATAAGCTCGGCGGTTTTTTCCGGTTGGTGAGCTTTTTCAGCTTCAGCAAACTTCTTTAATACAGTGATCGCCACCAGATCATGATAGCCCGTGACATTGAGCATGAATGACTGCTCCAACGCGTTGATAAGCGCATTGGCGCCTGCCCATCCAGATCCCGGCTTTCTGTTGGTAAAACTCAGGCTCTTTTCAAGGGTGTGATACACCTTGACCATGTAATAATTGCGGGCTTCGACCGAGCGGAGTGACGATCGCCATCCCGAATACCTGGCATACCGACTCAGGTCATATAGAAAGCCAAATCCTGCCATTACTGTCCGGGCATAGATTTTTACGGTATTAATCATGAGCATTCATCTCCCGATTGTCGGTAGTGATAAATAAATTAGGCATGGGCGTTTTACCTGCTATCGAGACCTGTTCTTGAACACCAGCCGTTGGGCACCATAAAAATACAATGACAACAGCAATAGATTACTGACAACGGTCGCTGCCGCAGCGCCATGCAGGTCAAACCGGGGAATTAATAAGAGATTAAGGAACACGTTGATGATCGCCACCAGCGCCATGTATTTAACTTTCACCTTCATGTGTTCCTGAGTCACCAACGTGGCACCCGGACTGAAGGCCAAAAAAATAACTGGCGCCGACAGGGAAAGAATCTTCAATACCGAGGACGCCTCTCGATAGGCTTCACCAAACAGCAAAGGGACTGCCCAGTCAGAGCAGACCAGAATCACCAGCATGGCCAAAGTACCGAGCAGCACCATCAGCCAGTTACCCTTTCGGTATACCTGATAAAACATCTCTGGGTCATGGTTGGCCCAGCGGTGCATCTTGGGCAGCAGGAACCTTTGATACATCACACCCGGCAGCAAATACACTGCCGTCATGATGGTAAAAGCGACGCTGTATATACCTGCCGCACTATTACTTGAGAGGTGTTTCAGCAAGATGATGTTGCTTTGGAAGTAAATCAGCTGCGAGAACACCGCGACACCGAATGGCCAACTGGCGCCGGCCACACTTAACAGGCTCGGTCTCACGGACGGAACCGTAAGCTCGGCGGTCAGTTCGTGTCCCTTCAGGGTCAACTTCCCATTTAGCATGTGCAGCAACTGGGGGATGCCCAGTAAAAAAAACACTACTGCAATGACCGAATAAAATACCGCGTAGTACTCCCTGGCTAAAGGCGTGGAGCTCATGACCACCGTGATGAAGACCATTGAGCACCGAAGAAAATTCGGTAAAAATTGCCAAAACGCCAAGTGCAGATATTTTTCTTCAAGTTGCAGCTTGCTGCTCACCAGTTCTACTGATAGCTGCCCGAGTATGCACAGGGAGAGAATCAACAGCAGGTTTTGCGTTAAACGTTCATTGCTGGAATACAGCGCCCACGCCGCGATGGAACACATAAGCAACAGGGTACTTAAGATGATGAACTGGAACGAAGGTTTCAACCAGCGTTTCGCCGCCCAGCCCTCCTGACCGAAAGCCTTGAGCCAATAGTGAGATATCCCGAAGCCCGCCAGGGGCGCGAGTAGAGTGATGGTCGTGAGGGCTGACGAAAAAGCACCGAAGTCATTACTGCCCAACTTCCTGGCCAGCAACACCTGAGTCAGAAAGGCAAACCCGGCGCCCGCCAGAGATCCTATCCAAAGGAGCGATATAGCCTTCAACGCTGTGGTTTTATTCATTGACCTATGTCATTCGCAATCACGCTACCGCCCCAGGATTTTTCGTCATATTCCTCAGGACGTGGTGTTTCTATGAAATGTTGGTTTGATCATGCCTGTAGGGCTATTGATCCGGCGCGGCAATAACAATAAAAACGTAAACTTCAATAGCAACAGTAGCGCTGTCAAACCCTGAACTTAAGAGACGGCCGCGCACTGCCCATCAGCTTTTGTCGGAAGCATAGGCATAGTGGTAATAACCATAATCACTGTAACCGTATTTATTGGAGGCCTTTTTCTCCACACCATTAAAGATCGCACCTTTAATCGCAATGCCGTTCTGGGAGAATCTGCGGACCGTCAACGCGATTTCCTTCGCCGGGTTCAGGCCATACCGCGCGACAATCAGATTGGTCCCGGCCAGACGCCCGACGATCGCTGCATCCGTCACAGCCAGCAGCGGTGGCGTATCAAGAATCACTAGATCGTATAACTCACTCGCCTGCTCCAATAGCGCACTGAAATTGGCGTGCATCAGTAACTCGGAGGGATTAGGCGGGATCTGGCCTCGCCCGACAAAATCAAAGCTTTCGATTTCAGTCTTACGGATTGCGGTGGCCAAATCGCAGCGCCGGGCCAGGACATCGGAGAGCCCGTTGTCCGAAGGAACGCCCAAGACTTTGTGCAAATAGCCCTTGCGCATATCGACATCGACCAGCAATACCCGCAGCCCGGTTTGCGCGATCACCACCGCCAGGTTGACTGACACGAATGTTTTGCCCACCTGAGGGCTGGGGCCGGAAATCATCAACCGGTTATTGTCCGCCTCGTGCATGGCAAAGTGCAGGCTGGTACGCAGGCTACGCAACGCCTCGACCGCCAGATCGGTGGGGTGACTGATCGCCAGCAATGAAGAACCTGCGCCGGAACGTCCACGTCCGCGCAAGATTTTGTCTTCTTCATCCTTCTGCAGGAGGCTGTAGGGAATCGATGCGTACACCGGCAAGCCAAGTTGCTCGATGGCTTCCGGGCTTTCCAGACCACGGTTCAGCGCCTTGCGCACCAACACCAGGGTTACCGCCAGGAATCCACCAAGAATCGTCGCAATCAATACAATCAAGGCTTTTTTAGGTTTGACCGGCTTGAGGAAATTGACGTCCGCGGTGTCAATCACGCGCACATTACCGACGGTCCCCGCCCGCATCACATCCAGCTCCTGGGATTTGTTCAGCAACTGGGTATAAATGGCCGTACCCACCTCTACATCCCGGGTAAGGCTGAGCAATTCCTGCTGGGTGGAGGGAAGACTTTCCACCTTTGTCGCCAGGCTTTTCTGCTTGCTGCTCAACTCACCGATCTGGGTCAACAAGGCGCGATAAGCGGGATGCTGGCGGGTGAACTTCCTGTCCATCTCGGCTTGCTGCAACTTCAACTCAGAGATGCTGGTATCCAGGCCGACAATCTGATCAAGAATGGCCTTGGTCTCGAGCGTGATATCCACGGACTTGCTACGAGTTTGGTATTGATTCAGGGCGTTCCCAGCTTTTTCCAGATCCTTTTTGACCAACGGAAGTTGCTCTTTTAGAAACGCCAGACTCTGCGCTGCCTCTGCCGACGTGCGCTCTACGTTTTTCCGTACATAGATATCGGCAATTTCATTGAGTATGTTGATCGCCTGATCCGGATTGGTGCTTTCCAATGCCAGACCAATCATGCCCGACTCTTTTCCGCGTTCGGAGACATCCAGTGCTTCTTGATAGTCGAGGATACTGGTCAGACGGGAATTACGAATAACTCTGAAACGGGTTCCAGGATTGGCGTGCAGTTCCTCTATTTCAAACCTGACGCCATTTTGCTCGAACAATTGCCCTGCCTGGCTGGCCGCCAGCAGTTTGTCATCTTCATCCACCAGGGTGTAATGACCCTGTTCACCCACCGTCAGGGTCAACTTCTTGCCCAGTTGCGAATCGGGAAGATCCAGCTTGAATATCTTCAGCGACTCCCCTCCCCAGGCAAAACTGTCCAACCCCAACCAGGCATCGGCTATTTCACCGGGGTTTTTATTCTTGAATCGGCGCGCCAGAAACTCGCCAATAACAGGGAAGTACATCGGCTGTATGACAATATCAAGTTTCAAGTTGTCAACGGTTTTGCCAATCACCGAGCGGGACTGAATCAACTCGATCTCGGTGGCCGAAGGAGACTCCTTGCCCAGCATGCTGCCGATATCCGAGAAGCCCAGCAAATCGTTCTTTTTCGCTTCAACCTGCAGTAGCGCGTTCGCCTGAAATACCGGCGTCGCCAGCACCGCATACGCCCCCCCTGCCACCATGCAGGCACCGGTAATCGCCGCAATCAGCCATTTATGGTCGATCAGTGTTCCAAACATACCGAGAAGATCAATCTCGTCATTGTCGTCTTCCCGCACATTGACTACTGGCGCTTGCTGCATAAGTCGGATTCTTTGCCTTTATTACGATTCAATGAGTAGAGGCCGTCAGCGTGCTAGACGCTGTGCCCATGCGTGTACGGCGTCTTCGATCAACGCATAAGCGTGCACAAAAGCAGGTTTGCCTTGACGGTAGGGGTCGCTGATTTCACGGTCGTCTTGCCATTTACCGAGCATCAACACCTTGCCTCGCGCTTCAGGGGCCAGTTCGAGCACGCCGCTGACATGCCGCCGCTCCATCACCAGAATCAGGTCGGCCTCGCTAACAGCCTGAGGCGTGAGCTGAACGGCCTGGTGCTCATCAAGCTGGCGCCCATGCTCCTCGAGCACCGCGCGCGCCATCGGCTCGATCGGCTTGCCTACCAAGGCAGCAAGACCGGCTGAGCTGACCTCGATATTGGAATGACCGAGCGCCCCACGCAGCAGATTTTCCGCGGTAGGGCTGCGGCAAATATTGCCGACACAAACAATCAAAACTCTTTTAAGCAAGATAACCTTCCCCGTCTTGTCAACCTATCGGCGGTGACATAGCACTTACCGAACATAAGAGTTTTAAATCACGGATGAACCTGGGCATTCATAATGTCCGGCAACGGCAGCATCAACATTGAAACATCAAGTGTGTATTTATTACCACGACACTTGAACAGCACTCAATTTTTTCTTCAGACAAAAAATAACACTTCACTTCTCGGCACGTTAAAAATAACAGCTCGCGAATTTATTCAGACAATTTCTAACCGTTGCGATTTTCCCGCGACCGATCAATTTAGATTACACCACTCGTAGCGAATGGCTAATGTATAGCCGTTCCGCCAATACAGTGCCGGATCGTTATCAGATGTCGGGTTATTAATTGTAAGGACGCTTCATGATTCGTAAATGTCTGTTCCCCGCTGCAGGTTATGAGCCCCGATTTCTGCCCGCCACCAAGGCCACAAACTTCTGTTTCGAGCACCTGCATCAAAACAACCTGTGACGGCTCTGAACCCGGACCAGAGTGCACTTCATCGAAACGGCCTCATGGTCCTCTTTACCCTATGGACGAAGCCTCTATGACTACGTTGAGCGGTTTCAAGGCAGATGACAGTCGCCATCCGTATGGCTCGGAACTTACAAACAACCTCGCGTACCTCGTCGTCCGCGCCTATGCGTCGGAACTGATATTCCCCCGCAAGCAGAAGGCGCCCGTGCTGCTGGTGGAACGCATCGGTGCCTTTCCGTCTTCCGGGGAGATCCGCCGTCAAATCAAGGATGGCACCGCCCTGCTGGCAAGCATCAAGAACCGCTACGCCGCCGAGGCCCTGGACATCAATGAAAGCGACGGACTGAGCCTGGTCTTTGCCGACTGGCGCTTCAGCTTGCGGTTCTCGGGCGATGACTGCGTGACTTGGTTGAATGTCGAAAGCCGCGGCGACATCTCGTTAATGCAGCGCAAAACCGCCGAGCTGCTGGAGCAGATCGACGCAGGGAAGGATCTCGAATGAACGCGAGTACAGAACACGCCGCCAAAGCCTGGTATCTGGTCCAGTGCAAACCCAAACAGGATGAGCGCGCCGAAGAACACCTGCAGCGCCAGGGCTATGCCTGTTTTCGCTCCAAGTACAGTCGTGAGCGCATTTTACGGGGGCAGCGACGGGTGATCAGCGAGTCGCTGTTTCCAGGCTATCTGTTTATTCAACTGAGCCTTCAGGACAGTTGGGGGCCGCTGCGTTCGACCCGAGGCGTGTCGCGAGTCGTCGGATTCGGCGGCCAGCCTCTGCCGATCCGTAATGCGTTGATCGACGAGCTTCAAGAACACAACAGCCAGGCCATCGTGAGCACCCTGTTAAAACAGGGTGAGACGGTACGCATCACTGAAGGTCCATTCACCGATCTCGAAGCGGTGTTCCTCGCCATGGATGGCGAGGAACGAGTGTTGCTGCTGATGAATTTCCTGCAGCGTGAACAGCGAATCAGCCTGCCTCTGGCAGGCGTCAGCAAGCTCTGAATGTCTGCCGATCATGTGTTTGTTCATCATCGTTGCTCCCTCTCGATACGACGGGCTGTTTGGTGGTCGTGAGATAGACTAATCAGCGGGCAGCGGACGGTGGGAGTGACAAGTGTGGCGCGATACTGATGGACTCGCTGATTACGGCCGCGGCGCGTGCGCTCGCTGCGGGTGATCCCCTCGGCGCACTGAACCGGATCGCCTTGCGCGACGATGCGCCTGCGCTCGCGCTTCGAGGGATCGCGATGGCGCAGCTCGGCGAGCTGGTTCGAGCGAAGGCTCTATTGCGAAGAGCGGGACGTGCCTTCGGTCCGAAAGAAGCCTTGGCCCGCGCGCGGTGTGTCGTCGCCGAGGCCGAGATCGCACTCGCCTCGCGCGACCTGAGCTGGCCTGCGAAGGTGCTCGAGGCAGCACGGGCGACGCTTGAGGAGCACGGCGACCGGGTGAACGCCGCTCATGCGCGGTATCTAGAGATCCGGCGCTTGCTGCTGATCGGACACCTCGACGAGGCCGAACATACGCTCGCCGAGCTCGACCCCACGCCTTTACCGCCTGCATCGAGGGCCGTCCACGAGTTGGTCGTTGCGGGGATCGCGATGCGCCGCCTCCAGTCGAAGACCGCGCGCGCGGCGCTCGCCAGGGCCGAGCATGCCGCACGCTACGCGGACATCCCGGCGCTGACAGCCGAGGTCGAAAGCGTATCCCTCACCCTCAACACACCAGCGGCGCGCCTGATTCAACGTGGCGAAGAACGACTTCTGCTGCTCGAGGAAGTTGAAGCGTTACTCGCGTCGGAAGCGCTCGTCGTGGACGCCTGCCGTCATGTCGTGCGTGACGCACACACGCTGGTCTCGCTCGCAAGACGCCCGGTGTTGTTCGAGCTTGCGCGGGTGCTGGGCGAAGCGTGGCCCGCCGACGTGCCGAGGGAAACGCTCATCGCCCGAGCCTTCCGATTGAAAGTCACTGATGAGTCGCATCGTGCGCGGTTACGCGTCGAAGTCGGGCGGCTTCGGGCAGCACTTCGAACATTGGCCGGCGTGACTGCGACGAAGCGCGGGTTTGTGCTGATGCCTAACGGCGCACCGGAGGTCGTCGTGCTGGCGCGGCCCGTCGAAGAGAAGCAGGCGGCGGTGCTCGCCTTCCTCGCTGATGGTGAGTCGTGGTCGAGCTCGGCCCTGGCGCTTGCACTTGGGGCCAGCCAGCGCACCGTGCAGCGGGCACTCGACTCACTGGCGGCATCTGGCAAGGTGCAATGGTTTGGTCACGGCCGAGCACGTCGCTGGATGACCCCGCCGGTGCCAGGTTTCGCGACGACTTTGTTACTCCCCGCTCCACTTCCAAGTGACTAGGATCACTCCACGACCAAACCACCAGGGTGGAAGACATGAAACACTCAACAGCCGAAATCATCCGTGAATATGGCCCCTTTCCGGGTATCGACCATGTGCATGGGGTCACCTACGACGGCCAGCAAGTCTGGTTTGCTTCTGGAGACAAGCTGAACGCGCTCGACCCGGCGAGCGGAAAAACGTTGCGCTCGATTGATGTCGCCGCGCATGCAGGAACGGCTTTCGATGGCCAGCACCTGTTTCAGATCGCCGAGGATCGTATCCAGAAAATCGACCCGAAAACCGGTCGTGTGCTCGCCACCATCCCGGCGCCCGGCGGCAGTGACTCAGGGCTCACGTGGGCCGAAGGGACGCTCTGGGTGGGCGAGTATCGGGACCGCAAGATTCATCAGATCGATCCCCAGACCGGGGCGATTCTGCGCACCATCGAGTCCAACCGCTTCGTCACCGGCGTCACCTGGGTCGACGGAGAACTCTGGCACGGCACCTGGGAAGGTGACGAAAGCGAATTGAGGCAAGTCGACCCGCGAACGGGTGAGGTCCTCGAGAGCCTGAAGATGCCATCTGGCGTCGGCGTATCAGGGCTCGAATCGGATGGCACCGATCAGTTCTTCTGCGGAGGCGGAAACAGCGGCAAGCTGAGAGTTGTTCGCCGACCTGGATAAGGTTTCGCGGTCGGCAGTCGCTCCGGGATCCCCAAAGGCATGGAACTCTTGGCTGACGCCATGCATCAAAAAAGATGTGGCAGGTCATTCAGGTTTCATGCTTTTGGAGGACACGTTATGCGCCGCATATTCCTTATCCCATTGCTATTGCTTTGTCTGCCCTTTGGTTCGGCCATGGCCCGGCGCCATGGTCCCGATATTGATGCGCGCGACGTTGCTACTTCGGCAGGTATTTCCGTGTCGCTGTACTCGACGTTCAAGGACGACAAAATCGTGACTCCCGCCCGCGATGACGCCTCCAGCTTCATTGCAAGTGGAGGCGCAATTCGCGGTGCTTATCTGGAGTCGACGTTGAAGCAGATCCGGCACGATCATCCAGACCTCAAGGCCAGTGACGAAGATCTGGCCTATATGTTGCTCACTCAAGATGAGCTGCCTGCAGGTCGCTAGAGGCGTCATCAGCCAAGGCCGCTGAGCGCCTCAACGAATCAGCATCGCCGCTGCAGCCGCCACCATGATCGCCGCCGCGCCGCGGAACAGCCGCTGTTGCGCTCGCAAGCTCGACAGCAGATGCCGGATGCGCACCGCGCCGACAATGAACAGCGCGCCAACGCCTAGCAGAACCAGAATGGTCAGTGGCACCAGCATCAGCCCCCAAGTCTGCAACGAGACCGTCTCAAGGTTGATCACCAGCGGCAACAATGCCAGATAGAAGGCGATGGTCTTCGGGTTGCCCAAGGTAATGGTCAGCCCGGATATCGCCGCCGACAGCAGCTCCTTTTTCTTCACCGGCTTGCCGACTTCGATAGCCTGATGGTTGGCGAACCAGAATTGCCAGGCCAGATAGCACAGGTACAGCGCCGCCGCCCAGCGCACCAACTGGAACAACGCATTGAAGTGCTCAGCGATCATTGCCAGGCCAAAGACGGCAAATGACAGGTAGGTCAGATCGCCGAGGATCAACCCGAACAGCAGACAAAAGCCTGACAACGCGCCACCGCTGACGCTCCGCGCCACCAGCGCCGCCATGCCGGGGCCGGGGATGGCGGCCGCGATGCCCAATGCTGCCGAATAGGTAAGTACTTGTGTCAAATCGAGCATGTCGTGCTCCTCAGGTTATTTATTATTGTCTTGCTCAACGGTTTCAACGGGATGAAGCAACCCACTGCCTGACCACTTCCCGGGAAAACACCAGGTCCTGCACCGCCAATCCAACCGACTTGAAAATTGTCACGCCCTGCTCATGGACCAACACGTCACTGGCGCAGAGAGAGCCGATCTCGGTGCCCACCTCCTGGCCCGGCAACAGGCCTTTGAGAACAGCCTTGATCACGCACTCGGACGCGGCAAAAACCGATCGGTTGCAATCCGTGAACAAAGCGCTGCCCTGGTACACGTCTTCATGCAACTCCTGGAAACCCGGAGCAGAGGAGCCAATTGCGTTGATATGGCAGCGCTCCGGCAGATCAGCACGGGCCAGAATGGGCTCGCGAGCGGCCGTGGTGGTACAGATGATGTCGCTGTCGTGCACCGCCTCGGCAGCCGTGGCGCAAATCGAGACTGGCAAATCACAGTGGCGCTCGCTCCAGGACGCAAACTCACGACACGCGGCCTCGTTACGCCCCCATATAGAGACTTGCCTCACCGGCCTGACGGCCCGCATTGCCAGCAGATGAGCCCGGGCTTGCAAGCCAGTTCCCAGAATGGCCACACGGCTGGCGTTGGGCGCCGCAAGCATGCGGGTCGCGTGTGCCGAAGCCGCAGCCGTGCGGATTTCAGTGATCGCCCCGGCATCTACCGCGACGACCGGGGATACTCCGGCCTCGTAATAGATCAACACGCTTCCCATATGAGAGGGACCGCGAACTTCAGCGCCCAACCTGACCACCACCGACTTCAAGCCGAACCCCTGATAGGGCCCGGACTTGATGTAAGCCGGCATGACCCCCATCAACTCGTTCTCGCCGCCCTTGACGATGGTGCGCAACGGCTGCTCCACCTGGCCTGAAGAGTGCAATCTGAAGGCTTCCTCGCTGAGCCGCAGGCAAAGTTCGAAACTCAACAGTTCTTTGACCGAATCGCTGTCCAGATGAAGCATCGCTCAAGCCTCGGCCGTCTGCTTGAACCCCTGAAAGGCAGCCCATTTGAAACGCTCATCGATTTCGGTGCCGGCAATACCGTTCAAAATTGTCGACATGTTTTTCTGTGAAACGCCAAGAATCACATCCAACATGTTTTGCTTGCTGAAGCCCGCCTGCAAGACAGCATCAATGGCCTGTTTGCTCAGGCAGCCGCGGCAATGAATCACTTCCAGGGTAAAACTGCGCAACGCCATCAGTCGCGCATTGAGGCGGGTTGGCTCATGAGCGATGGCGTCGACCACGTGCTCATCCACGCCCTTGGCCAAGGCAATGAAGGCGTGGGCCTGGACCGTATAGTCACAGCGGTTTTCTACACCGGTGGTCATCCACACCACGGCCTTTTCTTCTTCGTTCAACGAACTGTCGATAAACAGATCATGCGCTCGCTGGTAGGCACCCAGTAACGACGGTGACTCAGACATGTAGGCACTCTGATTGGGGATCCAGCCAAAGTTGTCGATGGAGCTCTGAAGTAGCGCTTTGCTTTTTTCCGGGGTCGAATCGATTGTGTGAAGCTTCAAGACAGGCATCATGACCTCAACGTGTAGTCGAAATAGTCCAAGGGTCACCCTGCCTCCGAACGGGATCAGGCAGGGTGTTGCAATCAACTGCAGTACAAACTGGCCTCAGTCGGCAGTGCGCTCGAGCGGGCAAGCGCGAAGACCGACCAGAGCATCCGGATCGGACGGGTACTCGAGATAAAATGCAAACCGTGGATGTTGGCCGCCACTTCCGTGGTCAGCGCCACATCGACCTCGCCCCTGGCCGCGGCTGCCGCGGCGGCGCTGGTGGAAAGTGCGAGGATCACCGAGTCGACCTCCAGGCCCTGAGGCAAGAGTTCCTTGATCAGGAGAATCGGCGCGGGATGGCTGGCGACTGTCAGCTTTGCGGTCGTTAACGGCCCCTTGCTCGCCAATCCATACAACGGCGTGTCGAACACGAAGGTCGCCACCAGACTTAACCGCGGGTCCATATAGAAGTTATGAATCTGCGGGTAGGCATTGGCCACGATCATCACTCTTGGGACGTGTTCGTCCATGCTGGAGCGCGCATGCTCGTAAGAGTCGCTGAGGTTGACCTGTACGCGTGAGCCTGGATATCGACGCCCTAACCATTCACTGAAAAAGCCGGCGGCCGCTTCACTGCTGGTCCCGCTGGGCCCCAAGGTGTGAATCATCACATCGCGCCAATCGCCAACACCCAAATTCAAGAATTTACTGTCCATAGTCATGACTCTCCAGAGCGATCAATTGGATACCGGGCTCAACCAATGGGTGTATTTACTATTCAGACCTCTTACCGTCTCCAGGTAGAGGCTCCTGATCGCAGCGCTTATTTCACCCACCCCGCTCTCTTGCAGCACGTAGTGATCGATTTGCGTCACGGGTACGATCTCGACGCCGGTACCGGCCAGGAAACACTCGTCGACTGAAAACAGCTCGGAAAACGAGATATCTCGCTCGACGACTTTCAACCCCAATTCTTCTCTGGCCAGGGTAATGACTGAATCACGGGTAATGCCCTCAAGAATATGGGCACTCAAAGGCGGCGTGATGAGACAACCGTCTTTCACGACGAAGACATTGGAGGTCGTCGACTCGGCAAGATTGCCGTGCACATTCAACATCAACGCATCGTCAAACCCGTTGCGTTGCGCCGACTCCATGGCCAACGCCGAATTGGCATAACTACCTGTGATTTTGGCCCGCGCGGGAAGCGAAACATCCGGAATGCGCCGCCAACTCGAGATGGCACAGCGAATACCGCCGGCAGGCATATAGGCGCCCATGGCCAGGGTATTGATCACCAGGCCAGTGCTGACCCCGGAAAGCTTCACGCCAAAGCCAACGCCAGGCATCAGCGCCTTCTTGTAGGCCAGGGGCCTGATATAGCTCTCGGTCGATGCCTCGTTACGCCGCAGTAAATCGAGGATGATTGCCTTCATCTCAGCGCGACGCGGCAGGTTTTCCAACTGCAGCAGCCTGGCCGAATTCTCCAGCCGTTTCAGGTGATCATCCAACCTGAAGACATTCAACTCGCCGCTACTGGCGACATAGGCGCGAATGCCCTCGAAGACCGCTGTGCCGTAATTGAATGCCTGGGTCGTTACCGGTATCAACGCTTCTGCTGCGGCTACAACCTGACCATCGAAGTACACCCAAGGATGCGGCTTGCGCTGGGACACCTCGGTATTGCCGGGCACGTCAGTCATGATCAAGCCCTCCGCGCGGCAATGTTCAATGCCGTTTCGCGCTCGTTGTTGTCGCTACCGCTGCGCTTGTCGTGGAGCCTGGCGGCTTTCCAGCTGACCATCGCCGCAGTGCCGGTAACGGCATCAGTGGGGCCAACGGCGATGTGGACACGGGCGCCAAGTCTGGCCGCCATGGAGCTGGCAACGGCCTCCAGGTCGTTGTGGAACCCGGTGTTCTGCTCCAACTCCAGGGTGACGCTCAACTGATCGACACCGCCCACGGTTTCCACCTGGATGTGATAATCCAGGCAGCCTGTGAGATGCTCGAATAGTGCAGCCTCGACGTCGTAGGCGCAGTGATTGTGGCCATTGATGACCAAAGTATCCCTGACCCGACCAATAGGAATGATCTGCCATTTGCCCCTGTCCATCACCTGAGCCCTGACCATATCCCCGGTGCGATAGCGAATCAGCGGTTTTTGCCCCTGATAAAGATGGGTGATGACCAATTCGCCGGTCATTCTCGCATTCACCGGCTCCAGCACTTGTCCCGTCAGGGGGTTGACCACCTCATAGACGACGTTCAAGGGAACCGTGCAGAGATTGCCATCCTTGTCGCAGGCGGCCAGGATCGACGACTCTTGCGAGGCATACATGCAGTTGTACACCGCACTGCCCCAAACATCGCCGATATTGCGCAGCAACGCAGGGGTGGTCAGTTCACCCAAGGTAAAAATCAGCTTTACGCCCAGATCCGAGGGGCGCTGGCCCTTTTTGATCAGATGCCGGGCCAGGCTGATGGCAACTGCCGGTGTACAGACCAAGGCGGTGATCTTCAGCTCCCTGATCAACGTGACCGCACGATCCAGCCCGACGACAGGCGATCGCGGCCACATTTTCACGACTGTGTGGCCAAGGCTGCGGCAGACGTCTTCAAACGTATCGCCGGTAGAGTGCAACTCCGTAGGCCCCATCACACCGACAATATGTTGCTGACCGTGGGCACGAAACAGCTCACTGTAACGAAGGATCAGGGGCGTGTTATTGAATATCGAATCATGTTCGTTGCGCGGACAGGGTGTCGACGCTCCGGTAGTCCCCGTGGTTTCGTAGTAGATCCAGGCTTTCTTCAATGGCGCCGACGCCATGCCATGGCCCGCCTCGCGCAAATCGTTCTTGGTGGTGAACGGCAACTTTCGGAACGCATTCCAGTCAAGTTTATCTATGGCACTGTCAGGTAACACAGACAATCTGTCCCGGTAAAAAGGCGAATACGCTTTGACATGACGGAGTATATTTTTAATACGCCCAAGCTGAATATCATTCAACTCCCCGACGGAGATACCATCACTCTCAAATACTGCATGTTGCTGATGAACCGTACGTGCCAACTCCAGAAGCTCAGGCTTGAATAAAGCGTACACTACAACCTCCTTGTCATTTGAACAGCGAAAGATTACCGGTCAACTTACTGATTTTTTTCTGTGGCCCGATCAAGCCGATGGCAACCAATTCTATGGCTGAACTATCGGCCTCGGAGATACGCGACTCATATTCCTGATACGTCTTGCAGGATTGCGCCAAGGCGCTGAATGGCATGGTGTGGATTTCGTCATCCGCCAGCGCTTTCTCTTGAAGTTCCCGCAGATACTCATTGGTGGCAAGCAGAATCGGCAACGGTGCGTAGATGACTCCAGGGTAATTGACGTTGTCGCGGCTTTGCATGTCAGGTCCGACCAGACCTTCTACCGAACGCCCCAGGCTGACGCCGATGACACTGACGGCATTCGCCGCGTGCCCCAGCCCCAGAGCCTTGTCGACTACAATTACGCATTTGTGAACGGCAGCATCGAAATTCATTGAATCCTCCACGACTATCAATAAGTCTTCAGTTTTTCGAGTGTTGTCACACCGAAGTCAGCCCAACCATTGAGCAGCCCAACGAACTTTGTAGTGTCACTACCGATATCAATATCCACTACCTGCCAATTGGCAATTTTTTGCCACTTCATCACACCCTGCTGATGGTTGGGGTGAGTGAGAAACGTAGAGAGTGTCTCTTGAGTTTCAAATAGCCCCATCACCACAAAGTCCATGGCCTGTTTGCGCGGACTTATATTCCTGCCGCAAGCCCAGCCCAATATTTCGGTGATATGAAGTGGGTGCTGGCGTGTCGATGCTTCTGCATCGATGACTTCGTCGTCGCACCATTGAAAGGGTTCATCAAACTTGAAAAAAACCAGATGAAGAATCATTTATCACCCTGGGATCGCGCCCTCCGGAAAAGGAAGCGACCTACTTTGGTTTATTTATTCAACGACGCGTCCGGCATCGGTTTGTGCGTAGAGGCTAAAGCGTGGCAACTCCAACATCAGAAGTTGAAAAAATCTTATCCCCTTTAGCAGGGGAAAAATTTTCTATTTTAATTGCTGGCCGGATGAGTTCTGGTAGGATCTACCTCTTTACCACAGGGACGCGGAATTTATGACCGATCAGACGCTAAATCTGACAGATGTCAAAATCCTTACAGCCTTGCAACAGGACGGCAGGATCACCAACCAGACCTTGGCCGACCATATCGGCATGTCTGCCTCGCCTTGCTGGCGCAGGGTTCGGCAGCTGGAAGAGCATCGCTATATTCAGGGTTACAGAGCGGTGCTGGACCGACGCAGGATCGGGTTGGGGGTCATGGTGTTCATACGGGTCAGCATCGACCATCACAGCGCAGCCGAGGCCAGGAAGTTCGAGCAGGAAGTGATGCAGCTGGAGGATGTGGTGGCGTGCTACAGCATCGGTGGCGACGCTGACTTCCTGTTGCAGGTAGTGGCGCGCGATCTCGACTCGTTCGCCGACTTTGCGATGTCAGTGATCCGGCAATTGCCTGGCATCAAGGAGATGCAGAGCATGTTCGTGCTCAAGGAGATCAAGCCTTTCGTGTCGTTCCCGGTCAAGCGTTCCCAAGAAGCCTGAGAAGACCTTTCAAGACGTCAGTCAGTGATGCACGGAGCGGTGAGGCTCCCTCCCAGAGCCTGCCGTTTTTTAGGGGTAAAAATGCAGAAAAATAAAAAGGGGTCGCGAGATAAAATCTCGCAACCCCTTGAATTATATGGTCGGGACGGAGTGATTCGAACACTCGACTGAACTGGTCGACATCTCCCCATTGATCCCTGCCAACTACGAAGCGGAAAGAAGCCGCATCCTTTCCCCGGCTGAGCTGTTGGAACTGCACAACAGCTTCCAGCAAATGACCGCCGATTACGGCGCTCTCCCCGCGGGCCAAAAATACGACGGCATTCGACCGCTAAAGAAAAAAACCCAGCTCGCGCTCTGGATTAGCCTGGGCACGCTATGCCGGATTGGTGAATTGCTCCAGGCCGAACGGAAAAATGTCGATCTGGAGCGGCAGACGTGGTTCCTCCCCAGCAAAACGTCAAAGGCACTCGCGGCAAGAAACAGGACCACCATGTCTTCCTCTCCCCCTTCGCAGGCTGACCGTAAGAATGAGACGTTTCAGATACTGCTTCATCGGCCCCCCTCAGTCGGATGTTTCTTCACCAATGCGCTTCCTTGACTGGTTTTAAACTGCTGCTTGCCGGCAGTTCGTCAGAGCGCCTTTAGCGCACGTTCGACGCTGAGAGCAAGCGGCGTGGTTGGCCTCCCGATAAGTTCAGCCAAGGCGCGCTCGTTCCCGTAGAGAGCCCCCAGGGAGGCGCTGACGTCATAGGAAGCCAATGCTGCGGCAAGACCCTTCGGCAAGCCAACACCTTGGAGCGCGGCGGCGTAGTCGGCTTCCGGGAGGTTGCGGTAAGGGATGTTCTTGCCGGTCTGCTTCGAGATTTCCGCCGCCAGATCAGCCAGCGTCCAAGAGGTATCGCCAACCAGTTCGTAGGTAGTGTTTTCATGGCCGTCAGCAGTCAACACCACTGCGGCGGCTTCGGCCAGATCCTCGCGTGTCGCTGACGAAATCCGGCCTTCGCCTGCACTACCAAACAGCGCGCCATTAGCCAGCGCCACACCAGCGAAACCTGTGTAGTTTTCTGTGTACCAACCATTGCGCAACAGCGTGTAGGAAAGTCCGGACGCCTTGAGGGTAGCCTCGGTTGCGCGGTGTTCGTCGGCAAGTGGCAGCACGGACGAGTCAGCGTGCAACACGCTGGTATAGACAATGCGCTTGACGCCGGCCCTCTTCGCCGCCGCAATGACGTTGGCGTGCTGCGCGGCGCGCTGACCGATTTCGCTGGAGGAGATCAACAGCAAGGTTTCCACTCCGGACAACGCCGCATCCAGCGTCTCGGTCTTGGAATAGTCGAATGCCCTTGCCGCAACGCCCAGCGCTTCTGCCTGTTCCGGCTTGCGCACCAGGGCAAGAATGCTGCTCGTCGCGGTTCGCTGCTTGAGATTCTCGATGACGATGCGGCCCAGTTGGCCGGTGGCTCCAGTAACGGCAATGCTCATGAGGTCACTCCTTGGTGAACGGAAGGGTTGAAGAAATAGCCATAATCGACTGTAGGATTCAGGGTGCGTTGCGGGCAACTTAGGCCTCTGGCCGCTACTCATCGATTGCCTCCTGGTAGCGCCAGGTTTGATGGATCTAGTCCGTCATTTGAGCGTCACACTTCAGACTCAGACTCCCAACGGCGAAACAGCACGCTGGCGTTAACACCGCCGAAACCGAACCCATTTGAGAGCGCATGCGTGATCGACAACTGCCGAGAGTTGAGTGCGACCAGATCAAGGCCGCCGGCCGCCTCATCGGGATGATCGAGATTCAACGTGGGCGGCACCACCTGGTCGCGAAGCGCTAGTACGGTGAACACAGCTTCAATGCCTCCAGCCGCTCCAAGCAGATGCCCGGTGGCGGACTTGGTCGAGCTGATCGCGACGCTAGAGTCGCTCCCGAATACCGAGCGAATCGCTGCCAGTTCGCCTTTGTCACCGACCTGCGTGGAGGTCGCATGTGCATTGATATGCTGCACCTCGGCAGGACTCACAGCCGCCTGGCGCAGTGCCTGTTCCATGGCGCGGCGTGCGCCGCTGCCGTCCTCCGGCCCCGCCGTCAAGTGATAGGCATCGGCACTGGTGCCGTAACCGACCAGTTCCGCCAGTGGCTTGGCTCCACGAGCCAACGCATGCTCCAATGACTCGATCACCAGTAACCCGGCACCTTCGGACATGACGAAGCCGTCACGGTCCCGATCAAAGGGACGTGAAGCCTGTTGTGGGTACTCGGCAAAGCCAGTTGATAGCGCGCGGGCCGCCGCAAAACAACCCAGGGTCACACGGTCTATCGCTGCTTCGGTACCGCCGCATATGGCGATATCCGCCTCACCACTTCTGATGATTCTGGCCGCATCGCCGATGGCTTGTACCCCAGCAGCACAGGCCGTTACCGGAGCGCCGAGCGGCCCTTTGAAACCGTGCCGAATGGATACGTGCCCGGCCGCCATGTTGGCGAGAAAAGACGGCGCAGTGAATGGCGACAATCGGCGAGGACCACGCGCATCGGTGGTGCGGACAGCGTCGGCAATCGCGCCAAAGCCACCCACGCCCGATGAAATGATCGTGGCGGTCCGCTCCTGGTCTGTGACTTCTGTCGGATGCCAGCCTGCCTGCTCCAGAGCTTCGTGCGCTGCCACAAGTGCAAACTCGATGAAGCGATCCATCTTCTTGCGATCCTTGGCCGAGATGATGCGCTCCGGGTCGTAACCCGCGATGGCATCATCTTCTAGAGACGGCACCTGGCCGCCTACTGCAACGCCCGTACCCTCAGTAATATCGTCAGGCAGGTTACGGATGCCAGAACGCCCAGCCAGCAGTCTCTTCCAGACTTCTTCTACTCCGCACCCCAGAGGCCCGACAATTCCGACGCCCGTGACCACGATTCGCTTTTGACCTTCGAGATTAATCATTGAACCCTCTTCATTTTTCAGTCGACGCCCACGCTATGGCCTATGGCTAAAGCTTTGTGGTGAGGTGAACGGCGAGAGGACGGGATGGTGTCCTATCCACCAGGCTTGCTTGCTTATTCGCTGTTTCGGTTTGACCCGTATTGTCAGGACGGATCTTGAACCAGATGGCGTACATCGCCGGCAGGAATACCAGCGTCATGATGGTGCCGACGAACGTGCCTCCGATCAGCGTGTAGGCCAGCGTCCCCCAGAAGACGGAATGGGTTAGCGGAATGAACGCCAGGATTGCCGCGAGTGCTGTCAGCAGTACCGGGCGGGCACGCTGTACCGTGGCTTCGAGCACTGCGTGAAACGGGTCCAAGCCTTCTTGGGCGTTGTGATGGATCTGCCCGATCAGAATCAGCGTGTTGCGCATCAAGATGCCCGACAGCGCGATCAGCCCGACCAGGGCGTTGATACCAAACGGCTGCTGGAAGATCAGTAGCGTCGGCACCACACCAATCAATCCCAGCGGCGAGGTGAAGAACACCATGATCATTGCCGAGATAGAACGCACCTGGACAATGATGATCAGCAGCGTCAGGGCAATCATGATCGGAAACAACGGCAAAATCGCTTTACCGGCCTTCCCCGATTCCTCGATCGCACCCGCCTGCTCGATCCGGTACCCGCCAGGCAGCTTGTCTACGATCGGCTGCAGCTCCTTCATGATCACGTTCGAGACGTCCGGTGGCTGCAAGCCTTCGGCAATGTCGCCGCGCACGGTGATAGTCGGCGTGCGGTCACGGCGCCTAAGGATCGGATCCTCCATACGCACATCCACCTCTCCGACCTGGGACAGAGGGATACGCTGACCCGCCGCGCCGACCAATGTGAAGCCTTCAATCCGAGCGGGATCGAGCCGGATATTCCCCGCGGCGCGACCAACCACCTGCACTGAACGAATGTCTTCACGAACCGCCGTGATCGGCACTCCGGCCAGCAGGAATTGCAACTGCTGGGCGACTGCACTGGATGTCAGTCCAACCGCCTGCAAGCGATCCTGATCCAAGTTGAAATGCAGCGTCGGCGTCAGAGGGCCCCAGTCGCTGTTGACCGTCCTCATCATCGGGCTGGCTTGCATGACATCTTGTACACGACCCGCAATCTCGCGAAGCTTCGTCGGGTCAGGCCCCATCACCCGGTAGGCCACCGGGAATGGCGAATACGGACCAAACACAATTTGAGATGCCCTGACTCGGGCCTCTGGGGCGAGGCCTGCAGCGACCGCTTCGCGAAGACGGAACTTGAGGGTTTCACGTGCCTCCTGACTGTCCGTCAGCACCACGATCTTGGCGAACGATGGATCGGGCAGTTCTGGCGCCATCGCCAGGAAGAAACGCGGCGCGCCCTGCCCAATATAGGCCGTGACGATTTTTGCCTCTTCCTGCTGTTGCAGCCAGGCCTCGACCTTTGCAGCAGTGGCACTGGTCTGCTCGATGGAGGTTCCGTAGGGCATTTGCACCTCGACCATCACCTCGGGACGGTCTGAGGTCGGGAAGAACTGCTTCTTCACCAGGCTCATGCCCAGAACTGCCACGAAAAACAGCGTGATAACTGTGCCAGCCACCAGCCATTTGCGAGCGATGACGCGTGTCAGAACCCGGCGGAAGCGGTTGTAACGGGGGGTGTTGTAGATAGCCGCATGCCCACCCTCGACCTTCTTGATGTCTGGCAACAACTTCACTCCCAGGTAAGGGGTGAAAGCCACCGCAACGACCCAGGAAGCGATCAGAGCAATGCCGACGATCCAGAACATGTTGCTGGTGTACTCGCCGGCAGTGGACTGGGCGAAACCGTTGGGCATGAAGCCAATCGCCGTTACCAGTGTACCGGAGAGCATTGGCGCGGCCGTATGACTCCAGGCATACGCGGAGGCTTTGATTCGGTCGTAGCCCTCTTCCATTTTCACCACCATCATTTCGATAGCAATGATCGCGTCGTCCACCAGCAGTCCCAGCGCCAGAATCAACGAGCCGAGGGTAATACGGTCAAAGTTCTTTCCGGTGGCCGCCATCACCACAAACACTATCGCCAGCGTCAACGGTACCGCCGCGGCGACCACGAGGCCTACCCGCCAGCCCATGCTGAGAAAGCAAACAAGCATCACCACAAGCAGCGCGACAAAAAATTTGACCATGAACTCGCCAACGGCCGAGTCAATGTTCACGGCTTGATCAGTGACCTTGGTCAGCGTCATGCCCAGCGGCATGCCTTCATTTATCTTCGTCGTCTCGGCGTCCAGCGCCTTGCCCAGGTCCAGGCCATTCCAACCCTCGCGCATTATGACCCCCAGCAACAAGGCCTCTTCGCCGTTATTGCGCACCAGGAAGGTGGCAGGGTCTTCGTAGCCTCGTTCAACCGTCGCCACGTCCGAGAGCCTCAACGTGCGCCCCTGAATCGCCAGGGGCGTGTCACGAATTTTCTCCAATTTATCGAAAGCACCATCCACCCGCAGGAAAACCTGCGGCCCGTTGGTTTCGATGGAACCGGCGGGTGTGAGCACGTTCTGGCTATTCAGCGCGGCGAAGATGTCCTGGGGAGAAACGCCCAAGGTGGCCAGTCGGTCATGGGAGAAGGACACAAAAATGCGCTCGGCTTGCTCACCGATGATGTTGACCTTCTTCACGCCCGGCACATGCAACAGTTGTTGGCGCAACGACTCAGCATCACGCACCAACAGTCGCTGCGGCTCGCCTTTGGCTTTCAAGGCGAACAGCGCAAACGTCACGTCCGAATACTCGTCGTTGACCAATGGCCCGATCACACCCGCCGGTAGCTTGGTGGCTTCGTCGTCGAGCTTTTTGCGCGCCTGATAAAACTCTTCCTGCACCTGTGAGGGTGGCGTTCGGTCCAACAACGACACCATGGTGAAAGCGAGACCGGGCCGCGTATAGGTTTCCGTGCGGTCGTACCATTTCAGTTCTTGCAGGCGTTTTTCAAGTGGCTCTGCTACCTGATTCTGCATCTCCTGCGCCGTGGCGCCCGGCCACGCGGTAATGACCGTCAACTGCTTGACCGTAAACGGAGGATCTTCCGCACGCCCCAGCTGGAAGAACGCCAGGGTGCCTGCAACGGCAATCAGGAAGATCAGAAACACCGTAATAGATCGCTCACGAACGGCGATCGCGGAAAGATTGAAGCGACCCTCGTTCATGGACGCCCCCCGGCAACTTTTTCGTCATCCTGTTGAGGCAATCTCACCTCTTCACCTTCGCGCAACAGATGTGCGCCTAACGCTACGATCTGCTCGCCGACTTTGAGGTCGCCCGCGACTCGCACTGTGTCGTCGCTCAAACCCAGGACTTGTACAGGTCGCCAGGCCACCTTCGCCGGTGTACCGGTGATGACCCACACGCCAGTGCCTTGGCCTGGGTCATAAACGGAAGCGATCGGTACTTGCAGCCCCTGCCCTTGCGTGACGCCTTCAGCGATCCGAAGCGTGACGGTCGAACCTATCGGTGCATTGGCCAGCGCGCCCTCAAGCACATACCGCGCTTCGAAGGTGCGTGTCATTCGGTCGGCCGAGTCAGACAGCAGCCTCAGCTTCGCTGTAACAGCGCCCGTGGTATTGCCATAAAGCGTTGCCTGCGCAGTGGATCCTGCTGCGGGGCGCAACGTCTCGGGCAGGTGCACGATGGCTTCGCGCTGCCCTGCCCGCGCCAGTCGAACCACGGGCTGTCCCGGGCTGACAACTTGTCCGGGCTCGGCGAGCGTCTCCACCACTACGCCGTCGGAATCCGCAAGCAGCACCGCATAACCAGAAGCGTTACGGGCAACGTCAGCCTGCGCTTCAGCGGCGCTAAGCTGCGCCTTTGCGGTATCCGCTGCGGCTTTGATCTGGTCGTAGGCCGATGCAGAAATAGCGCCTGCGGCAACCAGACTGCGGTATCGCGCCTCGTCATCTGCTGTCTGCTTGGCTCGGGCCCGAGCGGCTATGACCGACTCTTGCTGTGCTCGCGCCTGCAATCCCAGGTCGATTGGGTCGAGGCGCATGAGTGGCTGACCACGTTTAACGGTCTGACCGGTATCGACCAACCGCTCAAGGATCTTGCCCGAGACCCGAAAGCCCAGGTCGCCCTGCACACGGGCAGCCACCACGCCCGTGAAAGAACGTGAGGTGTCGGAGGAACCCTGAACCGTTCCAGGCCTTACCAGAGGAGCGTGCGTGCGCGGATCGTCAACGTTGGATGAGTCGCCACATGCCGTCAGGACGAGAGGCAACAAGCAAACGGCAATGGGGAAAGGTCGAAGCCGGCGCATAGGTTCCCTTACTTAAAAATAGGACGAGCACCAGATTCTCAGCCTAGTGACCACCTGTGTCAATAGTCACAACCCATGCAACATACAGCTTCTCAAGCTCAACACAGGAACCGCCGCTACCAAAGGATAAAACCAAAAATCCGCTCAAATCACCTCAATTGACAGGATGTGACTATTGCGTAATATGGTCACAAATATCCTCGATTGAAGGAATCTCAATGCCTCCCCTCCGTCCAATTGCTCTTTTGGTCATTGCCGGCTTATTTGCAGGTTGCGCGGTCGGTCCGAACTACCATCGTCCCGACGCTCCGCTTTCGGATCATTACTTGGGTCAGCCTTCTGTCGAACAGCGACCTGGAGCGAAGCCGACCAGCCTTGTAGCGTGGTGGGAAGGCTTTGGTGATCCAGTACTAACCGACTTCATCTCCAAGGCGCTTGAGCAGAACCTCGACCTGGCACAGGCGTCGGCGCGAGTCACACAGGCACGGGCCGGACTCGGTGCTGCAAATGCTGCTTTACTGCCCTCGGGAAACATCAGCGGCCAAGCCGCGCGTTCCTACCAGTCAATCGAGACCCCACTCGGCCAGGTGTTGAACTCAACGCCTGGCTATGATCGGTACGGAAGTTCCTACGAGGCCAACCTCGATGCCAGCTGGGAGGCAGATGTCTTTGGCGGATTGCGCCGCGGGCGCGAAGCTGCTCTTGCCGAGTACCAGGCTTGCGAGGCGGGTGTCGCTGCCACACGATTGGCCATCGCCGCGCAGACCGCTGATATCTACATCACTATCCGCGGATTGCAGACCCGGTTGGACATTGCGAACCGACAAGTCAAAACGCAGCAGGAGCTACTAGAGAAAGTCCAATTGCTCTACAGCAAGGGCCTCGCCGCCAACTATCAGGTTCGTCAGACTGAGGGGGCACTATCGCAGTACCGACCCTGCAGACCGGCCTGGATGCTGCCATGAATGCACTGGATGTCATGCTCGGCACGCCGCCAGGCACTCACCGCACGCAATTGGCAAATATGGGGAACATTCCTCTAGCGCCGCAGATAAAGGCCACAGGAACGCCGGCCGATCTGCTGCGCCGCAGGCCAGATCTCATTGTTGCTGAGCGCCATCTCGCAGCCTCAAACGCACGCATCGGGGAGGCGATTGCTGAGTACTACCCGAAATTCTCCCTTAGCGCATTGCTGGGCAGTGCCACGGCTGTATCCGCAGGCAACCTTTTTACCGGCGGCGCCAGCCAGTCGGCGGGCGTACTGGGACTACGCTGGAGACTCTTCGACTTCGGTCGCATAAACGCCCAAATCGACCAAGCCAAGGGACAGGAAGCCGAAACCCTGGCCGCTTACCGTCAGTCTGTGCTGCGCGCCACCGAGGATGTCGAGAACGCGTTCTCCTCACTGGTAAATCGGGAAGCTCAAGCAACCACCCTCACCGGGGGAGAGGCGTCTCTGACGCAAGCTCGCCAATCGTCGTTCATTGCCTATCAGAAAGGTACGGCCAGCCTGATCGATGTCCTTCATGCCGACGAGACGATGCTGCAGGCTTCCGATGCCCGAGCGCAAGCACGAACGGAATCGGCACGGGCGGCGGTCGCGGCATTCAAAGCGCTTGGTGGTGGCTGGCAACCTCCTGAAGCCCAGCCTGTAGCGACCCGATGACTTAACCAGATGACGCGGCACTTAATGCACGCCCCCTCCTCTTTCAGTTACTACCCAACCCGAGAGCGGGCTTCGCTCACCGACTGACGACCATTGGTCTCAGGCCGTTCTGTTGCTATGCGGTCAGCAGCCAATTGCTCTATAGAAACCAACCGGAGAACAGCGAAATGAAATCGAACGAGAATTCCTGGGTGCTCATCACAGGCGCATCAAGCGGATTTGGCGAGGAGTTTGCCCGGCAATACGCAGCGCAGGGAAAATCGCTAGTCCTGGTAGCAAGAAGGCTGAGTAAGCTCGAAGCACTATCGGCGGAGTTGCGCGAACGTTTCGGTGTTGATGTGATCGTCGAACAAGTAGACCTTTCCTCGATCCCGGCGATCATCGAACTGCATGAGCGACTCAGCGAACGCAATATAGTGATCGATGTGCTCATCAACAATGCGGGTCATGGATTGCAGGGGCCTTTCCTGGATCAGCCTCTGGACCACTCACTGACCATGATTGATCTGGATATCGCCAGCCTGACAGCCCTGACACACCTTTTCGCGGCCGACATGCGAGCCCGCAAACGTGGGCACATCCTGATGGTCGCAAGCTTGCTGTCCTTCCAGGGCGTGAAGAATTTCGCCGTTTACTCTGCCGCGAAAGCCTATGTTCTTCGCTTCTCTGATGCGCTTCATCGTGAACTGAAAAATGACGGCGTCGTCGTTACCGCACTTTGCCCTGGGATGTCAGATACCGGATTTGCAGAAAGCGCCAAACAACGGATCACACCGGCCTTAAAAATGGTGATGATGCAGCCTCAACCCGTCGTGCGTGCAGGAATCCGTGCACTGCAAGCCGGACGCATGAGTGTGGTGCCGGGTTTTGGCAACAAGGCCATTACTGTCTTGACGTGGGCCACGCCTCGTCGGTTTCATCAGAGCCTTATGGCACAGGTGATGGGAGTCTGAGGGGCGACAAAGAGGCCTTTTACCTCAGGGGAAAGGCCCGAGATATGTTCTTAAAGGTCGGGAGGCAACGCGTGCTCCCGACAGGACATTTATCGTGTAACAGCACTCAATTAGAAGCGGTAACTAACAGACGTACCGAGCCCGCTCGCACTGTTCTTATATTTGGCACTGTATGCACCTCTGGTCGGCGAGGTGTCGTTGACCTGCACGCTCTCTTCCCATAGGTAGGAATAAGCAACATCGATCGTGACATTGTCCACCGGCGTCCAGCCAGCACCGAAGCTGACAACCTTGCGGTCGCCCGTAGGAATGCGCGGTCCACGATTGGTGTTATTGGTCGGTGACTGATCGACCGAAAAGCCTGCGCGAAGTACCCATTGGTTGTTCAGTTGATATGCCGCACCGATAGCATGAGCCCACGTATCGTGCCAATTCTGTTCTTCGGTAATGGTGCCCAGCGCACCGCTCAACGCAGGAGGTAAACCTGTGTTCTCGATGGTTAACGCTTTGAAGCGACTCCAGCGAGTCCAGGTACTCCCCACGTATAGGGTCCAGTCGTTATTAAGATGATGAGTCACCGAGAAATCCACTGACTCCGGGGTATCCACATCCAGCGAAGCGTCATAACTGCGGCCGCTGACCCCCAACACGCTAAAGATGCCGTCAGTGACCTTGGTCTTGGCATCCAATTGATAACTGACCTTGGAATGGTAGGTCATGCCCAAACGGGTTCGGTCTGTAGCCTGCACCAAGATACCGGCGTTAAAACCCAGGGCAGTGTCGTCACCCGTGCTTTTGAGTTTTCCGTCATTGCGACCAGGGCTAAGCGGATTGGGCACCATACCGGAAATTTCACCACCGATACGGTTGATGGTCGGACCGAACCCGATCGAAACTTTGTCGTTGAAGGCATAGCTGACAGTGGGCTGGAACGTAAGGGTCGTGACTTCGCTTTTGTTGGCGTAGTAACGCCCGGCGAAACCGCTGCCATAGTCAGTCATCAGACCGAAAGGCACATAAAAACCTACACCGAACGCCCAATGCTCATCGATCGGTTTGACGTAGTAACCCATAGGCACGGTGGTGGTTGGCACCATGTCGCCGTCTTCCTGGCCGCCGAATGTACTGCGGGTGTGGCTTATGTCGGACTTGGCGAAAAGAGTCGCCGCCCCCACGCTGACCTGTTCTCTTTTCAAGCGAGACATGCCCGCAGGGTTACCGAAGACCGTACTCGCATCTTCAGCGGCGGAAGAACGACCGGCAAACCCGGACCCCATCCCACTGATGCTTTGTTCATTGAGAGCGAAGCCGCTTGCAAAAACGTTTGAGGATGCGAGCACGACAGCAAGGCCAAATGGGGACTTGAGCACTATTTTTTTCATTGTTTGGACTCTATGGGTATCACTGAGATGAAGCATTAGAAGCGATGGACCACCATATTTATTCATGTGACCATATCAGTCAATGGTCACACAGCAGATAAATAAAATGCCCTTCGACGGATGGAAGAAGGGCAAAGTGAAAAGCCGTTTGGGATCTGACGCGTACCGCCGTATGCGATAAACCTTTAGCCAAAGGTCAAGGCATGAGGCTACGCAAGATGAGATTGGAGGTAAGCGTGGGCGCCTCCTCGACGAAATCGAGGTTGTACTGCAGCAGCAAAGGGTTGACGAATGGCCGCAGCGCGAGATGTATCGCTTCTACTGTCTCGTCCAGCGGAGTCTTGCGTTCAAATTCGCCAATCTCTCGCCCCTCTCGCACGATTTGCAACACGAAGCGTTTGATCTGTGCGTCATAAACCTGCGAACTGGGCCAGCTTTCCGACGCCGCGAACGCTGCAATGTCATAGAGTTTTCGGTCGTTAAAAAACAGATTCACACCTGTGGCGATCACCGTTTTGACCAAACGTCGAAAGCGCTCCGTCGGCGACAGGCCTTCTACATTGATAGCCTGCTCCACAGCCGCGACGATTTCTGCCAGACAATTTGCGCAGATGGCTTCACCGATCGCCTGCTTGGAATCAAAAAATTTGTAGATGTAGGCCTTGGAAAACCCGATGGCCTTAGCCAGGTCGGAAACCGTGGTTTTGCCGTAGCCGTATTGACTGAAGTGTTCGTTGGCCGCTGCGACAATCTGGTCTCGAATGTCGTGATCGGCTGGGCCACGGGGGCTGGGCGAAGATATTGATGGCTGATTCATGGGAATAGCTTACTCACCCTATCGAGGACTTACAAATTGTGACCGATGGCATATATAGTCACAAATCGAACATTCGGAAACCACAGCCGATCAGATTTGAAACGGGATGACGTTTGAGTAATCCAGCATGGCGGATTAGCGTTCCACAAGTCGATCGCCGCTAACGCTAAGTAGCTCCATACCCTTCGCCTCGTGCTGGTGACGAAGCTCAGCCCAATCGACAAGAGCTGTTATAGCCGGGCCAAGTGCATGACCCAGTGTTTCATGGCCAAAATCACCATCAAAGAACTCGAGTCGCTGACTCCCAACGATGCCGGCCGCATCCTCCGGGAGGATGGCAATGGCAGGTCGAATCTCAGTCCGCAAGGACGGTGTGTCGGTCGGCTTTTTCTATCGCTATCGCTGGGACGATCAGAACAAAGAGTACGCCTGCGGGTCCTGGCCGCGCAAATCCCTGACGGACATCCGTAAAGCACGCAACCAGGCCCGTGCGCTCATCGATGAGCAGATCAATCCCAACGAGCAAAAGAAAACCGCCAAGGCAGAAGCACTCGGCAAGACCGCAGTGAGCAGCGTGTCCGAACACGATATTCGGGCGCTGATCCGAACGGTCGTCAGCCGCGGCGCTCACCGACAAGCCATCAGTTTCTTCGCCGACCTAACCCAGATGTTCAGCTGAGCCAGGAAGCGCCAGCCTTGGCGGGCCTTGTTGGTCGAGGGTGATCCAACTGAGCTGGTCGACATATCCCCCCTGATACCTGCCGACTACGAATTCGCGGGGCTCCATGAATGAAGTTTCCATCGTTTCGGATTGCGTCTGAAACAAATCCGCCAATCCCGCGTGTCCGCGGCGCGTGCCGGCCAGCGGCCAGTCCTCGCCTGAAATGATCCACTCGATATCTGCGGCAGACAACGCCAGCAGACCTTGTAAATCACCGCGGCCGATTGCTGCAAACGCATCCTTCACAATCTGGACATTCTCTTCTACGGTCATCGAAGCTCTCCGTTTCTCTCACATCTGATCGCGACGCTATGGACCTGACGGGTGTCGGCGATTCAGCCAATATCGACGTTCAAGGCGATGTCCCAAGTGCCGGCGCCATTTTTTGCAAGGCCGATCATCATCAGGCCGAGCGCCTCGAGCGTCTGGGCCATGTGCAGGCCGCCGACATCCAACGGACGCAGCCCGAGACTCTCGATGAACGTCGAGACGCGCGCCTTGGCCTCCGGATTGTCCGCGGCGATGAACGCGTCGAGGGGGCCTCCCTTGGCAAGGACGTGGCCGAAGAGGGTGTTGAATGCCTTCACGACATGCGCGCTGACGGGGGCGATCTTGGCGATCTCCTGCGCACCAGAACTGCCGGCGGGAGAGACAAGGCCCGTGAGGTCCGGAGAGGCCGTGTTGGTGATGTCGATGATCACCTTGCCGTCGAGCGCGTCCCCATACTCGGCCACCACCGACGCCGCACCGGTGTACGGCACGGCGAGGATGACGATGTCGCCGGCCGGCGCGGCCCCATAGGTTCCTGTGGTCGCTCCGGCTGCGAGCTTGTCGGCCAGCGCCTGCGCCTTGGCGGGGTCGCGGCTGATCACCTCAACGGTGTGTCCGGCTTTGGCGGTACGACCGGCAATCGCCGCGGCCATGCCTCCTGAACCGATAATGCTGATAGTGCTCATGTGCAGTCTCCTCGTGAATTAGAGAATTGCTCGTTGTCTCAACGGGCATCCCACGGTTGATATCGCGTGTAGGTAGAGCCGCATGCGTCATCCCTCATGCCATGCCCGGGCCGGCTGCGACCCGGCTCCCTCCTCAACTCAACTCAGTCGACGGGGAAGTAATGGCCGTTGTCCAGGTCCTCGAGCAGGCCGGGTTGAGCAGGCTTCCAACCGAGGGTCTGGCGGGTGATGAGGTTGGACGCCGGGAGGTCCAGCGTGACCAAATTCGCGAGGAAGCCAAAGTATCCCGGCAGCATCAGTACGTCCGCGGGAATGCTCACGGCCGGCACGCCCAGACGGCTGCCAATGGCCTCGGCGATGGCGCGGAACGGGATGCCCTCACTCTCGACCCCATGCCAATATTTGCCCGCCTCACCCTTCTCCAGCGCCAGGCGGAACAAGATGGCGAGGTCACGGGCGTGTACGGCCGGCCACAGGTTCGCGCCTTCTCCCGGGTAACCGATGACGCCCTTTTCCTTCGCCAGCCCGATCAACAATGGCAGGAAGGCGACGTCGGTCGTGCTGTGCGCGATCGTAGGAATCCGCACGATCGACGACCGCACGCCCCGCTCGGCGAGGCCGATGACGGCGAGCTCGACGGCGTTACGAACCCGCAGGGTCCCCTTGTACGCATCGCCGCCGGGAAGTGACGGGTCTTCCTCCGTGGCTGGCCGGCCCAGCTTTTCCCACCCGGGCGCGCCGATGCTCCCCGACACGACCAGCGGCTTGCCGCTTCCAGCCAGCGCCTCGCCGTACGCGAGCATGATCTGGAGTTCCGCAGCGGCCACGGCGTCGATCCCGCCAGAGGGAAGCAGGTCTTGCCTGTGCGCGACGTGGATGACGCCGTCAAACTCCGCCGCCGCCGCCTTGAGCCCATCGAGGTCGGAAAGATCCCCGCGACGCACCTTGGCGCCAAGTGCGGCCACCGCATCTGCGGCCTTGTCCGAGCGGGCCAGGCCGGTAACTTCGTGTCCGGCCGCGACCAGTTCAGGGATGATGTACGAACCGATATGGCCGGTTCCTCCAGTAACGAAAACGCGCATGTTGCTGTTCCTTGTAAGTGAGATGAAAAAATGGTGCTACGGGTGGGCTCAGCCGGGAAGGCTGACCCCGATTGAAAAGTTGGTGTGCTTGACGGAGTGGGCGATGAGGCCCAGCGACAGCAGGCAGACGTGCTCCAGCGTTCGCGCCATGAGCAACGGCCCGGTGTCCATCGGGCGCAGTCCGAGTGTCTTGATGAACGCCGATCGCTGCGGCCATGTCACCTGAGCCGATAATGCTGATAGTGCTCATGCGCAGTTTCCTTGCAGGTATGGGGTAGATCATCCAAGGCTGCTGGTGCGATCCGGCGAACTCACTCAACGTACGATCTATGCTGGTCGCTTCACTTGCAAAAAGCAAGTGATCTATGGAGTTTTACTTGCGACATGCAAGTGATGCTAAGATCCAGCCATGAAGACAACTCTTAAAGAAGACTTTCGGTCCCATTGCGCGGTGAACTACGGCGTGGAGATTTTCGGCGACCGGTGGTCGCTCTTGATCATTCGCGACATCGTTTTTGTTGGAAAGAAGACGTATGGCGATTTCCTGAAATCGGAAGAGGGAATCGCGACCAATGTTCTTGCTTCCCGACTTGCCTTTCTGGAGGAGCAAGGCGTTCTCTCGAAGGCGCCCAGCCCCGACGACAGACGCAAGGACTTTTACACGTTGACCGAGAAGGGCCTGGACCTCATTCCAATTGTGATCAACATTGTGCTCTGGAGCGCGAAGCATGATTCGAAGTCGTACGTGCGGCGCCGCGAGGAGTTTGTTGCTCGATTAAGTCAAAACCCGATGCAGGTGAGCGAGGAAGTGAAGGCGCTGGTCCGCAATGGCGGGTGCATCTTTCCTGAGAGCGGGGGATGAACAAGGCGGCAAACGCGCCCTGTCACGGCGCAATTGGCACTTATCCAATCGTATAAGTTGTGGGCCTGTCAGCGAGGACCTGAAGCCGGCGTCGCCCTCACTTCAATCAGACTGTGGCAGCTCTTTTCCACGAGGGAGATCGCCTCAAAATTTGCGATCACGATTCATCAGTCGAACTTGACCAAGTCCTTAAAGATCAGCTGACCCCAGGTATTTCCGCGTGCCTGCACAAGCAGTCCACCTTCCGAAAGCCCGCCAAGTTTGATCGGCGAGAAACCGAGATTTTCCGCAAGCGCACCAATCTCCGTTGCGGCGCCGTCATCGTCGCTCGCCAGGAACACGACTCTCTTGCCACCCTGTACGGCCGGGTCCTGGTCAAGGACGGCAGCGACCAAATGGTTGAAGCCCTTGACCAGTCTTGCACCCGTGAAGGCCTGCGCGATGACCTTGGAAGAAGGCTGTCCTCCCAGTTCCTCAAGGGGCACGCCGTAGGCATTGGTCACATCGATGAGGGTCTTGCCCTTCCAAGTCGGCAGCGCCTTCGCGACCTCCCGGTGCGATTCGTAACGGACAGCCAAAAAGATGATGTCCGCCTCGATGGCTTCCGCCAGTGTTTTGGGGATGATCGTGGGTCCGATCGCGGCCGCTTCGGCTGCAAAACTTTCCGGGGCGCGTGTGGTTGCAACGGTTACTTCGATGCCTTTGCGGGCAAACGCCTTGGCAAGCGCCTGGCCGAGTTTGCCGAAGCCGATAATTGCGTAGCTCATAAAAATCTCCTTTGGTTTGCCACGCCCTGCGGGCTCCGAAGATGGAATGGAGTGACCGCTCGGGCGTAGCGAATCAGATTTGCGCCAGACCGCCGTCGACGGCGACCTCACTGGCGGTCATGAAGCTGCTGTCCTGCGACGCGAGAAACGCGGCTGCCGCTCCGATCTCCGCCGGATCGGCCATGCGCTGGAGCGGATTCATCGAGGCGAAGACCTTCATGCCTTCCTCGCCTAGCGCTGCCTTCGCGAGTTCGGTCGCCGTCGGCCCGGGCGACAACACGTTGACCCGGATACCGGTGCCCTTCAGGTCCTCCGCCCAAGTCCGCGCGAGGTTGCGCACTGCCGCCTTGCTTGCGCTGTAGACGCTGAATGCCGGGGCGCCCGTGGTGCCGGCGCTCGATCCGGTCAGGATGATCGAACCGCCCTGCCCCATCAGCGGCAGCGCCTTCTGGACCGTGAAGATCAAGCCCTTCACGTTGGTCTCGAAGGTTTCGTCAATGTGCTCGGCGGTGATCTTGCCGAGCGCAAGCGGGCTTCCCGCCCCGGCATTGGCGAAGACGATGTCGAGGGTTCCGCGCTCGGCCTTCACCGCCGCGTAGAGTCGATCGAGGTCGGCCAGATCGGAGACTGAGCCCTTCACCGCGCGGGCATTGGGCCCGAGGTCGGCCATGGCGGCGTCGAGCGCTTCCTGGCGGCGGCCGAAGATGAAGACGAAGGCGCCTTCCTCGATGAAGCGCTTCGCTGCGGCGAGGCCGATACCGGTAGCGCCGCCGGTGATCACGGCGGTCTTTCCATTCAGTCTGGTCATGACGTGCATCCTTCGTTGGAGTTGTACCCAAGCAGGAAATTGCTTGCTTGAGACGAGGATGCAGCGCTGATAACCTAAGGACAAGTATGCACCTTTTGGTAAGTATCAAAAATGACGACGACATCCGAAATCTGCGACACCGGTTGCGGGCTCAACGCCACGCTACGCATCATCTCGGGCAAGTGGAAACCGCTGGTCCTGTTTTTCCTGCGCGGCGGCCCGAAACGCTATGGCGAGCTCAAGCGTTTGATCCCTGGAGTCAGCGACAAGGTCCTGATCCAGCAGTTGAAGGATCTGGAAGCCGATCAGGTGCTTGCACGGACCGACTACAAGGAAGTGCCCCCGCGCGTGGACTACACGCTGACCCCGCTCGGCCGTAGTCTGGCTGATGCGATCATCCCGCTGTGCACCTGGGGAACCGAGAACGCGGCGCAAATGGCAAGCATCTTCGCCAAGCGCGACGCTTTGGCCTAGCGGGATGCTGACGAACCGCTGAGTGGGACGATTTTGCGCAGGCGCGCGCCGTCTTTTCGCAGAGCGAACACCTGAGCCACCACGCCAACAACGAGCGCAAGGGCTATAAAACCCAGCGCACCTTTGAGCAATGGCGAATTCGGGTCAGTGACGATGGGGTGGCCATCGGGGACTCGACGCAACGTCTCCGAGACGGTCGGGACCATCAGCAAGAACGCCGTCAAGCTCAGAAAGATGGTTTCAAGGTACACCCCTGCCCGGCCCAGCCAGGCAACGAACCCAACCCCGTAACCGGCGAGCAACAGCACGATCGTGACCGCCCCGATCACCGGGCTGATCGGTTGTTGCATTGGTCGACCCGACAACCATTTTGGCATTGAAGTGCATTGAACTTGCCCGTGAGAACACGGACAAGCCTCAGTCACTGAGCAAGCAACACTGTGTCGGTTGATTACAACGGAGCTACGTCAAGGGAAGGCGTCTGTATTCAACGGGACAGGCACCTCCATCCTAAAAACCTTCTTCGAAGCGGAACGAGGCGCCGTAGGCAGAATCCGGTAAATGGTTAGCGCCATCGTCCCGCAACCGCGAACGGAAAGTACCGCTCTGTGGTTCAGTACGATACAAGCCACGCTTTTGCAGTTCAGGAATGACCAGCTCAACAAAGTCTTCGAGGCTGCCTGGGCTGATCAGCGGGTTGAGCATGTAGCCACTGGTGCCGGAAATTCGGGCGTGCTCCTCGATCCGATCGGCCACTTGTTGCGGCGTTCCCACCAGAATCAGATCACTGCCCCGAGTGACGTTGGCAAAGCGCTGTTTGACATCGCCGGCGGTCAAGGGCTTGCCACTGCCATCAGGCCGCATCACATAGGAAGTCATGCCTTCGGTGTGAGTGGATAACGCATCGCTGTCCGCGTAGCGGCTGATGTCGATACCGGTATCACCGGCATAACTCACCAGTTGCGCCTGCAAGTGATAGTTGCTCTGCAGTTCGTCATATTTGCGTTGGGCTTCGATCTCGGTCCTGGCCGTAACGATGCGCAGGACCGTCAGAGATTTAACATCCTCCGCCTGACGCCCCCGTGCCCTGGCCTGCGCCCATATATCTTCCAAGCCCTGGCGAATCTCCTGCGGGTTGGATTTGGCGATGAAAATCAGTTCGGCGTGCTTGGCCGCAAACTCGCGACCACGGCCTGACCAACCGGCCTGAATCAGCAAGGGTGTGCGTTGTGGTGATGGAGAAGTCAAATGCGGCCCGGCCACCCGGTAGTGCTCGCCAACATGGTTGATTGGTCGCACGCGATCGCCCTTGGCATAGATCTGGCGAGACTTGTCAGCCACCACGGCATCGTTTGCCCAGCTGCCTTCCCAGAGCTTGTAAACCACATCGAGAAATTCATCTGCGCGTTCATAGCGATCATCGTGCTTGATCATCTGCTCCAGGCCGAAGTTGCGAGCGGCACTGGTCAGATAGGAAGTGACGATGTTCCAGCCGACCCGGCCATTGGTCAGGTGATCCAGCGTGCTGAAGCGCCGGGCATGGGTGAAAGGATGCTCGTAACTGGTGGTGACAGTGACGCCGAAGGCCAGGTTTTCCGTCACGGCAGCTAATGCCGGGATGATCATCAACGGATCATTGGCCGGTGCTTCCACCGCCCACTTCATGGCCGCATCGGCATTGCCACCAAACACATCGTAGAAGCCCAGCACATCACCAAAAAACAGCATGTCGAGATGAGCCTGGTCGGCGATGCGTGCCAGGTTGGACCAGTAGCCCAGCGAGTTGAAGGTCAGTCGCTCGTCAGCCGGGTGCGTCCAGAGGCTCGGCGCGCCGCCACAGCCAACACTGGCTTGCTCGTATAACGCAAACAACAGAGGTTTTGGATCGGACATCGTAGTACCTGTAAAAAGTCATTAAACGCGCGGGTCAGCGCTGATGCTTGAAACCTTTGCCGTAGTGGCGTTCAAGACGGTTCTGAATCAACTCCAGTCCAATGGACAGGAGCCAATAGATAACGGCTGCAGTGGTGAGCATTTCGATGTAGCGGTAGGACGAGCGACCGTACGACTGCGCCAGGAACATCACTTCCCAGACGCCCATCACCGATATCAACGAGGAGTCCTTGAGCATTGAAATGAACTGACTGGTTGTCGGGGGAATGATCGTGCGCATGGCTTGCGGCAGGATGATGTGCAGGAACGTCGCCGCCGGCCTCAGCCCCAGAGCCATCGCCGCTTCGCGCTGTCCAGGTGCTACAGCCATGATGCCAGCACGAAAAATCTCGCTGAGGTAGGCACCATAATTGAGCGAGAGCGCAATGATCCCCGCACTGATTGCGCCAGGAACAACACCCAACTGCGGTAGACCCAGATAGATCAGCAGAATTTGAATCAGCAGCGGAGTACCGCGAAAAAAAGACGCATAGAAACTGGCAATGCCGAAAGCCACTGCACTGCGAGACAGGCGCGCAAGCGCCGTCACGAAACCAAGGAGCAACGAAAACCAGATCGAACAGAAGCACAAAAACAGCGTCAGTGCGGCGCCTTGCAAGAAACCGTTTGGCCCCAAATGCAGACCGACCAGATTGGGCAACTTCTCCAGAATGATCGAGAACTTCAGATCGAAGCTCATGAAAAACATGACGCACAAGCCGAACAGCGCCGCCCAGGTCAAATACAGGCGAGTACGAAAACCGAATAGCTGGCTAAAACGGTGCGGTACGGGCTCGGGTGCAACAGGCGCCTTTGCAGGGTGTGGATTGAGGGCTGTCATTGGCTGATGTCGGCACCGATCCACTTTTGCGAAATCTTGCTCAACGTGCCGTCAGCCTTGAGTTGAGTGATGACCTCAGTGACTTTGTCATTCCATTGAGGGTCGCCCTTTTCGATCGCTACCACGTTGGGCTCTGCATACAGTGTGTCGCCAGCAATTTTAAAGCGAGGATCCTGGGCGATGCGTTCGCGAGCAGTGATGAGGTTGGTGACCATGGCATCCAGGCGCACGCCCGTGCCCAAAGCCAGATCCTGGAAGGCTACCGTTTCGTTGTCGTATGGCGCGATCTGGACGCTTTCGAATGGATAACTCAACGGCTTGTCCTCGGCACCTTCAATCACCAGATCTTTGTTCAAATAGGCTTCATAGGTCGACGCACTGATCACACCGACTTTTTTACCTGACAGATCCTTGCCCGTGACAATGTTCTTGTCTTTGGCATTCACCACGATCACCGCCGGTGACTGGTAATACTCGACCGGGAAGTCGAACACTTCGGCCCGTGCCTTGCTCGGGGTCATCGAGCAGACGCAGATGTCATATCGTCCGTTCCAGCGTCCGGCAGCGATGACATCCCAAGACGGTGTTTGCAGCTTCAGTTTCACCCCTAGCCGTTGCGCAACGGCCTTGGCGACATCGACGTCAAACCCGTCCAGTTGGTTCTGTTCATTGAGAAAGGAGAATGGTGGATAGCTTTCCATCAGGACGCCGGTCAGCTCCCCGCTGCTGGTTACGCGATCCAGAGTGGAGCCCGCGAACGCCGTCGAGCATGTAGCCAATAATGCCAAGCCAAAAGGTAAAAGCGCCTTAGTTTTCACAGACAAGTGCTCCAATCGATTCAAAATACTGAATAGATTAAAACGCACTATAAAAATAGTTTGTACTACATTTATGGAATATAAGACTGCATTCAAGCTATATTGAATCTAGCGATTCAGACGCTACTTACGAGCCGTCAACGAGGTCCATCCCTGCCCTCCATCGCCAAACTTCCTGTGGGGAAGGAGGACTTTGGCACACAGAAATCTTGCGTCCATCCCCTCCGAAAGAGGTGAGGATTCCACCGAGAGCCAGTCGTTTTGTGGGGGTAAAAACGCAGACAAATAAAAAGGGGTCGCGAGATAAAATCTCGCAACCCCTTGAATTATATGGTCGGGACGGAGTGATTCGAACACTCGACCCCTAGCACCCCATGCTAGTGCGCTACCGGACTGCGCTACGCCCCGACTAGGCGTGAAACCTGTTCCTCATCTCGAAGAACGCTTAAGAATATATCGCAAGCTTTTGAAAACTGGAAGTATTTAAAAGCAGGAATTTATTTCTTGAGTACCACCAGAACATCTTCGAGTTCGGCGATCATCTGGCGGATCATTTGCTTGTATTGGGTGGTGTCGTCTTTGGCTTCATCGCCGGAAAGGCGCAGGCGCGCTCCGCCGATGGTGAACCCCTGGTCGTACAGTAACGCGCGGATCTGCCGGATCATCAGCACATCCTGGCGCTGATAGTACCGGCGATTTCCGCGGCGCTTGACGGGGTTGAGTTGAGGAAACTCCTGCTCCCAGTAGCGCAGCACGTGCGGTTTTACCGCACAAAGCTCGCTGACTTCACCGATGGTGAAGTAGCGTTTGCCTGGGATGACGGGGAGCTCGTCGTTATGACTTGGTTCCAGCATAAGCCTCAACTCGGGCCTTCAACTTCTGCCCTGGACGAAAGGTGACCACACGGCGAGCCGTGATCGGGATTTCTTCTCCCGTTTTCGGATTGCGGCCAGGCCGCTGGCGTTTGTCCCGAAGGTCGAAGTTGCCGAAACCGGACAACTTCACCTGTTCGTTGTCTTCAAGAGCGTGCCTGATTTCTTCAAAGAACAGTTCGACCAATTCCTTGGCCTCCCGTTTATTCAGGCCCAGCTCTTCATACAGACGTTCCGCCATCTCAGCTTTCGTCAAAGCCCCCATACGTCACTTCCTTAACGTGGCGTTCAACCTTTGTTCGAGCGAGGTGAGGATGTTTTGCGTCGTGGTATTCACCTCATCGTCATTAAGAGTGCGCGATGGATGCTGCCAGGTCAAGCCAACTGCAAGGCTTTTTCTATGCGGATCAATACCTTTACCCTGATACACGTCAAATAGCCTGAGGTCCGTCAGCCATTCGCCTGCATTTTCACGGATTACGTCCAGTACGGCACTGGCTGCAACGTCTTTGTCTGCCAGCAGCGCAAGGTCACGACGCACTTCAGGAAAGCGCGACAACTCGCTGAATTTTGGCATTTTGCCCAATGCCACTTCGGCCAGAACCAGCTCGAAAACGAAGACCGGACGGTCGAGACCGAGGGTTTTCGACAATTCAGGGTGGATAGCGCCGATGTAACCGACTACACGACCCTCACGCTCGATGCGCGCGGTTTGACCCGGGTGCAACGCAGGGTGGCTGCCTGGTACAAATGTGAACGAATCCAGTGCACCGGCAAAGCCCAGCACTGCTTCCACGTCGGCTTTGACGTCGAAGAAATCCACGGTATCGCGACCTTGGGCCCAGCCTTCCGGCAGACGGCCGCCGCAGACCACACCGGCCAGCATCGGCTCTTGCTTCAGGCCTTCCAGCTGACCGACAAAGCGCAGGCCGCTTTCGAACAGGCGGACGCGATCCTGCTGACGGTTCAGGTTGTGCTGAAGCGACTTGACCAGACCCGGCCACAGGGACGAGCGCATGGCGGCCATGTCGTTCGAAATCGGGTTGGCCAGCAACAAAGGCTCGACGCCTGGGCTGAACAACTCGAACTGTTTCGGATCGATGAAGCTGTAAGTGATCGCTTCCTGATAACCACGAGCCACCAGCAGGCGGCGCAGCTCAGGCAGATCGCTACGCGCTTCAGCCTTGGCTTGCGGCGCCAGACGGGCTTGCGGGTAGCGAACCGGCAGACGGTTGTAGCCGTACAGACGGGCCAGCTCTTCGATCAGATCGACTTCCAGGCTGATATCGAAGCGATGGCTTGGCACTTCTACGCGCCACTGCCCTGCCCCGTCCGCGGAAATCTTCAGACCCAAAGCACTGAGCAGTCGCTCGACTTCGGCCGAATCCATTTCCATGCCCAACATCTGGGTGATGCGCTGAGCACGCAGAGTGACCGGAGCAATCGACGGCAGGTGCTGCTCGCTGACGGTTTCGATAATCGGGCCCGCTTCGCCGCCGGTGATTTCCAGCAACAGGCCAGTGGCGCGTTCCATGGCTTCACGGGCCAGTTGCCAGTCCACGCCACGCTCGTAGCGGTGCGAGGCGTCGGTGTGCAGACCGTAAGAACGAGCCTTGCCAGCGACAGCGATCTGATCGAAGAACGCGCTTTCCAGGAATACATCGCGAGTGGTTGCGGATACACCGCTGTGCTCGCCCCCCATCACGCCGGCAATCGCCAGGGCGCGGGAGTGGTCGGCAATCACCAGCGTATCGCTACGCAGGCTGACTTCCTGACCGTCGAGCAGAACCAGCTTCTCGCCTTCTTCGGCCATGCGCACGCGGATGCCGCCATTGATTTCGGCGAGATCGAAAGCGTGCAGCGGCTGACCCAGCTCCAGCATCACGTAGTTGGTGATGTCGACAGCAGCGTCGATGCTGCGCACGTCAGCGCGACGCAGACGCTCGACCATCCACAGCGGCGTAGGCTTGGACAGATCGACGTTACGGATCACGCGACCCAGGTAACGCGGGCAAGCGGCGGGTGCCAGAACCTCAACCGAACGCACTTCATCGTGTGCGGCTGGCACGATCGCAACGACCGGGCGGGTGACTTCGGCAGCGTAGAGCGCACCGACTTCACGGGCCAGACCGGCCAGGGACAGGCAGTCGCCACGGTTCGGGGTCAGGTCGACCTCGATGCTGGCGTCGTCCAGGCTCAGGTATTCACGAATGTCCTGACCAACCGGCGCATCGGCCGGCAATTCCATCAGGCCGTCGTTGCCTTCACCGATTTGCAGTTCGGCTTGCGAGCACAGCATGCCGTTGGATTCAACGCCGCGCAGCTTGGCCTTCTTGATTTTGAAGTCGCCTGGCAGCTCGGCACCGATCATGGCAAACGGGATCTTCAGGCCCGGGCGCACGTTTGGCGCACCGCAAACTACCTGGAAGGTCTCCGAGCCGTTGCTGACCTGGCAAACGCGCAGCTTGTCGGCGTCCGGGTGCTGCTCGGTGCTCAGCACCTCGCCCACGACCACGCCACTGAATTCACCGGCGGCCGGCGTAACGCTATCGACCTCAAGACCGGCCATCGACAGACGAGCAACCAGCTCGTCGCGACTTACCTGCGGGCTTACCCAGCCGCGCAGCCATTGTTCACTGAATTTCATCCTGCTCTCCTAAGAATTCGTTACGACTAGCGAAATTGCGCGAGGAACCGCAAGTCGTTGTCGAAGAACAGACGCAAGTCGTTCACGCCGTAACGCAGCATGGCCAGACGCTCAACGCCCATGCCGAAGGCAAAGCCCGAAAACTCTTCCGGGTCGATCCCGGACATACGCAGCACGTTCGGGTGAACCATGCCGCAGCCCATGACTTCCAGCCAGCCAGTCTGCTTGCAGACACGGCAGCCTTTACCGCTGCACATCACGCATTCCATGTCGACTTCGGCGGATGGCTCGGTGAACGGGAAGTACGAAGGGCGGAAACGCACGGCCAGTTCTTTTTCGAAGAACACACGCAGGAATTCTTCGATGGTGCCTTTCAGGTCGGCGAAATTGATGTCGCGATCAACCAGCAGGCCTTCGACCTGGTGGAACATCGGCGAGTGGGTGATATCGGAGTCGCTACGGTACACACGGCCTGGGCAGACGATGCGGATCGGCGGTTGTTTCGATTCCATGGTGCGGACCTGTACCGGCGAGGTATGGGTGCGCAACAACATGTTGGCATTGAAATAGAAGGTGTCATGCATCGACCGGGCCGGGTGATGGCCTGGGATGTTGAGCGCTTCAAAGTTGTGGTAGTCGTCTTCGACCTCAGGGCCTTCGGCGATGCCGTAGCCAATGTGGGTGAAGAACTGTTCGATACGTTCCAGAGTGCGGGTAACCGGATGCAGACCACCGGAGGTCTGACCGCGGCCAGGCAGGGTCACGTCAATGGACTCGGCGGACAGTTTGGCGGCTAGATCAGCCTCTTCAAACAACGCCTTGCGCGCATTGAGAACCTCTGTGACACGCTCCTTGGCAACGTTGATCAGAGCACCGACCTGCGGACGCTCCTCTGCCGGCAAATTCCCCAGGGTCTTCATCACCTGAGTCAATTCACCCTTTTTGCCAAGGTAGTGAACCCGGATTTGCTCCAGGGCATTGATATCTTCAGCGCTTTGCACAGCCTCTAGTGCTTGAGAGACCAGCGCATCCAGGTTTTCCATGTACAGACTCCAGATACAAAATAGGGGAAGAGCTTGAAGGCTCTTCCCCTATTTATGACGTTTAACACCTGGGCCCACAGAGGTGAACCCGGGTGACTGTCGGGGGTACTTAAGCCAAGGTGGCTTTAGCTTTCTCGACAATCGCAGCAAACGCCGCTTTTTCGTTCACTGCCAGATCAGCCAGAACCTTACGGTCGATCTCGATGGACGCTTTTTTCAGGCCGGCGATGAAACGGCTGTAGGACAGACCGTTGATACGAGCACCAGCGTTGATACGAGCGATCCACAGAGCGCGGAACTGACGTTTTTTCTGACGACGGTCACGGTAGGCGTATTGGCCTGCCTTGATTACCGCTTGCTTGGCAACACGGAATACGCGCGAGCGAGCGCCGTAGTAGCCTTTAGCAAGTTTCAGAATTTTTTTGTGACGTTTACGGGCAATGACGCCACGCTTTACACGAGCCATGAGTTACTTCCTCTATTCTTGACTAAATTAACGAAGGCGCAGCATGCGCTCGACTTTTGCCACGTCACACGGTGCCAGCAAGCTGCTACCGCGCAGTTGACGCTTACGCTTGGTCGACATTTTAGTCAGGATGTGGCTCTTGAAAGCGTGCTTGTGCTTGATACCGTTAGCAGTTTTCAGAAACCGCTTAGCAGCACCACTTTTAGTTTTCATTTTTGGCATGTTCGGATACTCCGCATTCAGTTGATAAACATAATCAGAAGGCCTGCCGTGCCCTGTTGATTACTTCTTCTTTTTCGGGGCGATGACCATGATCAGCTGGCGTCCTTCCATCTTAGGATGCTGTTCGACCGAACCGTACTCGAGCAAGTCACCTTCAACTCGCTTGAGGAGTTCCATCCCCAGCTCCTGGTGGGCCATCTCACGGCCGCGGAATCGCAAGGATACCTTGGCCCTGTCCCCATCACTCAGGAAACGTACCAGGTTGCGCAGTTTTACCTGGTAATCCCCTTCCTCCGTCCCTGGACGAAACTTGATTTCTTTAACCTGAATCTGCTTCTGGTTCTTTTTCGCTGCAGCAATCTGCTTCTTCTTTTCGAAGATCGATTTGCCGTAATCCATCACACGGCAAACCGGTGGGATTGCGTCGGCGGAAATTTCCACCAGATCCAGTTTGGCTTCTTCAGCAATACGAAGCGCTTCATCAATCGAGACGATGCCAATCTGCTCGCCGTCAGCGCCAATTAACCGAACCTCGCGTGCCGAGATATTCTCGTTGATCGGGGCTTTCGGTGCAGCTCGTTTATCTTGTCTCATTTCACGCTTAATAATAATTACTCCGAATCTGGGCGACCACGCCGGGAAACCGCTTGCGCGAGGAACTCAGCGAACTGGGCGACGGGCATCGAGCCCAGGTCAGCACCTTCACGAGTACGCACAGCGACAGTCTGCATCTCGACTTCCCGATCTCCAATAACCAAGAGATAGGGAACCTTGAGCAAAGTATGCTCGCGGATTTTAAAGCCGATCTTTTCATTTCTCAAGTCAGACTTGGCACGAAAACCGCTTTGGTTGAGAGTTTTTTCAACTTCAGCGGCAAAATCTGCCTGTTTATCAGTGATATTCATGATCACTGCCTGAGTCGGAGCCAGCCACGCAGGGAACGCGCCCTCGTAATGCTCGATCAGAATCCCGACGAAACGCTCGAAGGATCCAAGGATCGCCCGGTGCAACATTACCGGGTGCTTGCGACTGTTGTCTTCGGAGACGTATTCGGCTCCCAGACGGATCGGCAGGTTAAAATCGAGCTGCAAGGTACCACATTGCCAGACACGACCGAGGCAATCTTTTAGCGAGAACTCGATCTTCGGACCGTAGAACGCACCCTCGCCCGGCTGCAGATCGTACGGCAGGCCCGCACTATCAAGGGCTGCGGCCAGCGCGGATTCTGCGCGATCCCACAACTCATCGGAGCCGACACGTTTTTCCGGACGAGTGGACAGCTTCATTTCGACGTCGGTAAAGCCGAAATCGGCGTAGACATCCATGGTCAGCTTGATGAACGCGGCGGATTCGGCCTGCATCTGCTCTTCAGTACAGAAGATGTGTGCATCGTCCTGAGTGAACGCACGCACGCGCATGATGCCGTGCAACGCACCGGACGGCTCGTTACGGTGGCAGGCACCGAACTCGGCCAGACGCATCGGCAGTTCACGGTAGCTTTTCAAGCCCTGATTGAACACTTGCACGTGGCAAGGGCAGTTCATTGGCTTGATGGCGTAGTCGCGGCTTTCCGACTGCGTGGTGAACATATTCTCGGCGTAGTTGGCCCAGTGCCCGGATTTCTCCCACAGGCTACGGTCGACGACTTGCGGAGTCTTGATCTCCAGATAGCCGTTTTCACGCTGAACCTGGCGCATGTACTGCTCGAGCACCTGGTACAGGGTCCAGCCGTTCGGGTGCCAGAAAACCATGCCCGGCGCTTCTTCCTGAGTATGGAACAGGCCAAGACGCTTACCGATCTTGCGATGGTCGCGCTTTTCAGCTTCTTCGATACGCTGGATGTAAGCGGCCAGTTGCTTCTTGTCAGCCCAGGCTGTGCCGTAAACGCGCTGCAATTGCTCGTTTTTGGCATCGCCACGCCAGTAGGCGCCCGACAGCTTGGTCAGTTTGAAAGACTTCAGGAAGCGGGTGTTCGGCACGTGCGGACCGCGGCACATGTCGACGTATTCTTCGTGATAGTACAGACCCATGGCCTGCTCGTTCGGCATGTCTTCGACCAGGCGCAGCTTGTAGTCTTCGCCACGGCTGGTGAATACGTCGATCACTTCGGCGCGCGGAGTGACTTTTTTGATGACGTCGTAATCTTTTTCGATCAGCAGGTGCATGCGCTGTTCGATAGCCGCCAGGTCGTCCGGAGTGAAAGGACGCTCGTAGGCGATGTCGTAATAGAAGCCTTCATCGATGACCGGACCGATCACCATTTTCGCCGTCGGGTACAACTGCTTGACCGCGTGGCCAATCAGGTGGGCGCAAGAGTGGCGAATGATCTCCAGCCCCTCTTCATCCTTTGGCGTGATGATTTGCAGGGTTGCATCGCTGCCGATGACATCGCTGGCGTCAACCAGCTTGCCGTTGACCTTGCCGGCCACGGTGGCCTTGGCCAGACCGGCACCAATGGATGCGGCGACCTCGGCTACGGAAACCGGATGATCGAAAGAACGTTGACTGCCGTCGGGAAGAGTAATAGTGGGCATGGCGCCTCCTCTCCTAGTGGTGACCCCTACCAAAGGTCACGTGGGTTGGGATGAGCAGCCAGTACGCGATTCAGTCCAGGCCATTCAATAATGAACGCCTGCCTTACAGCGGCAGGAGCCTTGCGGCCAACCGGAAACCGAACCAGAGTGACTGGAGATCAAATCAGGGTTATTCGGGCATTGGCCGCCACTGGAGAACAGATCATCCAGAGCCTGAAAATACCCAAGCGTTGGATCCTAGCACAGATGAACGGTCATCGCCGCGACCTTGTTTCGGCAATACCGAATTCAGGGCTTTTGCATCAAAAAGTGAACTTGAGATGTACGACCCACCTCAAATAGGCTGAGAATCGCCACACATTATTGACCCCAAGGAGTTCCAGTCATGCGTCTTATCCGCCTTATCGCCCTCGCCTCCCCACTGGTAATGCTGCTCCCGCTGAGCGCGCAAGCTGCCTGGCCTGCCGGGGTTCGCGAAAGCTATATGAAGGATTGCGTTTCCGCCGCCAGTCAGAGCGTCGACCAGAAGACCGCCGAAATGCATTGCGCCTGTGGCGCAGACAAGCTGAACGAGAAGTTCACGACCGCAGAGATCACCGAGCTGATGAGCAAGACGAAACAGCCGAGTGCCGAGCTGCGAACCAAGGCGCTGGACGCCATTCAGGAATGCAGAGTCAAGAAATAAGCCGCTACGGGGCTAAAAACACCGGCCCTGGCGAGCAGAAAACAGCTGAAAAACCACTATTTCAGACAAAATACACAGCTTTTACAGCTTTTTTTACAGGATGCTTATTTGGCTACAACCCCCTGAAACCGGGGCTTCCAGCCATAATCCGCGACAAAGAACGCACGATGTGAAGGCAAACAACACGTCCGGGGGGCTCCCAAATCGAACATTTCGACTATGATACCCCGGTGTGCCCAGTTGGCCTGAGCAGCACAGTACTACTGAAAATATATGTTTCTTGGAGATACACCATGTCTAATCGCCAAACCGGCACCGTTAAATGGTTCAACGATGAAAAAGGCTTCGGCTTCATCACTCCTCAAGGTGGCGGTGACGACCTGTTCGTACACTTCAAAGCTATCGAAAGCGACGGTTTCAAAAGCCTGAAAGAAGGCCAAACCGTTTCCTTCGTGGCTGAGAAAGGCCAAAAGGGTATGCAAGCTGCTCAAGTTCGCCCAGAGTAATTTCCAGGCGCACTAAAAAAACCCCGTCCATGTGACGGGGTTTTTTATGGCCGCAACAAAAGCCCGATGCAATCAGCCGCAGTTAACGCGGGTAATCACCAGGTTGGCGTCGGTATTGAGGTTCAAGCGATCTGAACGGTATTCCAGAGTGATCATGTCGTTTGGCCTGAGGACTCGTGCAGTCTGCGATCCGGAGCGCGTGCGGGCCTGTTCCAACAGCTCTGGCGAAGCCTTCTTGCCAATGGCGAATTCGGCAGCCTTTGCCTCACAGCGGCCGTGACCGGCCTCGGCTACCACAGGGTCTTTTGCCGACTCGGAGGTACTGCTGCAACCCGTCAACATGACAGCGGCCAGCAAAGTACCCAATGACGCGAGCTTCCAAGGCATGACGCCTCCTTTTCTATAGTTGAACTGAATGTGTGCGACAGCCATTTTGGCGTTTGGTTTCAAGGTCGCTGCCATCACCCTGCCTTCAAAACCGTCAAGCGCGCAAGTCTGCCTGAGCTATCACGCGCTGTTCACCGCGCAATCGTGACTGAATATGAACAAGCTCAGTAGATGTCGATGTAATCGAAGGGTGGTTTCGGCCAGTTCTGCTTCAACGCGTTGAATATCTGCATGACCCAGACCTCATCGCTGGCGGCAACCAGGCCTACATACCCGGAGCCCTTGGCCCACGTCTCAAGACGAAACAGCAGCCCGTCGATATCCGTTCCACCGACGACACCCGACGAAATATAGGCAATACCTGACTTGGTAACCCGCAACTGGGTGTGCGTATCGTCGCTGGCAGACGCCAGCAACTGGCGCACAGCCTCAAGCGTCAAGCCGTCCGGGGTATTCAAATCGATCTGCACAGCACTTTCCTTGAAATCTACAAAGCCCAAGTGTCGCATAGCGCTCCGTTCATGCCTAAGTCGGAGTGCCAAAAGCTGCGCAAGGTGGTTAACTCAACACACAGACTTCCCGACCTCGCGAGACCATCATGACCACCGTGACCATCGACGCCGATATCAAAGTCAGCTGGCCCCAGGGCCACAGCTCTTACAGCCCCAGCAGCCCGGAAGAGTTGGCGATTATTGGCATAGACCTGCTGGTCAAGGACCTGGGCACGAAAGCTGCTCAACAGTTCATCGAGCAGGTATTCGAGAAGTACCCCATCGACGACATGGGCGCTCCCCACACGGAAAGGGAGTAAAACCCCCGCAGACTGGCACCTGCGGGGTATGGCTTACTTGAGACGAGCGAGACGCGTCGTCAGCAAATCGAAGAAGCCCTGAGCATCGCCGTTCGCGACCCAGAATGCATTTTTCGGGGCTTTCAGACCGTCGTACCAGTCAACGATGGTCTGGCCAAAGGTCGGCCCTTCGCGACTGTCGACCACCACATTCACCGCACGACCGGTAAACAGTTCAGGCTTGAGCAGGTACGCGATCACCGTGGCGTCATGCACCGGCCCACCAGGAATACCGTAGTGTTCCATGTCGCCTTTGACGTATTCGTTGAGAATATCGCCCACCAGTTTGCTGGCGTTGTTGTTCAGCGCGGCAATCTGCTTCAGGCGGGCGTCACTGGTCAGAATCTTGTGGGTGACGTCCAGCGGCAGATAGGTCAGCTTGACGCCGCTCTTGAGGACAACTTCAGCTGCCTGCGGATCGGCGAACAGGTTGAATTCAGCGACCGGGGTAATGTTGCCGCCGTTGAAGTGCGCCCCCCCCATGATCACCACTTCCTTGATGCCCTGGGTGATTTCCGGATCCTTAATCAGCGCCAACGCCAGGTTGGTCTGCGGCCCAAGCATCGCAATGGTGATGCTGTGAGGCTTAGCCGCGCGTAAAGTCTCGATCAGGTAACTGACCGCATCGCCTTTGGCCAACCCTTTCTTCGGCTCATGCACAGTGACGCCCGACAGGCCTTCCTTGCCGTGAATATTCTCGGCATAGATCGGCGTGCGCATCAGCGGTTTCGGTGCCCCCGCATAGACCGGCACCTCTTCGCGCCCTGCCCACTCGCGGGCCAGCCGCGCGTTACGCGAGGTTTTGTCCAGCCGCACGTTACCGGCAACGGTGGTGAGTGCGCGGATGTTCAGTTCTTCGGGCGACGCCAGGGCAAACAACAGCGCCACCACGTCGTCAGCACCCGGATCGGTGTCGATGATCAGATCAATCTTTTCCGCCGCGTGGGCGCCTGTAGCGGTGAGCAAGGACAAAAGCAGCAGACTCCGGATCAGGTGATGCAGTCTTTGAGCATAGCGGTACATAGCGCACTCCTTGTGCGTGGGTAAATCGAACCTGGATAAATCGAATCGGGATATAGCGGGTTAGAACGTTACCCCAGCGACCAGCACGATATTGCAGTACGGCTGACATTCGCCCGTACGAACAATCGCCCGCGCCTGTCGGCTAAGGAGCTTGAACTCGTCATGACTCAGCAACCGCCGCTGGCCCATAGCAGCCTTGGCCGTCAGCTCGTCGATCGCCTGCAGCGCCGGCGGCTGCTTGAGCAGGATTTCTTCGGCCAGCACATGGCTTTCCACCTGCATTTCACTGAGCACGACGTTCAAGGTACTGACAAAGTCCGGAATGCCTTGGGACAACGCCAGGTCGATCAACTCAACCCCGGGCGGCACGGGCAGACCGGCATCGCCAATCACCAGCATGTCGCCATGGCCCAGAGAAGCAATCAGCCGCGACAACGCGATATTGAGCAAAGGTGTTTTTTTCATGGTGCTTTAAAAGCCTGTACGTCTGACAAGGAAGGAATCGAAGGTTGCGCACCGGCCCGCGTCACCGACAAGGCTGCCGCGACCTGACCAAAACGAATGGCCCAGGCTTCGCTTTTGCCAGAGGCCAACGCCGCTGCAAACCCGCCGACAAAGGTGTCACCGGCCGCCGTGGTGTCGACTGCCTTGACCTTGGGCGCCGGAAAATGCTCAACACTTTGCCCATTGGCGAACAATGAACCCAGGGGCCCCAATGTGATGATGACCTTGCCGGCACCGGCAGCGATCAATTGGTTCGCGGCCAGTTCGGCGCTCTCCAGCGAGTCCACCGGCAAACCGCTCAGGGCCGACGCTTCGCCTTCATTGGGGATCAGGTAATCGATTGACGAATACCAATCGGCTGGCAATGGACCGGTAGCCGGCGCCGGATTGAGGATCACCGTTTTGCCTAGCTCACGACCGCGCTTGAGGACATAGCCGACAGTCTGCATCGGCACTTCAAGCTGACAAATGATCACGTCGGCTGCCGCAAGCACCGCATCGAACCCGGCAACCACGTCAGGTGTCAGCAGACCGTTGGCGCCCGCAACGATGACAATCGCATTCTGGCTGTTGTCATCGACCACGATCAGTGCCACGCCGCTGGAACCCTCGACCGCTGTCAGCGCCCGGCAATCGATCTGTTCTGCGAGCAACGCAGCGCGCAATTGCCCACCATAAGCATCGTTACCCACGCAGCCGATCATCGACACCTGCGCACCGAGCCGGGCAGACGCGACCGCCTGATTAGCGCCCTTGCCGCCCGACACGGTGGCAAACGACTTGCCATGCAGCGTTTCTCCAGCACGCGGCAGCCGCTGGGCGCGGGTCACCAGGTCCATGTTCAGACTGCCTACAACCACTACTTTTGCTGGCATACATCACTACTCATCAATTCGCTTCAGCGGTATTGGTCGAATACGCCGGCCAGCGGCGCGGTCGACTCTCGCATGACAATACTGGGCGTCACGATTCGTTGATCGGTCGCCAGTTCAGGTATCGCGATCCGCCGCAACAGTACCTCCGCAGCCATTTCGCCAAGCTGCAGGATCGACTGGCCTACGGTGGTCAACGCCGGATAGACATAACGGCTCATCTGAATATCGTCGAAACCAATGACCGACAGCTCGCTCGGCACCCGGATATTGCGCTCGGCAGCCGCCCGCAGTACGCCGATACCGATCATGTCGTTACCGGCAAAGATCGCGCTGGGCGGGTTCTTTTCCAGCAAGATTGCGGCTGCGTTGTAACCGCCGGTGCTGGTGAAGTCGCTTTCGAGCATCCGCTCTCTCGGCACTTCGACGCCCGCCTCTTTCAAGGCGCGGCAATAACCTGCCAGACGCATCTGCGCCACACTGGTATGCGCCGGACCGCCGATGTGGGCAATGTCCAGGTGGCCCAACTCCAACAGATGCCGGGTCGCCAGGTAAGCACCATATTCATGGTCGATGCGCACCAGGTCCGCATCAAGCCCCTCCAGCCCACGGTCGACGATCACCATCGGCGTACGCACGCCGGCCAGCCCTTGCGCCAGCCCGCTATCACCGCCGGCGGAAGCGACAATCAGCCCGTCAATGCGTTTTTCCAGCAGCACGCGCAGGTAACTGCGCTGCTTGTCCGGGTTGTCGTCGGAGTTGCAGAGGATCACGCAATAGCCATTACGCTCGCAGTAGTCCTCGATGCCACGGGCCAACTCCGCGAAGTACGGGTTGAGACTGTTGGGCACCAGCAGGCCGATGGTCGCGGTGGTTTTCGCTTTCAGCGAGCGCGCGACGGCGCTGGGCACGTAGTCCAGGCTTTTGATCGCGGCCTCGACCTTGAGCCGAACCTCTTCACTGACCGGCCGGGTCTTGTTCACCACATGGGAAACCGTGGTGTAGGAAATCCCCGCGAGCGCTGCCACATCCTTGATCGTTGCCATGATTCAGCTCCGTCGACTTGCACGTTGGCTACGGTAGGTATCCAGCACCACCGCGACCACGATCACCGCGCCGGTAATGATGCGTTTGGTCGGCTCGGTCGCACCGATCTGCGCCAGCCCGGCAGCCAGTACCGAAATGATCAGAACACCGAAGAACGTGCTGATGACCGAACCGCGCCCCCCCATCAGGCTGGTGCCACCGATCACTACGGCAGCGATGACTTGCAGCTCCAGGCCGGAACCGGCATTCGGGTCCGCCGCTTCCAGACGCGAGATCTGGAACAGTGCGGCAACACCCGCCAGCAACCCCATCAGACTGAACACCAGAATCTTGTAGGGTTTTGGGTTGATACCCGCCAGACGCACGGCCTCTTCGTTGGTGCCGATGCCGATCAGGTAGCGACCGAACACGGTGCGGGTCAACACCGCCTGAGCGATGAAGATGACCAGCAACGCAATGATGAACGACGGCGAAATACCAAAGGCAACCGGATTGGACAGCCAGGCAAAGGCATCACCAATGTAGGCCGTGCGCGAGCCGGTCATCTGATAGGCAACGCCGCGAGCCATTTCCAGCACACCCAGCGAGACGATGAACGACGGAATGCGCCAGGCCACGGTGATCGAACCGGTGATGGTCCCGGCCAATGCGGCAGCGGCCATACCCAGCAGCGCCGCCGGCAAGACACTCCAGCCCCAGCCGAGAATCGCCACACTGACGGTCGACGCCGCCAAGGCCAACACCGAGCCTACCGAGAGGTCGATGCCGCCGATGATCAACACGAACGTCATGCCGACCGCCAGCACCATCAAGTCCGGTATCTGGTTGGCCAGCGTGCTGAAGGTTTCGTAAGAGAGGAAATGACTGCTCAAGACCGAGAACAGCGTAATCATCGCCAGCAAGGCACCGGCCAGACCCAGATAGGTACCGAGGCCGTAAAAATTGCCACTACGTTTGCCAGCAGACAGTGCAGTTATCATGGGAGATCCCTAGGCGCCGCTTCATGGAGCAACGCATCACGTTTTTGGTAGCCGGCAAAAGCGGCAGCAAGCAAATCATCCTGAGTCCAGCTGTCGCGCTCGAAGGTGTCGATCAAACGCCCGGCCGACAACACGCCGATGCGGTCGCAGATCAACATCAATTCACGCAGATCACTGGACACCACCACCAGCGCCTTGCCCTGACGCGTCAACTCGCCGAGCAATGCGTAAATATCAAACTTGGCACCGACATCGATGCCGCGAGTCGGCTCATCGAACAGCAGCACCGAACACTCACGCTCAAGCCAGCGACCGATCACGACCTTCTGCTGATTGCCGCCCGACAATTCTGAAACCAGTTGCGCAGGGCTGGAGCTGCGAATGCGCATGGCGTCGATCTGACGCTGCGCCAGTGCCATCTCGTCACCCGGGTTGACGATGCCGCCACTGGAGATCACCGGCATATTGCCCAGGGCAATGTTGGCGCTGATCGACTGAGTCAGCAGCAGGCCTTCGCCTTTGCGATCTTCGGTGATCAGGGCAATCCCGTGACCGACCGCATCGGCAGGCGAACGGATGCTCACCACTTGCGCCGGAGAACCGAGAGCGACCGTGCCACTGTCTGCCGCATCGGCGCCGAAGATCAGGCGCAGCAGTTCTGTGCGCCCTGCCCCGATCAATCCGGAAATCCCGAAAATTTCGCCGCTGCGCACCTCGAAAGACACATCGCGAACCTTGTCCGAACGGCTCAGCCCTTTGACGGTCAGGGCTGGCGCACCGATTTGCCGTGGGCCGAGATCGATGTGCTCGCCCAGTTCACGCCCCACCATCAGATTGACCAGCTGCTCGCTGTTATAGTTGGCCATGGGTTCGACGCAGACCAGATTACCGTCACGCAACACGGCAATCCGCTGAGCAACCCTCGCCAGTTCTTCCAGACGATGGGAAATGTAAATGATCGCCACACCGCGGGCTTGCAGACGGGTGATTTGCTCAAAGAGCATCTCGACCTCACGAGCCGTCAGCATCGCGGTCGGCTCATCGAGTATCAGTACATGGCAGTCGCCGATCAGGTTGCGAGCGATCTCGACCATTTGCTGATGACCGATCCCCAACTCACCGACCAGCGTGTCCGGATCGATCGCATCGAGCCCGACCTGAGCCATTGCTGCGATTGCCGCTTTGCGCAGTTGCTTGCGGCTGATCCATCCGCCATTGCTGGGCAGGTTATCGAGAAACAGGTTTTCGGCGACGGACAAGGTCGGCAGCAGATTGAGCTCTTGCATGACCATGCGAATGCCCAGCTCTTCAGCCTGGGTTCGGCTGCCGGGACGGTAATCGCGCCCCTGGAACTGCATCTGGCCGGTGGTCGGTGCGACCAGTCCGCCAATGATTTTCGACAGCGTGCTTTTGCCTGCACCGTTCTCGCCGGTCAACGCCAGCACTTCACCACGCATCAGCGTCAGGTCAATGCCGGTCAACACCGGTTGCGCGTACGTCTTGCCGATACCGCTGACCGAAAGGACTGCGTTCGGGGCACAAACTGACATAAAAAACTCTCCATGCGCTCGCCCTTGCGAGCGGGCGCCGTTGTGTCGCCAGAATGACTATTTGGTAACCAGCTCAACCGGAGTTTCGATTACGCCGTTGGTGCCGCTGTCGACCTTTTCGCCCTTGAGCATTTTCAGCGCGGTTTCAATGCCGAACACTGCTTGTTTGGCAGCAAACTGATCGGCAGTCGCCAATACGCGGCCGTCCTTGAGCATCGGCTTGATGGCATTGATGTTGTCGTAACCGACCACTTGCACCTTGCCCGCCTTGCCTGCTGCGCGCACCGCAGAAACGGCACCGACGGCCATGCTGTCGTTACCCGCCAGCAGCGCCTTGATTTGCGGGTATTCGCTCAGCATCGACGAGGCAACCTGGTTGCCCTTGTTGATTTCCCAGTCGCCGGATTGCAGGGACACAACCTTGACCTGCGCTGCTTCCATCGCATCCTTGAAGCCAGCGGTGCGTGCCTGGGCGTTGGAGGTGGTGGAAACGCCTTCGATGATGCCGACTTCATCACCGGCCTTCAGCTGTTTGGCCAGGTATTCGCCGACCAGACGCGCGCCTTTGCGGTTGTCCGGACCTACGAAAGGCACACTGAGGTTTTTGCTTTTGAGCACTGCCGGGTCGAGCTGGTTATCAATGTTGATGACGGTGATACCCGCGTCGACGGCTTTCTTGATCACCGGCACCATCGCTTTCGAATCAGCGGGGGCGATCACCAGCGCATTGACCTTGGAGACGATCATCTGCTCGACAATGCGGATCTGATTGGCGGTGTCGGTTTCGTCCTTGATCCCGTTGGAGATCAGCTCGAAATCGCCGGGATGTTCTTTCTGGTAAGCCTTGGCGCCATCTTCCATGGTCAGGAAGAATTCGTTGGCCAGGGACTTCATGACCAGCGCGACTTTAGGTTTTTCAGTGTCGGCGAAGGCCGAAGAGAGGGGTAAAGCAGCGGATGCGGCAGCCAGCATAGCGACAGCGAGAAGACGTCCAGCGAATGGCAGCTTCATGAGTTCACTCCGATCTTATGATTATTGTGAGCAACGCTTGCACTGCATACGCTTCAAATCCGTTCACCAGCGCTCAGATACGCGGGAACGAGGATCGCCGTGCCAACGGGGTCAAACCGTCGATAGGGCCGCGCAAACGTTTGCGTCGACCGAACTATGCGAACCTTGCTGACATTTGTCAACGGTCAGAAAAAGCCGTTTTGTGGGACGGTTGGCAAAAGCCGGCAATGCGCATCACGCCGTCGTGTTGACCATCGATCCGCTATTGGCGCCCTTGGCCAGTTCCTTGACCAGGTTGGCGGTCACCTCCATTAGCGCACCGTTGGTGTTGGCGATCTGCCCCTGAATCGCCATGACCGCGGTGGTCTTGGCTTCCGGCGTCGGATATGACGCGGCCTGGGCCGCTGCCAGTTGCTGTTGTTGCTGACGCAGTTGCTCTTGCAGTTCCTTCATGCGTTGAAGCAGTAATTTCACCGTGATGCTGACGCTCCCACCGTCATCCTCTTTGGTCTCCGTGCCCTGGCTTTGCCCTACCGACCCCGTCCTGACTTGCTTGCTGTCACCTTCCTTGCTACCCACCAGTTGCGTCGAGGCGTCTGCCGTCGCGTCGCTCAATGCGTTGACGGTAGCGAGCGACTTGCCGCCGATGGTGATGCCGCCAGCGTTTGGAAAACCGACAACAATGGACATGTGAACTCCTTAAAAAAATGATCCTTGAAGGGTCATCGACCTTTGGCCAGTTTTCTTTAGCGCTAATTCCCTGTCAAAAATGCGGGAATCCACGACTATTTCTGTAGGAGTTTTCGGGCATCCGAACACTCACCCAGCACATGTTCGGAAACCCGGACGACGAAAGCCTCGAGATCAATCGCCAATAAGCAATAAGTTGATATAAATCATAAGGTTAAAAGAATTTTCAATCCAAAGTATGACTGGTACAGATCCTGCTCTTACTGGGTACCCCGGCATACAGATCTGCTTGGGGTGTTTCTAGATGAACCTGCATCAGCACCGTCATCACTATTAGAGAGAAAACAATGAAATCTGCCTTCAATACCTTTATTCCGGGCGCTTTGGCCCTCCTGCTGCTCCTCCCGACTGCACTGCAAGCAAAAGAAGTCGAAGCCAAACAGAAACTGGCAAACGTGGTAATCCTCGCTACCGGCGGCACGATTGCCGGTGCTGGCGCCAGCTCAGCCAACAGCGCTACGTACCAGGCTGCAAAAGTCGGGATCGAGCAATTGATCGCCGGCGTCCCTGAACTGAGCCAATTGGCCAACGTTCGCGGCGAGCAAGTGATGCAAATCGCCTCCGAGAGCATCACCAACGAAAACCTGCTGCAACTGGGGCGCCGCGTAGCCGAATTGGCCGACAGCAAAGACGTCGATGGCATCGTTATCACTCACGGCACCGATACCCTGGAAGAGACCGCCTACTTCCTGAACCTGGTGGAAAAAACCGACAAGCCGATCATCGTTGTTGGCTCTATGCGCCCAGGCACCGCGATGTCCGCTGATGGCATGCTCAACCTGTACAACGCCGTTGCCGTAGCGAGCAGCAAAGACGCTCGTGGCAAAGGTGTGCTGGTAACCATGAACGACGAGATTCAGTCGGGTCGTGATGTCAGCAAAATGATCAACATCAAGACCGAAGCGTTCAAAAGCGCCTGGGGCCCATTGGGCATGGTGGTCGAAGGCAAATCCTACTGGTTCCGCTTGCCAGCCAAGCGTCACACCATGGATTCGGAATTCGACATCAAAACCATCAAGAGCCTGCCTGACGTCGAAATCGCCTATTCCTATGGCAATGTCGACGGCACTGCTTACAAGGCCCTGGCTCAATCTGGCGCCAAAGCCATCATCCATGCCGGCACCGGCAATGGCTCGGTATCTTCACGCGTCGTTCCAACCTTGCAAGCACTGCGCAAGGATGGCGTGCAGATCATTCGCTCGTCTCACGTCAATGCTGGCGGCTTTGTCCTGCGCAACGCCGAACAGCCTGACGACAAGTATGACTGGGTCGTTGCGCATGACCTGAACCCGCAGAAAGCTCGCATCCTGACGATGGTTGCACTGACCAAGACTTCGGACAGCAAAGAACTGCAACGGATGTTCTGGGAATACTGATTGATTGCGTCCGGCCTGATCCGGTCGGACGCTTGCCACACCCACTCGCCCGCTCGGGCGAGTGACCTGCCCTCCCGCCTCCCCTGCCATTTCTTCAGAAGAATTTCCAACCGGTTTACACCAAACGGAAAAACTCGCTGTCAGACGATCTTCTTGAGTTTTAAGCAGTTGCGAAATTGCCCACAGTTAAATACTGTATGCACGTACAGCTTAATAAGGATTACTCAGTGGCCACGACCTCTTCAGCAGCAACCACCCCTCCAGGCTCTTACGAACGACTCGGTTTGCGCGTTCAAAAAATCATCAACTCCCCGACCGCCCAAAAAGCCAAGGCAGCCTTGATCTTTCGCCTCCCTGACGAGCCGGTAGATGAATGGGAACGCTTGCTTGAGGAAATCGCCGAGAACGACAACGTCACCCTCGCTTACCGCGACGATGGCGGCGTGCAGATTTTCTGGGTTGTGCCGAAGGAAGACTGAGTCAATGATTGTTCGTTGTATTGTTTTGCTGTTGCTCTTCGTTGCCGCCACGGCTCAGGCGGATGCGCCACGGACCTTCAACGAGGCGAAAAAAGCCGCCTGGAAACTCTACGCCCCACAGTCCACCGAGTTCTATTGCGGCTGCAAATACACGGGCAATCGGGTCGACCTGAAAGCCTGCGGTTACGTGCCACGAAAAAACGCCAACCGCGCTGCACGTATCGAATGGGAGCACATCGTTCCCGCATGGCAAATCGGTCACCAACGCCAGTGCTGGCAACAGGGTGGTCGCCAGAACTGCACACGTCACGACCCGACCTATCAACGCGCCGAGGCCGATTTGCACAACCTCGTGCCAAGCATCGGCGAGGTGAACGGGGACCGCAGCAACTTCAGTTTCGGCTGGCTTCCCGTGCAATCCGGTCAATACGGTTCGTGCCTGACCCAAGTCGACTTCAAGGCAAAGAAGGTCACGCCTCGTCCATCTATTCGCGGAATGATCGCTCGCACCTATTTCTACATGAGCAAGCAATACGGGTTGCGTCTGTCCAGGCAGGATCGGCAACTCTTCGAAGCCTGGAACAAGACTTACCCGGTGCAAAGCTGGGAGCGCCAACGCAATCAGAGCGTGGCGTGCGTGATGGGGCGCGGCAATGAGTTCGTCGGCCCCGTCGACATGAAGGCCTGCGGATAACAGGCACCAGAATCAGTTATTGAGCCGCGCTGTGCTCAACGACCATTGATTCGATATTCATCTTCTTCGCCTTGGCCAGGGCTGCGATCAGCTCGACCTGCCTTGCCTCGGCTTCGGCTTTTGAGTTGAACGGCCCGACCAGCACACGCTGTTTGCCGTCTTGCGTTACAACGTAGGAAACAAAACTGTGCTCGATCAGCCAGCCGGTGAGATCACTGATCGCCTGCACGGTCTCGCCCTGAACCAGAACATCCCATTGTGGCGCAGCCGCCGCTGCGGGTGCAGAGACAACCGGCACCTGAGGTTTTTTCGACTCCCCGGTCTGTTCCTGGCCACATCCCGTCAATACCAATACCGCGACCACCAACGCCATTTTGCGCACAACTTTTCCCTCGGAATGCCAAAGCCAGGATTTTATCACCCAAAAATGCCTCACGACCCAGTAAACAGGCGTCAAAACAACGAGAATGATGTTTCTCGCCTCTGTATAGTCGCACCTTGGGAATTAATGCAGCGTCTGCGCGTCAGAAAGAGGCACCCAAACCGTGACACTTCGCACTAATCTATAGGTACTACCGACATCTGCATTGTTTGAGTCAGGTGCCCTACAAAGCTATCAAGGAGAAGATCATGCTGATACTCACCCGCAAAGTCGGTGAAAGCATAAACATCGGTGATGACATTACAATCACCATTCTGGGCGTTAGCGGCCAGCAGGTCAGAATCGGCATCAATGCCCCGAAAGACGTTGCGGTGCATCGAGAAGAAATCTACCAGCGTATTCAGGCCGGTCTTACTGCGCCGGACAAGCGCGAAACCCCCTGAACCCCGCCAGCAATCAGTAGCCAGCCCTTTCTCTTACAGCAACGGCTGGCTAAAGATTCTGCGCACTACCGCTCCGCACTCCTTTCTCCATGGCAACCACGCACGCCCAATCGGCCTCAGACTGTCGCTGAAAAGGTGAAGCCGATATTAACGACATCACCATGAACCTTGCTGTCAGACAATTCGGATTCAGCCCGGTGAAAACCTCACAATCGGCGTGGACGCTCCAGTCCATTACGCAACGATAGCCAACTATCCGAACGTCACGCCTCGCGCCATGCCTGTCGCCGCCACAACCATCAAGATAATCAACAGCGCCTCGATATGACTGATGCGCGCAAAGAGCCTGGACCTCCCGACATCAATCGGCGTACCTCGACTCAAAGCGATCCGCCATTTGATCAAGGCCACCATCGGCGCAATCTCGAGCAACAGGATGATGACGAACAAGGTCATTTTCAGATGGAACAGTGGCTGATGCAGGTAATAGTCCGAACCCTTTTCGTACCCGCCAAAGGCACGAATCCCACCGGTAATCAGAAGAATCGCCGCAGAGATTCCCCAAAAGTTATCTGCCAGCAAGACACTACGAGCCCCCGTGCCATCCAGGGCAACCCGACGGAATGCCATACCACGCGTAAGCACTCCCCAGAGTGCCAGGCCATAGGCCAAGAGATGGACCGCAGCAAGAAACCAGTGAACCAGCATCGATTTGCTCCCCATTCAAGACGAAAAAAATATCGGCCTGTCAGTAGTAGCCCAAAACGTCTGGCTTCGCTCACAAGCCAAGCAACCACCCCGCCCCTCTCGCCTTCGGCCAGCCGCGATCAATCCGGCACACAACTGCTTTTTTTCTGGCGTTTCGTCGCCATTTGGTTGATTGGGCTTGAGCCACAGAGCACACTCCAACGAGCTGAAGGATCAGCGCCCCCCATCGATAAAAAGCCCGTTCAAATGCGGGTTTTTTTTCGTCCGTGATTTGCTGGGCTCCTCTTCCTGAAGCTGAAGCAGTTCCGCCGGACTGCGACCCGATACGAGTGATTAGCCAGCAACCATCAGGCGATGTTTGAGCCTCGTTTCAGCCTGCATTTGACTGGCCTGATTGAGAACGCTCTGTAGAAAGACCGCTCTCAATCTGGTTTTTGAACACGCCCAGGGCCGAAACGACTTGCTGACTGATCTGCGGACTCGCTGCGATGTCTGCCTCATCCATTCCTTTGGCCAGCAGGTTCACTGTTATCGAGGCAGGCTCGACAATAATCGCGGACATCGTTTCCAGCACTAGCCTGAGCGCCGCCTGGGCATGACTCGCTCGTGGCGATGCGTTGAAAAGTGCTATCGGCTTGCCGGGAAAGTCCTGACTGGCTACGAGCCAATCCAGTGCATTCTTGAACGACCCCGGAATTCCACGAGCGTACTCAGGGCACGAAATCAGAATACCGTCTGCCTTGGCAATAATCCCACGCAACTCCGCGACGATCCGCGGAGGATCGTCAGCCAGATCCGGATCAAAGTGAGGTAATTGCCCCACCTCCAGGTAATGCTTGATCGACACCCCTTCAGGACTGAGCATCTCGGCAGCACGCAGTAACGCGGAGTTCGAAGAGGCTGCCCGGAGGCTTCCAGAGATCGCAAGCAGTTGCACCATGTGTATACGCTCCATGACTGGGTGGACGGTGAATTGTCGCATACGCAAGCAAAAGCCATCTTCAGCGTGATAGCAATCCCGGTCGGCAGGTACGCTCGATTGCCTCCCAGTCAGGCGGTCTGGTTGTCACGGCCTATCTCGGGGGTAGAATTAGTGGTGGATTGCCGGCATCAGTGAGACTGAGTCCTTCGAGGGCAACACCATGCAAACGACTGAAGATGCGATCATTGCAGCAGCAAGACTGCGCGCCGCAAGCCGGGGAGATAACGAGGTCCTGGCTGCAGCTTCAGCACTCGAAGCCGTGGAAGCCCTGAAAAAGTCTTTAACGGGAGACAAGTACCAAGAGGCTCTCGAAAGGCTGTATCTCGAGTACACAAACTCCTGATCTACCCGTAACTCACTCAGCTGCTGAACAGTTTTGGATTGATCGGCGGGAAGCACTCGAGAGTGGCCAGATCAATCAGCGTGAAGTGGCCGCCCATCCCGCCGCCAGTGTCGATGTGGTAGACGTTGCCCAGCACCGCCGGCTGATAGACCACCGTGTGGCCGACGATCACCGCCCTGATGCCACTGACGCCAGTGTCGTTTTCGTTGGTAATGCGCGTACGCGACCACTGGCAGATCGTTTGGACACTACGCTGCATCGCGCCTTGCTCGAGCTCAAGGGCGCTAGTCATTTGTGCCCAATCATCGAACGGGCAATCGGCATGCACGATCCCCACCAGCCCCATTGGCGTCATCACCTCAATAGCGATAGGCAGCTCGACGAACAGATCGACATAGAAGGCCTGCTCGGCGGTGGACCGACCGTACAACCAGGCGCCACCGTTGATAATGTGCATGTAACTGGCCTGGCCTTTATGGCTGAACCGATGGGCATCGATCGCCATCTGCTCATGATTGCCCTGCACGGCAAAGAACCATGGCTTCGCCAGCCACACGTCGACGTCAGTAGATTCGGGGCCGCGATCAACCATATCGCCAACACTGAACAGGCGATCGGTTGCGGGGTTGAAGCCGACAGCATCAAGCGCAGCCTGAAGCTTGGTGAAATGGCCGTGAATATCACCCACGGCAAAGTCGCGGCCAACGGTGTTGATTGTGAAACGCTGAACCTGGGTCATGCTGCCACCCCCCGACACCTTCATAAGGCCCATTCAATCCAGTGCACTTGGGTTTCGGCCAATGCGCGGATCAAATCGCGGTCGGTGAATTCGCCTCGCTTGCAGCTCTTATGCTACCCCCTTGAACACTTCGAACTCAGCCATTTGCGAGGGTAAATGTCGACCTGAAGATGTAATACGGCGGGGTTTTGCAAAAGCTTTGAAAATCGCAGGCAACAAAAAAGGGCCCACCTTTCGGTGAGCCCTTCTAGACCGCCCAGCAGAGCGGATTTTGTTTGGTAGGCGCGATTGGACTCGAACCAACGACCCCCACCATGTCAAGGTGGTGCTCTAACCAACTGAGCTACGTGCCTGCTGTGAGGCGGCATTCTACGGAATTCCGGAGGGGTGTCAACACCTTTTTTTCACCTAACCCTATGAATATGCAAAATATTTAATTTTGGTACTGCAAAGAAGATATTCCGGTGTCTGGCAGTCGATTTTTAACTCAGGTAGGATCGGAGCACTCGTAAAATATATTAAACAGAGGCTGCAGGATGGCGAACACCCCTTATCCGGACTCCTATTACGCCGCGTCGGCCAACGCTGCTCCATCGCGTCCGTCGTTACAGGATGACGTAGAGACTGATGTCTGCGTAATTGGCGCGGGCTATACCGGCCTGTCCAGCGCACTGTTTCTGCTGGAGAACGGGTTTCGGGTGACCGTCCTGGAAGCTGCCAAAGTCGGCTTCGGCGCCTCGGGTCGCAATGGTGGTCAGATCGTTAACAGTTATAGCCGCGATATCGATGTGATCGAACGCAGCGTTGGCCCCAGGCAAGCACAAATGCTCGGGCAAATGGCGTTCGAAGGCGGCAAGATCATTCGCGACCGCGTGGCCAGATACCAGATCCAGTGCGACTTGAAGGATGGCGGTGTGTTTGCAGCCATCACCAGCAAGCAGATGGGCCATCTGGAGTCGCAGAAGCGTCTGTGGGAGCGCTACGGCCACACTCAGCTGGAACTCCTGGACAAGCGCCGCATTCGCGAAGTCGTCGCCTGTGATCAATACGTGGGCGGCATGCTCGACATGAGTGGCGGCCATATCCACCCGCTCAACCTCGCCCTGGGCGAAGCTGCGGCTGTCGAGTCGCTCGGCGGGACCCTTTACGAGCAGTCACCGGCCGTACGCATCGAGCGTGGCGCCAATCCGGTAGTACACACGCCGCAAGGCAAGGTCAGGGCCAAATTCATCATCGTCGCCGGCAACGCCTACCTGGGCAATCTGGTTCCGGAGCTGGCTGCCAAATCGATGCCGTGCGGCACTCAGGTGATCACCACCGAACCCTTGAGCGATGAACTGGCGAAGAGCCTGTTGCCGCAGGATTACTGCGTCGAGGACTGCAACTATTTGCTCGACTACTATCGCCTCTCTGGCGACAAGCGCCTGATCTTCGGTGGTGGCGTAGTGTACGGCGCCCGGGATCCGGCAAACATCGAAGCGATCATTCGACCGAAGATGCTCAAGGCCTTCCCACAGCTCAAGGATGTGAAGATCGATTACGCCTGGACCGGCAATTTCCTGCTGACCTTGTCGCGCTTGCCGCAGGTCGGACGTCTGGGCGACAACATCTATTATTCCCAGGGCTGTAGCGGCCATGGTGTGACTTACACGCACCTGGCAGGCAAAGTCCTGGCCGAAGCCTTGCGCGGCCAGGCAGAGCGCTTTGATGCCTTTGCCGACCTGCCGCACTACCCTTTCCCGGGCGGCCAACTGCTGCGCACGCCATTCGCCGCGCTAGGCGCCTGGTATTACGGCCTGCGAGACAAGTTCGACTTCTGATTTATCGCGCTCACAAAAAACCGCCTGAACAGGCGGTTTTTTTGTAGAACCAAAACTGGGCATCACCTTGAAATGGCGGGAGCCAAAATACGGATTCCAAATTCCACAAACAAAAAACCCCGGTCTTTCGACCAGGGTCTTTGCTATCGACTCGAAGTAGCCAATGGCTTTCTTCGTAGCTTCAAGGCGTTCAGTGGGCCTTGAGGCAGATATGGCGCAGCGGACGGGACTCGAACCCGCGACCCCCGGCGTGACAGGCCGGTATTCTAACCGACTGAACTACCGC